>NZ_MTHB01000256.1 GCF_002220365.1 Caballeronia sordidicola | reverse complement strand
GCGCATCATCCTGTCTGGCATAGAGATCGCGCACATGATTCGCAAGGGGCAGATATGTGACGATGGCGTTGCATCGACTTCTGCACAAAAGTTCTATTCTCTCGTGATGTAAGCAATCCTCTTCATCTCAGGCGACTGATCGTCGCATCGTCGCATCGTCGCATCGTCGCATCGTCGCATCGTCGCATCGTCGCATCGTCGCATCGTCGCATCGTCGCATCGTCGCATCGTCGCATCGTCGCATCGTCGCATCGTCGCATCGTCGCATCGTCGCATCGTCGCATCGTCCTTAACGCGACACCACCTTGCTGGATCTGTTCCCTATAAAATGGCAGCGAACCAGATTGATTTGGAGACCCACCATGATCAGATGGCTGCTGGCAATTGCCGTCGTGCTAGCCGGCGTTGGCGCGGTGACCCCCGCTCGCGCAGACGTGGATTCAGACAAGGCCGCCATCACGAAACGGCTGCAGCGTTGGACGGTGGCGTTTAACGCTCGCGATGCTGCAGGAGTCTGTGACGTGTTCGCCCCTGATCTGGTTTCAACCGTTCCTGACGCGCTCGATGGTAGCCGGGACGCAGTCTGCGGAAAGCTCAGTGCCGTGTTGGCGAAACCCGGGTTGCAGCTCCATTACGACAGCCCCGACATCCGCGAAATCATCGTGTCCGGGGATATCGCCGTAGTCCGGCTGTTCTGGACCCTTACTGCGCAGAAGGGTGGCGCGTCGAGCGTGAGTACTGAAGCGGGCATGGACATTTTCAAACGGCAGCCGGATGGCAAGTGGTCCATTGCCCGGTTTATCTCGTTCAGCGCTACGCCGAACAAAGTCCTCGAGTGAACGGCCGTTCTCAGAGAAAGCCGCCATCCGGCCGATCCTCCAAGCTGGAGATCGGCGAATTCGCATTCACGTTTATCGCGAGACCGCCAATTCGGGAAAGCTACGCACGCACGTCCATGAGCGGCCAACTTTGCCCGTCATCGCCGAAACCGGTAGCCTCTGGATCCAGCAGGCTGACGGGTCTCAAAGCTCCATCAGTTTTCATATTGCCTAATGCAGCGTTGCTCCGCCCACCCATACGCCGGTTTGAGTATGATGCAGCTCCCGGTTCAGATCAGAAGCCGGTTGCCCCAATGCCGCCACGCCCCACTGTGTTATGACCCATGGTCGCCCGCCCGTACTGGATATTGGCGATCGTGATTTCGTCCGACGACTCGAGCCCCAGCGTCTTCGCGGTGGAGTTCTGCACATCGATCATGTTCATCTGTGTCGTCGCGCGGCGTGCATCTGACCGGCATCAACACCTGCGGTCAATCGGGCCCGCTGGAGCGGATCAATGCGCCACTGGCAGGCGCCCGCCCGACAGTACGGGGCGACGCGCCCCGCGAATCCGGATGCGGGCGAGCAAGGCTTCCTGAGCTCCGCCCACCCGCTGGCTGGAGTTCACCCGGGCAACTTTGCCCTGAAAATGGTGAGCGGTCCGGAACGTGGCAGATGATTCTTGAATGTCACCTCCCAGAGGTGGGAGTCTGCGATGTAGAGATAACCTTGGCTGATAGCGAAGCCATCCGCCCAGGACAGTCGCCCGGGAGCGCGTACGAAAAGGCGCGATTTCACTTTGTGTGTAGCGGGATCAATGTCGAGAGCAACGATGGTGCTGTGTTCGAGATCGCCGCCGTAAAGCGTCCCATGCTGGTCCATGATCAAACCGCCGGTCAGTTCGGCCGAGCCGAGGTATTGCACCTTGCGTGACATTTGGACGGGGGTCAGACGGACGTCGATCAGGGCACTTGTTGGCACCCGCCAGTAGTTGTGATCGGTCAGCGGCCGGTAGTAGATCCATTTGGCGTCCGGGGAGAGCGCGATGCCGTCGGCGTGGATCGCGACCTGCTTGCCATCGTTAGTTTGCGCTGGTTGCCCGCCGATCATCAGATGCTGCTGGGGATCGGCAAAGGTTGAGCGGTCGCCGACCAGAACCTGCCGCGATCTGCCGGTCTTAAGGTTCAGCGCGACCAGGCTGCCGCGATTGCCGACGTTGCTCAAATACGCGTACCCATGGACGAGGTCGATGCGCACATCGTTGAGCGAGTCGCTAGGCGCAACGGTGCCATCGAAGCCATAACTGCGGATCGCCTTGTTGCTGCTGAGGTCGAACTCGACCAGCTTGGGTTTCGCGCCCGGACTCGCGGCCGTCAGCACCGCTCGCCCGGAATCGAGCACCCACAGGTGGTCGGCTTTGTCCACCCACATCGCCTGCGGGATAGCCCACTCATGCTCCGTGTCAGTGCCAGAGGTATTCCAGGCCTGATCGGGATACGGCGTCACCGTGCCGGTTTGGGCATTGACCTCAACGAGCCTGTCGCCGGACTCGGCTGCGGGGGCACTCGCGAAGATGCGGCCCTCGTGGGACACACCAATGCCAACGAGCTTGAACGTGTCGAAGGTCTTGACGGTTTCTAGAGGTGGCCCGTAATCTCCTTGCGGCTGGGCCGAAACAACCGGTGAGATACCGGCGGCGACAGCGGCACAGAGCAGCGCGATACTTGCAAGCTTCGCTATTTTCACCTCACTCTCCAAATATTAAGTCGTTTGCTACGGCTAAATGTCAGATTTACGATGAAGACGAACGATAGCCTGTCTCTCCTTGACCCGGCCGGCCCAGATCGATCTACGGTAGCCGGTTGAACCGTCCAAAACCGGCTCTTCACCGAAATGCCTCTCGGCCGAAAACACAGCGAAGGGCCAGACGACGATTACGGCGTTCCGTTCTTGCAGTACGCTGCAAAGCCGGTGCGATCAGCAAGGCGGTCGAAATAGTCGGAGACGGCTGTAAAGCGGGGATGCGCAAACGGAGTGCTGAACCAGCGATTCACGGACAATCCGATAGGAATGTCGGCGAGGCTGAAATGCTCTCCGGCGACAAACGCGCCCGTTGCATCAAGTTGACTTTCCAGTATGCTCATGTGCCGAGCCCAGCCCGCGAGCGACGTGGAAATCTCGTTCGGCGACTGATGTGTAGGCGACTTCCTGACGAGGCCGAGAAATGCATAGCTCCAGGACCGGTTCAAATCCGTTGCCTGCCAGTCCATCCACTGATCGATCCTTGCCCGCTTCACGGGGTCGGTAGGATAAAGCGCTTCGCCAGCATAGCGCGAAGCCAGATAGCGGATGATCGCGTTCGACTCCCAAAGCACAAAATCACCGTCCTTGATGACGGGTACAAGACCATTGGGATTCAACGATAGAAATTCGGGAGTATCGGTTTGTCTGAATCCCGTGCCCCAGTCCTCCCGCTCGAAGGGAATGCGCAGCTCGGCACATGCCCAGAGCACTTTGCGGACGTTGATGGATGATGCTTTTCCGAGAATGTTCAGCATGCGGGGCTCTTATGGCTGGCCATGCACCCAGTGTGGGCAAACGAATTCTTGACGCAATATTGCGCCGGACGGAACACGTCTCTCGCTCTCGCAGGCATCAGGATTGTCGCCAATTCATGGCCTGCTGTCCAACGTTGACAGAGTTCGATGGTGACCGGCTTAGGTCGACCCAGTTGGTTGACCTCTCGGATACGACTGATCTTGCGCCCGGCGCCGACTCAACACATGAGGCCCGCTTGATCGCTCGCTCCGTGATGTGATCTGAATAGCGCGACAGCCGTTTGAAAGTGTCGGGATCACGGCTTGCTGATTCGTCGTAAGGTCGCCTGCAGCGACTAGCGCTTCGCGGATGCCACCACCCGTGCACGAGGGGCGGACCGCGCACGTGTCATCGGTTTGTGGTGGAGACCCAACGTCCCTGCCTCGAAGCAGGCGGTGCAGTTTAAAAAATAGGAAGGCGGCGATCTGTCGCCTTCATCTGCAAGGAGAGAAAACGATGGAACCGATGAAACCCATGAAGCCCATGCAACCCATGAAACCGATGGAGCCAATGAAGCCCATGGCCGCTATGGAAAAGTGGTGGCCTGATGAATTGGGTCACGCGTCTGCTAGCGGTTCACAAAACGGCGTGCGCTATGCGTTTTTCCCCGATAAACAGCGCTTGCTGATCGAAGAAAACGGTGACCTTCGTACCTATGACAGTGGCGATCATCGGATCAGCGGGGTATCGCAACAGCAGAGCCACGGACACTCGCTGGCGTTCACGAGCCAATCTGGCGTCGTCGACCTTGCCGAATTGAAGCAGGTGTTGTGAAATGAGCGGTCCGCGCAGCCTCGCAAGTACTCGCCGCGGGCAGCGGACTCATGGCGCTGGGGGTCCGCCCCATCGCGGACCACCGCGTCCAGGTCAAGGAAGGGGATTTTGACCCATGCGCTGCTGACCGATGAGCGCAGACTCCGGCACTACAAGCGGTGATCCGAGCGTAGCGTTGATCGATATCAACTTCGATTTGGCAATTGCAAATAGAGGAAAAGTGCGATCACAGCCGGCAAGAGACCGATGCCTTGCCCAATCAGTGACAGTACCGGGATTAACAAGCCGAACGGCGCGACCGACGGCACCCGTCATGAGGATGGCAGCGACGTAGAGCACGACGCGCGCCACACGTTCGTTGAGACTGATGGCGATCCCAGCGGTACGCCGGTGAGGATCGCGAAGCCGACGCCCACCGCTACAATTTGCAGATGCTCGACGAGCATGTGCAAGATCGAAGGACCGTTTGCCCAGTTGAAAGCGAGTGTTTCCAAGCGCCCTCCGCAAGGTTGGCGCCGCCGATGACGTTAATAGCGCTGCGGGATCAGGGTTTGTTGGTACATGGGCCGCTTGCCAGCCCACTTCGCCGCCAGTGAAGTGAAGCGACTCAAAATGCGCGACAGCACCCCGTTTTCGGCATCAAGTGTCATCGAGGCGACACCCGCGGGTTTTCGCTTGGGGACTTTCGATGACATGCGTGCTTGCCCAAGCGCGTTCCAAATGCGTTCGCCGGCAGCCTTCGCGTCACCTCTTGGCGCCCCGTTCCCGACAGTGAACGATGACACCGCGCACATTACACTTCGCTGCGCTTGAGCAAGTAATCGAGTCCGCCCACGCGATACCAGCGATACCCGTAAGGCTCCAGAACGACGCTATGGCGGCCGTCGGGGGCTACTTGACTATGATCGTCGGATAGGAGGTTGACAAGGACGTCTTCGCCGGGATTCGCAGCACCCGACTTGAACTTCACCGTGCACGCCTCGGCGCTGAAGTTATGCAGGCACAAGACCGAATTGTTTCGCCAGTCGTAGCGCATTGCGAGGACATCGTTGCGGGAAGCGCGTAAAACCGCGAAGTCGCCCCAACTGATCTCCGGAACCTCTCGACGCATGCGAATCAGGCGCTCCGTCCAGTTCAGGAACGAATTGGGGTCGCGCCGCTGGTCCGCCACATTGACCCGTTCGTAACCGTAAGGGCCACCCGAAATGACGCGCGTGACGGGCCGCGCGTGCTTGGTAAAGCCGCCATGCGGCTCGGTGGACCACTGCATCGGCGTGCGGGCGCACTCACGTTCGGGCAGGCGCAGATCGTCACCCATGCCGATTTCATCGCCGTATCGGAATACGGGGGTTCCCGGCAGCGTGAGCATCAAGCTGTAAGCGAGTTCAAGACGTCGCCGGTCGCCGGAGAGCATCGGCGCAATCCTTCTGCGGATGCCCCTTCCATATAGCTGCATGTCCGGATCCGGGCCGAAGGCCGCGAATACGGTGGCCCGTTGCTCAGGGCTCAGCCGGCCGAGATCAAGTTCGTCGTGGTTGCGCAGGAACACGCCCCATTGAGCCGTTGCAGGCCGCGGCCTGGTCGCCAGCAGCGCCTTCTTCAGCGGTGCCGTGTCCGCGCTCGCCAGCGTGTAGAACGTATTCTGGTTGACCTGGAAATTGAACATCATCTGGAGACGCTCCCCGTCGTCGCCAAAATACTCCAGGTCCGTATCGGGCAGGACATTCGCCTCCGCGAGGATGATCGCGTCTCCCTTGCGCCACTGCAAGAATTCCCGGAAAGTGCGCAGCATGTCGTACTGCTCGACCGGCTTCCCGACCTTGGCGCCCTTCGTCGATATCACGAAGGGCACGGCGTCCATCCGGAAACCCGACACGCCAAGTTGAATCCAGAAGCCCATCACCTTCAGGATCTCCGCCTGCACATGCGGGTTGGCTGTATTCAAGTCCGGTTGGAAATCGTAGAAACGATGGAAGTACCAAAGCGCCGCCTGCTTGTCGTACGTCCACGTCGATTTCTGAACGCCCGGGAACACGATTCCATCCTTGGCGTTGCGAGGTTTCTTATCTGACCACACATACCAGTCGCGATATGTCGAGTCAGGATCGCTACGTGCTTCCCGGAACCACGCATGCTGATCGGACGTGTGGTTGACCACGAGGTCGATCATGACTCGAAGACCGCGTTGATGGCATGCATGCGCAAACTCGGCGAAGTCGCCTAGCGTGCCGTAGCGGGGATCGACGTTGTAGTAGTCCGAGATGTCGTATCCGGCATCAAGGCCGGGCGATGGCTGAAACGGCATCAGCCAGATAGTGGTAACGCCGAGGCCCTGCAGATAATCAAGCCGGCGGATAAGCCCCTGGAAATCCCCTACGCCGTCGCCGTTTGCGTCCATGAATGTGCCGACCGAGAGGCAATAGACGATTGCATTCTTGTACCAGAGATCGTTTAGCATTTAAGTCTGCTCGTGGGTCCAACCTGTGCAGTCATTCGAGGAACGGGAATGTCAGAATTGGCGTGGTGGCAGCGAGGCGTGATTTACCAGGTCTACCCGCGTTCTTTTCAGGACGCAAACGGCGACGGCATCGGCGATCTTGCGGGCATCACGGCGCGCCTGCAATACCTCAGAACGCTTGGCGTGGACGCCGTATGGATCTCGCCTGTCTACCCGTCGCCAATGGTCGACTTCGGCTACGACGTCGCCGACTATTGCGCCATCGCGCCTATGTTCGGGACGCTCGATGACTTCGACCGACTCGTGTCTCATGCGCATGAACTGGGCCTGAAGGTCTTGCTCGATTTTGTTCCCAATCATTCCTCCGACAAACATCCGTGGTTCACGCAGAGCCGCTCATCACGCGATAACCCGAAGCGCGACTGGTATCTGTGGCGCGATCCCGCTTCCGATGGGGGCCCTCCGAACAACTGGCTAAGCCGTATGGGCGGTTCGGCGTGGGAATGGGATGCCCTCACCGGCCAATATTACTATCACGCGTTTCTGCGTGAACAGCCCGATCTGAACTGGCGCAATGCCGACGTACGCACGGCAATGGACTGCGTCTTGCGGTTCTGGCTGGATCGGAGCGTCGATGGCTTTCGCGTCGATGTGCTTTGGTTGCTGATCAAGGACGCCCTCTTCCGCGACAATCCGCCGAACCCGCAGTTCAAGGCCGGCGAACCGGATCATCATCGGCAGTTGCAAACGTATACGGAAGATCAGCCGGAAGTCCATGACATCGTCCGGTCGATGCGCGCGACGCTCGACGAATACGGCGAATACGGCGAGCGCGTGCTGATCGGCGAGATTTATTTGCCCGTGCCTCAACTGGTCAGCTATTACGGACCGAACGGCGAAGGTGCAAACATGCCGTTCAACTTTCAACTGATCAGTGCGCCCTGGAACGCGAAGGAGATTGCGCGGATCGTGTCCGAATACGACCATGCGCTTCCTTTGCACGCATGGCCAAACTGGGTGCTCGGCAATCACGACAACCCGCGTGTCGCGTCACGCATCGGCACGCGCCAGGCGCGAGTCGCCGCGATGTTGCTGCTCACCCTGCGCGGCACGCCCACGCTCTATTACGGCGATGAAATCGCCATGACCGATGGGGTGATTCCGCCCGATCGCGTGCAGGATCCTGCCGAGTTGCGACAGCCTGGCATCGGCCAGGGCCGCGACCCGGAGCGAACGCCCATGCAATGGGATGGATCACCGAACGCTGGCTTTTCGAGCGGTGTGCCGTGGTTGCCGATAGCGGCCAGCAACGGTGTCAACGTCATTGATCAGGATAGCCAAGCATCGTCGATGCTGACGCTTTTTCGACGCTTGCTCGCGTTGCGCAGAAGCGAACCGGCGTTGGTGGAAGGGACGATTGAACGAGTTGTGTCAAACGGGAACGTACTGACCTATGAACGCCGCCTGGATGGTGACCGGTTTTTCATGGCGTTGAACATGACCGGGGCGGATGCATCGGTGGAGGTGCCTCGGGGAACCCTGGTGTTGTCAACCACGGGAGGTCGCGAGGGCGAGCGAATCGAAGGCCGCGACTTGCTGCTCGCCGGAGACGAAGGCATCGTAATGCGTGCTTTAGACCCGGCTTAGCGCGTGTCTCAACGCGTCCTGGAAGCACTGTCCGCTCGTGCTGCCAGCAAGCCTGTACAAGTCAGCTACCCAAGGCGTTCGGATCCCGCCACGCCCGCTCGAATGGAAGCCGCCACGCCTGGGGTGCGACGAGTTGATGGATGGCATTTGGCCCCCATGAGCCCGGGGCGTAGAAGCGAACGGGAGGAGGCGATTCGAGCAAGGCCGTCGATACTTCCCACAGCCGCTCGATGCCCTCAGCGGTAGTGAAAAGCGTACGGTCTCCGCGCATGGCATCAAGGATCAATCGCTCATAGGCTTCCAGTACTTCGCCAATCAGGCCGGTATCGCGCATGGCGAACTGCAAGCTCAGTTTGTCCAGCCGCATCCCGGGACCCGGGCGTTTGCCGTAGAACGAAAGCGACATCTTCGAGGCATCCGCCAGATCGAACGTCAAATGGTCCGGTCCTTGCGAACCGACACCTGATCCAGCCGGAAACATGCTCTTCGGCGGCTCGCGAAATGCGATGGAAATGATGCGTTGCCCCTCGGCAAGCCGCTTTCCTGTGCGCAGATAGAACGGAACGCCAGCCCAGCGCCAATTATCGATCGAACATTTCAACGCAATGAATGTTTCCGTTTCTGATTCTGGACTGACGCCTTCCTCGGATCGATAACCGGTGTACTGCCCCCGGACGACGTCGGTTGGCTGTATCGGCAGCATGCTGCGAAAGACCTTGTTCTTTTCTTCGCTAATGGGCGACGGTTCCAGCGACGTCGGTGGCTCCATCGCCATGAATGCGAGGATCTGAAACAGGTGCGTGACGACCATGTCGCGAAATGCGCCTGTTTGCTCATAGAAACCCGCGCGCTTGCCGAGGCCCAGGGTTTCAGGCACGTCGATCTGAACGTGGTCAATGAAGTTGCGATTCCAGATCGGCTCGAACAGACCGTTCGCGAAGCGGAAGGCGAGAATGTTCTGGGCGGGCTCCTTCCCCAGAAAATGATCGATCCGGAAGATCTGCTTTTCTTCGAAGACTTCGTGCAACCGGGCATTCAACGAAACAGAACTCTTCAGATCCGTTCCGAACGGCTTTTCCATGATGATCCGTGAGCGTTCCACGAGGCCCGCTTCCTTGAGCAAACCGACTGCGGAGAGCGCAGCGTTAGGTGGAACGCTGAGGTAATGCAACCGCCGGCACTCACCATTGAAGCTCAGTTCGGCGTTCAGCACCGCCGCCTTGAGCGCCTCCGCGCCCGCTGTCAGCGGCAGATAGTCGAGATTGGCGGCGAACGTGTCCCACTCCGGCTGGGCGACCTTGCGAGAAGAAAACTCGTCGAGCGCTTCTCGCGCCGTGCGACGAAAGTCGTCAATGTGAAGGTCGTCGAGTGCGACTGCAATGATCCTGCAGCCCGGAATGAATCCAGCGCTCGACAGATGGAACAAGCCTGGCAAGAGCTTGCGTCGCGCCAGATCGCCAGTAGCGCCGAACAGAACAACGACTTGTGGGAATTGTGGACCCACCCCTGCAGAGATCTTGGCCATCGTGCAAATCCTTTCTGGGTTGTGGACGCCTGGCGAAGAGTATCCATAGCGGACGAACCGGGTAACGCTCGACAGACGTCACCCGCAGCTTCGCTGAGCCCGTCGCCACGAATAATGACATGAACCTGAAGTGCGAACCTCGAAAGGAATACCGCTGCCTGTCCAGCCGAATTTCCACCGCCAACCACAATCAACCCTGATTGAGAGCCCTGAATGGCCGCTCTGGTCGCCTCGATCGTTCCGGAGACAATGGCGAACATCGCGATGTGCCGGTCGCCTTCGGAATACAGAATGTCGTCGGCTTTCAGCTTGCGTCGCTCGCCATATCGCTCGCCATATCGCTCCAATAGCGCCAGTTGCCTTTCGTCCAACCTGGGATACCCCTGATGGTAGCGGCTGCCGCCTGACGACAGCTCGTCGGGATTGCCTGAAGAGTCGTGGCTCATGGTGGGCGCCATCAAGTCAAGATGCGATCCTTGTCGTGGAACTGCTGCATGCAATGTGGATATGTTACCCCTGGTTGCAACACGCGATCGACCCGGTCTCTCTGCGTGCCCGAAAGGGGCTCCACACCAGCAAGGCTACCGGGATAGAGCGATTTCCCTGTTCTTCATCGCATCATTTTAAGCGATAGCCCGAGCAACCTGACAGTGCCCTCATACCCCTTCGCACTTCTACAGAAAGCGTTTTACTTCGGCCACAACATGACCGGCCGTAATGCCAAAATGTTCGAACAGCGTGTACGCATCAGCAGATGCGCCGAAGCCGGTCATTCCAACGAAGCCGCCCCGCTCGCCCAGATAGCGGTCCCAGCCAAACCGCAGCGCGGCCTCGACACCGATGCGCACAGTGCCCGGACCCAGAACCGCCGCGCGATATGCGTCATCCTGTTCGTCGAAGATTTCCCAGCATGGCATCGACACAACAGCGGTTGCGATGCCTTCGTCCTGTAACTGGCTGCGCGCCTGCAACGCCAGTGCCACTTCCGAACCAGTCGCGAGCAAGGTCGCCACGCGCTGGCCGCCGTCCGCCTCGGCCAGCACGTAGGCGCCGCGTCGCGACAGCGGCTCGGCGCTGTGCGTGCGGCGCACGAGCGGCAGCGCCTGGCGCGCGAACACCAGCGTGCTCGGGCCGTCGCGATGTTCGAGCGCGAGTGCCCAGCACTCGGCCGCCTCTACCGCATCGGCGGGACGCAGCACGCGCATGTTGGGCATCGCGCGCAACGAAGCCAATATCTCGACGGGCTGATGCGTCGGACCGTTCTTTCCGACCCCGATCGAATCGTGGCTGAACACGAACACCACCGGCAAGCCCATGAGCGCGGCCATCCGCATCGCAGGCCGCTGGTAGTCGGAGAACGCCAGATAGGTGACGCTGGTCGCGATGATGCCGCCATGCGCGGCCATCCCGTTGGCCATCGCGCCCATCAGGTGTTCGCGCACGCCGCAATGAACGTAGGCACCGCTGCGGTCGTCGGCGGTGAAGGCGTGCAACTGACGCTTGTGTCCGGTAGGCGCTTCGAGATCGGCGCAACCGACCATGCGTTCCGGCAAGATCGGCACGAGCAGATCACTGATCTCTCCCGACAGCGCGATGCCAGGCTGCGGTTTGTCGCACTCCACGGCGCGTTTGCGGTACGCGTCGAGCACGTCGCGCCAGCCGTGCGGTAACGCGCCGGACTGAACCCGCTCGAACTCGGCGCGTCGCGACTCCGGCAACGCGGCGACGCGCGCCCGCCATGCACGGTGTTCATGATGGCTGCGACGGCCTGCCGCGCGCCATGCGCTCAAGATGTCTTCAGGCACCTCGAACGGCGCATGCGTCCAGCCGAGCTGCGCGCGTGCCGTGTCGGCATCTGCCTGAAACAGCTTGCCGCTATGCCCGCCGCGCTGCCCTTGCAAACGCTCGATGCCACGGCCGATGATGGTCTTGCACGCGATCATCGACGGTCGCGGGTCTGTGCGCGCGATCATCAGCGCCGCCGACACGGCGTCGAGATCATGACCGTCGACTTCGACGACATGCCAGCCGCCCACGCGAAACCGTGCGCAGACATCTTCGCTAATCGATAGCGAGGTGCTGCCGTCGTCGGTGATCTGGTTGTCGTCCCAGCACAGGATCAACTTGCCCAGACGCAGGTGCCCGGCCAGCGAAATCATTTCCTGACCGATGCCCTCCTGCAGACAGCCGTCGCCGACGAACGCATACGTGTAGTGATCGACGAGTTCGCTGCCGAATTTTGCTGCAAGATAGGCTTCGGCGATCGCCATCCCGAATGCGTTTGCAATACCTTGGCCTAGCGGACCGGTGGTGGCTTCGATACCGTGCGCCGGTTCGTACTCTGGATGCCCCGCGCAATGCGAGCCGAGTTCACGAAAGGTCTTGAGCTGGTCCAACCCGATGGCCGCATACCCGGTCAGATAGAGCAGCGAATACAGCAGTAGCGAACCGTGTCCGTTGGACAGCACGAAACGGTCGCGGTCGGGCCAGGTGGGATCGTCGGGATTGAATTTCAGATGCCGGGTGAACAGCGCGGTCGCGATTTCAGCCATGCCAAGCGGCACGCCCTGATGACCCTCACCGGCGCGCAGGATCGCATCGATAGAGAGGAAGCGGATCGCGTCGGCCAACGGCATTTGCGGTTGCTGCATCGCTGGCGGCAGCGATGGCGAAAGCGACGTAATCAACGACGCGGGCCGAGCTTCGGTGGTGGACATGACAAGACACTCCTCTACGCCGCCTCGTGGGCGCGACGCGGCGGCAATCAAACGAGTCAGTTGGAAGAAGACCGCGCCACGCCGTAGCGGCCCGGTGCTTCAGAAGAAGCAGCAGCATCAAGTCAAACGTTCAATGAAGGAAACCGATCGAAATCCACGGCACTGCGGCGACCACGATCAGCCCGACCATCAGCGCAGCAATGTAGCCAAGAATCGGTTTCATGCCTTCGTCCGGATGAATGCGGCTAACTGCACAAGCCGAGTAGTAGCCGACGCCGAACGGCGGCGCGAACAGACCCACGCCCATCGACAGGATCACGACCATCGCGTAGTGGACGTCGTGAATGCCCATCTGCCGCGCGATCGGAAACATCAGCGGGCCGAACAACACGATCGCCGGAATGCCTTCGAGCACGCTGCCGAGAATCACGAACACGCAAATGGACGCGGCCATGAACATCGCGGCGCCTCCAGGCAAATTGCCGAGCGTCTGCGCGAGTTCTCCGGAGAAGCCTGATTGCGTCAACGCCCACGCCATGCTCGTCGCCGCTCCGATGATCAGCAGGATCGCGCCTGACAAGCTCGCCGTATCGATCAGCATCGGTTTCAGCCGCTTCCATTCGAAACGGCGGTAGATCAGCAACCCGGCCAGCACCGCATACGCAATACCGATTGTCGAGACTTCAGTCGCCGTCGCGATCCCCTGGACTACCGCCGCGCGAATGACGAACGGCAATGCGAGCGCCGGGATCGCGATAACCAGCTTGCGAAGGATTTCGCCGCGAGTCGCACGCTTGACGCTCGACATATCCTCGCGCCGATAACGCCACTGCACCACTATGCACAAGGTAATCGCGAGCACGATCCCCGGCAACATGCCGCCAGTGAAGAGCGCTGAGATCGATACACCGGTCACCGAGCCGAGCGTGATCAGCACCAGGCTCGGCGGAATCGTCTCGGTCTGCGCACCAGTTGCTGCCAGCAGCGCTACAAGGTCCCCCGGCTTCGCGCCGCGCGCTTTCATCTCCGGAAACAGCACCGGCGCGATCGCTGCCATGTCTGCGGCCTTCGAGCCCGAGATACCGGACACCAGGTACATCGCACCGACCAGCACATACGAGAGCCCGCCACGCACGTGACCCAGCAGGCTCGCGAGGAACGCGATCATCGCCGCAGCCATGCCGGTCATCTCGATCAACTGGCCGAGAAACACAAATAGCGGAACCGAGAGCAGGATCAGATGGGACATGCCCTCATCCATCCGGCCAACCACCACCGGCATGGGCGTACTGGTCGTCAGCGCAAGATAGCCGAAGGTTGCGAGTCCGAACGAAAAGGCAATTGGCACACCACTTAGCACGCCAAGCGCCACCAGTCCGACGAAGAAGATCAGCAGGTTGATATTGCCGAGATCACGCAACAGCGGTCCAAGCGCCACGAAGATGCCGGCCAGCACGCCAACTGTCGCAATCGCGCCGAGCGTCAACCGCCAGTTGCCCATGCGAGCGAGCCGCACCACGGCCACAATCAGCATCAGTGCAGAACCAATCGGCAACGCGGCGGCGCGCCATGCGTTCGACAGTTCGAGCGCCGGCGTGGTGATCACCGATTCGTCCTGCGCGAAGCTGATCGCCGGGCCGATCACCATCGCGAGGAACGCGATCGGCGCGGCGATCGCGACCACGTCGAGAAAGGCCCGCACGCCCGGCGGCGCCATGCCGACCAGCGCCGTCATCCGCATATGCTCGCCGCGCCGCAAGGCGATCACGGCGCCTAGCATGGCGAGCCACAGGAATAGCATGGACGCGAGCTCATCGGACCAGACGAGGGGCGCGTGGAGCAGATAGCGGCTCGTCACGCCGGCCAGCAACACGACGATTTCCGCGAGCACCAGCAAGGCGGCGGGAATCTCCACCAGATGGCCGAGGGCGGAGTCGAGAGCGCAGGCAAACCGATGCTGCCGCTCGTGCGAATAGGAGATCGAGATCATCGCATTACCCCAGTTTTCCGACGGACTTCTCCAGCAGCCCCCACGCCTCGTCGCCGTATTTGGCTTTCCAGTCGTGATAGAAGCTCGTCTTGGCGAGCGCGCCACGGAAGGCTTCACGGTCGACGTCGATAAAGCTAATGCCTTTCGCTTTCAGGTCGTCGCGCAACGAGATGCTGAGCTTGGCAATGTCCGCACGTTGCAGCATCGCGGCCTTTTCGAATTCGCGGGTGACGATTGCGCGGATGTCGGCTGGCAGGCGCTCCCATGCGGGGCGGTTGCCGAGAATCCAGTAACCGTCCCACACATGCGACGTGAGGCTGATGTACTTCTGCACTTCATAGAGCTTGGCGGTCGCGATGATCGGCAGTGGATTTTCCTGGCCCTCCACCACGCCGGTTTGCAACGCCGAATACAGCTCGTTGAAATTGATCGGTGAGGGCCCCGCGTCGAGCGCCTTGAACAGCGAGGTCAGCATCGGCGCTTGCGGCACGCGGATCTTGAAGCCCTTCAGATCGGCCGGCGCGCGCAACGCCCGGGTCGATGAACTGATCTGCCGGAAGCCGTTGTCCCAGACCTTGCTCACCGAGACAATGCCCGACTTCGCGATCTGCGCACGGATATAGGTGCCGAGATCGCCGTCCATCGCCTTCCACACCGCGTCGTAGTCCTTGAACGCGAAGCCAGTGTTGACGATGCCCGCAGCGGGCGTGAGTGTCGCCAGAATCGACGAGGCCTGGTTGAAGAACTCGACGCCGCCATTGCGCACTTGGGACAGCAGATCGGTGTCGGAGCCAAGCTGATTCTGCGGAAACAGCTTGATATCGAGGCGGCCGTTGGTCGCCTCACGAATGTGATTGATCGCCTCCTGAGCGCGGATGTTGACCGGGTGGGTCGGATCCTGGCCGGTCGCGAGCTTGTACGAAAACTCAGGAGCGGCAATCGCGCGGCGCGAGATGCTCCATAGCGGCACGGCGGCGGACAAGGTGGCGCCGGCCTTCAGAAAGGTGCGGCGGCTGATGCCCTGCGGGACGTTTGAACGCGTAGTCATGGTGTCTTCCTCCAATATGGCGTGTCGTTATAGTTTTCGAATCTGAACCGCAGCGGCTGCACGTGTCGCTCGCCGCGGTCGTTTGTTCTTTACTACACAGTCTTTATCGCCGCCGCCCGGTCTCCCGCCAGACGGCCCGCCTTCGCCAGGGGCGTCAGCCGTGAATCAGCATGCCACCATTCACGTCGATCACCGCGCCGGTAATATACGACGACAGGTTCGACGCGAGGAACAGGAATGCGCCGGCCACATCGTCAGGTACGCCCAGACGGTTAAGCGGAATGCCGGCGAGAATTTCGACGCGCTTGTCGTCGGTGATCTTGCCCGCGTTGATGTCGGTCTGGATAAGGCCCGGCGTCACGCAGTTCACGCGGATGCCGTCGTTGCCGAGTTCTCGCGCCATGGCTTTGGCGAGGCCCAGCACGCCGGCCTTCGCAGCCGAGTAATGGGGGCCGCCAAGAATGCCGCCGCCGCGCTGGGCGGACACCGACGACATGCAGCCAATCGATCCGCTCTTCTGTTTCTTCATCTGCGGGACGACCGCTTGCGACAGGTACAGCACACCACGCAGGTTGACGTCGAGGATACGGTCCCAGCTTTCAGGGTCGATCTCGAGCAGCTTGGCGGCCTGGGTAATGCCGGCGTTGTTGATCAGAATATCGATCGAAGAAAAATCGGCGACAGTGCGCTCGACAGCGGCCTGGCAGGCGCCACGGTCGGTCACGTTGCACACGTAGCCCCGATGTTCGGGCCCGATCGACGCAGCGGCTTCGACCGCGGCGGCTTCGTCGAGATCAAAGATAGCGATGCGCGCGCCGTGCGCGGCGAACATACGGGCGGTTGCCATGCCGATGCCGCGCGGCGACGCGCCGCCGGAAATGACGGCGACCTTGCCGTCGAGTAGACGTGACTCTGACATGATGCGAATCTCCTGAACGTGATGTTGATGGTTTGCTTCGTCATCCGAATTTTTATCGCCGGCGACTACGGGCGTCTGCGGCATCTATCGAAGCCAGCCTTTGATCGTGTCGCACATTGCTTGCGTGGAAATGCCGTAACGGTCGTGCAAGGTGGGCAGCGCACCGGCGTCGAGGAACGCGTCGGGCAGTCCGATCTGGCGAAATGGCGGCGTCACGCCATTGGTCAACAGCACCGCGGCGACCGCCTCGCCCAGGCCGCCGACTACCGTGTGATTCTCCGCCACCACGACGAGGCGGCCGGAACGGCGTGCTTCGCGCAGCAGCGTGGCGGTGTCGAGCGGCTTGATGGTCGGCACGTGCAGCACGCCCACGTCGATGCGATCGGTCGCCAGCGCCTTGGCCGTTTCCAGGGCACGCATGGTCATGATCCCCGTCGAGATGATCAGCACCTCGGCGCCGTCGCGTAGCAGCTTGGCTCGGCCGATTTCGAACTGGTAGTCGTATTC
Organism: Caballeronia sordidicola; assembly: GCF_002220365.1. Classification (GTDB taxonomy): domain Bacteria; phylum Pseudomonadota; class Gammaproteobacteria; order Burkholderiales; family Burkholderiaceae; genus Caballeronia; species Caballeronia sordidicola_C. The sequence goes on along the minus strand of NZ_MTHB01000256.1, from coordinate 239,877 downwards.
GTCGAGCACGAGCGGCACGTTGCCGCGCAACAGCCGCGCGTAGACCGGCCCGCGATGGTCGGCGATCGCCGGCACCATCTGCTCGATTTCGAGCGCGTCGCACGGATCGATCACCGTGAGGTTCGGCATCGCACGGAACAGCGCAAGATCTTCGGCCGCCTGGTGACTCGGGCCGTAGCCGGTCGTGAGGCCGGGCAATGCGCAGACGATCTTGACATCGAGGTTGTCCTCGGCAATCGCCTGGTGAATGAAGTCATAGGCACGGCGCGCGGCGAACACCGCGTACGTGGTGACGAACGGCTGCGATCCTTCGTGTGCCATGCCGGCGGCGGCGCCCATCAGCAGTTGCTCGGCCATCCCCATCTGGTAGTAGCGCTCGGGATACTCCTTCGCGAATAGATGCAGGTCAGTGTATTTGCCTAGATCGGCGGTCATGCCGACCACTTCAGGACGGTTGCGCGCCAGCTCGACCAGTGCGTGGCCGAACGGAGCCGAGCGCGTAATTTGTCCTTCGCCCGCGATCGAGGCGATCATCGCCGAGGTTTTCAGACGCGGTTTCGGTGTTGCGGCGCTCATACGGTTTTCCCGGCTTCCAGCGCTTGCAATGCAAGTTGCCACTCATGCGCATCGACGCGGATAAAGTGGTTCTTCTCACGTGCTTCTAGAAACGGCACGCCGCAACCCATCCGCGTATCGCAGACGATAATCCGCGGTTGCGCTTCGGGATGCGCGCGCGCTGCATCGAAAGCGGCAACGACGGCGGCGAGATCGTTGCCGTCCACGCGTTGTACGAACCAGCCGAACGCCAGCAGCTTGTCGACCAGCGGCTCGAACGCCATGACGGTCGAGGACGGCCCGTCCGCCTGCTGGTTGTTCACGTCAACCATCGCGATCAGGTTGTCCAGCCGCCAATGGGCGGCGGACATGATCCCTTCCCACACCGCGCCTTCGTCCAGTTCGCCGTCGGAGAAGAGCGTGTAGACAAACGCGTCGGAACCTTTGCGCTTCAGGCCAAGACACCGGCCGACCGCAATCGTCAGACCCTGCCCTAACGAGCCGCCGGACATCTCCATGCCCGGGGTGTAGCTCGCCATGCCGGACATCGGCAGGCGGCTATCGTCGCTGCCATAGGTCTCGAGTTCCTCGTCGGCGATGATGCCGGCCTCGATCAGCGCAGCGTAGAGCGCGATCGCGTAATGGCCGTTGGATAGCAGGAAGCGGTCGCGGCCCTCCCACTCGGGGTCCTCGGCGCGATAGCGCATGGCGCGGAAGTAAGCGACGGCCAGCACATCGGCGATGTCGAGTGCCTGCCCGATATAGCCCTGTCCTTGCACCTCGCCCATGCGCAGCGCGTTGCGGCGGATCTGATAGGCGTGCTCCGCGAGTTCGGCATAGGGCGCGGTTTCGCTAATGTTCACTTTGGTGTCCTCGAGGGTTCCGTTGCATGGGCCGCGTCAATGCCGCTGCCAATGATTCAAGCGTAATATCCCTGCCGTCAGCGCTCAAACGAATTAAGATGGTCAATGGATGAATTGAATTCACCTTGATGCTGCCATGCACAATCGCGTCACTCTCAAGTCGATACAAGCATTCGAAGCCGCCGCGCGGCTCTCGTCGTTCGCGTTCGCAGCAGAAGAATTGTTCGTGACGCCCTCCGCCATCAGCCATCAAATCAAGCTGCTCGAAGATCAATTGGCGATCCGCTTGTTCCATCGGCTGCACCGCTCGGTGATCCTGACGGACTCCGGACGGCAATACGCGGAGGAAATAACCTCGGCGTTTGCGAGGATCGACGTGGCGACCCGCGAGATCGGCCGGGTCGCGAAGAGCGACATCCTTACGATCCATTCAACGCCGAGCTTTGCGACGCAATGGCTGATGCCGCGCATTGCGCGATTCAGCGCAGCGCATCCGGATATCGATGTGCGTTTGAATGCATCGTCAGAGGCAGTGAATCTGATTTCGGAGGCGGTCGACATCGACATCCGCTACGGTCCCCGGAAATTGCAACCGGCCGGCACGATGGTGCTCGAACTGCCGCCGGAGAAGATCGTTGCGTTGTGCGCGCCGGCGCTCATGGCGGGCGTTTATCCGCTGCGCGGCGTCGCCGACTTGCAGCACCATCCGCTAATTCACAGCGAGGGATGTCTGGTCGGCTGGCGTGACTGGATGCGTCTGCATCGAAAGACTCGGCTCGACATCGGACGCGGGCCGCGCTTCGATCGCTCGTTCATGGCGATCAGCGCGGCGGTCGATGGTCTGGGCGTCTGCCTGGAAAGCCTGCTTTTGGCGCAACGTGAACTGGAAACCGGGAGGCTGGTGGCGCCGTTCGGGTTCGACGGATTAAACGTGCAAGGCTATACGTTGAACCTGTTGAAGTCGCGAGCGGAATTGCCAAAGCTGCGTAGCTTCCAGGATTGGCTGTTCGCCGAACTTGAGAGGGGAGCGTTTTAAACCTTGGGGTATTAGCGAAGAACGCCTACAAGAGAGGTCCGCGATTTGATGTCGTATTGCGTGTTGATCGTCTACTATCGACGAGATCGGACGGCACGATCAGGCAGCACGGCCGGGGGTCTACGTCCGTCACGATATAGCTGTGACCTATCAACGGCATTGCACGAATCTAATTCTGTTGATGATCACACGCGCTTATATTTGACTGGAGCAGGCGTCGCCAACGCGAGCAGTGCTCGTTCAATGTACGCTACGACATCGCATGCCGGAGTAATAGCTTGCGCCTCGGGTGATCAACAGCATGAGCCCACCACGGGATTTCCCGGAAGACCCGCGGGCGCGGGGCCATCGATGCAGTGCACCATGAAAGCCTAACGCCCTAAAGAAAAAGTAGTGGGTACGTCCTCTGAAGGAGATAACGCATGTCAAATGACGCAAAGTGTCCGTTCAACCATGCCGCGGGCGGCGGCACGACGAACCGTGACTGGTGGCCGAAGCAACTGCGGGTGGACCTGCTCAGCCAGCATTCCGGCAAGTCCAACCCGATGGACAACGGCTTCAACTACGCCGAGGCTTTCAAGAGCCTTGACCTGGCTGCGGTAAAGAAGGACCTCGCGGCGCTGATGACCGATTCGCAGGATTGGTGGCCGGCGGACTTCGGCCACTACGGTCCGCTATTTATCCGCATGGCTTGGCACAGCGCTGGCACGTACCGCATTGGCGACGGCCGCGGTGGTGCCGGGCGCGGCCAGCAGCGTTTCGCGCCGCTCAACAGTTGGCCGGACAATGTCAGCCTGGACAAAGCTCGCCGCCTGCTCTGGCCGATCAAGCAGAAGTATGGCCAGAAGATTTCCTGGGCTGACCTGTTGATCCTCACCGGCAATGTCGCGCTCGAGACCATGGGCTTCAAGACCTTCGGCTTCGCCGGCGGCCGCGAGGACACATGGGAACCGGACCAGGACGTCTACTGGGGCAACGAAAAGACCTGGCTGGGCGGCGACGTCCGCTATGGCAAGGGCGCTGCGGGCGAAGACGACGACGGCGGCGTGATCGTAGCCGACGCAGAGAAGCACGGCGAAGAGGCCAGCCGTACCGATAGCGGACGCAACCTGGAAAATCCCTTGGGCGCCGTGCAGATGGGCCTGATCTATGTCAACCCGGAAGGTCCAGACGGCAACCCGGACCCGCTTGCCGCAGCGCACGACATCCGTGAAACCTTTGCGCGCATGGCGATGAACGACGAGGAAACCGTCGCGCTGATTGCGGGTGGCCACACGTTTGGCAAGACGCACGGAGCCGGTCCTGCCGACAACGTGGGTCCCGAACCCGAGTCTGCCGATCTTGAGAACCAGGGACTGGGCTGGAAGAACAGCTTCGGTAGCGGCAAGGGCGGCGATACGATCACCAGCGGTCTGGAAGTCACCTGGACCAGCACGCCGACGCAATGGAGCAACGGCTTCTTCCAAAACCTCTTCGGCTTCGAATGGGAGCTGACAAAGAGCCCCGCCGGCGCCAATCAGTGGGTTGCCAAGGATACCGGCGCAACGATCCCGCACGCCCACGATCCGTCGAAGAAGCTGCTGCCAACCATGCTCACCACCGATCTCTCGCTGCGCTTCGACCCCGCATACGAGAAGATCTCGCGGCGCTTCCTGGAAAATCCTGAGCAGTTAGCCGACGCCTTCGCCCGGGCCTGGTTCAAGTTGACGCACCGCGACATGGGACCGCGCGTTCGCTATCTCGGCCCGGAAGTGCCGGCTGAAGAACTGCTCTGGCAGGATCCCATCCCGGCGGCAGATCATCCTTTGGTCGAAGAGGCGGACATCGCTTCACTCAAGCAGAAGATCCTGGCGTCAGGGCTGTCCGTCTCGGAGCTGGTATCGACCGCCTGGGCGTCGGCGTCCACCTTCCGTGGTTCCGACAAGCGCGGCGGCGCCAATGGCGCGCGCATTCGGCTGGCGCCGCAGAAGGATTGGGAGGTCAACCAGCCTGAGCAGTTGTCGAAGGTGTTGAAGGTTCTCGAAGGCATCCAGGGTGAGTTCAACAGCGCACAGTCCGGCGGCAAGAAGGTGTCGCTTGCCGACTTGATTGTGCTGGCCGGGGGCGCCGGCATCGAGCAGGCGGCGAAAAACGCCGGGCATCCAGTGACCGTGCCTTTCACGCCGGGCCGCATGGACGCCTCGCAGGAACAGACCGACGTGCAATCAGTCGCTGCGCTCGAACCAGTCGCCGACGGCTTCCGCAATTATCTGAAGGGTAAGTTCAAGGTTCCGGCGGAGGCTTTGCTGATCGACAAGGCGCAACTGCTGACCCTGACCGCCCCGGAGATGACGGTGCTCATTGGCGGCTTGCGTGCCCTGAACGTCAATGCCGGGAAGAATTCACATGGCGCATTCACCGACCGCCCGGAAGTGCTGACCAACGACTTCTTCCGCAACTTGCTCGACATGGGTACGGAATGGCAGTCGCTCTCGTCGGCCCGGGATGTGTTCGAGGGGCGTGACCGGAAGACCGGCGCGCGAAAGTGGACCGGCACTCCCGTCGATCTGATCTTCGGCGCCCAATCCCAGCTCCGGGCCCTGAGTGAAGTCTATGCAACTGAGGACGCGCAGGAAAAGTTCGTCCACGACTTCGTCGCAGCGTGGGTGAAGGTGATGAACCTCGACCGGTTCGACCTCGCATAAAAGGTCGCGTCGTCCCGTCAGGGCTGTTGTCCTGACGGGGCATTGCCCAGCCGTGTGAAAGGTCGCGTATCAGCATGCGACGCGACTCACTGACGTTGGAGACGCACCGTTTCCGTCGCCACTGACTTTAGTTGGTTTTAGGCCATGAACTGACACGTTCTCATTGTCCTGACCGTGACGGTCAGGACCCCCACGCACGAAGCGAATATTTCTCACATACACGTGAAACTTAATCGTTTCTCAAGCCAAGGCGATCGGCCTACGATGGAAGCTCGTAAGGTTATTTGCGTTCATTGAGGCGCGGCGGGAGGCTCCATGAGTCACATACTGTTCGAGATTCCATCGGTTATCTGTATTCTGTTGTTCGTCGGCTTTGTTGTTTTCAGAGCATTCACGTCACCGCTTCCGAGAGAGGAAGAGCGTTTTGACTTGTCTATGAAACGGGACGACATCAGCCGGTCGCGAGACGCGCTTCATCGAGAGTCCCTTGAATTTGGCAACAAAACGACTCGTCCATGACGCCTCTGTGGTGACAAAATTGGTGACAAAATCCGGTTCAAGGGTACTTCTGGCGGATCGGCTGGGCAACGTCTAACACATCAATCGTCCAGCTTCATTCTCGCCCGGCCGTGGACGCTACGCCGCCACCCGCATACTGCCCGGCCTGCGCATCCCACCCGCCGCCCAGCGCCTTGTATAGCGCAACGAGGTTCGTCGATACCGTCGCCGTGCTGTCGACCCATTGCTGCTCGCTCGTCAGCAAGGCTTTTTGCGCCGTCAACACATCGAGGTAATTCGACAGACCCCGGACATAGCGCTGGTTTGCGATGTCCAATGCGCGTTTTGACGCTTGCACGCTTGCATCCAGCCGGTCTCGGCGACGCTGCTCGGCGTTAAAGCCCGTGAGCGCGTCATCGACTTCCTGGAAGGCCGAGAGCACCGTCTTGCGGTACGTGATCGCCGCCTCCTGCTGCTGCGCCTCTCTCAAGGCAAGTGTGGAGCGCAACCGCCCGCCTTCGAAAATGGGAATCGAAAGGCTCGGCCCCGCACTGTAGCTGCGCGCGCCCCAGCTCCCGAGATTCGTGAATTGTGTCGCCTGAATGGCGACGCTTCCCGACAGCGTGATCTTGGGGAAAAAATCCGCCTTCGCCGCGCCGATATTCGCCGTCGCTGCATGAAGCTGCGCTTCCGCCTCGCGGATATCTGGCCTGCGCCTCGCGAGTTCCGACGAAAGCCCGATCGGCACGCGCGGTGGTACCACGGGCACGGCCGGCGCTTCCTTCAGCTTCGCCGCGAGCGTTTGCGGATACTCCCCGAGCAAGACGCCAATGGCGTTGATCAGCTTCGCTTCCTGCTGCTCCGCCTGCGGAATATCCGCGGCGTTCGACTCGGCCTGGCTCTGCGCATTGGCAACATCGAGATCGGTAGCGAGTCCATGCTTGGCACGCTCGTTCGTCAACTGCACGGTGCGTTCGGCAAATGTGAGGTTTTCCCGCGTAATGCGCAGCTTTTCCTGCGTTCCGCGCAGATTGAGATAATCGCGGGCGACTTCCGCAGCCGTCGACACGATCGCATCGTGCCGCGCTTCGTTTTGTGCATCGACGGTGGCGCTCGCGTTTTCTGCCGTGCGCCTCACGCGGCCCCAGAGATCGAGTTCCCACGATGCATCGAAGCCATATTGATACAGGTTGAACGGTGGCAATGCACTCGATGTCGCGCTTTGCGTCGGTATGCCGCCTTGTCGTCCGCCCAGCCCGTTCGTATCTGTCGCCGACGGTGACCCGCTGCCCCCGAGCAGGCCGATAACGCCATCGGCACTCTGAAGCTCACGCGTGTAGGACGCGTTACCGTTCAACGTAGGGAACTCGTCCGCTTTCGCTTGCCCGAACTGCGCCCGCGACTCGGCGATCCGCGCCGCCGCGACCTTGAGATCGAGATTGTTGTCGATGGCGCGTGTGACCAGCTCCGTCAGAAGCGGATCGCCGAAACTGTTCCACCACAGCGGATCAACGGGTTCAGGCACCGGGACCGAACGAACGGCGTCCGCGGTCTGCGCATCCGGCCATTGCGCCGGCGTCTGCAATACGGGACGCTTGAAGTCGGGGCCCATCGTGCAGGCAGACAAGAAGGCTACGAACGGAATCCATCGATAATCAATGCGCATTGACCTGTGCCCCCTTCGGCAGCTTCGGCAACAAGAAACAAATAGGACACAGCACGAGCGAGATCACGCCCAGCATGATGAACACATCGAGGTAACTCATGACCGACGCCTGCTGCTCGACCCTCGCGGCAATCGATCCAAGCGAGCTGACAAAGCCGTTATAAGGCGTGATGTGCTCCGCGAGCCTCGCATGGTGAAACTGTCCCCGCCACGCGAGCTGCGTCGTCACCAGCGACACGCCGAAACTGCCACCGAGATTACGCATCATGTTGATCAGCGCCGATGCATTGTTGTTCTCTTTCGGCGGGATGCCGATGAACTGCACGGTCGAAAGCGGAATGAAGAGGAACGGCAACCAGATGACCTGATAAAGCCGCGACAACGATACATCCCAGAAGCCGATGTTCAAGTCGAGTCCAGCGGTATGGAGCAACGCGAATCCGGTGCCGGCGAGCGACATCATGACGAGCCATTTGGGCTGGAACAGGCGCCCGGTCACCATGCCTGCTATTGGCATGATGAACACCGTGACGAGGCCGCCCAAACCCAACGTCAGGCCCGCGTTGGTCGCGTCATAGCCCAGCAGTTCCTGCGTGAATTGCGGCAGCATCTGAGTCGTGCTGTTGATGATGAAGCCGAACGCAAACATCACAGTGCAACTGATGGCAAAAGCGCGCGACTTGAACAGCCGCAGGTTCACGATCGGCTGCGCGGTGGTCAGTTCACGAATCACCAGCGCCACGAGCGACACACCTGCGATCGCCGTGAACAGGCAGATGAAATTCGATGAAAACCCGTCCTCGCGCTCGAACTTGTCGAGCACGATCTGCAGGCTGCCGAAACCGGCCGCAACGAGAAAAAAGCCCAGGTAGTCGATCCGCAAACCTTTATTGAGCAGGGCACGCCGCTCCTGCTGCACCAGCTTGCTGTCGCTCACGAACATCCACGTCAGCACCAGCGACACTATCCCCACAGGCAAGTTGATCAGGAACACCCAGTGCCACGAATAGTTCTCGGTGATCCAGCCGCCCAGCATTGGTCCAATGGCAGGCGCCGTGACGACCGTGAAGCCGTAAAGCGCGAACGCCATCGCACGTTTTTCAGGCGTGAAGGTATCGGCGAAGATGCTTTGCTCAACGGGAGCCAAGCCGCCGCCGCCCAGGCCCTGGAGCACACGAAAGGCGATCATCATCGGCAGCGACGTCGCGAATCCGCATGCCACCGAACTGACCGTGAACAGCAACACGCAGAGCATGTAGAAGCGCTTGCGGCCGATCACGTTCGCGAGCCATCCGCTGATCGGCAAAACGATTGCGTTGCTCACGAGATAGCTGGTCGTGATGTAGGTGCTCTGGTCGAGACTCGCACCCAGGCCGCCTGCAATATGCCGGAGCGCCACGTTCGCGATGGTGGTGTCGAGCACTTCCATGAAGGTCGCGATCGACACGATGACCGCGATCAGCCAAGGGTTGAACGACCCCGCCGCCGACCTGGGTAATGGGTCGTGGGCTGCGTAGGGAGCGGCCATGGTTACCGCACCGTCACGCGCGGGCTGACCGAGAGGCCCGGCGCGAGCGGCAGATGCCGCCAGTCGTCGCCGTCAAACACGATCTTGACGGGCAGGCGCTGCACGACCTTCACGTAGTTGCCCGTCGCGTTTTCCGCGGGCAGGCTGCTGAAGACCGACCCGGTCCCGCGCTGCAGACTCTCTATGTGCGCATGAAGGACCTTGTCCGGATAGGCATCGACGGTGACATCCACCGGTTGTCCCACGTTCATGTGAACAAGCTGCGTTTCCTTGAAGTTGGCGGTGACCCACATATCGTCGGGAACGACCGCGACCAGCGCTTGCCCAGGCGTGACGTAGTTGCCGAGGTTGACGGTGCGGCGCGTCACCTTCCCTGCTTGCGGGGCGAGCACCTCGGTGTAGCTCAGTTGCAGCTTCGCATTGTCGACATCGGCATGGTTCTGGCGCACCGACGCCTGCGCGGCGTCGATCTTCGTCCTCTGCGACGCAACCTGGGCCTCGCCGGCCTGCACCGCCTGTTTCGCGCTATCGAGCTTGGCGAACGCGCTCTTGGTCGTCGCCTGGCTTTGTTCCAGCTGCTGGCGCGTGATGGCGGCCGGATCGGTTCCCGTGAACCGGGCCAGATCCTGTTTCGCCTGCGTCAGGTCTGCTTCCGCGACCCGCACCTGCGCCGTCTGCTGCGCAAGGCTGGCCATCTGGTAAAGCAGGTCGGCACGCGCCTGCGCGACTTGTGCGACCGCATTCGCTTCCTGCGCTTCGGCTTGTTCAAGCTTGACTTCAAAATCGCGCCGGTCGATCCGCAGCAGCGGCTGGTTTTTCTCGACGTGCTGGTTATCGGCGACCAGCAGTTCGACGACACGCCCGCTCACCTGCGACGCGATCTGGCTCTGATTGCTATCGATGAATGCGTCGTCCGTGCTTTCGTAGTGCCGGCTATGCAGCCAGTAAGCGACGCCTGCCGCCACGCAGACCAGCAGCACCGCCCCGCCGATGATCGCGTTCAGGCGCTTGCGCGCCGGGCTCATCGGCGTGGACGCTTCCTGCTCTTGCTCTTTGCCTGATTCGGTGCGATCGGCATCGGCTTTGTCTTCGCCGGAGGGCGTGCTGTTATCGCTTTCACTTCCGGCCATTGCAATCTCCAAAATAATATTGAGATGTATTCTACAATAGAACGGAACGGTATCGTTCTATTCAAAAAGCCTGCGATAATTCCACCAAGTAATTTCATGCAAGGAACAGCGGTGAGCCGGACCCCGAAAAATGCCGATGCAGGGACAATGTCCTGCCCGATCAGGTCGATGTTTTCACGCAAGAAGGGCCGTCCGTCCAACGCGATGGCAGGCGACGTCGAAGAGCGGATTCTCGATGCCGCCACAGCCATGTTCCTTCAATACGGCTTTGGCGGGGCATCGCTTGAACGCATCGCCGAGGCGGCAGGCGCGGGCAAGGCTACGCTCTACAGCCGGTACAGCGGCAAGGAAGCGCTGTTTTCAGATGTAGTCAGACGAAACTGCGAACGCAGCCTGCGAGTCGTTTTTGAGGCACCGCAATCTGCGGCGCTTGCGCAACGGCTGGTATCGGTGACGCAAACGCTCATCACGCGATTGCTCAGCGACGAGGTGATCGGACTGATCAGAATGGTGGTTGCGGACGCGCCGCGGTTTCCATCGCTTGCGAAACTGACGAGCGACGCCGGCAGGTCGCGCGCAATAGAAGCGGTGGCGACGATGATCGCCGAACACTCCGCGCGCACCCTCGAACCCCAAGCGCGCGCTGCGAATAAACGGCATTCGCATACTCTCGCGACCCAGATCCTGGATGCGATCGTCTCGCCGATGCTCATGAGAGCCTTGATGGGCGAAAATCTTGATGATGTCCGCGGCGACATCCGCTCACACGTGAAACAGACGATCGCCCTCTTCGTGGCGGCCAATGCACTGGACGCTTATCTGTAAGCGTCGCGAGGCGGAACTGGCCAGTGGCTACTCTCAAAGTTGGGCCACATAGATATTTTCCTGCACCAAGTTGTTGCGAATAGAGGATGCAGCAAGCAGGCCGTTCAGCGCCCTCGCCACCTCTGCCATTCCATCGCGGCGCATCGCTCAGGCACTGTCCCGGTCGATAATCGCAAAACCCGTATCCAGACGCACCGGATAGTTCTTCCCTTGATTGTCTCTAGAGAACCGCTCAAGCAACGCCTGTGCAGTGCATGCACCAATGGCGGCGCCATCGACACGCACGGTCGACAACGCGGGATACACGTGTGCCGCCGTACTCAGGTCGCCAAACCCCATCACGGCCAGATCCTGAGGCACCTTCAATCCGCGGCTTGCCGCTTGCGCAAGCACCCCTTGCGCGAGTGTATCCGAACTGCAGACAACAATCTCCGGCGCGCCTCCCTCCAATATCGCCGACGCCCCTTCGCGCCCCACCTGCAGCGTAGCGGGAGCGTGACGTATTACAAAACGAACGTTGTCGATGTCGTGGCGCTGCAGTTCGTGAATAAAGCTATTGGCACGGCGAAGCGCACGAGGATCATCGACCGACAAAACGCTGAAGCGTCGATAGCCCTTTTTAATGAGGTGTCGCGCAAGCTCCTCCCCAAGTTTTTCGTGTGAGAAACCAATCACGATGTCAATCGGGGTATCGGTCAGGTCCCATATCTCGACGACGGGAATCTTCGCCCGGGTCAGCCGTTCGACGGTGGCATTCGTGTGGTCGGTACCCGCCAGCACGACCCCATCCGGTCGGCGCCCCAGAATGGCCTCGACGAGCTCCTCCTCACGTTGCGGCGAATAACCCGTCAATCCCAGCAAGGTTTGATATCGGGCAGCGGTCAATCCGTCCATCAACGCCTGGACGGTATCTGCAAAGACAGAACTGGCGATCGTAGGCAACAGGACGGCGACCAGGCTGCTCTTACTGCTTGCGAGCGCCCCGGCCAGCATGTTCGGCACGTACCCGGTCGCACGGACCGCATCGAGCACCTTCTTCTGTGTCGCGCTGCGCACGAGCTCGGGCCGATGCAAGGCGCGCGATACCGTCATCGGTGCGACGCCGGCGACGCGCGCGACGTCGATCAGGGTCACGCTTTCAACACGAGCGCCAATCGCATCGCCCTGCTTGCATTCGTCAATGTGTTCCATCCCGACCTCTTAGATAACGCCGGCGATTCTAACGTCTGCCGCGGTTATCCCAGCGTTTCCCGGGCACGGCCCTCAGCCGACACCTCAGGTCACCGGAGCCGGATTGAACAGGACAAGGGCGTTATGCAACTTCAGTTTTTCTGCGCACGTCTGCTTGCGGCCGCTCGCTACTTCAAGCATCAGCCGAAATAGTTCCCAGCCGACATCCTCGATAGTCGCGTCTCCAGTCGCGATGGTGCCTGCATTGACGTCCATCAAATCATGCCAGCGGCGCGCCAGGTCCGAGCGCGTTGCGACCTTGATGACCGGCACCTCGGCCAGACTGTAGGGCGTGCCGCGTCCGGTCGTGAAGACATGCAGGTTGATACCTGCCGCGAGTTGCAACGTGCCGCAGATAAAATCGCTTGCCGGCGTCGCCGCATAGATCAAGCCCTTCTGCTTCACCTTTTCGCCAGGCGACAACACCCCCGAAATGGCGGCGTTACCTGATTTGATAATCGAGCCCATCGCCTTTTCGACGATGTTCGACAAGCCGCCCTTTTTATTTCCCGGTGTCGTGTTCGCACTGCGATCGGCGCTGCCACGCTGCAGGTAATCGTCGTACCACCGCATCTCGCGGATGATCGCCTCCGCCACTTCCGGCGTTGCCGCGCGACGGGTCAACTGGTCGACACCATCACGAACCTCGGTGACCTCGGAGAACATGACGGTGGCGCCTGCGCGAACCAAAAGATCCGAGGCGAATCCGACCGCGGGGTTGGCCGTGAGTCCTGAAAATGCGTCGCTGCCGCCGCACTGCACGCCGACCACGAGATCGGACGCCGGACAGGTTTCGCGGCGCCGGTTATTGAGCCTGTGGAGATGACCTTCAGCCATCCTCATGATCGAGTCGATCATCGACTGGAAGCCGACGTGGGCATCGTCCTGCAGGACCACGACATCGCCGTTCAAGTCATGCGCGAGGTCGCCGATATCGGCTACGTCTTCCACGTTGTCAACGGTCGCGATCGGAATGGTCCCCGGCGGCATCAGCCGCTCCGGCTGCAGCTTTTCGCAACCGAGGCTCACCATCATCACTTCGCCGCCGAAATTCGGATTCAGGCTGATGTTGCGAACCGTGCGGATAGGCACCATCGCATCCGGCGCATCAATAGCAACGCCGCAGCCATACGTGTGCCCCAGGCCAACGACATCGTCGACATTGGGGTAACGCGGCAGCAGTTCGGCCTTGATCCGCACGACCGCGTGCTCGACTACATCGGCCACGCATTGAACGGTCGTCGTAATCGCAAGGATGTTGCGTGAACCGACTGAACCGTCCGCGTTTCGATACCCCTCGAAGGTGAAGCCCTCGAGCGGCGGCATCGCCGGCGGTTTGACCGTTGCGAGCGGCAGGCCTTCAAGTCCAGGCGGATTGGGCATACGAATCACGTGCTCATTGATCCAGCTGCCCTTCGGCAGCGCCTTGAGCGCATACCCGATCACCACGTTGTAGCGGATGACTTCGGCGCCTTCGGCGAGATCCGCCAGCGCCACCTTATGACCTTGCGGCACGCGCTCGCGCAACACGAGACCGTCAGGGAAGACCGCTCCCCCTGGCAGACCGCCGTCGTTGACAACAATCGCGACGTTGTCCTGCGGGTGAACGCGGATATAGAGAGGGGGCTGCTCCATTTGACTCATCCTTTTCCGGATTGACTATATATTGCGCTAACAAACATCTGTCATCATACAACGATTGCGCAATCATTTTGACACCCAAACCGCTAAGAATGCATTAGTATCAATACTTACAGCGGACTTGTTGAAGGCATGTCGCTTATGTTGTACGATGACTAACAATTAAGATCATTCGGATGTTTACTCATGACAACACCGCAAGAACTCAAGCAAATCGTGTCGGATGGCCTGCTGTCCTTCCCTGTTACCGACTTTGACGAGCAAGGCGACTTCCGCGCCGACACCTACGCTGAGCGCCTCGAATGGCTAGCGCCTTATGGCGCGACCGCCCTGTTCGCCGCAGGTGGTACGGGCGAATTCTTTTCGCTGACTAAAAGCGATTACTCGAACGTAATCCGCACTGCCACTGAAACCTGCAAGGGCAAAGTGCCCATTCTCGCCGGCGCCGGCGGCCCGACGCGCGTAGCAATAGAGTACGCGCAGGAAGCGCAACGCCTGGGAGCAAACGGTATTTTGCTGATGCCCCATTACCTGACGGAAGCCTGTCCGGAAGGCATTGGCGCGCACGTTGAACAGGTGTGCAAGGCGGTGAAAAACATCGGGGTGATTGTCTACAACCGCGCCAACTCAAAGCTTAACGCCGATGTGCTGGAACGTCTGGCCGATCGTTGTCCCAACCTGATCGGCTTCAAGGACGGCGTGGGCGAGATCGAGAACATGGTGACGATCCGCCGCCGCCTGGGCGATCGCTTCTCGTACCTCGGCGGCCTGCCGACCGCTGAAGTCTACGCAGCCGCGTATAAAGCGCTCGGCGTGCCGGTGTATTCGTCGGCGGTGTTCAATTTCATTCCGAAGACCGCCATGGACTTCTATCGTGCGATCTCAGCGGACGATCACGCAACCGTCGGCAAGCTGCTCGATGAATTCTTCCTGCCGTACCTCGCCATTCGCAACCGTCGTGCCGGTTACGCGGTGAGCATCGTCAAGGCAGGCGCCAAGCTTGTCGGCCACAGTGCAGGCCCGGTTCGCGCGCCGCTCACCGACCTCGACGAAGATGAAATGGCCCAACTGGATGTACTCATCCAGAAACTGGGCGCTCAATAGCACGCAATAGCACGCAATAGCACGCTAAGCAGATCGCTCCAGGCGGTGCAACTGCTGATGAAGTACGAGCATGCAGTGAGAAACGAAAAGTGCGTGGGAACGCATTCGCTCCCACGCACTTTTCTTAAAAGCAACGAAGCATTGATGGATTGATTCCGGCGTCAGTGCCGAATGACCGACACGGTCACCAGGCATGACAGCCCTCGGCGCACACCTTCCCGGGCAGTTCTGCGCATCGATATTCAAATGCTATCCAGCTAGAACGATCGGAGACACATCATGCAATCAAGCCGCATTGCAAGCATTGCCGGCATCGCCAAGCGCACGAACGTCCGGTACCTGATTTTGCTGATGATTTTTATCATCACGACACTCAACTACGCCGACCGCGCCACCCTCTCGATCACCGGCTCCGCGATGCGCAGCGAATTTGGCTTCGACGCGATTCGCATGGGATACATCTTCTCTGCATTCAGCTGGGCTTATGTGTTGTCGCAGCTACCGGCGGGCTGGCTGCTCGACCGTTTCGGCGCTCGCCGCATGTATGCCGCAAGCATTTTCCTTTGGTCGCTCTTCACCCTGCTGCAAAGTTCGATCGGTCTTGCGGGCAGCGCAGGCGCGGCAGTCATTGCATTGTTCGTTTTACGCTTTGCGATGGGCATGGCCGAAGCACCTGCCTTTCCTGCGAACGCCAAGGTGGTTGCAAGCTGGTTTCCCACCGCTGAGCGCGGCACCGCATCGGCCATTTTCAACTCGGCCCAATATTTTGCCGCGGTCATCTTCACCCCGCTCATGGCGTGGATCACCCACTCGTTCGGCTGGCAAAACGTCTATCTGGTCATGGGTGCCACAGGCATAGTGCTTGCCCTGACGTGGCTCAAAGTCATGAAAAGCCCGAGCGACCATCCTCGCGTCAACCAGGCTGAACTTGAGCACATCGAGAACGGCGGTGGCCTGATTCATCCGCAAAGAAAGACCGCCTATGCCGATGCGGGCCATCCAGGAACCTGGTTTTATGTACGCCAGCTGATGTCGAACCGCATGCTCCTTGGCGTGTACCTGGCCCAATATTGCATCAACGTCCTGACCTACTTCTTCCTGACGTGGTTTCCGATCTACCTCGTCCAGGCTCGGGGCATGACCATTCTGCAAGCCGGACTCACTGCTTCATTGCCCGCTATCTGTGGCTTTACGGGAGGGGTGCTCGGCGGGGTCTTTTCGGATGCGCTGATCCGGCGCGGCCACTCCCTGACCATTGCGCGCAAGGTCCCGATCGTTGGCGGCATGCTTTTATCCGTATGCATCATCGGGTGCAATTACGTGACGACAGACTGGGTTGTCGTCGCGCTGATGTCGCTGGCTTTCTTTGGAAAAGGTATTGGCGCCCTCGGTTGGGCGGTGGTCGCGGATACATCGCCCAAGGAGGCAATTGGATTGTCCGGTTCGATCTTCAACATGTTCGGCAATGTCGCAGGCATCGTGACGCCGATTGTGATCGGTTATCTCGTGGCCAAGACCGGATCCTTCAACGGCGCGCTGGTGTTCGTCGGCATCAACGCGCTTTTCACCGTGTTCAGCTACCTGGTCATCGTCAGGAAGATCGAACGCGTCGAACTGCGCGCTCCTTTAACAGCCGGAACCAACGTCTGATTGCCGTGCCGGCAAACCAGGACGGCTGCGCCGCTCAGCTGCTCAGGTGGGCAAGGGGCGGTCAGCAGAACGCCGCTTTCGGGCGGCCTCGCAATTGAACGTGTACGCAGCTTGAGAATGGACCTGCGAATCAAGCCTATCCACGAAGGCACGGCCCATTCTTCATTTATCCGCTGAGACCAAACACCTCACTCAATTTGATCCTTCGATGAAAATAAAAATGATCTGGCGTGCCATCGCGGGCGCATTCGCGTTTGCCGCCCTTGTGAACGCGGCGCAGGCAGCAACTTACGTCTATGTTTCGAATGCCGACAGCGAGGATATTTCGGTGTTCCGGCTAGACCAATCGAGCGGCGCGCTTTCGAAGGTCGAAACGCTTCCGGTTGGTGGAACCGCCATGCCGCTAGCGCTCTCCCCCGACCACCATCATCTCTATGCGGGCTTGCGCTCCAAGCCGTATCGCGTGCTGAGTTTCGCGATCAACCCGCTGGACGGCCGCCTGATCCTGCTCAAGACCTCGTCGTTGGCCGAGAGCATGGCTTACCTCTCCACCGACGCCACGGGTCGCTATCTGTTCTCCGCCTCGTACGGCGGCAACCTGCTTTCGTTGAATCGCATTGACGCGAGCGGTCTAGCCGGCGACCCGCAGCAGGTCATTCCAACGGGGCCGATGGCCCATGCAATCAGGAGCGCTCCTGATAACCGCTATGTATTTGCCTCTGTTCTCGGCTCCGACGCGT
This sequence comes from Caballeronia sordidicola, assembly GCF_002220365.1. Classification (GTDB taxonomy): domain Bacteria; phylum Pseudomonadota; class Gammaproteobacteria; order Burkholderiales; family Burkholderiaceae; genus Caballeronia; species Caballeronia sordidicola_C. Next base: position 222,727 of record NZ_MTHB01000256.1, on the reverse strand, counting down.
GGTTGCGACTGAAATTCGATGCAGTGACCGGCCAACTCACGCAGGACGCAGTGCCGGCCTATGCACTACCGCCGAAATCCGGCCCCCGCCATTTCGTCTTCTCGCCGGATCATCGGTTCACCTATCTGATCGATGAGCTAGACGGCAAGCTCCATGTCCTTGCCTTCGATGCCGCGAACGACACAGCCAAGCCGGTGCAAACCGTCTCGATCGTCCCGGCGGATTTTTCTGGCGACAAGCCTTGGGGTGCTGATGTTCATCTGACGCCGGACGGCCGCTTCCTGTTTGCATCGGAACGGACCTCGAGCACGCTTGCCTCGTTTCGCATCGACAAGAAAACGGGCACGCTTACGCGAATTGGCACATGGCCGACTGAGAAACAGCCGCGTGGATTCAATATCGATCCATCGGGAAACTATCTGCTGGCAGTAGGACAATTGTCAACTCAGATGAGTGTGTATCGCATCGACAAGCAAACCGGTGCGCTCACGGCGCTCGAACACTATCCGGTCGGCAAAAACCCGAACTGGATTGAATTCGCGCGATTTGAGGGGACCCTGTAGCGCTGGCGGCTTGTGAGCCAGCGAGGTGCGGACTAAACACCCCCCTGCGCGGGCCAAGCGAAAGGTTCCCTCAGTAATTGTTCCAGCTCGCGCGGCGTAACCGGCTTGCTGTAGTGATAACCCTGGATTTCGTGACAGTCGTTGTCACGCAGGAAATTAAGTTGCTTCTCCGTTTCAACGCCTTCGGCAATGACCTTGAGATTCAATTGCCGTCCGAGCGAGATGACAGCCCGCGCGATGGCGCGGTTATCCTCGCCGTCAGGTAGTTCACGCACAAACGACTGGTCTATTTTCAAGCGCACGATCGGGAAGTGTTTCAACGCGCTTAAGCTGGAATAGCCAGTGCCGAAGTCGTCGATAGACAGGCGCACGCCCATGGCCTGCAACTGCGTCATGATAGCAATGGCCCCATCGAGATCCTGCATGATGAGACTCTCGGTGAGCTCGAGTTCGAGATACTGTGCATCGAGCCCGCACACTGCCAGCGCATGCGCTACCCGCCCCACCCAATCCTTCTGCAGGAACTGCCGCGCCGAAACGTTGACAGAAATGGTCATGGGCGCCATGCCTGCATCCTGCCAGGCCTTGTTCTGGCGGCAGGCCGTATGTAGCACCCAGTCGCCGATCGACACAATCAGCCCTGTTTCCTCCGCAAGCGGAATGAATGTCGTTGGGGAGACCAGCCCTTCTGTCGGGTGATCCCAGCGTAACAGCGCTTCCACGCCAAAGATCTTCTCGGTTTGCAAATCGACCTGAGGCTGATACACCAAACGAAATTCCTCGTTCGCGAGCGCGTGCCGCAACTGCTCCTGGAGTCGCAGCTTCTCGTGCACCTTGATGTTTATTTCGGACGTATACAACTGGTAGTTGTTGCGGCCCATCTCTTTTGCGCGATACATCGCAGCGTCGGCGTTCATCAGCAGCGTATCGGCGTCAAGGCCGTCGTTGGGATAGCTCGCGAGGCCCATGCTGCACGTCACCTGAAAATTCTGATCGTTCAGCTTGACCGGCTCGCGGATCGCATCGCGAATCTTTTCGATGGTCTGCGTGATACCTACTCCCTCCTGTGCCTGGTCAAACAGAACGACGACAAACTCGTCGCCACCGAGGCGCACCACAGTATCGGTGCGCCGTACGCACCGCACCATGCGCTCAGCCACAATCTTCAACAGGTTGTCACCCGCGCGATGACCGAGGCTGTCGTTGATCAGCTTGAAATTGTCGAGGTCGATGAATACCACCGTCACGCCGCGCTGATAACGTTGCGCGTGCAGCAAGACCTGATTCAGACGATCAGCGAGCAAGGTACGATTGGGAAGGCCCGTTAGCGCGTCGTGATTCGCCATGTGGCGGATGCGTTGCTCGGCCTGGCTGCGCTCGATCGCGATGCCGGAAATGCGCGTCGCCATTGCAATGGCCTGCCCCTCGTCCGATGTCGGCTCATGGGAATGCCGTACGAACATCGTCAGTACACCTAGCGCGCAACCGTCATGCGACAGAATGGGCTGCGCCCAGCATGCGCCGTAGCCATGCACGCCGCAGCTTTGCATCTGAACACTCAGGTGTGCATCCTGCGTTACGTCAGGTACATACACCGGCCGGCGCCAATGGACCGCACGACCGCTCGGTCCCGCATCCGGGCCAATCAACGAGCCGCGTATCTGCTTACCATAGCGCTCGGGCAAGCTGGGCGCAGCGCCCAATTTAAAATGCCGGCCGTCGTCATCACACAGCAAGGCGGCACACACCGCCCCTGTGATCTGCGACTCAAGAAGCTGGATCATAGAGGACAGCACTTCTGGCAGTGGTGTGCTGGTGGCGATCATTTCCAGCACCCGATTTTGGTCCGCGCGCCGGACTTCGGCGTGTTTCCGGGAACTGATGTCGCGCATCATCACTACCACGCCGTCTTCCACGCGGACGACCTGCCGATGCAACCAAATCGACGAGGCGTGCGGGCGCTCGTGGACCCATTCGTGCTCCTCGACCACGCCAGTCCTCGCGACGCTTGCAAACTCATCAAGCATGCCGTCGTTGCGGGATCGAGGAAACGCGAGGTCCAGTGAGCAACCGATCAAACCGTCACGTGGTAGCCCGGACAAGTCGAAACCGCGCCGGTTCGTATCTTGCACGACGAAGCCGATAACGTTGCCGCTCGCGTCGAGTTCGCTGCGAAGTACAAAAAAGGCATCGAGACTGGCTTCGGATGCAGCGTAGTAGGTTTGCTGAGCCCGCCGTGCACGCCGCCGGCTTACAGTGAGCTGCCAGCTCGAACGGCTCAGTGCGGCCGCCAGCAGGACCAGCGCGACACTGCCCAAGCTTGCCCACAGCACGTAAGCGCGCCGGTGACTCCGGAACGGCGCAAGTTGTTCTTCCTGAGCGAGACCGACTATGGCGATGAGCGGGAAGCCCTGCAACTGGCGCAGGTTGGTATAACGGCGCACACCGTGATCCCAGGGCTGCACACCCGGAAGGTCGGACAGGTCGGACGATTCTTCGGCGACCCGCATGGCTGTCGTCGAGAGGATGGCGCCCCAAGAGGACCGATCGCCCACCTGCTCGGCACGCATTACGCCGTCCGTGCCGAGCAGCGCCAACACGCCTTCGTTGCCCATGCGCGAGTGGTCGTAGCTGTTCGTGAAATAGCCGGGGCTCACGGAGAGCATCACGATCCCGGCAAATTCTCCTGCTGCGTTCTTGAGCCGCCGGCTGAAGATAATTTCCGGGACGCCAGTCGTGGCGTTGCGAGTAACCCCGCTTACGAACGGCGCCGGACTGTCATTGGTGCGATCACGCTGCACGGTGAAATACGGCTGGTCCAGCACGGTTGCGGGCGCCTGCACCCGGGTCGCATCGCGCAAACGGCCATCGCTGTCAGTGACTGCCACCTTGAACACGATCGCAAACGGCAGCAGGCCCTGGTCCTGCAGCTCTGACAACCGCACGCTCCCCCTCGTCTCGTACACATACTTGACCGTCTTGAGCGCCTGGTCTATGGCGACGAGATCACGCACCAATTGCGCTTCGTAGGTATCGGCGAGTTCGCGACTCAATTCCGCCGCGGAACCCCGCGCAACCGCATGTTCTACAGTGACCAGATGAATGACGGCCGTCCACGCGAGCACGAGCAGCATCGCCGCAAAAAGCGGGAACAGCACGTAGGCTTCGAGCAGACGCCGAAGCGCGGGGCGCACCTTCGCATCTAGCCGACGCAGGCGGATGATCTGAGCGGCCATTACTCCCTGAGCTGTCAATTCGATGCGACTGTCCGTGTTATCCAGGTTTCGTGTAACGAGACTCATGATGCCTGCTCCGGTTCTGCATGGCCGCCGTTCTTGTCAGTACAAGTCACCAGCGCGCGGGACGTTTGTCAACGGAGGTGCCCGACTAATGAACTCAGCACTATCTTGACGCTAGCAGCCGCCCCAACTTTCGTTGATAAACCAATGGAATCGAGCACGAAGACGAGTGCCCTCCTCGTTGCGGTGGGTTCCGCACGTCGCGCGGCGGTTGCCGCATCTCGTGAAGAGCGGTTTCGTCCCGTGCTCATTCAACCGGCAAAGCCATGGTCCGCTTCTGTCTTCTAGGATTCAGCCCGGCCTGCTGCAATGTCTTGCGAGGCGGAAGCTCAAGCGTTGTCGCGCCCGCAAGACAACCGTGCGGCCGAGATTATGTTCGCCACCGGGGCTTTCTTTCAGCATTGCAAGCGGATTGCTGAGGACACGATGACAAACGTGGTGATCGCCGCCTGGCGGGAAAAGTGCGTTGCTCAAAGGCCAATCGCACCGAGCCCGACAGTAATCCTCAGTCTAATAACGGCCTTTTCGGGGAAAAGTTTAATGACCGGGTGAAGATCCAATCCTGCATGGAAAACCCGTAGTAGAAACGAATAGCGCAAAAGGTCCATGCATCTTGCGTCAAACACTCCGTATTACTAAGTATAAATTTTAGAATGAGAGGGTAAACCCGTGTCTCGATGGGGATTAAAAACGTGGCGTGTAGTGCATTAGGTCACCGTAAGCTGTCTTCTACAAAGGGCTTGGGCGGCGATCCGTGACATGCCCGACCGCATCGCATTAACCGCTTGCGCGCAACGCGGTGAACTCGCTGCTCGGCCGCAGCCTGCCCGACCCTCTGCATCGCCAATATCAACGCAAAGCTGAGCGATCTATCGTGGCTCAGATGCCGGCAGGATCGCGAGATGCCAGGTGTCGGTTGTTTGAATACATCCGGAACAGGTATTTTTGTCGTCCGGCCTCTTCCATGATGAACCTGAACGTTGTCCCGCAAAGCATGTGTGCAGCACCGCTCGAAACGACGCCGAAGGGCTAGCTACCGCGTGTCGTACCCCGAGACACGGGCCGTACAGTACGGAAAATCGCCTGCGCCTCCTGAAAAAAATCGCGAGCCAGGGGCGCGTGCGGGCCGTTGCTTGCCCAGATCAAGCCGCTGCGTCGCACCGGCGCGCGGCCCGGTAACGGCAGCCGCGCCAGCGACATGCCACTCGACCAGAGCGACACCCAGTCCGGCAGAAGCGATACGCCGATACCCTGGTCGACCAGCGCGGCGATCGCCAGAAGACCGTCTATCTCGAGCCGCTGATGGGGATGGATCTGATGATCGCGCAGGTAGCGATCGGCCAACTGACCGCCCAGCACCGAGCGCTCGTAGCGAATGAATGGCTCGTTGCGCAGCACCTCGTGCGCGTCGCGGCCGGCCATCGCGGCCGGCGCCACGACCACCAGCGGTTCATCCAGGAAGGGGCGCCATTCGCAGGTCTTTCGAATGGCGAACTGCGGCTCGACCACTACCGCCGCGTCAAGCTCGCCGCTGCCTACCTTGCGGCATAGCTCGATGGATGCGCCCGGGGTGATGAACAAAGCCAACTCCGGGTAGCGCGCATAGAGGTTTTTGAGCACGGGCGGCAGGACGTTGGTGAGAGCGGAAACGAAGGCGCCAAGCCGCAACTCGCCGACCCGCGCACCGTCGCTCGCAATAACACGCAGGTTGCGCTCGTCGCGCAACAGCGCGCGCGCCGGTTCGAGAATCTTGAGGCCGGCTTCTGTCGCCTTGACCACCCGACCCGCACGCTTGAGCAACTGCATATCGAGGTCCGTTTCCAGAGCATGGACGCGGGCCGCCAGCGCGGCCGCCGTCACGTCAAGGCGACGCGCCGCTTCCGCCAGCGAGCCGCAATCGACGGCAGCCACAAAGCTTTCCAGATATTCGGTATTCATCGTTTTAGCTTAACCGATGAAGATCACCCAGACAAAAAATATTTTATGGTCTAAACGCACCGGAAGGTGCTTCTTCTAACGCTCTGAAAAAGTGACACTGCGAGCACAGATGCCGCCTCGATCGCAATCGACAAATCGGAGACACCCCTTGAATACCCACCCTCACAGCGTGGCGGCTGGCGCCAGCGTGACCGAGGCCGCCGACGCGGTCTATACGCGCATCGCCTGGCGCTTCCTGCCGTTGCTGCTTGCCTGCTACGTGGTGGCCTATCTGGACCGCGTCAATGTCGGCTTCGCCAAACTGCAAATGCTGAACGATCTACAGTTCAGCGAGACGGTATATGGTCTTGACGCCGGCATGTTTTTCATCGGCTATTTTTTCTTCGAAGTGCCCAGCAACCTGCTGTTGCACAAGCTCGGCGCGCGGCGTTGGATTGCCCGCATCATGATCACCTGGGCGGTGCTTTCGATGTGTACCGCCTGGGTTAGTACACCGATGCATTTCTACCTCCTCCGCTTTCTCCTTGGCATTGCCGAAGCCGGCTTCTATCCGGGCATGCTGCTCTATCTGACCTATTGGTTCCCGTCGCACAGACGCGGCCGGATGGTGGCGTTGCTGAGCGCGGGCAATCCCGTGTCGGGCATCCTGGGAGGCCCATTGTCAGGCTACATCATGACAGCGACGGCCGGCATCGCTGGCATGCATGGCTGGCAGTGGTTGTTCATCCTTGAAGCCTTGCCGGGCATTCTGCTCGGCGTAATGGTCTACCGCCGGCTCAACGACAAGGTGGCGCACGCAACATGGCTCAGCGCCGAGGACCGCGCACGAGTTCAGTTCGATCTCGACATGGAAGGCAAAACCAGGACACATGGTTCGGTAAGCCAGGTGTTCTGCTCCGCCCGCGTCTGGCTGCTCTCGCTGATCCTGTTCGGCATCATCATGGGCTCGTATGCACTGAGCTTCTGGCAACCGACCATCATCAAGGGCACCGGCATCAAGAGTCCGGCGCTGATCGGCTTCATGACGATGATCCCCTACACGGCTGCGCTGGTTGGCATGCTGCTGATTGGCCGCAGCGCGGACAAGCGGTGCGAACGACGCTGGCACGTGGTCGTGCCCACCCTGTTCGCTGCCTGCGGCTTCGTGCTGTGTGCCAACGTGGGAGGCAGTTCGGTGCTGTCGATGCTGGGGCTGACGATGGCGGCGGTCGGCATCATCAGCGCCTTACCTATGTTTTGGGCTTTACCCACGTCGTTTCTGGGCGGTGTAGGCGCCGCCGCCGGTATCGCGCTGATCAATTCGACCGCGAATCTGGCCGGGTTCGTCAGTCCGACCGTTATTGGCTGGCTGAAAGGCCAGACCGGCACGCTGTCGTCCGGCTTGTACCTGGTTGCCGGTTCGCTGACCCTGTCCGCCTTTCTGGTCTGGGCATTCATTCCAGCGCGGGTGGTGAACCGCTGACGCCGCTGGCGCTGCAACTTGCGCAAGCAGTTGCAAGCGAACGGATTTGAATTCGCTTTGCTTGCCGCTAATTAGCGCATCCGTTCGCGACGCGCAGGCTCGACTTCGTGAAGATAGCCCGTAAAGGTGTCACGCGGTGATGATGTGGTTAGTTGAGTCATGATTCGACCCACTTCGCCACGATGATATCCGCTGTGGGCAATGACATGCCCGAGCATTTCCTCGCGCGACATTTGACCAGGCGTCCCGTCTGTAAACGGGAACTCAATCGCTTCATTGAATTGCGTTCTGCCCAAACGGGCGACGTACTCGATATACCATTGATCCGTTTTTTTGATTGCATTGAAGAGATCTTCCGGTTGCGGTACTTCGTCAGTGCCCGTTGTTGCATAGGCATGCCTCATACGCTGAAGATTAGCGACGAAAATTCGATCGACAATATGGGCGTGATTGAGGATGCGGACCGCCGTGTAGTACTCGGCGTGAGGTGTCCCATTGCCAAGTTGGGTCAACCCTGCAATCAGCTCTTCGTCAGCCCAAGCCTTGTATTGAAACAGAGAGATCAAAAGCGCCTGTGCACTCATTGCCGTTTCCCCAGATGGTGATTGGAACGTGGTGTTTGATTCTACTCACGGGATAGTGGAGGCTGCGCGATCATCATCTGGTCCTCGGATTGAAGCAGAAAATGTGCGCTTTTCACCTTTCGCTAGAACGCGAGCGTATATTCGCATTTTGACGTGGAGCCTTAATTTTGGATACTCGCATTCCTCCGCACTCCAAGACCATGCGCAAATCGCCACGGCAGCAGCGTTCGCGAGCGATGGTGGACACCATTATTGAAGCGGCGACTCGCGTTCTGGGGCAGCGGGGCTGGGCGGATTTCACGACCAACGAAGTGGCCGTGGTTGCTGGCGTGAGCGTCGGGTCGCTCTATCAGTATTTTCCGAACAAACTCGCGCTTGCCGAGGCAATCCGGCAGTGTCATCTCGACGCCGTGCTCGCCGCGTTGTCCATTTCAGGCGACTGGAATGAATCGGATACGCTCGACCAGCGCGTGGCGCGCCTGATCGATGGTGTTATCGCGGCGCACTCGGTCGATCATGCGTTGCATCGAGTCTTGCTTGACGAAGTACCGCTTGCTGGGCGTTCGAATGACGATGCATTTGAAAAGGAATATCAGCGACGATACCGCGCCGTGATCGTAGCAAGTTCGAGTAAGCGCAATAGAGCGCGAGACGACGTCGCAGGACGTGTGCTCGCGGCTGCCGTTGAAGGGGTGGTCCATGCCGCCGCGCGGCACGGTGAACTCGGGTCGTCCGCACTAAAGGCGGAGCTTGGCAACCTGGTCCGTGCATATTTACGTGAACGATCTGGACATTCCGTGGCGCAGGTCATCAATAAAAACAAGTTCTAGCGCATCCGCTTCCAGATTGAGATCGGCACGTCGCCATCCGGCCGAGGGGCCAGGCGATAGCTCAGTTCGTCCCCTCTTAGTTCGTAACGCCGGATCTGGCGCTCTCCCTCCCAGTTGGGAAAAGAAGCGCCCTGGACGGAAAACGTAATCGTATTTTCAGCCTGATCGACATTGACCGTACCGAAATGCGTGCTGGAGCCGAGCGCGGCCGCCTCGAATTCGACCGCTGTCCCAGTCAGCTTGTTGCCGGATGCAAAGCGCGGCCGTTCGGCCTTGAATATCTGCAGCGAGTAGCGACCTTGACTGTCGATCATGAGCAATCCGCTCGGAGCGGCGCCGTAGTCCCGGGCTCGCGTGCCATCGGGCCGAATGACGTCGGCAGCCACAAGGGACCAAGTCCCCGCCAAGGCGCCCTGGCGGGTGGTTTGATCCGCCGGTCTCGCCAGCGTGGCCAACAGCACGCCGGTCAAACACAATGCGCCGATCAGGGCGGTTCTTAGCGTAGTGTTTCTTTTCATCTTTTTAAAATCTCATAAGGAATTCGAACGAAAGTGTTTAGCTCCGTCCGACGCCTTGCTGGCAGGCCGGCATCAGAGTCGACCGAAAATTCAGCGAAGGCGCCTGGTCGTCGCGTACCAGGAACTGGTTGATGCGGTGTCGCCGGCTCGCCAGGACGACGATCGGAATGAGGATCAGCATCGTCGCTGCCTGGCAGACGTAAAGCTGGCGATAGAGATGATGTCCGGCGCTTATCGCGACGATGCCGTAAATGAGGAGGCCGGCAGCGCCGTTGAGCACGTTGAAGCTTGCGTTCACGCGCCCCTGATAGTGCGGATCGGTTGCCCGCTGCGCGGCACTGAGCGCAATGACGCTGCTCTGAAAACTCACGCCTAGTCCGACATAGGTCACGAATGCGGCGAGCAATCCGCGGCATTGCGCAAAGGCAAGCAGACTGGACGCAGCGACAAGAAATCCCAGTACAAGGATGGTGCGCCGACCAAATCGGTCCGCGAGCCGAACAATGACGAGACCGCTGACGATCGCGCCGAGCGCATAGCCCGCATCGATCTTCCCGAAAGCGTCGGCGCCAAGACGAAGCTCCTCGCGCACGAACGGCGCCAGCATGGCATTGATGCCGAAGATGACCGTCATGTTTGCGAGCATGAGCCCGTAGAAAAACGCGATCTCCGGGCGCTCTGCTATATGACGCATGCCCGCGCGCAAATCGTTCAGATGTTTCTTCGCACCGCTCCCGGATGCGTGCGGGTCGAACTCGACCGCGCGCATTCGCCGCGCGACGACAAAACCGGAGAGCGCGGCGAGTAGATAGGTCATGCTGGCGACACCGACCGTAGCGGCCGCACCGATGGCCGCGAGCACGATGCCGGACGCGGCGGCACCCAGGATCTGGCCGGATTGCCCCGTGACCACGGTCAACGCGTTCAGACGAAACAATTCGTCGGGCGAGGCCTCCCGCGCAACGGCCGTCCGCCACGACAGGACCTGGATTTCATTTCCGAACGCAATAAGAAAGCTGACCGCATAGGCGGTTGGGGCCGTCGCCCGACCTGCGGCATAAAGAAGGCCGTAGCCCGCCAGTACGATCCAGCGGAAAAGGTCCGCCTGGCAGGCAAGGCGTGCCGGCTGACACCGGTCCAATGCCACACCAATGAACGGTGACAGCAGCACGCCCGGGAGGACCGTCATCACAAGCGTGATTGCTGCACTCGAGGGCCGACCCGTAATGCCGATGACTAGCCAGGTGTTGATCAGGAAGAAGAAGCCCGTGCCGACTTTGGCAGTTGCGATTGACACGCCATAGAGGCGTACGGTCTGTGGTGTCACGCGGCCCATCCCGTAGAAATCTGAATGTGCAGACACTAAGCGCTTTAGAATAATAAGAAAATTCGATAATTCTTATTCAACGCCTTCGAAAAACTGAACTATGGTCCGCGTGAATCTTGATATGGACGTGCTTCGCACGTTGGTGATCGCTCACGAACTGGGCAGCTTCAATCGGGCAGCGGATCGACTCGGCCGTTCGCAGTCGGCGATCAGCCAGCAGATTCGCAAGATCGAAGCGCAGGTTGGCGAGCCGCTTTTCCAGAAGCAAGGACGGGGTCTCGCGCTCACTTCGGCGGGTGAATTGGTACTGGCCTACGCCCGTCGAATTCTGGATCTCAACGACGAAGCGGTCTCCGCCGTTCGCGGCTTCACCATCGATGGAATCGTGCGTATCGGTCTTCCTGCCGATTTCGCGGAAGCCTGGTTGCCTGAGGTTCTCGGCCGCTTCAAACGCGCGCATCCAGCGGTGCGGATCGAAGCAGTTGTAGATCGGAACCGGCACCTGCTGGAGAGCCTCGACAAGGACGAGTTGGATCTCGTCGTTGCGCTCGGTAATGAGGCACGCAGTGATGCCGAACTGGTGGGCGTGTTGCCGTTGGCCTGGATCGGGCCGGTATCCTTTGAGAGGCTGTGGGCGCCCGGCGAGCCCATCTCGCTCGTGATGTACCAGACCCCATGCTTCTTTCGTCAACGCGCGCTTGCCGCACTGGACGATGCCGGTCTACCTTGGCGTATTGCATTCACCAGTCCTAGTCTTCACGGGCTATGGGCCGCTGTTGAAGCTGGGCTGGGCGTGACGCTGCGCACGACAGTCGGCTTACCGAATTGTTTGCAGACGGTAGGCGACGCGATGGGGTTGCCGGCGGTAGCACCTCCTACATTGAGCGTCTCGCTGCATGACGGTGGACGATCATTGCAGCCCGCCGCAGCGCGGTTACGGGAAGTCGTCATTGAAACATTGACAGGAAGTCTTCGGGATCTCTCGATGTCGACCAGCACCTGATCGGTCTTGGTCAGGATGCCGTATAAACGAATACGATGCAAGATTCCGCACGCGGTGCGCCAGTCCTTTTAACTACCTGCGAACGGGTGGCCGTAATAGAGCGATGCCGCTTTCTTCACCTCGCCCTCTTACTCGCCCGGCACATCGACCTGACAACGCCCGTCTTTCAGCTTGGCGTCGAGAAAACGCTTCATTAGCAGGGCCACCTCATCGCATGCCTCATCGAGCACGAAGTGGCCACCTTCGAGTAGATGAACCTCCGCGTCCGGCACATCGTTCCGGTACGCATGAGCGCCCGCAACTGAGAACGACGGATCGGTTTTGCCCCACAGGACAAGCGTAGGTGGCTGGTGTTTCCTCAAATACTCTTGCCACTGCGGATAGCGCTCGACGTTGGTCCGATAGTCGTAAAAGAGTTCGGTCTGAATGTCGATCTGACCGGGACGCGACAGAAACGCGAACTCGTCGGTCCAACTGTCCGGGTCGTAGCGCTCCGGATCCGGACTGTGACCAACATGACGAAGCTTCGTTGCGGCGAGCGAAAGGAGGTTGGCGCGCAGCGCCTGTTCGTGCGCCGCACGATCTTTCCAGAACGCCTTGCGCGTGTCCCATAACGGACCGAGCCCTTCATCATGCGCTACGGCATTTTGAACGACCAGCGTCTCGATCGCTTCCGGCCGTTGCAGAGCGACGCGCAATCCAACGGGACCGCCGTAGTCCTGCATGACCAATGTGTAGCGCTGCACCTGGAGCTTGTCGACCAAGCGCGTCATTACATCGGCAAGATGATCAAATGTGTATTCAAACTGATCCGGTGATGGGGCGCTACTGTGCCCGAAGCCGGGATAGTCCGGGGCAATCACGCGGTAGTCCGTGGCGAGCAACGGCATCAACGTTTCGTACATGCGTGACGACGACGGAAAGCCGTGCAGCAGCAGAATCACCGGCGCGTCATCGGGGCCTGCTTCACGATAGAACACGTCTAGTCCATCGATGTCGATGCTGCGATAGCGCATGGTGGCGCGTGTGGATGACATGGCAATTCTCCTCAAGATGCGGGTTGCGGCAATCATGCGCCGTGTGAGTTCTCGCGTGCATGCAGCACGGCGGCTGCGGCAAAAAACGCTAGCGTTGCCGTGCATACGCCGGGCCAGCCCCAATGAGCGAACGCCGGTCCAGCGATCGTTGCGCCCACGGCGCTGCCGAGAAAGAACAGACCTGTATAGAGGCCGTTCACCCGGCCACGTGATTCGGGCGAGAGCAAATTGATCGCGCGACGGCCGAGCGCCTGATCGGCTATCACGCCCCCATCGATGAAAAATGCCGCTGCCGCGAGCAGGCCAATCGACGCCATGCGGGGCATCCCGGGCACCAGGGAAAACGCCGCTACTAATGCCGCTCCCAAGACGATGAAATGTGCCAAGGTCGTCGCTCGCGCCGTCCAACCCTTATCGCCCGCCCGGCCGGCCAGCGGTGCGATAAAAACGCTGCCTCCGCCGGCCAGTGCGAACAGCGCCACCGCAGTGCTGCCCAGATGGAGCGGCGCACGCGTCAACACGATAGCCACGCTGCTCCAGAAGGTATTAAACCCTGCCATCAGCAATCCCTGGTACAGCGCACGCCGTCGCAGCACTGGCTCCTGCGCGACGAGTCGCCCCATCGATGTGAGCAAGTCGCGATACGGCGGCGTGCCCACTGGCCGCACGTCGGGTAGACGCGGCACCACGACGAGCGTAACGCCGGCGAGCAGCAGCGCGTCACCGGCATAGAATGCGCGCCAGCCGAACGCACCGCCGACGACGCTTGCAATCGGCCGCGACAACAGGATGCCTAGCATCAGGCCGCTCATTACATTGCCTACCACCTTGCCGCGCGATGCGGCTGGCGCGAGCGATGCGGCTGCCGGCACCAGCATCTGCACGACGCTCGCGGTCACGCCGACAGCGAAGGATGCCGCCAGAAACACCGCCGCCGCAGAGGCCGCGGCCGCCCCTGCGAGGCAGACGATTTGCGCGATCAGCGTCGCAGCAATCAATGCACGGTTCGGCCAGCGATCGACCAACGGCACGAGCCCGACCAGTCCAACCGCATAGCCGAACAACGTCAGCGCCGTCACGAGCGTAGTCCACGCGCCGAGATGCAATCCCGTCGCCAGCGGCCCGATCAATGTTTGCGATGCATAGAGCGGTAACACGGCGACAGCGACCATTGCTGCAAACCAGAAGGTGGCAACGGCCCGTGCCGGCAACTCTGCAGGGGCATTGGTGTTACATCGGAGAGCGGGAAAGTCCATGATCAGCACGCCGGAAGTGGGGGTAAATCGATGCTACTCCAGTGCCAGTTAATGATAATCAGCGTAAAGTTTGATTCATCCTCACGAAAATCGGGAGAATAGTCGGATGGACGCGCTACGTGATCTCGAAACATTGGTGGCGGTCGTTGAGGAAGGCAGCCTGACAAGCGCCGCGCGCCGCCTTGGGCGCTCGCTGCAGGCGGTCAGTCGTTCACTGCAAGAGCTCGAGCGTGCGCACGGCTCGACGTTGATCGTGCGCACGACGCGCACGTCCCGGCCAAGCGCTGCCGGCCTGCGCTATTACCAACGTATCAAAGGTGCACTGTCCGAGCTTGAACTGGCGCGCACGGAGTTGGCCGAAGAGGCCCACAAGCTCACGGGGCGCTTGCGTGTGAACGCGCCGACGCTGTTCGGGCCACAGTATGTCGCGCCGCTTGCCGCCGAGTTTTTACAACGGCATCCGCATTTGAGCCTGTCACTGGATCTGGGCGATGAGTATCGTGATCCCGCCGAAAGCGGCGCGGATGTCACGATTCGCATTGGCGAAATCCCGGATTCCAGATTGGTCGCGCGGCGCATCGGGACGATTCGCCGCGTCGTGTTTGCTGCACCCGGTTATCTTGCTGAACATGGCCGGCCGGCACATCCGCGGGACTTGACGAAGCACGATTGCGTCATTCGGACCGGCGTGGAGCATCCCGCGCGATGGCGCTTTTTCGATCGTAACGGCAAGGTTATCAACGTTAGTGTAGCGGGCCGATTTGACAGTAACCAGGTGGCCGCCGTCAACGCTGGAGCGGCGGGCGGAATGGGGATCGGAGTAGCGGCGTTCTGGCAGATCCGCAACTGGCTGGATGCCGGCATGGTCGAAGTCTTGCTGTCAGATTACGAGCTGTCGCCATTGCCGCTGCATGCGATGTGGCTCAAGACCAGGATGTTGCCGCAGAGGACCCGGTTGCTGGTTGATTTTCTCGCGGCGAGACTGGGGAATGAGAAGCTGTAGCGCTATACGCGCTCACTGGCAGCGAGGCGTCGGGTTCGCGTTCGCAACAACGAAGTGCCATCGTACTGATGGGTTATATGGCGATAAATGCATAGCAATACTTATTTATTGAAATCGCAAAAATGAAAGCGTTACAAACGAAGATCAATGCTACGACCTTGAAATTCAAGCAATGCTTTGCGCAGTGATCTCAGTTCCTCCTCACGCCTTGCTGCGGCAAAACCGTCTATTAAGCGCTCGCCGCAACACCGCGCTTTTACCCGCTGACGCATTCGGTCTTCCCATGCAAGCTTGACGCCAATTGGCCCTTGCGGACCCGCTTTAACGTTTGCGTATTTGCAGAAAATGATCGTTAGAACGCGCCCGGGAGCAGCGCTCTTACGCCCTCCTCCAATCGATCAATTTGTTGCGTAACCGTCGCTAAAGAGTTCCCAAAAAGGGCCGATATTGCACCCAGAACACGTAAATATCGGCCAAACGCTTGAGTGCCCGACAAACAAAAATGGGACCGGGCGTCAACACTTCGGGGGCTACATTGAATCAGGAAACCTTGTCCAGACTGCGGACAGTCGCACCGGGTGAAGTCATCTACTCGGAAGGGTATATCGGAACCTCGGCGATCTATGTGATTGCCGAAGGAAAAGTCGAGATTTCGGCGAAATGCGACGACAGGCGTGTTGTCCTTGCGACCCTGGGCAAGGGAGAGTGCTTCGGAGAGTCCGCGTTGTTGCCTTCGGAGCCGCGCGGGTCGACCGCGAAGGCGCTTAGCTTCTGCCGATTGAGCGTGATCGAAGCAAAGCTCGTCGAAGAAGAACTGGAGCGCGTCTCACCGCTCCTTCGCCACTTGATGCGCACGCTGATTCGCAGAAACAAAAGAAAGGACGAACTCCTGGCGACATACACGAACGCTGACTTCTTGCCCGGCATTGTCTCCTACGCCCACGTGCTCAGCTTGATGGCGGGAGGTGAAAGTCGGGAACCACGAGCTCGCCGGCTCCAATCCGATGAAGTGTCAATCGCGCTTACTGACGTCTGCAAGCGGTGCCAGGCAATAGCAGGGCATCCGCGCGTGCATGTCATGGCCATGCTCAAACGCATGGAGAAACTCAACCTCGTCATGCTCGAAACCGGTCACGCGGACTTTCTCGGCAACCTCCCGACTCCCGCCGCCGAAGACACCATCAGCAGGCAGGTTGTCACGTTCGATCCCGTGCGAATCATCGAACGTGCTCAACGAGTGGGTGACCACGATCTTGATATTTCGATCGCCAGCGAACTGGAATTGATAGAACTGTCTGACCTTGAGGCGCTTATCGGCGTCGAGAGACAGTTGATACTCGATAAGCTCTCGCGTGCGGAAATTGCCGAAGATATCTTCGCGTTCCGGCGAACCAAAGTACTGACGTACATCGAAAAGAACGGCGTAGCTTATTTCTCCAAGAAAAAGGCGCGACCAGCCAGCGAACTCGAATCGCTTACGGACCTTGATCTCATTGACGACCGCACGCTATTCGATGCCGTCAGCGCGTTCGATACCTACGATCTCGCGAAACTGCTCGCTTCGGCGACGGACCACACGGTCTCTGAACGGTTGCTTTCAGTCATGACCAAGGCACGGCAAAGCGAGACGTCGTGGATCATGCGGCGCGACCTCGTGATCAATCCTCTCGAGATACAGGACATCGAAGAACGCTTCATTCAACTGGTCAAGTCGATAAAAGCCGGGCCTGCAGCCGACGCCCCCGAACAGCTTTCGGTCGGAACCTGAATATCTGGCCAGTACGGCGGATCAGCATCGAAACCAGTCACAGTCGTCAAAATATAAACGAGAGATCGAATGGACATCCTAACGCTGTGCGGAGCGCTGCTTGGCATCGTCGCTATCGTGGCCGGGTTCACTTTGGAAGGTGGCCGCTTCCTGACGCTCTTTCAGGTGGAAGCGATTGTCATTGTGCTGGGCGGCACGATCGGCGCCGTGATGGTTCAGAACACGTGGGTCAAGTTTTCGGCCGGGGTCAGGCAACTCAGCATGGTTTTCACCAACGCCAAACCAGTGGATCGGGCAAACCTGACCATCTTGCTCGAATGGGGTCATAAAGCAAAAGTGGAAGGGATGCTCGCATTCGAAACCATCGATCCCGAAGGCATCAGCCCCTTTGCCAAGAGAGGACTGGAGCTGATCGCCAATGGTGTGCCGACTGCCGTGATCGAGGATGCGTTGCAAAGAGAACTGGACGCGTACGAGCGCAATCAGATGGCAGCGGCGCGGATATGGCTGCAGGCCGGAGGTTATGCTCCTACCTTCGGCATCCTGGGCGCGGTGCTGGGTCTGGTTCAGGTGACCGGGCACCTCCTGGAACCTGCTCAGCTTGGTCAGGGTGTCGCGGTCGCTTTTATCACGACGCTGTACGGACTGGCTCTCGCCAACATCCTGTTGCTGCCTATCTACGGAAAAATCAAGGCGCGGATCGATAGCGAATTACGCTTCAAGAAATTGTACTTTGACGGCTTGCTTGCCATCTCCCGCAAAGAGTCTCCGCAGTTGATCGAAGCCCGCCTTGTGGCGGATATTACTTAGAGGCGCATGAAGATCATGTCCTCAGTATCTACCAAACTCAAACCCAATCCCAAGTTCGACGACGAGGCTGAGATACTCTCCGAGCGGTGGCTGATTTCGTACTCGGATCTCGTGACCACCCTGATGGTGCTATTCATCGCGCTGTACGCGATGCAGCTAGCCCAGCATCGGGAAATTGAAACGAAAAGTCTGACGCTTGCACCGTTAGAGAAGCGGAGTGCAAACGACGTGAACGTTCAAGCGCCCCGGACTGCGGCGCTCGAACAGGTCCAGGCGTCCAGGAAAGAACTGATTTCCGCACTGAAGGCTATGCGCGACAAGCAGGAAATCCGGGTAATCGAAAGTGCGCGCGGCGTCGAGATCGAAATCAATGCGAAGATACTCTTTCGCTCTGGTGAGGCGCATCTGATGCAGGATTCAAACGCAGTGCTGGACCAGGTGGCGGCGGCGCTCAAGGAACACTCGGCGCAACAGATCCTGGTCGAAGGACACACTGATTCCGTGCCGATATCGACGGCAAAATACGAGTCAAATTGGGAGCTTTCGTCCGCGAGGGCCGGCTCGCTCGTACGATTCCTGGTCGATCGGGGCATCGAGCCACACAGGCTCGCGGCGATTGGCCGCGCGGACAATATACCCGCTGTGATGGGAGACGATCCATTTGCCCGCG
Source organism: Caballeronia sordidicola (assembly GCF_002220365.1). Lineage (GTDB taxonomy): Bacteria > Pseudomonadota > Gammaproteobacteria > Burkholderiales > Burkholderiaceae > Caballeronia > Caballeronia sordidicola_C. The sequence goes on along the minus strand of NZ_MTHB01000256.1, from coordinate 204,659 downwards.
CAGCCAATCGCAGAGTTGTGATCGTTGTGCAATACGATGTTCCGGCTAGCCCACGGTAAACCCGCGCGAATGAGGTGCCCAACGATCGGGTTGAGCGATGCAAAGAGCTTTGTTGTGGGGATATGACTGCGAGCGTGGGCTTTAATATCACGACGGCGCGGCTCGTACGATGATGTTGGTATGATTTCTCAACTAATCGAGGCGATCTGCAAGGAACTGACCCGGTAGCGTAGGCTTATCCAGCATACTCGCCGGCAATCCACGTTCTGATCGCCTGCACGAAATGAGAGCCCTGGAACCTTTACGACAAGCAGTTTTGCTTTGAGCTGACTCAAGATGGCAATCGATATCACCGGTCGGACGTTTGGCAGGCTTACCGCTCTATCCCGCGAGGACGGTTCTCGCTGGCTTTTCAGGTGCGCGTGCGGCGTCGAAAAGGTGCTCGCCGCTCAGAGCGTCAAGTACCGTAAGACGCTATCGTGCGGCTGCTTGCGTCAGATTGAAATCGCGGCCGGCAATCGCTTTGGCCAACTTACTGCGTCCCACTACGTGAATCACGGCAAGAACGGCGCACGCTGGTTTTTCCAGTGTGACTGCGGGTCCGGGAAGATCTTTCCGTCTAGTTACGTACGAAGCGGCCTTCGAACGTCGTGTGGATGCCGCGGGCGGACCGCTAAGGTCATCCGCGTGGCTGAACCAGGCGCGGACGTTTGGCCGTTCCCAAAGTGGCCCAGGGAACGCGGCGGCTGAACGACCTTCCGGAGCCAATCCCCTTACAGTCGCATATGGGGACCGTGACCAGGTGGCGCCCTTCTGTCAGCGCGCGGTCGCGGTGACCGCGCGCTGCGTTACTCGTTACTTATTTCCAGCTTCAGCCTACCGCCGCGACGAAAGCCTGCGCACGACGGACACGAGCCTGTCGACTTCGTCGCACGTGTTGTAAAAAGCTAGCGACGGCCGCACGGTCGCCTCCACGCCAAAGCGCCGGAGAATCGGTTGGGCGCAATGATGACCTGAACGCACGGCAATCCCTTCTTCGTTCAACGCCTGCCCTACCTCTTCCGTCTCGTAGCCCTTCAGCACGAACGACAATACGCTGGCTTTGTCCTTCGCGGTACCGATCAAACGCACGCCCGGCACCGGCTGCAATACGCTCGTCGCATAGGCCAGCAGATCGTGTTCGTAGCGCCGGATATTCTCGATGCCCACGCGCGTCATGTAGTCGATCGCAGCCCCAAGACCTACTGCGTCGGCAATGTTGCCCGTGCCCGCCTCGAAGCGATTTGGCGGTGCCTGGAACACTGTCTTCTCGAACGTCACGTCCGCGATCATGTTTCCGCCGCCTTGCCACGGCGGCATGTCCTCGAGCAGATCGCGTTTGCCAAGACCACGCCGATACCGGTAGGACCGAACAGCTTGTGGCCTGAGAACACAAAGAAATCAGCATCGATTTCCTGCACGTTCACACGCATGTGCGAGACCGATTGCGCGCCGTCAACCAGCGCCCGGGCGCCAGCACGATGCGCCATCGCAACAATCTCCTGCACGGGCACAACGGTACCCAATGCGTTCGACACCTGCGTTACCGAAACGATCTTCGTGCGGCTGTTGAGCAGCTTCTGATACTCGTCGAGACGGACCTGACCCGAGTCGTCGACTGGAATCACACGCAGCGTCGCGCCCTTAAGTGCGGCGAGTTGCTGCCAGGGCACGATGTTGGCGTGATGCTCCAGATGCGACACGATGATCTCGTCGCCCTCGCCAACGTTTTGGACGCCCCACGTCTTCGCGATCAGGTTGATGCCTTCTGTCGTGCCGCGCACGAAGATGATTTCTTCCGCCGATGCGGCGCCAATGAAGCGCCTCACCGTGTCGCGCGCACCTTCATATGCGTCGGTCGCGCGTCCTGCCAATGCATGCGCAGCACGGTGAATGTTCGAGTTCTCATGCGCGTAGAAATACGACAGACGGTCGATAACCGACTGCGGCTTCTGCGTGGTCGCAGCGTTGTCGAACCACACGAGCTGACGCCCATTCACGCGCTCCTGCAGAATCGGGAAGTCGCGACGAATAGCGTTGACATCGAAGGGGGGATGCGCGGAACCGGTCTGCGGCAAGTGTTCATTCGAATGTGGCGCACGGGCATTGTCGAGAAAGTAGAACGAACCGCTACGGTCAGGCTCACCACTCGTCGACACCGAACGCTCGTGTCCGTTGAACGAACGCAAGTCGTCAATAGAGGGCAAGCCGAGCGATTCGGACGTGGGCACATCATGACTGGGCAACGGCAATTCTCGGCTTGCGCTCGTGTCTCGAAGGAAATAAAACGGCGACGCCGATTGATCACGTTGACCGGCATCAGGCGCGCCAACGCCCAGCGCAGCGCCGCCGAAGCGAGGTTCCAGCGCCGGTGCGGCGCTCGTCACCGAGTCAGGTACGTTGTTTTGCGAAACCGCATGCGGCGCCAGCGCCGGCACCCGATTGCCCAATGACAATACGTGCGTGGGCGACGAAGGAAGCAGGTTGGCGCCTGGCGCCTTGCCCTGCGGAAGGCTCAGGCCCGGCACACCCGTCCCTGCACCGCCCGGCCCCGCCAACGGCGACCCAGGGGGCGCCGGGTTGCTCGCCGAAGCAAGCACGGGTGCCGCCACCGGCAACCCTGCCGAGAGCGACTCACCACTGCCACTGCCAAGGCTCGCAAGCGCGGGCGTAGCACTCCCCGGCAAGGCCGAAAAGAACGCATTCGCAAGACGCGACAACATGGCGGCATCCGGCAAGCCCACGGGCGCCGCGCCCGGCGGAACATCAGGAAGCGAAGCGCTGTTCACTGGCTTACTTGTAGGTGTCAGGATAGTCATGGTACTTGGCGATCTCCACGTCATCCAGAACCGCCAGTGCGTCCGGCGAGTGCACTGCGAGCGAGCAATACAGCGAAATCAGGTACGAGGCAATCGCATGGTTGTTGATACCCATGAAGCGCACTGAAAGCCCCGGCCCTTGCTCGCCTGCAACGCCCGGTTGGAAGAGGCCAACCACACCCTGGCGCTTGTCACCTACGCGCAGCAAGAGGATCTTGGTCTTGCCATCGGCAACAGGAACCTTGTCCGACGGAATCAACGGAATGCCACGCCACGTGAGGAATTGGGAACCGAACAGACTCACGGTCGGCGGCGGCACACCGCGACGCGTGCACTCGCGCCCAAAAGCCGCGATGGCGAGCGGATGAGTCAGGAAAAACGCGGGCTCTTTCCAGACGCGCGTCAGCAGTTCATCGAGATCGTCAGGAGTCGGTGCGCCAGTCAGCGGAAACACGCGCTGTTCTTCAGCAACATTCGCCAGGAGGCCGTAATCGGGGTTGTTAATGAGCTGGCTTTCCTGCAATTCCTTGATCGTTTCGATCGTCAGGCGCAGCTGTTCCTTGATCTGATCATGCGGACTACTATAGAGATCCGACACACGGGTTTGCACGTCGAGGACCGTGCTGACCGCGTTAAGAAAATACTCACGCGGGTTTTCGTCGTAAGGAACGAACGTTCGCGGCAGCTCGCTTTCGTCTTCACGTTGCGTACACGCCGCCTTCACTTCCTCGGGATTCTTGACCTGGTTCAACCTGTAGATACCAGCTTCGACCGGGACCCACTGCAACAAGTGCGTGAGCCATCGCGGGGTGATAGTCGATAGCTGGGGAACGGTCTTGGTGGCATTGGCTAGTTGCCGTGCTGCGTTATCGCCGAGCGCCGTCTGGCCGCCCACAGTTGCCGTCATGTGAAGCTCCAAAGTCTATAGAAGAAAAACGGGAATGCTTATCAGGAGACGTCATTATCAAGACGACGACCCCGATCATTCAACATGCTATAGACGGCATTTCGGAAAAAATGATCACCCTGGCCCGGTCACTGGCTCGGGTTGTAGTAACTCCGCCATGGGAACGTCGAGCGCGCGGGCGAGTTTGTGCACCGTAATAATGGATGCCGTCACCCTGCCGCGTTCAATCTCACCAATATAGGAGCGGTTCAGGCCGGCGTGCTCGGCTAGCTGCTCCTGCGACCAGGCCTGCGCCTCACGTAAAAGCCTGACGGCTGCGCCGAAGTTGCGGACGACTTCGGTCATGACACGGTCGCCGCAACGCGCGGTTGCACGCCGTCATTGCGCGAGATGGCCTGCGTGACGTTCGCACCCGGTTCAACGTCGTGGGTGAGCCACACATTGCCGCCGATCACCGCCCCCCGGCCAAGCGTGACGCGGCCGAGAATCGTGGCGCCCGCATAGATCACGACTTCATCTTCCACGATCGGATGCCGCGCCAACCCTTTCTCCAGATGCCCTTCTGCATCGCGGGGGAACCGTTTCGCGCCGAGCGTAACAGCTTGGTACACTCGCACGCGATCGCCAATGACTGTGGTCTCGCCAATCACCACGCCCGTCCCATGATCGATAAAAAATCCTTTGCCTATCCGGGCGCCTGGATGGATGTCTATGCCGGTTGCGCCGTGCGCCAGTTCAGCCACAATGCGCGCAAGCAGGCGAAGGTCGAGTTTGTATAGCTCGTGCGCCAGCCGGTGATGAATCATGGCGAGAACGCCGGGGTAGCAAAGCAGCACCTCGTCCACACTGCCGGCGGCCGGATCGCCGTGATAGGCGGCGAGCACGTCGCTATCAAGGAGCGTGCGGATCTCGGGAAGCCTGGCCGCGAACGCTCGAACCGCAACGCCTGCACGTGTAGCGATGTTCTCATCGTCACGTGACAGATGACGATCGCGGTATTGCAATTCGAGTTGTGCCTGGGCGAATAGCGCATGCAAGGCTGAATCCAGTGCATGCCCCACGTAGAAGTTTTCGCTTTCCTGCCGCAGATCGTGCGGCCCAAGCCGCATTGGAAAAAGCACGCCCTTCAAGGTCTCTAGAATATCGGCCAGCGCCTCTCGCGCGGGTAGTTCGCGCCCGCCCGGCTCGAGCGAGCGCTTCTGCACTTCGCGCCATTGCTGGCGCACCGTCTGGAGCGATTGGACGATGTCGTCGATGTCAAATGCGGCCACAGTCGGAGATCCTTCGGCGTCAAGCCATTAGAGTTAGATCAATCCTGAATCCACGGCAAACCCTGAAAGCGCCAGCCATCCTGCACGCCTCGCCGCTGTTGCGAATCCAGTCGCCCTTCGAATCCCTCAAGGACGTTGAACACTTGAGTAAAGCCTGCTTTCGTCGCAGCTTCCGCGGCAAGCGCTGAACGATTGCCGCTGCGGCAGAGCAGCAACACCACTGCGTCCTTGCCAGTCTTTGCTTCCAGTTCCCGAACAAAGCGCGGGTTGCGCGTAAGCGACGTGCCTGTCGCCCAAGCCACGTGGATGCTGCCCGGCACGGAACCCACGAACTTGCGCTCTTCGGCCGTCCTGACATCCACGAGTACCGCCGAACCCGACTCGATCAGCGCAAACGCGTCGCGAGGTGAAATGCCTCCCGCGTAAGGCAGCTGGTTCGCTGACGCTGCTGCGCGCGCTGCGTCCAATGCCGCATGAGATTCGTGAGTTACGCGTTCTTCCAATTCAACTGCCATGACGTCTCCTTGTACTGTCACTTGAAAACTCAGCGAGGCGAGACGGTTGCCAGGGGAAATGCAACCGTCTATAGCCATCAATTGACACTATGAAAGAGGCCGATCAGAAGCTGAACCAATAAAAACGTATTTCTAAAGCAGGCTTAGGCACATCGGTAATCGTTGGACGAGAAAAGATCGCGCAACGGGCGTGCGCCTTTCGCGTAATTATTGAAAGCAAGCGAGGCCGACGTTGACCTCAATCCGGAGCCGGGACAATAGCCGCTGGCGGCGCTGTCACCCGCTGCTCAGCGCCTTGCGCGCGTCCCAGCAGCAGGCGAGTCGCCAATGCATCGAGCGATGTGCATAGAATCAAATAGACGAGACCTACGAACAGAAATATCTGCACCGGATAGATCATGAGCCGGCTATTTACCTGGTTGGCGAGAAACGCGAGTTCCGGCACGCCAACGATGTACGCCAGCGAGGTGTCCTTGACGAGCGACACCCACTGGTTGATGAACGACGGCGCCATGATGCGGATGGCCTGCGGCAGCAGTACATGCCGCATCGCCTGCCAGCGGGTCAACCCAAGCGACAGCGCCGCTTGCCGCTGCCCTCTCCCCACCGCTTCGATACCCGCGTGAACCGAGTGCGACAGGTAGGCACCGCCGATCAGCGATAGCGCGGCCACGACAGTCGCCAAACCGGGAACGTTGATGTGAAGCAGAACCGGCAGCAAGAAGAAGGTCCAGAAAATCAGCATCAGGACGGGTATGGCGCGGAAGAATCCGATTACCGCGAGCAGGATCAAGTGGCCCGTGCTACGCGTCATGGCCAATCCAATGCCGCCTGCCAGCCCGAGGATCGCGGACGACACGGCGGAGATCGAGGCCATCACCAGCGTCAGCGCGGCGCCCCCTAAAGGGCCATCGGGAAACGTGCCGACGAGCAAGTACGGCAGATTGGACAGGATGGCGGAAAAGGCGTTGTTCATCGGCGCACCGCCGCTCGCGAACCGCTGCGCTGGACTACCACGAGCGCAACTTCCAGCATCGCGATGGTCAGTATGTACAGCACCGTTGCCATGCCAAATGCCTGAAACGTCTTGAAGGTTTCCGTATCGACCTGACGCGACGAATACGACAACTCGGCCAGCCCGATCGCCATGGTCAACGACGAGTTCTTGACGATATTCATGTACTGCCCGAACAAGGGCGGCGTCGCAATGCGCACCGCCTGCGGCAAGATCACGTGAACGAATGCAGCGAACGGTGTGAGTCCAAGCGCGGCTGCCGCGTTGTGCTGCCCCGTTGGAACACCCGATAATCCCGAGCGAAATTCTTCGCCAATGAACGTGGTTGAATAGCACGTCAACCCGATCCAGCCGGCGACAAATTCAAACGATGGCCAATGCAACTTGAACAGGCCGAGATCCACCGCATGCGGGGTGTTTAACCAGACCATTGTCGCTTCAGGCAAAAGCGTCGCCACGCCGAAATACCAGAACAGCAGCTGTACGATCAGCGGCGAGTTGCGAAACACCAAAACATAGAGCGCGGCGGCACGACGCACCGGCGCCAAGCGCGAAGTGCGCGCAAGTGCCAGCAGGCAGCCACATGACGTCGCCGTGACCATCACCGTGACTGACAATCCGAGCGTCATGCCGAAACCCTGCAGCAGCCAGATCAGGTACTTCGGCGCAAGCCATCCGTTCATTGGAATCATTCAGGTAAATACGGATGGAAAGATTGGATTGAAATGCCCGGTTCGACCGTCCACGGTCGAACCGGGCATGATGAAACACGTAGCGATCAGCTCTTCTGCGGATCACCGATCTTGAACAGACGCGGCAGCGGCGCGCGGCTTTTCGGCCCGAACCACTGGTCGTAGATATGGCTCGCGGTACCGTTTGCTTCGAGACCCGTCAGCGTGTCGTTGACGAAACCCAGCAGCCTCGGCTCACCCTTCGGAACACCCACGCCTTCATAGTCGTTCGATATGGTGAAAGCCGGGATTTCGTACTTGTCGCGGTCCAGCACGTTAGCAAGCAAGCCGACGAGCTTCGGACCATCCTGCGTGATCGCCTGGACGTTGCCCGTTCGAAGCGCAGCGAATGCAAAAGGTGTGTCGTCATAGGCCACGATCGTTGCCCGCGGGAATTGAGCGCGAACCTGTTGCTCGTTAGTCGTGCCTTTATCCGCGCCAATACGTAAATCGTTCAGTTGATCCGGCGACTTCAGCGTGCCCTTCTTCGCGATGAACTGCGTGCCCGACGCGAAGTACGGCGTGCTGAAATCGACTTCCTTCTTGCGTTCGTCGGTGATAGTGAAGTTGGCGAAAACCAGATCCACTTTCTTCGATGTCAGAAATGCGATGCGGTTGGCCGGGTTGGTCGGCTGGATGTCAAGCTTCACGCCGAGTTTGTCAGCGACGGCTTTCGCGTAGTCCACGTCGAGCCCGACTATCTTGTTGGTCTTCGGATCGACGAAGCCGAACGGCGGATTGCTGTCAAAAGTCGCCACGCGAAGCACGCCGGCCTTCTTGATATCGTCGAGGCGATCGGCATGCGCCAGGCTCGACATGATCAGCAGCGACCCCATGAAAGCTGCGGTGAGAAGTTTGATTTTCATTATGTGTTGGTCTGCGCAGTTGTAGATAGAGCGAGCACACAAGCGGTGCATCACAGCCGGAAATGTAACAGCGCACCGGGCCGTGACGAACCATCGATTCGTGTTGTGCTAAGCGTCAGACGGAATAATCAATACGGGTAAATCAAACCACGACTTAGGCCAACCACCTCGCTAATCATAAAGATCCCGCAATTGCTTCGTTGAGTCCCGCGCCTTAGGCCCGTACGCTAACTCGGATCCTATGATTGCGCGTGTGGCGACTTGAGGTGCGACACGCCAAGCGTGGCGTCCCCATCCGGCGCAACTGCATTCACCCAACTGCTTTAACCCAACTGCTTTAACCCAACTGCTTTAACCCGACTGCTTTAACCCTATTGCCAACCTTGAGAACTATCGATGATTCAGCGCAAACCCTTTCAGTCCAGCCGCCGCAACACCCTCCTCAGTCTGGCGAGCGGCGCGGCCGGAGTCGCACTGGCTCCGCTGACATCGCTGGCAGCCAGTGCCGTCGGCACGTCAGCGGCGCCGGAGGTAGCGCCGAGACGGGGTGGCAGGATTACATTGCTGGTCAATCCCGAGCCGAACGCGTTAATCAACTTCGCGACCACTGCAGGCGCCGAGCAAAAAATCAGTCCGAAAGTGACAGAAGGATTGTTGAGCTACGACTTCGACGTTCGCCCGCAAGCTCAACTGGCGACGCAGTGGACCCTTAGCGCGGATGGCCGTGAATACCGCTTCACGCTTCGTCAGAATGTACGCTGGCACGACGGCAAGCCGTTTACGTCGAAAGATGTTGCGACATCAATCGGGTTGCTGAAGCAGTACCATTCGCGAGGACGCTCGACCTTCGCGAACGTGATCGAAGTCGCGACGCCGGATGCTCACACTGCTGTACTGCGATTGTCGAAACCGGCGCCCTACCTCATCTACGCGCTGGCTGCGTCCGAATCGCCCATCTTGCCCGCTCATTTATACGACGGCAGCGAGCCGCTGAGTAATCCTCACAATATTAATCCTGTAGGGACCGGACCTTTCATTTTCAAAACCTGGGCGCGCGGCAGTCACGCCGTCTTCGCCCGTCATCCAGACTACTGGGATGCGCCGAAGCCTTACATCGACGAGCTGGTAGTGCGCTTCATGAGCGGCCCGGCAGCGCGCGCTGTTGCGCTGGAAACGGGGGAACTGGATCTCGCTGGAGAGAATCCGGTCCCGTTGACCGACATTGCCAGGCTACAGGCTTTGCCGCATCTGGCGCTCGAAACGCGTGGCTACAGCTACGACGCGGCACTGACTCAACTGCAGTTCAATCTCGACAACCGCTACCTCGCCAATCCGAAAGTGCGGCAGGCGATCGCCCATACGATCGATCGACAAGCGATCCTTCGCTCGGTCTGGTACGGCTACGGGATCATCTCGCCGTCACCCATCAGTCCGCTGCTTACCCAGTTCTACGATCCCGCCGCGAAAGCGTTGCCGTACGACCTTGCCAGTGCGCAACAACTATTAGACGAGGCGGGCTTTCCACGTCAGTCCGACGGCTTCCGCTTCAAGCTGAATCTCGACTACAACCCCTATGACCCCACGTTCGTCCGGTTGGCGGAGTATCTGCGGCAAACCCTGCGGCGCGCCGGCATCGAGGCAACCGTGCGCTCGCAGGATTTCGGCAGTTATGTGAAGCGTATTTATACCGATCGTGACTTCGATCTCGACGCGAACTTCCTGGGTAATACCTTCGATCCGACGGTCGGTGTGCAGCGTCTCTACTGGTCGCACAACTTCAAAAAAGGCGTACCGTTCTCGAACGCAACACATTACGAAAGCCCGGAGGTCGACCGGCTGCTGGAAACCGCGGCTGTCGAAAACGACCCGCGTAAAAGAGTGGATTACTTCAGGCAGTTTCAACAGATAGTCGGACGTGATTTGCCGATCGTCGACCTGGTGACATTGAAGCAGGTGACTATCTACAACAAACGCGTACACAACCATACGCTCACCGCCGACGGCCTGAGCGGCAACCTCGCGGACGTATTTGTGGTTTAACGCCATGCATTAGCCATTGCACTGAATATGCAAAGCAAAAATCGTTGATTGTTGAAAACGTGTCCACGGCCAAGAATATGCATCCCCCCATCCGAACCACCCAACGACGTGGAGCAAACAATGAGCAAGGCCAAGCGGCAGATCAAGCTGGGTGCTTTCCTGATGGAGACAGGACACCATATCGCTGCCTGGCGTCATCCCGATACGCATCTGGCTGGCGGCCTCGATTTCTCACATTATGCTGAACTCGCGCAGATCGCCGAACGCGCGAAGTTCGACGCGGTGTTTTTCGCGGACAGTGTAGGCATCCGCGATACGAATCTCGCGTCGCTCTCGCGCACGGCCCGCGCCGACCACTTCGAACCCCTAACCCTACTGGCCGCCTTGTCCGTAGTGACGAAAAACATCGGCTTGATCGCGACGGTCTCCACCACGTTCAATGAACCATTCAACGTCGCACGCAAGTTTGCCTCGCTCGACCATTTGAGCGGCGGCCGATCAGGCTGGAACCTGGTTACGTCCAGCAGCGAGACGGAAGCGCTGAACTTCGGTTTCGAGCAACACCCGGCTCACGCAGTTCGTTACGAGCGTGCACGCGAATTCTACGACGTCGTCGCAGGCCTCTGGGACAGTTGGGAAGACGACGCTTTCCTTCGCGACCGTGAAAGCGGCATCTATTTCGATCCTGACAAACTGCATACGCTGGATCATCGCGGCGCGCATTTCAAGGTGCGCGGCCCGCTCAATGTCGCTCGCTCGCCGCAGGGCTGGCCGGTGGTCGTGCAAGCCGGCGCATCGGATGCCGGCCGCGAGCTCGCCGCGCAGACCGCGGAAGTGATCTTCGTTGCGCACCAGACACTCGATGAAGCCAAGGCGTTCTATCAGGACGTAAAGGGGCGGCTCACCAAATATGGCCGGAAGCCAGACGATCTGAAGATCATGCCGGGCATCTTCCCGGTGATCGGCAGAACCCACGACGAGGCGCGTGCAAAGTTCAACGCACTGCAGGACCTCATTCATCCCGATGTCGGCCTCGCACTGCTGTCGAAAATGACTGGCGGTGTCGATTTATCAAAGTACCCCGTCGATGGGCCGTTGCCCGACTTGCCTGAAACGAATGGCGGCAAAAGCCGGCAGCAACTGCTGTTCGACCTGGCGAGGCGCGAGAACCTTAGCATTCGCGACCTGTATCTGCGCATAGCCGGGGCTCGCGGACACCAGCAGGTCGTGGGCACTCCGGAGAGTATCGCGGATCAACTGGAGCAATGGTTCGAAGAAGAAGGCGCCGACGGTTTCAACATCATGTCGCCATGGTTGCCAGGCGGGCTGACTGAGTTTGCAGAACTGGTCGTGCCTGAATTGCAGCGACGCGGACTCTTTCGCACCGAGTATGAAGGCACGACGCTACGCGAGAACCTGGGACTTCCGCGTCCGGAAAATCGCTATGTACAGGCTATACAGAAACGCGCGGCAAGCTGAAATGCCAAACGCGGATAACGTTTCAAGTATTCGTTATTGGATCGAGCCTCGACACATTCTTATACTCAATTCCTGTTAGCGCCCGGCTGCAAGGAGTGCTACTCATTGACCCCAACGGAAAACCGACTATGAGCCTTCGTCCGCTCCACGACCGCGTGATCATCAAACGTCTCGACCAGGAAACAAAAACCGCATCGGGCATCGTCATTCCCGAAAGCGCCGCAGAAAAACCCGACCAGGGCGAAGTCATTGCCGTTGGCCCCGGCAAGCGTGATAACGATGGCAAGCGCATCGTGCCCGACCTGAAGGTCGGCGAACGCGTGCTGTTCGGCAAATACTCGGGCCAGCAAGTCAAGGTCGACGGCAACGAACTGCTCGTACTGCGCGAAGAAGACATTGTCGCCGTAGTCACCCAACAATAACGGAGCTTCAGAAATGGCAGCCAAAGAAATTGTCTTTAGCGACAGCGCACGATCGAAACTGGTCGAAGGCGTCAACATCCTCGCCAATGCAGTGAAAGTAACGCTCGGCCCGAAAGGCCGTAATGTAGTACTGGAGCGCAGCTTCGGCTCACCGATTGTGACGAAAGACGGCGTGTCGGTAGCGAAGGAAATCGAGCTGGCCGACAAGCTGCAAAATATCGGCGCGCAACTGGTGAAGGAAGTCGCGTCGCGCACCAGCGACGACGCCGGTGACGGCACCACCACAGCGACCGTGCTGGCGCAGGCGATCGTACGCGAAGGGCTGAAATACGTGGCTGCAGGTCTCAATCCACTGGACCTGAAGCGCGGTATCGACAAGGCCGTGATCGCCGCAGTCGAAGAACTTAAAAAGATCAGCAAGCCCACCACGACCAGCAAGGAAATCGCCCAGGTCGCGACCATCTCGGCGAATGGCGAGGAGTCGATCGGCCAGCGGATTGCCGAAGCGATCGACCGTGTCGGCAAGGAAGGCGTGATCACGGTCGAGGACGGCAAGTCCCTCGACGATGAACTCGATGTGGTCGAAGGACTGCAGTTCGACCGCGGCTACCTGTCGCCCTACTTCATCAACGATCAGGATAAACAAGTCGCCGTTCTGGAAGATCCGTTTGTTCTGCTGCACGACAAGAAGGTGTCAAATATTCGCGATCTGCTGCCGGTACTGGAACTGGTCGCGAAGGCGGGACGGCCATTGCTGATCATCGCGGAAGACGTTGAAGGTGAAGCGCTCGCGACGCTCGTGGTCAACAACATCCGCGGCATTCTGAAGACAGTGGCAGTCAAGGCGCCGGGCTTTGGCGATCGTCGCAAGGCACTGCTAGAGGATATCGCGATCCTGACCGGCGGCCAGGTGATCGCAGAAGAAACCGGCCTCACGCTGGAAAAGGCGACGTTGGCGGAATTGGGCCAAGCCAAGCGCATTGAAGTAGGCAAGGAAAACACCATCGTGATCGACGGCGCCGGAGACACGAAGAATATCCAGGCACGCGTCAAGCAGATCCGCGTACAGATTGAAGAAGCGAGTTCAGACTACGATCGCGAAAAGCTGCAGGAGCGTGTCGCGAAACTGGCCGGCGGCGTGGCGGTCATCAAGGTGGGCGGTGCCACCGAGATCGAGGTCAAGGAGAAGAAGGACCGCGTTGACGATGCACTGCACGCGACGCGTGCGGCAGTTGAAGAAGGTATCGTGCCGGGTGGTGGCGTCGCGCTGATCCGCGTCAAGCAGGCAATCAGCGGTCTGAAGGGCGCCAACGCAGATCAAGACGCCGGCGTAAAGATCGTACTGCGCGCATTGGAAGAACCGTTGCGTCAGATCGTCACGAATGCCGGTGAGGAAGCAAGCGTCGTCGTCGCGAGGGTCGCCGAGGGCACGGGTAACTTTGGTTACAACGCGCAGACCGGTGAATACGGCGATCTGGTCGAATCGGGTGTGCTCGATCCGACCAAGGTCACGCGCACTGCATTGCAAAACGCGGCATCGATCGCGGGCTTGCTGCTCACGACCGATGCAACGATAACTGAAGCGCCGAAAAACGCGGCCCCTGCAGGGCAAGCGGGCGGACCGGGTGCGGGTGGGCCGGGCTTCGATTTCTGAGGTTTTCCCGCCTGTATCTACATACGCACGTCGGCGCGTCTGTTTCAGACGCCCCGACGTGCGCTTCAAATTCAATGCGCTGCGCTTCGCCAGGTCTTACGCTTCCTCCTATCTTCTTCCTGCAGTCCTGATCAATCCGTCAGCGCTCCCTGATCAGGCGTACCGCTACTCCCCTTTCTGATAATCCATGGTCACAATAGCCAGCCAGCTCGCCGAGCCATTCAATGATGCAGTGCGTGCGCTTCTGCCTGGTGTCCGGGTAGTAGGTATCCCCCGAGGGGTGCCGGCCGAACTACCTGACGAGACGTCGATCCTGGTCGCCGCGCCCATCATCATACGAGGCGCACGGGCACCGGAGCATGCCCCCGCCGGCTGGCCATTCGGGCTGCGCTGGGTACAACTTGGTTCATCGGGGATCGACTTTTATCCGGGCTGGTTCTTCGAAGGCCTGCCCGTTACTACCGCGCGCGGCACCTCCTCAACAGCCATTGCAGAATTCGCGTTGGCAGCAATCTTTGCTCACGCGAAACGTCTGCCGGACATCTGGATTCACGACGCGCAGCAATGGGCATTGACGCCCCTCGCAACCGTGCACGGCAGCACGATCGGCATATTCGGCCTGGGCTCGATCGGGCAGGCTCTTGCGCAGAAAGCGCTTGCGCTCGGCGCCCGGGTCATCGCAGTGCGGCGCCAAGCTTCTACCGCGCCGGACCTGCCGGGCGTCACGCTTGTTGCCGATATCGGCGAACTGGTTCGAGAAGCAGACCATCTCGTACTCGCGGCGCCGGCTACTGCAGCAACCCGTCATATTGTCAGTCGAGAGTTGCTTGCTCGAGCGAAGCCGGGATTACACGTGATTAATGTCGCGCGTGGTTCATTAATCGATAACGAGGCATTGCTAGAGGCGCTTGCTGACGGCCGAATTGATGCGGCATCGCTCGACGTCACCGAGCCCGAGCCGCTGCCGGCCGGGCATCCGTTCTACACGCATCCGCGCATCCGCCTGTCGCCACACACGTCGGCGATCGGCCCGCACAATGCGGCCGAACTGGCCGCCAAGTTCGCACGCAATTTCAGCGCTTTTACTCACGGTACGTCGCTGGAAGATCTTGTCGATATCCACCGGGGCTACTAGACAAACGACCCGCGCCGCCTTTATTCGATCCAGACATATCCTTCTACATCAATATGCTTTGTGAAACCAAACCCCCTTGTTAAAGTCGCGCCGAAGCGTTGCGTCTTAGCTAGTCGAAGATGAAACAGACAAAAGATAATTCCTAAGGAGTCACCCGTCATGAAAATTCTAAACGTCATGCTGCTTGCCGGCATCGTGCAACTGACTGCTGTTTCTACTGCCTTCGCAGCCGACGACCTGGCAAGCATCAAGAGCGCCGGTGTCATCAAGATCGGGACCGAAGGCACTTACGCACCCTTCACCTATCACGACGAATCGGGCAAGCTGACAGGCTTCGACGTAGAAATCGGTCAGGCCATCGCCAAACGCCTAGGTGTTAAACCGGAGTTTGTCGAAGGCAAGTGGGACGGGCTGATTGCAGGGCTCGACGCGAACCGCTACGACGCGGTCATCAACGAGGTCTCCATTACCGACGCCCGCAAGGCCAAGTACGATTTCTCGCAGCCCTATATCGCATCCCATGCGGCCCTGATCGTGCGCTCGGATAACACGACGATCAAAAATTTCGACGATCTGAAGGGCAAGAAATCAGCCAATACCCTGACCAGCAACTTCGGCAAGATCGCGAAAGATCACGGCGCTGACGTAGTGGGCGTGCAGGGCTTCAACGAATCAATTGATTTGCTGACGTCAGGCCGCGTCGATGCAACGGTGAACGACAGTCTCTCCTTCCTCGACTTCAAGAAGCACAAGCCGGACGCTAAGGTAAAGATCGCTGCAATCGACAATTCGGCTGACAGCGAGTACTCCGGCGTCATTATCCAGAAGGGCAACCCCCAGCTTCTGGCCGCCATTGACAAAGCGCTTTCCGAGATCAAGGCAGACGGTACCTACAAGCAGATATCGACGAAATACTTCGGCAAGGATGTATCGAAGTAGCATCGCGCTCAGCACCGCCCATACCTCATTCTTAGAGAGCCGAAAATATGCCGGCATGGCTCCACTTGATGGTCGAGTCACTCTGGCCACTCCTGTACGCAGGCCTCGTGTTCACGGTGCCGCTCACCATTGCATCGTTTGCGCTAGGCTTGACACTGGCATTTGCAACCGCACTTGTGCGGCTGTTTGGACCGCGATGGGCGGTGAAGATTGCACAGTTCTACGTGTGGCTGATCCGGGGCTCACCGTTACTGGTGCAACTCTTCGTGATTTTCTACGGCCTGCCCAACGTCGGTATCGTGCTCGACCCGCTCACTGCGGCCATTATCGGCTTCTCGCTGAACGTGGGCGCCTACAACTCGGAAGTGATCCGGGGTGCGGTTGAATCGATTCCCAATGGACAATGGGAGGCCGCGTATTCAATGGGCATGACGCGCTCGCAAGCACTGCGTCGGACAATCTTGCCGCAGGCTGCGCGGGTCGCCCTGCCTGCCTTGGCGAACTCGTTTATCTCGCTCATCAAGGACACCTCGCTTGCCGCGGTGCTCACCGTGCCGGAGATCTTTCAGGCGGCTCAACGGATTGCTTCGGTAACGTATGAACCGCTTATCCTGTACTCGGAAGCGGCATTGATCTACCTGGTGTTCAGTTCCGTGTTGTCCTCGGCTCAGGTTCACCTTGAAAGAAGACTCGGCCAACATGCTCTGTTCAAGAGGGGCCAATGATGATCGCCCTCGATAAAATCCAGAAAACCTTCGGTACACATCATGTGCTCAAGTCGGTCGATCTGACGCTCGCACAGGGTACGGTCACGGCACTGATCGGGCAGTCAGGCAGCGGCAAGAGCACGCTCCTGCGTTGCGTGAACCTGCTTGAGATTCCGGACACCGGATCGCTCACGCTAGGTGACGAGCGGGTCGAATTCAGCAGCACGGAGAAACCGTCTCGCGATTCGGTACTCAGAATACGCCGCAAGACGGGAATGGTGTTCCAGAGCTTTCAATTGTTCCCGCACCGGACGGTGATACAGAACGTGATGGAGGGTCTCATCACCGTGCAGCGATGGGACAAGGAGCGCGCGCGGGCACGAGCAGGCGCGCTGTTGGAGAAGGTAGGCATCTCGCAGAAGGCCGATGCCTGGCCGGCCACGCTCTCCGGTGGGCAACAGCAGAGGGTAGCCATTGCGCGAGCGCTGGCGCCCTCTCCGGACATTCTTCTGTGCGATGAACCGACCTCTGCGCTCGACCCCGGACTCGCGGCCGAAGTGATCGACGTATTGAGCCAGCTCGCGAAAGAAGGCATGACCATGCTGTTTGCTACGCATGATTTACGTCTGGCCGCATCGATTGCTCGCGAGGTCGTTTTCCTTAGCGGTGGCAGCGTGATCGAATCCGGTTTGGCAGACGACATCTTCAACCGGCCGAAGCAGCCAGAAACGGCGAATTTCGTTTCCGTTCTCACCCGGCAGACGTGATCGCGGCAATGCGGTTGTGAGTTCGCCGACGTCGGAACGTGACGTGCGTTTAGCTCCTGTGGTCAGTGGGAAATGACAACCTTGCGACGCAGACTCCTCCAAGGAGAGCGACGGCGTCCGGCCGTCGCGCGAGTGGTCAGTCTAATGGGATCTTCGAGAGGTTGCTCGCCAGTGCCTGATTGTCCGCACACGAGCTAGCTCACAGCGTTTCGGCCTGTTGCGCCGCATGCATTGCATCCTGGCTCGCCGACGCGCCGGACGTCCGGTTGAAATAGGCGTTCAATGCCACCGCCGTGATAGATGTCATCATGATTGGATCGGTGAAAATCGGCCGCAAGACTTGCGGCATGATGTGAAAGAACGTTGGCGAGATAATCGGGATCAGCCCGAATCCGATCGAGATCGCGATGACAAGCACATTGTGCCGCTGCGTGGTGTAGTCGACGTTTGACAAAATTTTGATGCCGGTTGCCGACACCATGCCGAACATGACGAAGGCCGCTCCTCCCAATACGGCCTGCGGCACTGACGCAACTATGTAAGCAAGTTTCGGCACCAGCCCGAGAAACAGCATGATCACGCCACCCGTGACGCAGACCCAGCGGCTATAGACGCCTGTAACACCAACCAGACCGATGTTTTGCGAATAGGAAACATAGGGAAAAGTATTGAACAATCCGCCGACCAGTGTTCCCACTGCGTCGGCGCGCAAGCCCCGTTTGATCTGCTCCGCGCCCACGGTGCAGCCGGTCATCGCGCCCATCGCCAAGAACATGCCGGTCGCCTCGATGAACACGATCGTCATCACCAGACACATGGTCAGGCAAGGCACCAGCGAAAAGGTCGGCAAGCCGAATTGCAAGGGCAACACGACACGCACCCAGGGTTGGGCGGACAAGCCGGAGAAGTCAGTCCAGCCGAGTGAAATTGCCACCAGGTAACCGACCGCGATACCCAGCAGCACCGCCATATTCCCCACGAAACCACGCCCAAATTTGATCACCAGAAGAATCACCCCGAGCACCAGGGCTGCCATGCCGATATAACCGGTTGCACCGAAGTCGGCGACACCCGCCCCGCCCCCCGCCCAGGCGACGCCGACGCGCATCAATGACACGCCGATCATTGTGATGATCGTGCCGGTCACCACGGCAGGAAAGAACCGCAAAACGTATTTGATCAACGGGGCCACCAACAACGCATAGAGGCCGCCGACCAGAACCGCGCCATAGATGCCAGTCAGCCCCACCCCGGCATGGCTGCCATCGCCAACATGGGCGAGATCGCAACGGCCGTCACGCCCATGATGATCGGCAAGCGAATGCCGACAGGGCCGAAGCCAATCGTCTGAATCAAGGTCGCGATACCACACGCGAATAGATCTGCATTGATCAGCATTGCTATCTGTTCTTTCGGTAGATGTAGCGCCCCACCCAGAATCAGCGGTACCGCGACAGCATTCGCATACATCACCAATACGTGCTGTAGCCCTAACACGAATAGAAGTGGAAACGGCAAGACTTCATCGACCGGATGAACTACGGCTTGAGTAGACACTTGTTTCGCTCCCGGTGATGACGGGCGCGCGCGGTCAGGCAGACGTTGGACGCGTCGTCATAAAGTATCCGACTGAATTATCTTGAATTCCGTCTTGTATTCAAGATCAATGAATTAATGCAAAAAGCAGACCATGTAAATGCACGGCTTTTCTGCCGGAATATGCGAAATTCGATGTCGCGCAGTAGTGCTGCTGGAGATTTTTTCGTGCAAGCACGGCCGGATTCGGTGCGCGGTGCACTATAGCGAGGTCTAGATCGGCGTATATCGAGCCAGCCTGCGCTTAGGCCGGTCGAAATGCTCATAAAACGCTCCATGAAGCGCAGCCCGGGATTCATGATGTGTCGGACTTGCACGCTTGATCACTTGCCGCGCACATCGATTTTCCGATGTCGAGTTAGCGCGTCGCCGGCTATTCACCAGAACTTGACGCGTATTTCGCCTGCGTTTGTTATCACAGCCATTCGCTCGCTGACGAGTGACGGCATCCGAACAAGTTGATGTCGAGAAGCCGGCCGCTGACGGTTACCGTCGTGGCTTCGCAATGAATGCGAGCTTTTCCTGCCCGTCAAAGCCCGCTGACTCATAAAACTGGACGGTTGCTCTATCCTTTCTTCCCGTCAGCAGCATGACCTTATAACAACCAGCCGACCAGCCTGATGCCAAAGCCTCCCTAAGCACTGCTTGGCCGTAACCCTTCCCGCGATGAGCGCTATGAGTCACGACGTTCTCCAGGACGCCATAGGGCCTGCAACCACGCGTGAGATTGGGTATGACAGTCAGCGTGCAGCTGGAAACCAGCTCGCCATCCTTGTAGCCGCCGAACAAGGTATGGCCAGGGTCCGCCATGAGCTCGTTCCAGACTGAGCGAATGACCGATACATCCGGGAGCGGCTCATCTGCAGCGTGCAGGTGGTGATAGAGAAGCAGCAGTTGATCGAGCTCGGTCGGGGAAATGGGGCGCACCTGCAATTCACCCCTCTCCTTCTCTTGCGAAGCGATATTGCGTAATAGTGGATGAGTTATCGAAGATCCTGAACTGGCCGCCCCTATGGCACTGAGCGCGAAGGCCCCGAACCATGGCGTTTTGTAGGGCGATGCCCTGACGCCCGCGCGACGGGGAGTGGGAACAGCGCATCAATGTCTCGTAAGGAAAATATTTACTTGAGACCGAGCCTATTTGCAAAACTAGGCCCTTCGTGTCGATAGCGCGAGATCTCGAACGCTTGCCAATGAGGCACCATAGTCGCTAAGAATGCCCGTCAAGCGACGTGTAACGGGGAAAGTTGCGACACTCCTGATCTGCTCGGCGGGGTTGTCACCTTGTACGGGGAAGTCATTTCTTACCCGACGGAATGCTATTTTCCCATCCGCTTTATTGATCATTTTTACGAACCCCTCTTGGGCAAGTGCGCAGAGTTCGTCGCGCAAGATCGCGGTGGTCACATCAAAATATTGCGCCAGATACGTTGGGTTATAGTCACGGCCAATCTGCATGCGATCAAGAAGGGTAACCTGCGTGAGTTTCATTGACTATCCTGACTAAGATGGGATCCTAAGTATGGTAGTTGCGCGTCCAACCCACTCCAAGCGACTTATGAACCTATCGATTCCTGGATTCATTCAATGTGAGTCATCACCCGTTCCGCGCGTCCGAATCCCTCAACGCTTATGGTCAGTGCGACGTGCAAGCCATTCGCCGGCGAACTGCACAATAGAGACCCGCGCGATCCGCGCAACGAACGGTATGAGGTTCGCGCCAAGCAGCACGAACGCTGCCCACGTGCAGCGTTGCCGATCCCGTGAACGAGTCAAATTCGTCGCGCAGCGTGATCAGATTGTGATCGCGCAGAATGACCAGCGCGCGCGTAGATCTGCTCATCTTCCCCGCCACGCACGCCCACCTTCAAAGGTGCGGAATCCGCTGCGAAGGCCGCGCCATGCGACATCGTGAAAGTAGCAACAACAGTCATCACGCGTAGGGCCCGGCGCATCATGTTGACACTCTCTTTAACGTTGAATGAGTGTTGCGCGATTTTAAGGACGGGGACTTCAAAGGTCTAAGAATGGTTCGTTGAATGCTAATCACCGTTTGGCACCAGTTTGGGGGATTCAATCAGGCGGTACTTGAGCGTCAGATGCCTTCGTTTTGGTGCAGATCGAGGTCGTTCACCTCCACGTCGATTGAACACTTCCGACCTCGCCCGGCCCATTGCGAAAAAATTTGTATACCTAAGTAGTACCATCGGAAAAATAACGAATGTTTTCGTTGACCTTTCGCGCGTGCATATCGTGCATCGAAACTGCACGTTGAGCGCCGCTCACCGACGCCACACCGCCTGCGCGTCAGCTCTCTGGCGGTAATCAGCAGAAGGTCGTCCTGGCGAAATGGTTGAGCACGCGCGCGAACCTGTACTTGCTCGACGAACCCACCGTGGGTGTCGATATTCGCGCGAAAGCAGAAATCTACCGGGTCATCGACGAACTCGCCGCGCAGGGCGCAGCGGTGCTGCTGTTTTCGACCGACCTCATCGAATTGCAGGGAATCACCGACCGGATTCTTATCCTCGCGCGCGGGAAGCTTGTGCGGGAGCTGGTCTCGAAAGAGACCAGCCATCAGGAAATCCTCGGCTGGGCGAGCGCGGCAGGTTCGGGTTCCGGTTCGGGTTCGAGTCCGAGCGCGAGCGCGAGCGCGAGTTCGACCCACGGTCATGAAGCGGTGCAAGCATGAGTCAAGTTCAAACCAGACAATCGCGCGGCAACGTGCTCGCTCTCGCCAGATCCTTCAAACTGCCGCAATGGTGGCTGCAAAGCGGCGCGCTTTTAGCCATTCTCGCGGTGCTGGTAGTCTTCGCGGCAAGCTCGCCACTCTTCTTCACCGTAGGCAATCTCGCCAATGTGATGCAGCAGTCGGCGGTGATCGGCACGCTTGCATTCGGCCTGACGCTCGTCTTGATCGGTGGTGGCGTGAACGGCATCGCCGGCGGCATCGATCTCTCGATTGCAGCGAACCTCGGCTTCTGTGCGGCTGTTTATGCGACTTCGCTAGCCAACGGTCTAGCGTCTCCGGCGGCAATCGCGCTCACGCTCTCAGCCGGTACGGCGATTGGCGTATTCAATGCGTTCGCGGTTGTCGTGCTGCGCATGCTTCCCCTTCTTGCAACGCTCACCACGATGAACATCGTGGCGGGGCTGGAGTTGGTCGTGACTAAAAACTCGACCGTTTCCGCAACCGGGCCAACGCTTGCCGCCCTTCTCGACAACGGCCCGTTCGCCATTCCATGGCTCTCTTATGCGTTTGTCGGTGTGGGC
This sequence comes from Caballeronia sordidicola, assembly GCF_002220365.1. Lineage (GTDB taxonomy): Bacteria > Pseudomonadota > Gammaproteobacteria > Burkholderiales > Burkholderiaceae > Caballeronia > Caballeronia sordidicola_C. Next base: position 182,484 of record NZ_MTHB01000256.1, on the reverse strand, counting down.
CTGATGTTCGTCTGGCTCGGACACTTTACGCGCTTCGGTCTGAGGCTACACGCATCGGGCAGTCATCCGGCAGCGGTCCGTGCGGTTGGACTGAGCGTTGAAGGCTACGTCGCGGCGAGCTATGTAGTGTGCGGGCTGTCGGCCGGCATCGCTGCCCTTGCCTCCACTGCACTTCTGAGCGGCAGCGCACCCGGCGCCGGAGACAATCTTCTCGCCGTGATCGCTGCCGCGCTGCTTGGTGTCGTGTTCTCGCGACGACTCGTGCCGACCGTGGCAGGCACCTGGTTGAGCGTTGTGTTCCTCGGTCTTGTCGCGAACGGCTTCCAGTTGGACAACGTGTCGAGCTACTGGATCAGCGGCGTTGAAGGCGCATTGATCCTGTTCGTCGTTTCGCTCACGGCGCTGCTGCGTCGACGCAACCTGGAGAAGCGCAGCCATGCGTGAGCTCATCCTTCGTCCCTTCGCGCGTACCGCCCCAATCAACAGCTTGACGCGCTATGCGCTGGTCTTCGCCTTCGCTGCGGCAATCGCATTCTTCGCCGTGTTCGCTCCTGCGTTCGCCACGCTCTCGAACATCGACAGCGTGCTGCTCAATACGGTCGCGCCGCTCGCGATCGTGGCCCTTGCCATGACGGTGGTGGCGTCGCTCGGCGCGGTGGATCTCTCGGTCGGCACGGCCGTCGATCTCGCCAGCCTTGCATTCGTGACGCTCGTAGCGCGACACGTCGGCCTGCCGATCGCGATCGTCGCGGCACTTGGCGCGGCCCTCGCGGTTGGGTTGTTCAACGGCATACTGATTGCAACGTTCGGCGTGGAGCCCTTTTTGGCCACCCTTGGTACATTGTTCATAGGCCAGAGCATCCAGCAACTCGCGACCGACGGCGGACAGCCCATTTACCTCCTGAACCAGATCTTGCCGCCTGCTTTCTCGACGCTCGGTCATGGCCGTCTCTTCGGTGTCGCACTGCCCCTGTATCTTGTCGTAGCTCTTGCCTGCTTCCTACACCTGCTGCTCGCGCGCTCACGGCATGGGCGCGGCATCACTGTGCTCGGCGTTCAGGCAGGCGTCGCGCGCTATTCCGGTCTTCCCGTGCGCGCGTTGCTATACCTCGCGTTCGCGTTGAGCGCGGTGAGTTCCGGATTGGTCGGGTTGATCCTGTCGTCGAACGTGAAGGCGTATGTGCCGCTCGCAGGCAACGGTTACCTGCTCAACGCAATTGGTGCCACATTCATAGGCGCGACGCTTTCTTCTTCGCACCGTCCCAACGTGCCGGGAACGCTGGCAGGTGTCCTGTTGCTAGGCTTTGCGGCAAACGGGTTGCTTCTTATCGGATGGAACTTCTATTGGCAGCAGGTCGCCATCGGGATTCTTATCTTCGTCGTGCTCGCAGTCGGAACCCTGAGTTCACCGCGTCGGTGATTGTCCGTGGGCGTATCTCATGCGGCAACCGTCCCGAGTGCTTCGAGAAACGGCCAGGGGTAGATCCCCTGCGCGTGACCGTCGCTAAAGATGAGTTGCACGCCATACGCCATCGAATGAATGTCCACGACTGCGACATCCTCGGGTGCCTGCACGAGGCCTGCGGCGAGGCGAATACGACGGCATCCGGCGCATGGGCATGCGCCGCGCAAGGCCGCGTGGCTGATACATTGCAATCGCGCCCCCGGCCAGTGCAGCGTCAGGGTATGGGCTCGCGAGTCGAGATCGATGCGTTCGGGTACGTTCATGCTGGAAGACCTTCGATCTGTTGCAGCGCGATGCGAATGGCCTTGCGTACTTCCGGATCGGGGTCGCCTTGAGCAGCTTGCAAAGCCGGCAGCAAACCACGGTCGCCGAGCTCGCCGAGCGCAAGCGCCGCCTCCTTGCGCAGATTGCTGATGGAATGCGACAGCAGCCCGGAGAGCGCCGCTCCCGCACGCGGGTCGCGCAACCGGCCGAGCGCTCGCGCGGACTTCAGCCTGACCTGCCAGTAAGGATCGTCGAGCGACGCGATCAACGCGTCGCGGGCTTGGCCCGCACGCAGCTTGCCCAGCGTCGCGGCGGCTTCCTCACGCACTTGCCACGCATTGTCGCGTAACGCACTGAGCAAAGCATCGACGATGGCTTCCGCCGGCTCCGAGCCCAGTCCCAAAGAACCCACTGCGGCCCGGCGCACGTCGGGATCGGTATCGCCAGCGGCCACCTGCGCGAGTTGCGCAAGCGCGCGCTCGTCCTTGAGCCAGCCTGCGACGCCGACTGCCTCCAGACGCACCGACGCAAGCGGATGCGAGAGTGCTCGCAGAGCCGGGGCCAGCGCATCGGAGAGGCGCAATTCACGCAACGCCCGGAGTATCGCGGCCTGTACGAACGGGGCAGGATCAGCGACCCATTCCAGCAACACGTGGCCAGACGTCACCTCCTTGAGTTCCGAGAGGCTTTGTGCCGCAGCAAGGCGCACCGTTTCATCAGGGTCGAGAAGAGAACGGCACAGCGCGTCGACAACCTCCGCCCCTTCCCAGGCCGCCAGCACGCGCGCGGCCTCCCGTCGGACATCAGCCGATTCATCATGGCGCAGGGCATGGACGATCGGCGGCAACAGGTCTTCGTCCTCCAGATCCGCGAGTTCAAGGAGCGCAATGCGGCGAACCACAGGGTCAGTATCGGACAAGCGCGGCAGCACGGCCGCCGCTTCGGGATCAGGCGCGTCCGGATCGAAAGTCAGCGGAGAGTAAACAGTCATGAGTGGGCTTTCAAATAAGGCATGAATAGTCGGGATGGCGTGCAACCCACGGTCATTTAGTCTCGCGCAATAGCGCAAGGCAACGGCGCTTGATATCGATGAATTCCGCCGCAACCGTGCTCTCGTCATCGCGTGGACGGGCGAGCGGCACCACGATATCGGCGACGATTCGCGCGGGCCGGCGCGACAGCACGAGAATGCGATCGGCCAGAAACAGCGCCTCGTCTATATCGTGAGTCACGAACATCACCGTCGTGCGCATACGCGCCCACACGTCAAGCAAGAGACTCTGCATCATCCGCCGCGTCTGCGCGTCGAGCGCACCGAACGGTTCGTCCATCAGGAGGATGTGCGGCCGGTTGATCAGCGCGCGTGCAATTTCCACCCGCTGTTGCATGCCGCCCGACAGTTGCGCCGGATAACGCGCCTCGAAGCCCTGCAGGCCGACGAGTTCGAGCAGCGCAAGCGCCTCGCGATGTCGTTCCTCCAGGCCGAACCCGCTCATCTTCAATCCGAACGCAACGTTGTCGATCACCCGTTTCCACGGAAACAACGTGTGCTGCTGAAACACAAGGCCACGGTTTCGATGCGGGCCTTCGACCCGTTTGCCATCGACCGCGATCTCGCCGCCGGTGGGCGCCACATGTCCCGCGATTGCACCCAGCAACGTCGACTTGCCGCAACCTGACGGTCCGAGCACGCAGACGAATTCGCCCGGCTCAACGGTGAAATCAAGGCGGTCGAGCGCCGTAAATCGTTCGCTCGATAATCCCACGTCAACGCTTAGCGAACGCACGTCCACACGGCCCAAGGTCGCCTCGGTCAACAGCTCGGTGAACGCAATATTCATCGACGCGCCTCGCTCAGCCGGTGCCACGGCATCAGCATCAGTCCGAGCCTTTTGACCAGCACGCTGCTGCCCATGCCGAGGCCGCCAATCAGCAGCATGCCGACGACAATATCGGCGTAGTTTTGCAAGGTGTACGACTCCCACGTGAAATAGCCGATGCCGTACTGCCCCGCGATCATCTCGGCCGTGATCAGGCAGAACCACGCAGTGCCCATGCCTATCGACAAACCGGTCAGGATGGAAGGCGCCGCGCCCGGCAGGATCACTTCGCTGAACAGTGACAGGCCACGGGTGCCGAGACTGCGCGCGGTTGCAACCAGGCGTGGATCGACGCCTTCCACGCCGTGAATGGTATTGAGCAGAATAGGGAACAGCGCGCCGATGAACGTGATGAACATCATGCTCACCTCCGACGATGGAAACATCAGGATCGCCAGCGGAATCCATGCCACTGCGGGAATGGGCCGCAGCACTTCCAGCGACGGCAGCACGGTATCTTCGAATGCGCGATACCGTCCGATCGCCAAGCCAAAACCAATCCCGACCATAGCCGCCGCGCTGAATCCAACCAGCACCCGCATGATGCTGGCGAACAGGTGCATGGGCAGCTTGGGCGAATGCAGCAGCTGCCAGAACGCCTGCGCAACCTCAGTCGGTGCGGGAACATTCGCCATTGTCACGAAGCCGAGCGAGACCTTGTACTGCGTTGCGATCTGCCACAGGCCGAGGCAGGCGACGAGAGACGCGCAACGCCAGATCGAACGGCTGACAGGCGTGTGCGTCAACACCGCCGACGAACGCGGCCGGTCAAGCGCCGGCAAGTCGCGGCTTTCGGTGCTTTCGAACGAAGTGGCCATTATCGATTTCCTGTAGAAGGCGTCGGACCTGTCGAGCGTCAGCGTGCGGCCACGGCCTGAGCTGCATCAGCGCGAACCGAGGCATAGTCCGAGACTTGGCCGCTGACCTTTTTTGCGTAATCATCCGCACCGGCGCGCAGCAGGAAGGCCGCAATTTGCCTGTTGCCAGAGCGGACATACCAGGCTTGCCCAGCCAACAGCTTCAACCCGCTCGTGTGATCCTGCACAAACACGGCGCGCACAGTCTTGCCCTGTTTCGTCAATGCTTCCTGCGCGCTTAACGCTTCTTGTGGTTGCGCGTAACTGCGAACAGCGTCTTCACCTTCGACCCACACTTGAGCGACGTCGTTGAAATGGGTGATTCTCTTGCCCGTTTGCGCGTCATTGGCCGTCAATGGCTGCTTCGCGTAGTTCTTGAGCGCGGCATCGTAATCGAGGCCGGACTGCTTGAACGCCTCCCGGATGAAGTGGTCGTCAATGATGCTGTTCGCATCGAGCTCGACGTCCGTCTTTTTCAGCAGCTTGAGTGTGTCGATCGCGCTCGCCACTGCCTGGCGATACTCCGGCTTCCAGGTCAGGTCGCGGGTCTGCAAACCGAGCGGCCCGTGATACAGGTAGTCGACCGGCGCTTCAATGCCCGTCACTTTCTCGATCAGCAGGCTGTACTTTTCCGGGTCCTGCGCCATCAGGCGATTCGCCTCAATGGTCGCGCGCAAGTAGGCGATGACAATTTCCGGGTACTTCTTCGCGTAGTCCGCGTCGACGAGCGCGCCATGAAAAGTCGGCGCGTGGCTTTGCGAACCGTCATAGATCTTGGTTGCGAAGCCGCGGTACGGAAACAGGTCGGCAAACGGCACAAAGTCGGCATGTGCGTCAATCTTGTGCGCCTTGAGCGCACTGCCCGCCACTTCCGGTGCCTGCGTGATGATGTTGACGTCAGTGTCCGGATCCCAGCCTTGCGCCTTGATCGCGCGCAGCAGCATGCTATGCGCAGTCGATGCAAACGGCACAGAGATTGTCTTGCCCTTCAGGTCGGCCACAGAATGAATCGGGGACCCGGTCGGGACGACAATGCCATTGCCGCTACCCTCTATGCTGCCCGACAGGACCGTGATGAACTCGCTGCGCTTGCCGGCCTTCTTGAATGCGGCCGCATTGAGCGTGCCGGGAAAGTCCGCCATCGCGCCGAAATCGAGTTTGCCCGCCACCATTTCGTTAGTCAGCGGTGCGCCGGATGTGAAGTCCTTCCACTGCACGTCGTACTGGACGTCCTTGTATTTGCCGTCGTGCGGAAGATATTTATCGAGCAGATGCAGCTCCCGGATCATGAGACCGCCGGTCGCGCAGTTGATCGTGGTGTCCTGCGTGCCGATAGCCACGCGGATCGTTTCCGCCTGCGCGGCGCTCAATGACGCCATGATGAAGGCCAACGCCGTGCAAGCCTGAAGCAGTGTCCGAATGTTCATTACTCAACCCCGAGTAGATAGTGGGTACGCCGCGAATCTGAACGCCGTGTCAGCGCAGCAAATAAGGAATCTCTACCTTGACCGCACCGGTCGGGCAATCCTGTTCGCACGGCATGCAGTACCAGCATTCGTCGAACTTCATGAAGGCCTTGCCCTTGGACAGGTCGATCGCCAGCAGGTCGAGCGGACAGACGTCCACACAGACGGTGCAGCCCTTGTCAGCGATGCATTTGTCTTCGTCGACAGTGACGGGCGCCGTGCTGCGATGGAAAATTTCATGAGACGTATAGGACATGGAGGCTCCTTTCAAGCAGATTCCGGCACGGCTGCAGGCGCGCGCACACGCTCGCCAATGCGCAACTTTTGATACGCATCGCTCTCGTCGTTGTCGAGCGGAAGCACGTAGGGCTCGACCGGGCGTTTCGCGCTCGTCATCCTGCCGAACTGATCCTTGAAGAGGTGCGTATGGCAGAACCACTCGCTGTCGTTACGCTGCGGATAATCCACCCGGTGGTGATAAAGTCCCCAGCGGCTCTCGGTCCTGAAGAGCGACGCTCGTGCGGCCATCTCCGCGCAGTCCCGGATGGCCCGAACCTCTGCGGCGCGCATCAGTTCGTGCGGGTTATTGGCTTTCATCTCGCCAATATCCGCGCTGATTTCCTCGAACCGCTGCAGCCCGATCTCCATCTTTCGTGTGACCTTGGGCGGCTGCAGATAATCATTCACCGTGCGCCGCAACTTGTATTCGACCTGCGCCGGGGCAAGTCCGGATTCGCGTTCGAGCGGCGCATAGATCCGTTGACGCTCCGCCTCGATCTGTTCGTCGTTGAGCGGTGAAAACTCGCGGCCCGCGACATCGCCGGCCGCGTTCCATCCCGCGAACCAGCCGTAAGTGAACGCGCCGAGCATGTAGTTGTGCGGCACCGCAGCCATGTCGCCCGCTGCATATAAACCCGCCACCGTGGTTTCCGCGCGCTCGTTGACATACACGCCCGACGCACTATGACCGCTGCAAAAGCCGATCTCCGAGATGTGCATCTCCACCATCTGCTGCCGGTAATCGGTTCCTCGTCCCGCATGGAAACGTCCGCGGCTCGGGCGCTCGTTGGTATGAAGGATGTCTTCGATCGTCTTGATCGTTTCCTCCGCCAGATGATCGAGCTTCAGGAACACCGGCCCATTGCCGCTTTGCAGTTCCTGGTAGAACTCCCACATCATCTGGCCGCTCCAGTAGTCGCATTCAATAAAACGCTCGCCCTTGCCGTTCGCCGTGAAGCCGCCAAGCGGTCCGGTCACATACGCGCAAGCCGGACCGTTGTAGTCCTTGATGAGCGGATTGATCTGGAAACACTCAAGGTTGGAAAGCGCGGCCCCGGCGTGATAGGCCATGGCGTAGCCGTCACCTGCGTTGGTCGGGTTTTCGTAGGTGCCCATCAGGTATCCCGACGCGGGCAACCCCAGCCGGCCTGCGGCACCGCAACTCAGGATCACAGCCTTGGCGCGCACGATATAAAAGTCGGCGGTGCGGCAATCGAAACCCATTACGCCGCAGACACGTCCGGTTGCGTCGGTCAGAAGCCGGGTCGCGACAATCCGGTTGGTGATGGCGACACGTGAGCGCTTGAGCTGGCGATAAAGTACTTTCTTGATGCTGTGCCCTTCAGGCATGGGCAGCACATAGGAACCCATGTGATGCACCTTCTTGACAGCGTAGTCGCCGGTGCTGTCCTTCTCGAATTTGACACCCCAGCGATCCAGTTCCTCGATCGTCTTGAAGCTATGCCGCGCATAGGCGTACACCGCCGACTGATCGACAATGCCGTCGTTCGCGATGGTGATCTCCCGCGTGTATTGCTCGGGCGTTGCGTGCCCGGGAACGATCGCGTTGTTGAGACCGTCCATGCCCATGGAGATTGCGCCGCTACGCTTGACGTTGGCCTTCTCCAGCAGCAACACCCTGAGCGAAGGATCGCGTTCCTTCGCTTTGACTGCGGCCATGGGTCCAGCCGTTCCGCCTCCTACCACCACGACGTCGTATTCGAGAACATGTGTATTCATCGCGCTTTCCTCGCATTCCTGCGTTTCTTTTCCCGGTCGATACGCATCCGGTACTGGAATGCATCGCCCCGAAAATAAAGGTATTCATAGTCGATTGGCGTGCCGTCAGCGCAATGGGTGAGGCGTTCGATCCGCAGCACCGGACTGCCCTCCTCGACCTGCAGCGCAGCGCCGATTTCGTCGTCGGCGAGAATCGCATCGATCGATACATCGGCGTGACCGAGCGCGAGTCCGCAGTCGTTCTCGAGGATCAGAAAGATGTCGCGGGTCACGAGGTCAGCATTCGCAAGACGCTTTTCGAGCGCCTCGGGTACGTAGGTGATTTCCAGTGAGACGGGCGCTCGGTTGAGCAGCCGCACCCGATGGATTTCGACGACCCCCGAGCCCTCCGGAATATTCAAGCGGCCTGCGACGTGGCGATCGGCCTTGACTACCCTGAACGTGCGCAACTGGTTGACGATTTCATATCCCATCGATGACATCGCCTCTGCAAAGCCTTGTAGCGACGTCACGTTCTGAAAGGCTTTTGGCTTGGAAACGAAAGTTCCCTTGCCGTGGATCTTGAACAGCAAGCCCTCTTTCTGCAGGTCGCCAAGCGCCTGTCGCACGGTGATCCGGCTGACCTCGAACATTGCGCAGAGCTCATGCTCGGATGGCATTTGCCCATGCGGCGCATAAGTCCCGTCAAGGATGCGGGCGCGCAGCACTTCCTTTAACCGGGCATAGAGCGGGGCGGCGGACAGTGGCAGCAAGGTGGCAGTGGGAGCAGTCATTTCAACTTGTTATGACAAGATGAAATGGAGTCTAAACAAGCCGATAAATCCGACCAACGAAGATTTTCTGATATCGATCAAAGCAGAGTCGCTGATTTTCAGCGCAGCGCGCGCTATCAACAAACTCGAAGGAGTCAGATCGCCGAGCGCTCGAGCATGAAAGTCTGAAACTGGATCAACGTCGGATCGGACGAGCGCTCGGGATGCAAGCGAATAACAAACTGCCAAGACCCCGGCAATTCATGCTCCGGAAACAGGCGAACCAGGCGGCCGTGGGCCAAGTCAAAATCGATCAACGGTGAACGGCCTAGCGCAACACCCTTTCCCGCAATCGCGGCGCCGATGATCGGGCTGAAACTGCTCAACCGGACCAGATTCTGCTCCGGAAGCGCTCCCGCTCCGAGCAGCGCAAACCACGTCTGCCAGTCTATTTCACGACTTGACTCGTGGTGCTCCTCCTGCAGCAACCGATGCTCGGTCAGCGTCTGCGGCGTAGTGGTCCGTGGGTCCAGCAACAGCGGGCTGCACACGGGGAACACAGTCTCGCGGACCAGCGCCCGATCGCTCGGATGCGGGTCCGGCGTATCGCTGGTCAAGTTCGTCAACGGCACACGCAGAATCGCGATATCGATCGTGTCATTCTGCCAGTCGGGTTCGTCGTCAAACACCCTCAGGTTCACCGCGATCTCCGGATGACGCGTCGAGAATTCCACCACGTGGGGCGCCAGCCACAGCGATGAAAATGGCGCATTGGCGGAAACCGTCAACGTGCGGCGACGCTTGCGCCGTCGCACGGTGAACCGCTCGCAAGCTTCGCCCAACGGAATCAGGCTGGATTCAATAGCCGCCAGCAACTCCTGCCCGGCGGCCGTGGGTTGCGCGCGTGAAGTCGTACCGCCACGGTGCATCAACGTTGTACCCAATGCCGATTCCAGTGCGCGCAATTGATGACTGATGGCGCTCTTGGTCACGTTGAGCTCTTCCGCGGCGCGGCTCAGGCTGCCCAGTCTGGCAACGGCTTCGAACGCCTTCAGGGCGGGTAACGGTGGAATGTGCGGAGATAGTCTTGGCATGATGGGTCAAGTTTATCTCAACCCTGGTTGAGAAAGCATCGCTCGCGCGCAACGCGGGTCCATGCCACGATGATCCAATACCTTGAGGAGTCTCCCTGATGTATTTCGATCTTCGCCTTTGGCAACTGACTAAAGGGTTACGCGGGCACATGCTGCTCAGCATTGTCGTCGGACTGCTGGCCCTGCTGGCCGGGATCGCCCGCTTTGTGTTTCTCGGCCAGTTGCTTGCACTGGTCTTGCGCGGCAGTCCGTGGCAATCGTGGATTGCGCCTTCCGTGGCCGTAGCGGCCGCTATCGTAGTGCGCGCGCTGCTGGATCACTGGCGCGCGGGCATCGCCTGTCGCACCGCAGCACGAGCCCAGGAAACCCTGCGTGGCCAACTGTTTGACCGCATCGTGACGCTTGGGCCGGCCTGGTTCGCCGAGCAACGTACGGGAGGCGTGATGCTGTCGGTCATCGACGGCGTCGAGCAACTGCAGACCTTCTTTGGGCAGTATCTGCCGCAACTGGCCGTGGCCCTCTGCGCCCCGTTTGCCATTTTCGGTTTCATCGCGTTCTGGGATCTGCCCGTGGCCACCGTGCTGCTGGTTGCAGCGCTGGTGGCGTTGTTCGGACCGATCGCTGTGCATATGCATGAACGCCGCACCAGCCTTGCACGCGCCCAGGCATTCAAGGAGTTCGGTGAAACGTTTCTCGACGCGGTCCAGGGCCTGCCGACGCTCAAAGCGTTCGGGCAAAGCCGCGTATGGGGCGAACGCCTTGCCGCGCAGGCACGCGCTGTCTCCGACAACACCTTCTGGGTGCTCGCTGCAGGCCTGCTTACACGCGGTATCGTCGATCTTGGGGCAGCGCTGGGCGCCGCGCTGGCGCTCGTTCTTGGCGCGTGGCGCGTGACCCACGGGCAGATGGGCCTGACCACGCTCCTGATCGTCCTGATGGCGGGGACGGAGATTTTCCGGCCGCTGCGCGACCTGCGCAGTGTCTTGCACCAGGGCATGCTCGGGCAGGCCGCGACGGCGGGCATTCGCTCGCTGCTCGAGGCAAGTCCGTCCATGCCTGAAGCCGGCACGGATAAGTTGGGCGACACTCCGGCATCGCTGGATTTCGAGAACGTAAGCTTTGCCTATGCCGGCGGCCGGGGTCTCGCGCACCGTGGGCTGACATTCTCGGTGGCGGCTGGCGAGCGCATCGGCATCGTGGGGCCAAGCGGCGCCGGCAAGTCGTCGATCGTGCGCCTGCTGTTGCGCCAGTACGATCCTCAAAGCGGCAGTATCCGCATTGCGGGACAGGACGTACGTACACTGAACCCTGACGCGCTGCGTGCGAAGATTGCAGTAGTCGCGCAGGACACCATGCTGTTCGCGGGGACCGTCGAGGAAAACCTTCGGCTAGGTCGCCCTGACGCCACCGTTGAAGAAGTGGAAGCGGCCGCGCGGGCAGCTTACGCTCACGACTTTATCGCGGGCCTGCCTGACGGGTATCAGACCTCTATCGGCGAACGCGGTGTTCAGTTGTCAGGCGGCCAGCGCCAACGGCTTGCCATTGCCCGGGCACTATTGCGCGATGCCCCGATCCTGATCCTGGATGAAGCGCTCTCGGCGGTCGATGCGGAAAACGAGGCGCTGATTCAGCGGGCGCTGGATCGTCTGATGCAAGGCCGCACCACGCTGATTCTCGCGCATCGGCTATCGAGCGTGATTGACGCTGATCGTATTCTCGTGCTGGACGACGGCCTTGTCGCGGAGACCGGTACGCACGACGAACTGATGAAAAGAAGCGGGCTCTATCATCGGTTGATGGGGGCGCAAGCGACGCCTGACAATGTATCGGCATTGCGCTCCGATACCACCAGCCGTCAGCCAGGCGTGCCTGACGCGGCGTTTGGAACGAAACCCGCGCTAACAGCCGAGACGGAAGAAGATACCGTACAAGGTCCACGCGAGCTCGATGCCGATGCGAGAACCCTGGATTGGAAGGCGACCCTTGCATCCTTGGTCACGGCGATCCACCCTTGGCGAGTACGATTGGTGCTGACCATTCTATTGGGCGTCGGGCGAGTGACGGCCTTCATTGGCGTCGGTGTGCTGGGCGCATGGCTGGTCGCCGCGCTGCGCGCCGGCAGCCCGCATCAGACGATCGAGATGTGGCTGTTGCTCGTGGCCCCGCTGGCGGCCATTCTGCACTGGCTTGAATCCTGGCTCGCGCACGACATGGCGTACCGGCTGCTCGCGGATCTGCGAATACGCCTGTTCGCACAGCTTGATCGCCTCGCGCCTGGCTACCTGCTTCGCCGCCGCTCCGGTGACCTCGTCACGTTGGCCACGCAAGACGTAGAGACCATCGAATATTTCTATGCGCATACGGTCGCCCCGGCGATCGTCGCGGTGCTCGTCCCGGCTGCGGTGATCACCGTGCTCGCACTGGCCGCGTGGCCGCTTGCGCTCGGGCTGCTGCCGTTCCTGGCGTACGCCATGCTCTCGCCGGTGCGCGGGCGCAGCCGTATCGATGCGTTGGGCAGCAAGGCACGCGAATCTCTGGGCCTGCTCGGCGCGCATATGACCGAGACCATTCAGGGTCTGTCCGATCTGCTCGCGTTCCAGGCGACCGGGCGCCGGCGGGAAGCGTTCATGGCGCTGGCACGCGAATACAGCGTGACCCGGCTCGCGTTGCTGGCGGATCTGGCTCGGCAAACCGCGCTACTGGATGTCGCGACCGGCCTCGGCGGATTGGCAATCGCGATAGGAGGCGCGTTTCTCGTCTCGGCCGGGCAGCTTTCTGCGGCTTGGCTACCGTTGCTGATTCTGCTCGCCGTTGCAGCCTTCATGCCCGTGGCGGAGATCGCGCAGGTGGGCAGGCAACTGGCCGATACGATCGCATCGGCACGGCGGTTGAGGGTCGTGCATGACGAGCCGGTTCTAGTGCTCGACGGAGAGCGCGACTTGCAGGCCGCGCCGGGCGGTTCAGAGGTTCGCTTTGCAGACGCGCGTTTCGCCTACGCCGAGCGCACGCAACCCGTATTAAACGGCGTGTCCTTCTGCGTGCGTGCCGGCTCTACCGCGGCGCTTGTGGGAGCCTCTGGCGCCGGCAAGAGCACCATTGCGAATCTGCTGCTGCGGTTCTGGGACCCGGACGCAGGTTCGGTGCAAGTGGATGGTGTCGACTTGCGGCGCTTGCGGCTCGACTCGCTACGCTCTCACGTTGCCCTCGTGTCACAGGACACGTATCTCTTCAACGACACGCTTGAGGCCAACATCCGTCTCGCCCGGCCTGACGCCAGTGAGAAAGCACTACGACTCGCGTTGGACCAGGCGTCGCTTGGCGACTTCGTGGCGACGCTGCCTGAAGGACTCGCCACGCGGGTTGGTGAACGGGGCGTGCAATTGTCGGGAGGCCAGCGTCAGCGTGTTGCTATCGCGCGGGCTTTTCTCAAGGACGCCCCGGTACTGGTTCTGGATGAAGCAACGTCACATCTGGACGCCATCAGCGAAGCACAAGTACATACCGCGCTAAAAACGCTGATGGCCAACCGCACGACTTTGATCATCGCGCACCGTCTCGCGACCGTACGCGAGGCCGATCTGATCATCGTGCTGGACCACGGCTCGGTGATTGAAGCGGGTCCCCATGCGCAACTGCTCGCGAACAACTCGGTCTATGCCCAGCTGGTCAACCGGCAACAGGTTGGCAACGGCTTGCAGCGGTCCGCATGAAGCGATTGGTCCAGGGCGCCAAGGCTGGTTATAGCGATATGCCATCGCTGCCGGCTGGCTCCCGGTTCATCAGTGGACCTTGGGGAAACCGTGGCGCTCGGCGAGCAAATCCAGGATACGACGCGTGTCGGTCACGAAGCGTCTGTCGCCGAGCGTCTGTGCATCGGCGGGTACGGGATGCTCGTCTCCGAGAATCAGCACGGGCAAGCTCTGGTGGTCCTCGTCAAGCGCAGCGACGACCGCCTCGCGCGGGCGCGCAAACGGCAGACGATGAATATCGAGGCGTGAGGTTTTCGACGGATCGCTGGCCAGCAGGCCCTCGATAGGTGCGCCATCCGGGCAGATGAAACGCTCACCAGGATATTTCGGATCGGCGAAACCCGGTTCCAGCAGCAGTAAAAGGTCTTGGCTCACGATTTGATAATCCTCGAAGAAGAGAGACGAATTGAGCGACTCCGCTTCATTGAAACGGCGTCGCTGTGAATCTTCAGAACACGCGGCCTTCGGTCAGATGCGTGGTATCGCCGTTCAACTGATAACCGCCGATCACCCGCGCCTTGTGCAGCAGCGGGTTGTGGCTGAAGATCGTGCGCAGGTTGCGCCAGTGACGATCGAAGTTGTGCACACGCGACGTGGCAGACGCCCCGCCCGCTTCGAACAAACGTTCTCCCGCATGCAACGCCAGCTTGCTCACTACCAACTGTGTCTTGGCCGTAGCCAGCGCGCCCTGCAACACTAATGCTTCCGCATCGTCAGCCTGGGCTCGGATGGCGTTGGCCGAGCGGTCCAGTACGCGCGCATTCTGCTGCACCAATGCATCGATCGCGTGACTGTGGGCCGCAAGATCGCCCACTACCTGCTGGATGAAATGATCCTCACGCGCGGATGCCGCCGGGCTGTGAAGCACTGGCCGTCCATGCTTGAGCACGTAGTGTTCAGCATCCGCAAGAATGTTGCGGACGATGCCGGCGGCAACCGCGACCAGGTGCAATTGCCGCAGCGCCCCGCCATGCCGCGCTGCCAGGGTCGCATTGCCGCGCGGTGCGACTTCGCTTGCATAGACTTGCACGTTGTCGAGAACCAGGCTGCCACTGGCGGTCATTCGCTGGCCCATGCCGTCCCAGTCATCCAGTACCTGGATGCCCTCTCGAGTAACAGGAACGACGGCAACCACGTTGGTGCCCGTTTCATCCTGCACGTTGATGCGCGCATAGTCGGAAAATGCCGTTCCGGTCGAGTAGTATTTCTTGCCCGTCACGCGGTAGTTGTCGCCGTCGCGTCGTAATATCGTGCCGATTTCACCCGGCCTCGATGTGCCGCGCTCGGTTGAAGCGCCCCCGAATATCGCGCCGTCCAGCAAGCGCTGGATCTGCGTGTCGTTGAACGCTGAATGCGGTGAAAGAAGAAGCGACTCGGTCAGGTCGAAATGGATGCGCAACGCATGAGCTACGTTTGATTCCTCTGCAGCGAGGGTTGCGATCACATGAAAGAGGTCTTCCAGCGAACCGCCCAGTCCGCCCCATTCGACCGGGAGTCGCAGCAAGCCCAGGCCGGACTGGCGAAACAGCGCGAAACCATCGAACGGCAATTCGCGTCGCGCCTCGCGCTGGGCGGCGTCCTCGCCTATTTCATGTGCCAGCCCCGGCAGCGCGGCCAACGCAGCATGCAGTCGTGACGTTGCTGGAACTTCAGAGGGTGCATTCATAACTTTCAATCCTTCTAGTAGCTTACCGGGCCTACAACGCGCAGTCGGCAAGACGTCACTTGAACTGTTATCCCGAGGGTAGATCTCACTGTGACAGCGCAATAATGTAGTCGCGGGTTCACTGCGTCGCTCTATCGATTTCAGCTTTGCATATGCATTGTTCTGTGAAGACCAGCGTGATCGAGGATTGCGCCGAAACGCCCGCAGTCACCAAGCTGCCGACAGATTTCAGTGGAGATGTCGCGCCTTACGCCCTTGATGCCGCCAACGCTGAACGCCTTTGGGAAGTTTCCCCGCAACTCATCGGCTGAAAAGGGCTTCAACCGTCATGGAAACGCCTTCACCTAATGTAACGACCTTAAAATAAAATCAATCACTGGTATCACCATCCTCGATGTCCGGGTGGAACGCATAGTCGGCCCATGCCACCTCAAAACAAAGGAAAACCATCTGATGTCTAGTGCAAAACTCCGACGACTATTCATGCTGGCCATCGCGACTGCCATCGGCGCATCGGTAGTAGTTGCCGCACCGCTGCCCGTCATAGGCGACGGCGGTGTTTCCGCGTTCGACACCTGGACCGACCAAGTGCCATTAACGCCTGGGCAAATGCTGCGCACCGAGGAGTTGACGCCACAACAAAGCCTCACGGAAGCCGGCCGGAATATCCGGATCCTTTATACGTCGACCGACGGTCTCGACAACCACATGCCGGTTGTCGTGTCCGGTGCGCTGTTTGTGCCGAAGGGAACGCCGCCCCAAGGCGGCTGGCCACTGATGGCGTGGGCGCACGGCACGGTCGGCAGCGCCGACGTGTGTGCGCCGTCGTTCGCCGGCCGCAGCGAACGCGACACGCGCTACCTGAACTACTGGCTCGCGCAGGGCTACGCAATCGTCGCGACTGACTACCAGGGTCTCGGGACACCCGGCCTGCATCCATACGGGCTCACACGCCCTCTCGCGTACGGCGTCCTCGACAGCATCCGCGCGGTCATACGTGGCGGCTTCGACCTGTCGGCGCGGGTGGTCGTATTCGGGCAGTCGCAAGGGGGGCGCGCCGCATTCGCCACGGCCGTCTATGCGAAGACTTATGCGCCCGAGCTGAACATTGTCGGTGTGGTCGCGACCGGCACGCCGTACGCGGCTGTCCATGAGCGTGCGGATGACGCGGAGCTGGCGAACGCGCGCAGGTCGATCGTCCCGACCTTCGCGTACGACATGCTGCGACTCAGCACCGCAACGCTGCTCGATCCGTCGTTCGTGCCCGCTGACTACCTGAACGACCGCGCGATGCCGGCGTTCGAAACCAGTCAGCGCGCATGCTTGCACGCAATTGAACAGAGGATCGTTACGGACGGGCTTACGTTCGACAGCAGCTTCAAGCGCTCGCCGAAGCCGGCGCTTGCTGCGATCAGCCGCGAAGCGGCGTATCCGACGCTGAAGTCGGATATCCCGATCTTCATTGGAACGGGTGGAAAGGATCGCGACGTGTTTGTGCCTGGCCAGGTCGCGCTCGTCACCAACGCATGCAAAGCTGGCGACCGGATCGAATGGCATTTCTATCCGGAGCTTGACCATTCCGGAACCGTCAACGGCTCGCTTCCCGATTCCACACAGTTCGTCGCAAGGGCATTTGCGGGCGAGCGGGTTCACGGGAATTGCGAATCCTTACCGAAACCATAGCGGGATTCATTCGTGGAAGGAGGACCTGTCGCTAGCCGGAAAGACAGGACCTTGACCCTGGATGCCACCGCTGTGGGGCTATGAATTCTCGGCATACGGCGCAAGTCGGAATATGACTCGCTTGGAAAACGGCTTGCCGAAGCGCATGTGATCAACGTACCCACGATCCCCGGAAGGCGATGCCAACGGCGCTCCATTCGCTGCGTTCAGGACGGTTACGCCTTTGCAGTCGCCGGTTCACCATAAATCCGTTCGTCTTCGCGCCCCAAGCATAGCCGCGCGCCATACTGCGATAAAACCCTGACCTGCATCAACTGCGCACAGACTGCGACGGCAATAGAAGCCGGAGCCTTATCCACAATCCCCTCCACGCCGATAGGACAGGTCATCTCCGTCAATCGTCCAGGGTCCACACCTCGATCGACCAATCGCCGCTCGAATTTCACGCGTTTCGTCTTCGACCCGATCATGCCGAAGTAAGCGAAATCGTTGCGTCGCATGATCCGGATCGCTAGCGAAAAATCCAGCGAATGGTCATGCGTCATCACCAGAAAACAAGCGCCGGCAGGCGCCGAATCGACAATCGCGTCCGGCGTATCAGTTGCTTCGACCTGTACGTTGCAGGGTACTTCTTCGGGAAAAAGTTCGTCCCGTGCATCGACCCACTGAACCACGCAAGGCAGCATGCCCAGCAACTTGACAAGAGCATGCCCGACGTGCCCCGCGCCAAACAGGACGATAGGCGTGGGCGGTGCAGCCAACGACGTCGACAACCCGCTACGGCGGCCGATGACGACAGAATCCCGAAGCATTTCCATGGCAAGCCTCGAATCAACGAGCGGCAGCAGCTGCAGCCACTGAAGCGCGAACGGCGCCCACTGCTTTCAAGATTTCCTCGCTGGTCGCAGGTGCATTGAGCGGCGGATTCACGGTGTTATTGCCTACACTTGCCACTGCATCGCGGATCGCGAAGAACACCGAAAACGGCAGCAGCAAGGGCGGTTCGCCGACAGCCTTCGACCGGTGGATACTGTCCTCCGCATTGCGGTTCTTGAACAGCCGGACGTCGAACACGGGCGGGCAATCATTGACAGTCGGGATCTTGTAAGTCGACGGCGCATGGGTCATCAGCTTCCCGCCCGCGTTCCACCACAATTCCTCGGTCGTCAGCCAGCCCATTCCCTGGATGAAACCGCCTTCGACCTGCCCCACATCCAAAGCCGGATTGAGCGACGCGCCCACGTCGTGCAATGCATCAGCGCGCAACACGCGCATTTCGCCGGTCAGCGTGTCGATCACCACTTCAGAAACCGCCGCGCCATAGGAGTAGTAAGAGAACGGTCGACCCTGCATCTTCGCCTGGTCCCAGTAGAGCTTCGGCGTCTTGTAGAAACCGTCGGACCACAACTGCACCCGCGCGCGATACGCCTGCATGATCACTTCGTCAAACGGGATCGCCTTGTCGCCAACCACAATCCGGTCGTCCACGAAACGCACGTCGCGCGCATCGACTTGGTCCTCGCCATAGTGCTCGGCGGCCAGCGCGGCAAGCCGTTCGCGCAATTGGCGAGCGGCGTCCTGTGCCGCCTTGCCGTTCAGATCGCTGCCGGTCGATGCCGCGGTCGCCGACGTGTTCGCGACTTTGCTCGTGTCGGTTGCTGTGACGCGGACACGGTTGAAACGGATGCCGAGCTCGTGCGCGACTACCTGCGCAACCTTCGTATTGAGCCCCTGGCCCATCTCCGTGCCGCCGTGATTCACGAGTACCGAGCCGTCGGTATAAATGTGCACCAGCGCGCCGGCCTGGTTGAAGTGAGTCACATTGAACGCGATGCCGAACTTCACCGGCGTCAGCGCGAGTCCCTTTTTCAGCACGTCGTTGTTCGCGTTGAATTCGCGCACAGCCTCGCGACGAGCGCGGTAATTGCTGGTGGCTTCAAGCTCGTCGAGCAGTTCGTGAATCACGTTGTCTTCGACCGCCTGCCCGTACGGTGTCACGTTGTGGTCAGTCTTTCCGTACAAATTCCGGCGGCGCACATCGAGCGAATCGAGCCCCACTGAACGCGCGATGTTATCGACAATGTATTCGATCGCGAACGCGCCCTGCGGTCCGCCAAAGCCGCGAAACGCTGTGTTCGACTGCGTGTTGGTCTTGCCGCAGAACCCGTCGATAGAAACGTGCGGCAACCAGTACGCATTGTCGAAATGGCACAACGCGCGTGTCATCACGGGACCTGAAAGGTCGGCCGAAAAACCGCAACGCGACGTCATGTCGACAGACACGCCGTCGATCAGGCCGGTGTCGTCATAGCCGACTTCGTATGTGTAGTGAAAATCGTGCCGCTTGCCGGTGATCATCATGTCGTCGTCGCGATCCGGACGCAGTTTCACGGGGCACAGAAGCTTCCATGCGGCGAGCGCCGCGCAACACGCGAACAGTCCCGATTGCGACTCCTTGCCGCCGAAACCGCCACCCATCCGCCTGCATTCGACCAGCACGTTGTGCGACGCGACGTTGAGCATATGCGCGACCATGTGCTGCATTTCCGACGGATGCTGCGTCGAGCACCACACGTGCATGCCATCGTCGTCCTTCGGCACGGCGTACGAAATCTGACCTTCCAGGTAAAACTGTTCCTGGCCGCCGAGCAGCATTTCGCCGGTTTCGCGATGCGCGGCCCATGCGATCTTCGCCCCGGCGTCGCCACGCGCGAGCTTCATTGGCGGCAGCACGTGGGCGTTCGCCGCACGCGCCTGTTGCGGCGTGAGGATCGCCGGCAACTCCTCATACACGACCTCCGCCAGGCGGGCGGCGCGGCGGGCGATGTCGTGCGACATCGCGACGACAATGAACATCGGCTGACCGACGAACTGCACGACGCCATCGGCGAGGATCGGGTCGTCACCATGAATGATGGGGCCGACATCGTTCACGCCGGGGATGTCCTCGGCGGTGAGGACGGCGACAACGCCGGGCGTGGCCCGCACGGCATCGAACGACATCGATACGATCTTTGCATGCGCCTTCGCCGACATTCCGAGCGCCGCATGCAGCGTGCCGGCAACCACTGGAATGTCGTCGGTGTAGCTCGCGCGGCCGCTGACGTGCAAATGTGCGGATTCGTGCGGACGCGAAACATGGACCTGTGTGAAGTCTGCTTCCAGAAGATCCTTCGCTTCCTTCATGTCCTTCAGGAACGGTTCTGCTTGCTGATTCATTCTGTTGTTCTCCGTGTCCTTCAAGGTTCAGGAAGCAGTCACTGCGCGTACGTCGAGCGCCGATTTCGGCAACGGATTATCTGGACGTGTCTCGAGCCAAAAGCGATGCAACGTGTTCTTCGCAGCTTCGAGCCGGTAGTCGCTCGACGCGCGCATGTCGGACAATGGCGCGTAATCTTTCGCGAGCGCCAGCATCGCTGCCTGCGCGGTAGCTTCGTGCCAGTCGGCATCGCGCAGTACGGCTTCAACGTGCGTCGCGCGCTTGGGCGTTGCGGCCATTCCACCGAACGCGATGCGTGGATCGCGAATCGTGTTGCCGTCAGCGATAAAAGAAAGCGCCGCGCACACCGCCGAGATATCCGAGTCGAAACGCTTCGATAACTTATAGGTTCGGAACTGCAGATTCGCGCGCACGCCGGTGCGCGTCGGCACTTTCAACCCGAGGACGAATTCGTGCTCGGCCATGTCCTTCTTCTGATACGCCAGGTACAGGTCTTCGAGCGGCATCACGCGCTCGATGTCGTTTCCGCGAACTATCACGTGTGCGCGGAGCGCGATCAGGCCGGGCATGGAGTCGCCAATCGGTGAACCGTTCGCAATGTTGCCTCCGAGCGTACCCGCGTTGCGGATCGGCAGCGACGCAAAGCGTTTCCACATTTCCTTCAGTTCGGGATAGTGCTTCGCGAGTTCTTCGTAGGCTCGTTCCACCGTGACGCCCGCGCCGATTTCAATCCAGTCGGCCGACGTTTCGATCTTCTGCAGCGCGCTGATTCGCCCGACGTAGACGATATCGCCGAGATCGCGCATCAGTTTCGTGACCCACAGGCCGATATCGGTACTGCCGGACAGAATACGTGTCGACGGTTTCGCGGCCTTGATACGCGCGAGTTCTTCAACGGTGCGCGGTGCATCGAAGCGCTGGCCCGCGTGTTCGTAACGGAACGTGTCGTCGCGTTCGAGCGTGGCGAGCGTGCGCGACAACGCGGCGATATCGACCGGCGCCTTTGGCGCTGGAACTTCGAACATCCGCACCGCCGCATCGACGATAGGCCGGTAGCCGGTACAGCGGCACAGGTTGCCGGTCAGCGCGTCGGATATATCTGCGCGTGACGGCACGGTTTTGTTCGCGCATGAATGTTCGTGGCCGTGTTTTTCGTACAACGACCACATCGACATCACGAAGCCGGGCGTGCAGAAGCCGCACTGAGAGCCGTGGCATTCGACCATCGCTTCCTGCACTGGATGCAGCGAACCGTCAGGTTGACGCAGATCTTCGACGGTGAACAGCGCTTTGCCGTCGAGCGTCGGCAGGAACTGAATGCACGCGTTGACCGCCTTGAACTTGACACCGCCCGCTTCGTCTCGTTCGCCGAGAACGACCGTGCACGCGCCGCAATCACCCTCGGCGCAGCCTTCTTTCGTGCCGGTGCAGAGCGCGTCTTCGCGCAGGTACTGGAGGACGGTGCGCGTGACGGATGCGTCGCTGACTTCGCGGATCGCGTTGCGGTGGTAGAAGCGGATGGGCTGGCTCATGTCTCGTTGCTCGCGTTGGTTTGCGTTGCTGCTTTTCGGGTCGTTGCAGTGTCGTTGTAGTGTCGTTCCACGGCTTTTACCGGCTGGCCTGACCGCCGCCGCAGTGACGCTTCGAAAAGTATCACTGTCAAGATTTTGAACCCATAGCGGGGGAGATATGCGCGTCATATCGTTGCGGCGATAAGTGACGGGCGGTGGGAAGGGCTGGAGGTAGGCCGACGCGTCTTTCCAGGATGTTATGCGGACAACATCCGTCGCTACGGGCCACCGTCGGTCGCCATGGCTGACATTCGCCCTGCGGTTCGAATTGGTCTGACCACACGTGGCTAACATCGCACACGCACGGCCAGCGTCAATGCTCGACGATGATGACAACTTTGAGGGTTACGCAACATAGCGTCGCACGCATACGAAGCATGTCATTCACCGCATGAGTCAATGCTGGCGGGATTGCATGAATTTTCGAACGAACGCCAAAATTGACGGGCGTTATATTCGAACATATATCTTGAACGTCATCGTCATCAACGTCCTTAAACGTCCCTAAACGTCCTTCGGAAAAAGCAGGCCTGGGGAGAAAATACTGTCAGCTTCCGTGCAAATTACAGTGTGTGCGCATGTCTGGCCAAGAAACAATGGACTCCTACCTGATCAAGGTTTTACTTACGCTGCTGATGGAGTCGAGTGTGTCACGAACTGCCGCGTTGCTCGATCAGTCACAACCATCCATCAGTGTCGCGCTGCGGCGTGGCGGAAGCGGGCGTAGTCACTCAAGTCGTTGATGGAGAGATATCGGCTGCGCCTGAACCTGCAATGCAGCAATTCGCCGCGGCTACGACGGATTGAGATGTGTCTGATCGTCCTGCAACCCTGCACATGAGATCGTGAACGCATCCAAATTGAAGTGAGAGCAACATGAAAGCGTTTGCCATTCTGGCGATGAGCACGGCGTGCTTAGCAGGACTGGGGGGCTGCGTCACCCCAATGTACACCTATGACGAAGTACATGTACGTGGCTGGACGCATGAGAGCTTCGATCAACGGTTTCCCGTGGGGACTTCAGAGACGCAAGTGTTCGAGAAGCTTGGAAGTCCATTCGCCACCCGTTCCGCTGGTGACCTGAGCCGATGGGATTACGTCGGTGGCGCCTCCGGTCAACTTCATGTGGTATTCCTATTCAAGAACTCGGCACTCACCGAGAAAAAATTCGTAAATTTCTAATCAACGCCGTCCCGGTTGGCGAGTCACGCCATCTGGGATGAGGCGGGCTTGTACCCGACTTTTGGCGATCTGTCGCCCGCTGTCTTCGAGGCGAAACCGACAAAGAAACAACTTATCTGTCTGCGCGAAATAACGTGACCACTGCAAGGCCTTGACCCGTCGGAGTTCGCGCTCCCATGGGTCAAGGCCTTGCTTGTTTTAGCGTTGTCTTTCTTATATCTGGCTTCGCCCCCCCAGTACTGGATAGACATTCTCGACCATCGCATGAGCCGCGACCATCCGGTGCGGGAGATGTGCGACCTCGCCTCGTCGGGCATCACCTGGCAGATTTGTATCCCAAGGTATCCAGGAGTCGCATCGATACAAAACACGGTATTTTCCCGGTTCTAGAGACACAAACCGGATACCTGTGGAGGTTCTAATGCATCAACGCCGGATTCGCCGGCACTGATCAAACCTTCTCAGGAGAGTGATATGAAACGTTCGATGATTACCTTGGCTTTGGCTGTCTGCGCAGTCTCCGGATGGGCTCATGCAGCCGGTACGGTTAACGCGGCCGGAGACGCGACCAGCGTCGTTCAGACAAAAAATTGGTCAGCGTCCCCCAATGGCATTGCCCCCAAGACCCGCTCTCAAATTCGTCAGGAACTGGTTGAAGCGAAACGGGACGGACAGCTCGCTTACCTTAACAGCACGCTTTACAGAGGAGGCATGTGATTTCGCGTTCATCATTGAGCTACTTCAGTTAGTACAACATAGCGCAATGAGATTACTGCAACAAGGTTCGCAAGGAACATCGGTGCTCAACACAACCAAATACGGAGTCAACCATGACACAGCTTGAAAAAGTCCTTTACACGGGCAAGACCCACACTACGGGCGGCCGTGACGGCGCGTCCCACAGCGATGACGGCCATCTGGACATCGCCCTCTCCGTTCCCGGGAGCAAAGGCGCCGGCACCAATCCCGAGCAACTACTCGCTGCAGGCTGGTCTGCCTGCTTTATTGGGGCAATGGGTCTTGCGGCAGCCAAACTGAAGATTGCCGTGCCCACCGCCATGGCAGTCGACGCCGAAGTGGATCTTGGTACGACTGCGGGCGCCTATTTCCTTCAGGCACGGCTGAATGTCAGCCTTCCCGGGCTGGCCCCGGAAGTCGCCCAGTCTCTCGCTGATGCCGCTCACCAGACCTGTCCTTATTCCAAAGCCTTACGCGGCAACATTGATATTGTGATCAAGGTGGTCTGAGCCAAACGCGCGCTCTTTGCGGCATCGTTCCCGCTGTTCTGCCGGATCGATGCCGCAAGACAATGCATGTCACTACGTCAGCCGAGTTTCTTTCTGCCCGTAAGAATTCGAGGAAGTCCGAGGGAGTAACCCCACCGCAGCGACCAGATTGCGGAACTCGTGATCGAATGTTCAGCTTCCTCGCTGCTGGCTTCAATCGCGGCGCCGGCTTCACCCGGGCGTTGAAACCTCCGCGGCCGCCGTATAGAAACTCGATCCCGGCTCGCGCCGACATTCCAGCCGCCTTGCCCCCAATCTCGTTATGTACGAACAGGAGTTTGCTATATTTCGTGTTTTCTCTGGCAACCTCTAACTCATGCGAGTCGGCCGTCCGGTTCAAGCCCTACCCCATCCAGATTGCGACTATTGCGGCGCAAAGGCAACGCTTGTGCGGCCCGCAGAAGCGGCTTACCCGTATCAAGACGGACACGGGCCGCTGTGGTTATGCGTGCCGTGCGAGGCCTGGATCGGGATATTCGCGCGCAGTACGCGCAACCTCCCGCTCGGACGGCTGGCGAATGCCGAACTGCGGGAATGGAAAGCGAAACTCCACGCCGCGCTGGAACCCATGGCCGAGGCGAAGGCCAGACGCGACGGCGTAAGCATCTTCGAAGCAAGATCAAAGGGCTATAAGTGGCTGGCAGGGGAACTGAAAATAGAGCCCAAAGCTTGCAACATCAATTTGCTGGACCTGGAGCAATGCAGGGCGGCAGTCGGCGTAATAGAGCAATTCGAACAAAATCGCCGGGCTGCGAGCCCTTCAGAATAACCGCGACCTGTACGTTAACCTGGGGACAACTCTCCCGACGACTCCATGGCCCGCACCCTACCGTTTGACCGCAGCGCGCAAGCAACGCGCGTCCGCTTGTCCAAAATGCAGCTTCTTCCGATGCCCAAGTCGGACGCGGACACACTTTCATTGCACGCTCATTGCGCACTGCAGGCGCTGCGCGACGGCACCGGATGGATGGCCGGAACCCAATCCCTTGCAGAAGTCCTGATCCTGACGGCGTACGTCGCCGAGGCCGGATATGGACAAATCACCCGCGAGGCGTGGCTGGAAAGCGAGAGTGCGATTAACGCCGCGTTTGCGCAAGGCCACGCCACGGGGGTCTGGAAACTCGACGAGGAAAGCTGCGAGCAGCTCGCACGCGTCGTATGCGTGCACGATGCGCAACTCCACAACGCTCCGTTGGGCGCACTCGGTGCAGCCAGCGAGCGGCTCGAGCGCCTTAAATCTGGCGCAGCGGACCCGATGCCAAAATTAAAGAGGGCGTGAACAGAAAGACCTGTCTTTTTTCTTGACGGCCGCCTGGCAGACTCGCCGCGCCACCCATAAGCCATTGCCTTGACCGCACGAGCGGGTTTCCACTGTGTCAAAACTTCACAACACTGCAAGCGTCATTCGTGAAATAAAGTGACATGGTTCACAGCAAAATGATTAAATTGACTGGGCCGCTTCCGATGTGACCGGACTTGCACCGCGCGCAGGGAGTCGTCTCGTTATGCATTGGCATCTGTAAAGATCGGCCGACAACGCGCCGGTCAAATCTAGCGAGAGCACTATGTCGCCTTGGTTAGCCGTCGCCTTGGGCGCTGGAGTTTTCAGCGCGGTCGTCAACGTGGCTTGCAATACGATTGCGCGCAAGCGCAACTCAGCGCGCAACGCCACCGAGCGTGTCCATGCCGGTCGTCATACTGCATTGGCCGCAGCCATCACCCTCGAAGAGTTTGCCCATCGCTGTCAGGTAACCATCGATCGCGCAGAACGCAGAGATCTGTCAGAGCAGCGGCACGTGCAGATGGGCGACATAGAGATACCCCCTTTTGCATTTTCAAATGACATCCAATGGCGTGATCTCGAAGCCGGAAAGGCGTCTTACCTTCGGGCCTTCAGCGCTGATCAAACGCATAACGCCGAGCGGATCCAGACAAACGATCGATGCTCAGATGTTGACGAGTTCGCCGCAACCATCAAAGGGCATTGCGCTGAATTCGGGCGACGAGCATGGCTCATGGCGGTTGAACTGCGCGAAGAAAACGAATTGGGCGCGGTCAAGGATCACGACTACTTGATCGACTTCGACGCTGCGCTCAGCCGGTACGCCGCGTGGGAACAACGCCACAAGGTCCGCAATGAACGAGCCCCCTCTCCTTCACACGTGACGCCCAGTCCGCACCGGTCTGGAAATAGAGGAAGGGGACTCGTCGTGGGTGGCCCGGCGTAGGTCAACGTTCGCCCTTGGTGGTCAGGCGCCGGTTGCGTTTAGTGTCGCCGTGTGCGAACCCCAACAGCCCTGTGAGGGTACGTTTCCCGACTATTCTTACCCGTGACGGGCGCCATTCACTCGTTTAGCACCGGTGTTGAAACGTAAAACCACGTTGTCTCACCTATTTGATTCGCATACCGAATTAAAACATTGATGAATAACGTAGAGTGAAACCGATCAGTCGCTTCCGACCAACCCATGACCTTGATAACGCACATCGCATTTTTTATGGCTTGATCTTGCGCAATCGCCGCCGCTGACACTGCCCTTCGCCCGCGTGGCATACAAATTGTCGGCGTAAGGGAACCGCGCTATTGTTGCGGCAACTCAAATTTATGAGGCGAACATGGTCCAGCATCCCGACAATCACTTGATCCCCGCGAAACTCGCCGCATTGCGGCCCACACAGATGACAGTGGGTTATCGCGAAGTCATCGAGAAGCGCGAGCATTGGAAGACGCTCGGCAAGAAGGCGCGCAGCGAGGCCATTGCTTCGCACTGGTTCCCCGCGGTACTCGGTCCGGAGAAGCTCTATTACATCGTGGATCATCATCACCTCGGGCTGGCGTTGCTCGAAGAGGGCGTGAAGGAAGTGAAGGTGGCAATGCTCAAGGACCTCTCGTGGCTGGACGAGGCAATCTTCTGGCGCATGATGGAGCACAACCAGTGGGTGCATCCGTTCGGTGCGGACGGCTCGCGATACGACTACGAACATCTCCCCAAGATGGTAACCGGGCTGGCGGACGATCCGTATAGAAGCCTCGCTGGCGAACTGCGCCGGGTGGGTGGCTTCGCAAAGGACGCGACGCCGTTCAGCGAATTCCTGTGGGCCGATTTCCTGCGTCCGCGCGTCGCGCAGAGCAAGATCCGCAAGAGCTTTACGAAGGCGCTCGATCAGGCCAAAGCTGTCGCGCACACGCCAGAGGCTCGGTATCTGCCGGGCTGGTCCGGGGTAACGGAAAGCCGGTGAGCGGACCTGCGTCGGCTCCGCACAGGTAGGTGCAATTTCATTGATAAACCAAATGCGGGCGCCCAGTGCCCGCTGGTTCGACCCGGTCGTCCACCGAACGACGACCGCGAACAAAGACTGCGTCAGCAACATAGTCGACGCACTATGGTTTCAAGCAAAAATGCGACAATCACACATCATTCGCCTGAATCCACGAGTTCGATTACGGAACTGAAAGTATCTGGGGCGTCGTTAGTTTGCCGATCTTCCTCCGTGCATGATTCCACCTGAGCTCGCCGGTACCCCTTCCCGTAAAATAGAAAGCTGATTTACGAAATGCCTACTCCCATGAAGCTTTCACGTCGCGCAGTACTTGGCCGCAGCCTCGCCATTCCCCTAAGCCTGAGTCTGTCGCCATTTATGGCTCTCCGGTCTGAAATCGCTAACGCCGCCACATCGTCGCTGGCGATCGTGATGAATTCCGGCGAAGCCAGTGTCTCGGTCATCGACATGGCATCGCGCAAAGTCGTTCGTAGCTTACCTACGCTGCGTGAGCCGAGTCACTGGGCACTTTCGCAGGACCGCAACAAGCTCTATATCGCCGATGCGAGCGGCAACGCGTTGTTCATCGTCGATCCGCATACCGGTACCGCGCTCGGCCACAAAGTCATTGCCGATCCCTACCAACTTGGCTTCACGCCAGATCATCGATACCTCGTCGTGAATGCGCTTCGGCTCGACTATGTCGATGTCTATCACACTGAGGACCTGAGCCTCGCCAAGCGTTTCTCGCCCGGCTCCATGCCAAGCCATCTGGACTTCTCGCCGGACTCCCGCTGGAGCTTCAACTCCATGCAAGGCTCGGGAACGCTTGTTTCGTTCGATCTGACCACCATGGCGATACGCTGGAAGTCGAAGGTGGGTTCGACCCCGGCCGGCGTGCTATGGCACAACGGCAAGGTGCTCGTCTGCGTCATGGGTAGCGATCACGTGGCAGAGGTCGACCCGGTCACGGGTGACGTGCTGCGGCGAGTCAAGACGGGAGTCGGTCCGCACAACATTTTCCTTTCACCGGATGGCAGCACGCTCTACGTATCCAACCGCATCGGCGGCTCCCTGGTCGCCATGGATCCCACTACCCTCGCCATACAACGCACGTATCCGTTCCACGCCGCAGGACCGGACGACATCGGCGTCGCGCCCGATGGCAAGCTATGGGTTACGTTGCGCTTTCGTGAACAGGTCGCGGTGCTGGACCCAAAGAGCGGTGCTTACGAGACTATTGATGTGGGGCGCTCGCCGCATGGCATTTTCCTTAGTTCAGAATTGAGCCGTAAGGGCCCGATCACCGCGGAAACCTTGTAAAGAACGCCATGCTGATATTCCTCGACAGATTGTTTAACGCCCTGGCCGGCGAAATCGATCAATACCTCGTCCTGCCGTTGCTTTATCACTTCGGCTGGATGCAGTGGGAGGAGCTGTCTTTCGACTGGGTACTCGTGTGCGTGTATGGAATGTTCGCGGTCATCGTCACCTATGCCGTCTGCTGGCCGCTGGAAGCGCTGTTCCCGATCGAACACTGGAAAGATCGAAAAACAGTGGTGACGGACGCGTTTTATACGGTGCTCAATCGCGTCGGTCTATTGCCCGTCGTCAGCTTCTTGCTGTTTTATCAGGTGCAGGTGTGGGTGAACGGTTTTGTGGTCGCTCACGGCTATATCCCGCCAACGCTGGAGACTGTCATACCGGCGCTGCTCGGACACCCGATCATCACGTTCTTGGCGTACGCGCTGATTCTCGATTGCGCAGACTACTGGCGTCATCGCCTGTCGCACTCATGGCGCGGCTGGTACGCATTGCACGCGCTGCACCACGCACAACGGCAGATGAGCTTCTGGTCAGACGACCGGAATCACCTGCTGGACGATCTTATCGCGGCAATCTGGTTTGGCGTGGTCGGTCTGGCAATCGGCATTCCGCCACTGCAATTTCCGCTGCTGTTCCTGTTCATGCGTTTCATCGAAAGCCTGAGTCACGCCAATATCCGCATGTCCTTTGGCTGGCTTGGCGACAGGCTGCTTGTCTCGCCACGCTTTCACCGTCTGCATCATGGGCTGCGCGCCGCTGGCCGCAACTCGTGCAATTACGGCGCCGTTTTCCCGATCTGGGACATCGTGTTTCGCACGGCCGACTTCTCGGCGGAGTACCTTCCTACCGGAGATCGGCGCGCGCCTGAGTCGATGGCAAGCGGTGGCTACTTCGCCCAGCAACTGGGCGGCTTGCGGTTTTTCATCGATGAAATCCGGGCGCCATCGAAAAAAGCGCAGGGCGGTTCCTGATTGGGGATCTTGATAGCACTGCCGGATTCCAGGCACCACGCCGGCAGCCTACTGCTGAAGTGACGCTCATTGCTTGCCAAGTTGCTGTATTGCGTCGACCCAGTTTTCGATATGAAAACGGTTGACTCATGATTTAAGCAAAAATTGATAGACGCCACTGCGGGAGCGTCATCCGATATTTGTCGCATGACAAATATCGGATGAGACCGGTTCGTTGAAATCAGGCGGATAGACGTGCGAGTGTCAGCGTGCCGAACAAACGTACTCCGAGCGGCAAGACGTCGTCGTTGAAATCGAATTCTGGGTGGTGGATGCACACACCGCCCTGCAGCGGCTCTACACAGAACTGGCGCAGGAACCGGGCATAGTGAGCGTATGGCCGGACTTTCTACTGAACGAGCAGATAGAACGCGCAATCCTGACGCGCATCGAGGCTGATGCCAAGCCGCCTCAACTCACGCTGAGTCTCATGTACCGGAAGGATCGCGTGTTCGGCGCGGCGGCAGAATATTTCGCCGAATGTGTCAAAAGCACCTCGTTGGACAGATCCGCCGTTTCGCCGATAGACACATCTTGAAACCATCGCCGCGTTTCCCCCAGGAACAAAACGATCCGCGAAGCTCGCACCGAATTTATTGCAATCAGTGCACGGGACTTACTTTGGGGCGTAGCTGACTACAACCCCGAACTCGAACAACAACTACTCGATGTCGCGCAGGCTCAGTTGACATTGGAAATATCAGTGCACGGCACATCTGATCACTGCGGCTGGAAAACGATGACCGTGATTCAGAATGCTTCATCACCCGATCTTACGTGAGCGCTACGCTACCGTGACCAAGCCCTTGCCACCACCAGCAAGCGCTCCACGCACCTGCTAACATGCGGGTCGCTGAGGCGCAGACGCGGGCGCGTCAAGCCTTTCTTACATACTCCGACCTGCCATGTCTCTGCTCAACCTGCTCGTCCCATGGGAACCTTCTTTCGGGCTCGTGGCAGTCTTCGTTATAACAGCCCTGCTGTATGCGCGAGGGTCGCGCCATGTTCGTATCGGCATTGCCCGGCGCATAGCGTTTTGGGTGGGTCTCGCACTCTTCTACATAGCGCTTCACACGCGACTCGACTATTACGCCGAGCACGAGTTCTTTGTGCATCGGCTCCAGCATCTGGTGCTGCACCATCTCGCCCCACTGATCCTGATGTCGTCTTATCCGGGAAGCGCACTTCGGACCGGCCTGCCATTGCGTTGGCGTAGCGCGCTGCGGCGTTGGCAATACCGGAGGCCAGCGCGTGTAGTCGCTACCGTTGTGCTGAATCCGATGTTCATCTCGGCGGCGTTCGTCATCTCGGTTGTCTTCTGGCTGATTCCATCCGTGCAGTTCGTCGCCATGCTGGACTGGCGCATCTACACGTTCATGAACTGGTCGGTCGCGGTGAGCGGGCTGCTGTATTGGTGGATGCTGCTGGATCATCGGCCGCATCCGCCGAGTCTTACCCGGCCGGGCTTGCGGGTGTTGTCGCCGGTCATCACCATGACGCCTCAGATCCTGGTCGGCGCTATCATTACCTTTTCGACGCACGACCTCTATCCGATCTTTTCGCTTTGCGGCCGTGCGTTCACGTCAGTTCCGGCGACGCTCGACCAGAGCCTGGGCGGACTGATCATGTGGGTACCGGCCGGAGTGCTTGAGGCGATCGGCGCGATGATGGCGTTGCGCCATCTGATGCGTCTCTCCGAACTCCCGCCGCGCGTGCCGCCCAAGCCGAAGCCTGCGAAACGTCGAGCTAAGCCTGCCCTTGGGGTTAGAAATCTGTAACGGGGCTTGGTCAAGGACTTTCCCCGCTCGGTGGCCGCAACTAAAGTAACAGGCGTGGGATAGTTTCATCCCAGCTTCGCTCGCGCACCCTCTCGCCATTCTCCTCGGCCTGTAACGAACCCGTCAGATAGAAGTGTTCCTTGTCTGCTGACATATGTACTTCGCTGCGCACAAGAATGTCCCAACCTTCTCGTCCCATGCGCAGCGATTGCGTGAGCGTATAGCGGGCGCTAAGCGGATCGTTGCCCTGGATTTTTAGAGAGCGTTTCAGATTGTGCTCGACAGTCGTATCGATTTCCGTAAACCGCTGCACGCCTTCCCCAAAGAGGCCGCCGATCCCTTCGGTAATGTACGTCCATTCGCCGGCCGTCAAATCATAGGACGAAGTGCGTGTCATGCTGCCGCCGCGCACCTGCTCGGTGGGCGTTGCGGGACCTCGCTCCGGAGCGTGAAACTCAACCGGGAGATCAGCGCCTTTCGTCTCGCGCACCGGCAGATGAAGCGCTGTGTTGCCAAGCGTCAGCTCAAGCGTCACGTCCTCCGGCGCGGGCCAGATCAGTGGCCAATAGGTGGTCGACAACGACAACCTGACCCGGTTGCCGACGCCGAATTCATGCGCGCACGCATCGAGCGTCAGCCGTACGCGAATCCTCTCGCCCGGCATCAAGGCAACGGGTTCGGCGGAACCGTCACGATGCGTCAGGTTGAATACGCCATAAGAAACACGCGTTGCCGAGCCGTCCGGCATCACCTCGGAAATCCGCGCACACAGATACCCAACGGGTCGGTCACTCGACACATCGATCTCGAGTTCCGGCATACCGAGCAGCGCCAACGGTTCGCTCAACGGCGCACTGTCGAACACCTGGGCGAGACCATCGTCGATACGCTGGTCGGCCGGTGACTCGCCTGCAACGCCAGTACCCATCCATTCGCCGGCCGCCACGCCGTGGCCCTGAGGCGTGTGAACCAGCACACGGGCCGCCGTGTCAGGCGCAGTACGTGTCAATGTCGCATCGCCCAGAAAGAGCGGCTGCATGGCGACTGAGGGGCTCGGCCATGCAGCCTCCGAGATCCATCTGCCCGGCGTCATGGCGTAGGTGGTCTGCGGAGCGCGAGCGCTTTCCATCCACACCCGCAACGCT
The DNA here is from genome assembly GCF_002220365.1 of Caballeronia sordidicola. Lineage (GTDB taxonomy): Bacteria > Pseudomonadota > Gammaproteobacteria > Burkholderiales > Burkholderiaceae > Caballeronia > Caballeronia sordidicola_C. The sequence goes on along the minus strand of NZ_MTHB01000256.1, from coordinate 149,810 downwards.
GGACGCTTCGACATCGAGCGTGAACTGTCGTTATGCTCCGGACGCAGCCATCGGTTCCACCACTCCACGGCTTCCTGCAAGAAACCGACCGCAGGCCCGGGTACGCCGTCGTGCGGATAGATATGCGCCCACGGTCCGATCAGGCCTTGCCGTGGCACCTGCAAGCCCGCCATCAGTCGGAACACGGCATTCGTATAACTGTCGGCCCAGCCGCCGACCGCAAACACGGGGCACTGGATTGCAGACCAGTCCTCGCATATCGAGCCGTGGCGCCAGTAGTTGTCACGGTGCTGATGTTCCATCCACAATGCGGGGAAGAACGGCAGCTTGTCGAGCCGCTCGATCCATGCGGACCGCCATTCGGCGCCGTACAGTAACGGGTCAGGCGGACGCCCCTGATAGGCGAGCATGATGCTGCCCCACCACAGGTTGTCGTTGAGCAGACAGCCGCCTTTGTAATGAATATCGTCCGCGTAACGGTCGTCGGTTGAATAGACCGTGATGATTGCTTTAAGCGCCGGCGGCCTGCGTGCCGCGATCTGCAGCGCATTGAAACCTCCCCACGATTTCCCCATCAAGCCGACCGCGCCGCTGCACCAGGGTTGCCGGGCGATCCATTCAATCACCTCCAACCCGTCATCCTGCTCCTGCAGCACGTATTCATCGGCCATCAGACCGTCGGACTCGCCGCTGCCGCGCATATCGACGCGCACCGCCGCAAATCCGTTCGATGCGAAGTAGTGATGCATCGGCTCGTCGCGCGAACGAGTACCGTCGCGCTTGCGATAGGGAATGTATTCGAGGATCGCAGGTACGGGGGAAGCATCGGTCCCGGCATTGTCAGGCAGCCAGATACGCGCCGCGAGCCGTGTACCGTCAGCGAGTGGAATCCAGACGTGCTCGATCACGCGCACCGCTCGCTCATTGTTGCGCTGCATACTTCAACTCTCCCGTCAAAGTGTTCGATTCAACCGGCCGTTCGCTCTGCAAGAGATTTTCGTCGAGCCATCCGATCCGCAATTCGGGCACCGACGACAACAACCGTTTTATATAGGCATGACTCGGCGCGTTAAACACGTCAGCCGTAGCGCCTTGCGCAATGATCTCGCCTCGCAGCATTACCGCCACGCGCTGCGCAATACGCCTTACCGTGCCCAAGTCGTGGGTAATGAACAGGTATGACAGCCCGATGCGTTTTTGCAGCGACTCCAGCAACGAGAGAATGCCGTCGGCGACGAGGGGATCGAGGGCTGACGTGACCTCGTCGCAAATCATCAGGTCAGGTTGCGCCGCCAGCGCCCGTGCAATGCAAACGCGCTGCTTCTGGCCACCGGACAGCTCGGCCGGTTTCCGGTCAATTAACGTTTCCGGCAACTCCGTCAGGCATAACAACTCCAGTACGCGCTCGCGGATCTTATCCTTATGGATACCGAAGTAAAATTCCACCGGACGCCCGATGATCTCGCCGACGCTGTGCGTCGGATTGAGGGCGACGTCAGGCGACTGGTAGACGAGCTGGATACGCCGTTTCAGTTCACGCGAACGTTCAGTCAGCCTATGAGGCAAGGGCTTGCCGTCGAACCGCAGCGTACCGCTCTGCTGCTCGATCAAACCAACGATCGCTCGCGCGACCGTGCTCTTGCCACTACCCGACTCGCCAACCAGCGCCAATGTTTCACCACGTGCAAGCTGCAGGGCGATATTGCGAACGATCGCCTTGCCGTGATAACCCGCGTTCAGTCCTTCGATACTCAGCAGCGGCTCCGCCGCATGCGCAGGACTGGCTCGCAAGGTGTCCGCGGCGCTTCGTTCAGCGACCAGACGCCGGGTGTAGTCATCGCGCGGGGCGTTGAGCACCGCGTCCGTTGACCCCTCCTCGACCATCCGGCCGCCACGCAGCACCATGATACGGTCGGCGACCTGTGCGACGACCGCCAGATCGTGTGTGATGTAGAGCGCGGCAGCGCCGAACTCACGCACGATCCTGCGCAGCACGACCAGCACTTCGATCTGCGTGGTCACATCAAGCGCCGTAGTCGGCTCATCCAGCACCAGGATTTCCGGCTTGCAAGACATCGCCATGGCCACCATCGCCCGTTGCAACTGCCCACCGGAGACCTGATGCGGATAACGTCGCCCAAACGTATCCGGGTCTGGAAGGTCGAGTGACGCGAACAACTCGCGCGCCCACGTTCGCGCTTCGTCGCGGCCCATCAATCCGTGTCGCACTGGCCCTTCGCAGACCTGCTCGCCAATGGTCAACGCCGGGTTGAATGCAGCGGCTGCGCTCTGGGCCACGTAAGCCACCTTGGTTGCGCGCAGCGCACGTTGCCGTTTCGGCGTCGCGCCCAGGATGTTTTCGCCGGCGAGCCACACTTCGCCACCTGTGATCCGGCAGCGGCCGCGCGCATAACCGAGCGCGGCGAGGCCGATAGTCGATTTACCTGCGCCGGATTCGCCGATCAGCCCGAGCACTTCTCCTTGAGCAAGCGTGATATCGACGTTGTCGACCAGCACCTGAGCGTTGGGTGCCTCGACCCGCAACGCGCATATTCTCAAGACTGGGTTCATGCGATCACTCCCGCCTGCCCGACTGCCCGCACCGACAACAGCCAGTCGACGATCAGGTTGATTCCAATCGTCAGCAACGCAATCGCCGCGGCCGGGACCAGAGGCGCGATGCCGCCGAAGTTGATCACCTGCGCGTTGTCGCGGACCATGCCCCCCCAGTCTGCGTAGGGCGGCTGGATGCCCAGCCCGAGGAAGCTCAAACCCGCGACGAACAGGATCGTGAACCCAAAGCGCATGCCGAATTCTGCCAACAGCGGTGGCACCGCATTCGGCAGGATTTCGCGGCGGATGATCCACGCGAGCCCTTCTCCGCGCAGCCGCGCCGCTTCCACATACTCTTGTACGGCAATGCCCTGTGCGACCAGTCGCGCGAGCCGGAACACGCGCGTTGAATCGAGAATCGCAATCGTGCCGATCAGCACCGGCATCGACGTTCCCAACACTGACAGGATCATCAGCGCGAAGATCAGGACGGGCATCGCCATGAGGGTGTCGACGATCCGCGACAGCACCTGGTCCACCTTGCGTCCCAGCACCGCGGCCGCGAACCCCGTCACAATGCCAAGCGAGAAGGAGATCAGCGTGATCGCGAGCGCCAGGCCGAGCGTTGTACGCCCGCCGTACAACAGGCGCGAAAACATGTCACGTCCAATGCTGTCGGTGCCCAACCAGTGGCCAGCACCGGGCATCATCCATACGTCGCCGACCGTTTCGGTTTCGCCATGCGGCGCGATCAACGAGGCGCACAACGAGGCCATCGCAATGACCGCGACAAGCAACATCCCGATCGCCGCGCTCATGGGCACTTCTTTGCCGAACACTTTCATTGGCTCTTACCTCGCATGCCGCAAGCGTGGATTGGCCCAGACAGCGAGCACGTCGGACACGGTATTGAGCCCGACATAAGCCGTGGCAAACAACATCCCGCAAGCCTGCACCACCGGGAGGTCACGCTTTGATACCGCGTCCACCATCAACTGCCCGACACCCGGATAGACGAACACCACCTCGACCATGATGACGCCAACGATCAGGTACGCCAGGTTGAACGACACCGCGTTGATGATCGGCGCGAGTGCATTGGGCAGCGCGTGACGCACGACGATCCATGACTTGGGCAGGCCCTTGAGAATGGCTGTTTCGGTGTAGGCGCTGCCCATCACGGCGAGCACGGACGCTCGCGTGGTGCGCAGCATGTGGGCGGCCACGACGAACAAGAGGGTGAGCGTTGGCAAGGTGGTGGCATAGAGTCGCTCGGAGAAAGCCATGTCGGGCGACACGGCGGCCAGACTCGGCAGCAGTGGAAACTTGACCGCGAGCAAGAGCAGCAGAACATAACCGACGAAGAACTCCGGCATCGATACGCTCGCAAGCGACAGCACGCTGGCCGCCCGATCGAAGAGACTGTCCTGCCATATTGCGGACGCGATGCCAACGAGCACCGACAGCGGCACCGCGACAAGCGCCGCATAGCCTGCGAGAAACAGCGTGTTGTACAGCCGAGGCAGCAAGTCCTCGCTGACCGGACGTCCGTTCGTCAGCGACGTCCCGAGGTCCCCATGCAGGAAATGCAGCAACCATAGCCCGTAACGTTGCAGCGCCGGGTGGTCGAGACCGAGCGACGCCCGTAGTGCCGCGACCGTTTCCGGCGTCGCCGACTGACCTAGGATGGCAGAAGCCACGTCACCGGGAAGCAACTCGGTGCCCACGAAGATCAGCACGGAAACAAGCCACAGCGTCAACACACCCGCCAGCACCCGCTGCAAGACAAGCCGCTTCATTACGACTCCAGCCAGACGTGTTCCGCGAGTCGGCCACCCATGAAGTTGAACAGCGGATGCGGCGTGGCGCCTTGAAGCTTGCTGCTGGTCGCATCGATATAGTCGGCGAAGAGCGGGATCATCGCGCCGCCGTCGTCGCTCACCATAAGCTGCATCTCGCGGTACAACTCGCGACGCCTGGTGTCGTCGAGCATCGCGCGCGCTTGGAGCAGCAATGCGTCGAACTTCGGATCGCGCCAGTGCGTGTCGTTCCATTTCGCGTCGGACTTGTATGCGGTCGAGAGCATCTGGTCCGCCGTCGGTCGACCGCCCCAATAGCCCATGCAAAAAGGCGCCTGCATCCACACTTTGTCCCAGTAACTGTCGGCAGGCTGACGGCGGATGGAAAGCTGAATGCCCGCAGGCGCGCACTCGCCCTGGAACAGCGCAGCCGAATCGACCGCACCGGCGAAGGCTGCGTCGGACGTTGACAACTCGACCTTCAGTTCCGACAAGCCAGCCTTTTTCAGATAGAACTTCGACTTGTCGGGGTCGTACGCATGCTGCGGCAGATCCGCGGCGTAAAAGCGGTCGGTCTTCGGAATGGGATGGTCGTTGCCGACCGACCCGTAACCGCGCAGGATGGTCGTCAATTGTTTCTGGCGATCAATGCCGTATTTGACCGCGAGCCGCACGTTGTTGTCGGCGAACGGCGATGCTGCGCAGTCCATCAAGAACGTGAAGTGCTGGCCACCCGATGAGCGCACGATACTGACAGCCGGGCTGCGCTTGAGCAGGTCGACTGTCTTGAAGTCGACCCGGTTGATCGCGTGGACCTGGCCTGAGATAAGCGCGTTCGTGCGCGCCGTGGCGTCGTTGATCACGATCAGCTCGACTGCATCCACATAGGGGCCATCGCTCTTCCAGTAGCGCGGATTGCGTTTGAAGAGTGACCGTACCCCAGGCGTGAACTCGCCGAATACAAAGGGACCGGTGCCTATTGGATGGCTCCAGTCCTTGAAGCCATTCGGCACCACCAGCAGGTGATAATCAGACAGCAGGTATGGCAGATCCGCATTGCCGCTTTTCAGTTTCATCGATATCTGCAGCGGGTCGATCTTCGTGATCTCGGTCACGTCCGCGAGACTCGACTTGATCGCCGACTTCGACGCATCGCCACGATGCAGGTTGATCGAATAGATCACGTCGTCTGCATCGAGCGTCTTGCCGTTATGAAACACCACGCCCTTGCGTACCTTGAGAATCCATTCAGCAGCGCCGGGTTTTGCCTCCCAGCTTTCAAGCAACTCGGGCTGTGCATGCATTTTTGCATCGATCTCGACCAGGCCGTTCATGAGCATGTACGCCTGGTTGAGCGGCACCCAATCCGGCAGCAGCGTTGGATCGATCGAGTCTGTCGTATTGCCGCCGCCCATGCCGAGCTTGAGCAGGCCACCGCGCTTGGGCTGCGGCGCCGCGAACGCGCTAGCCGGGACGATGAGGCCAAGCCCCGCGCTTGCACCCAGCGCTGCAGCGCCTTGCAGAAACTGCCGGCGGCTTATGTGACTTGACTGACTTATGTGACTTGACTGACGATCCGGATTCTTATGCAGCGGCAGGTCAAACAAGTCCCCTTGATCGTCGAACGGCTTCATGCTTGAGCTTCTCCTCATGGTGTCAACGCGTCGGATCAGGATTCGCGCCGGCTTGGTGAATCCGGGCGCCCCCTTATCGGACAACAGGGTCAGAGCAGCGACCTCGCGGCGAGTATCCGTAGGCAAAACTACGCGGTCAACGCACTTTATTTTCACGCTCGCATAACAACAGGTAATATGAACGCCAGCCATTTGGACGCAAGTTGCCATGCGAGCAACTCAAGCGGGCCCCCGAAGAAAACTGGAAGCGCGAGAAATGAAAGGATACCGTCGCCTGATTCCGTCGCTTAACGCATTGGTCGACTTTGAAGCCGTTGCGCGGCTCAAGAGTTTCACGCTTGCAGCCGACGAACTCGGCGTCACACAGGCCGCCGTCAGCCGGCAAATCCGCTTTCTCGAGGACGCCATGAAGCTGCAGTTGTTTCATCGGCTGCATCGCTCGATCGCGCTCACGAAAGAAGGGGAAGCCCTCTTTTTCGTCACGTCGGAATCGCTCCAGAAGATCGCGGGCACCTTCGACAGTCTCAGCAGCAACACACGGGAACAGGAGTTCGCGATCCTGGCGACTGCCGCGTTTTCACAATTCCGGATCTTGCCCAGGCTGCCGCTGCTCAAGCGCTCGCAGCCGCAACTGAAGCTTCGCCTGACCACGCAGATGTTCACCGCGGACCTGCGTCACAACGAAGTCGATATTGCCATTCGCTATGGCTCGGGCAACTGGCGCGACGGTCACTCAACGCTGCTCTTCAATGAGGAGGTGGTGCCGGTCTGCTCGCCATCATGGCTCGAGGCGCATGGCGAACCGCAGTCGCCGCATGACCTGAGCGATGCCCCGCTGATTGCCTACGACTCCACGTCGGAGGGCTGGATGGGCTGGGAAGACTGGTTCGACGCAGTGGGCATCAAGCGCCGCCGCCTGAATTATGTCCTGCGTTGCAGCCTGTACACCGATGCCATTCACGCCGCGTTGCAGGGCCAGGGCGTTGTGCTCGGCTGGCGGCGGATGCTGGGCGACATGCTGACGTCGGGACGCCTGGTGCCGCTCGGCGAGGCCTGCGTGAAAATGACCGATGCGTATTACGCCGTAGTGCCGCACGGACACGCCGTCACGCCGGCGGTGGATGCCGTCATCGAATGGCTTCGTGAGGAGACGGTGGCGTGAGTCTGATGCGTCTCGCCGACCCGCCGTTGACATTACCTATTGTTATGCGAGCGAGAAAATAAAGCGCGTTGACGCTTCGAATTGGCCTATCGATACTCCGTTCAATCCGCGACTCAGGTCGCGCCTGGCAATGTAGGGAATCTGATAAGGACCAGCGGATGTCGAGCATCAATGGCACTACGCACGGCGCTTTGTTTCGCAGTCGGGCTTCAGGTCACGGCATGCCCGGCGCCCTGTTCGGCCGGCAGGACGTCTTTGAGAACGACGTCGATATCTTCTTCCACAAGCACTGGATCATGGCGGGTGTCACCGCCGACGTACGCGAGCCCGGCGATGTCTCGGCGGTCGATATCGGCCGCGCCTCGATCATCATTGTTCGCGACGATGACAACTTCGTTCGAGCGTATAGAAACGTGTGCCGTCATCGCGGCGCGCGCCTGCGCGAGCAAGGCAAGGGTTCCGTGGGAATGCTTGTCTGTCCCTACCATCAGTGGACGTACGGCCTCGACGGCGGTCTTAAACACGCCGCGCATATGGGACAGCATTTCGATCCGTCCTGCCGCAGCCTGATGCCTGTCCCCTTACGTGTAATAGGCGGGTTGATCTTCGTGTGCCTGAACGACGAAGCGCCCGTGGACATTGCCGCGCTTGACGAGACCATGACACCACGCCTCGCACCGTTCGATCTGGCTCGCACGAAGATCGCCTACGAAACGGACATCATTGAAAACGGCAACTGGAAGCTGGCAATCGAAAACAACCGCGAGTGTTACCACTGCAGCGCGACGCATCCTGAGCTTACTGTATCGTTCCTGGCCGAAGATTTCGGCTTCTGCCCCGACGGCTTGAGTGAGGAATCGGAGCGCGCGCTCGCTGAATATCGGGCGCGCAATGCGGCTTCGCTTGCGAGCTGGCATAAGGAGGGACTGCTCAGCGAAGCCGTAGAACGATTGGATGACGTAGCCACGCTGTTCCGGACACAGCGCCTGGTCATTGCCGGCAACGGTGAATCGCAAACGATGAACACAAAGGTCGCCAGCACCAGGCTGCTCGGCGACAACACGCGCCGCGATCTCGGCGACACCCATTTGTGGACGCACAACTCGTGGTCGCATGTCATGAGCGACCACGCGGTCATCTCGTACCTCATCCCGCTTGCACCGGATCGAACGCTGGTCAGAACCAAATGGCTCGTTCATGAGGATGCAATCGAGGGCGTTGACTATGCGCTGTCCGATCTGATCGAGGTATGGCAAGCGACCAATGCTCAGGACGCCCGCCTTGTTGCAATCAATCACCAGGGTACGCAAGACCCCGGCTACCGGCCCGGACCTTTTTCGCCGTTCACCGAGTCGTATCTCGAACGATTTTCACGCTGGTACGCGACGCGGCTGGAAGCGCACGGCGTCTGATGCCTTGCGTCACGCTTGTGATCCGGTAATCAAGCGCGGTTGCAGGAATTTTCAGTTAATCAGGCAGCGACCGCCGCACTCGCTCGATGGTTAGCGCCTGATTACTCTGACCTTACAGCGAGCGCGGATCGCCCTGCGAATGCTTACCGACCCATCGAGGTTGGCTCAACATACGCCCCCCAAACGGCAGCATTCAAGCCTCCCATCACGTCCAGCGACATGTGCCGCATCACGCTAAAATACGAGCGAATTTAACGCGATGCAGCACGCACATGTATGCGCTCAACAGCACTTGAGTAGACACAGGGATCATGGGAGACATTCGTTCAATGAACGGCGCAGACTTACCAGGCATGCTTCCCGAGATGCTGCCGCGACTTTGGACGTTCGCGCTTCGCATTTCCGGTGATCGGCACGACGCGGAGGATCTCGTTCAGAGAGCCTGCGTGCGTGCGCTCGAACGGGCGCATCAATTACAGCCCGATACTTCCCCGCTAAGCTGGATGTTTTCAATCGTCCATTCCACCTGGATCAACGAGTTGCGAGCGCGCAGCGTACGCAAGCGCTCCAGCATGGATTGGGACGATGACTTCCTGGAAAACGTTGCCGACCCGGTCGACAAAGGCCCGGAAGCCCAACTCATGCACGGCCAGATCATCAGCGCCGTTGAACGGCTGCCCGAAGCGCAGCGTGTCGTCATGCTGCTGGTCGCGGTGGAAGGCTTGAGCTATCAGGAAGCGGCGGATGTTCTGGAAGTACCCATTGGCACCGTCATGAGCCGCCTGTCGCGCGCGCGTCAGACCGTCGGGGCATTATTGGGCACGCCTGATTCGAAAGCGAAGGCGTCGGTCACGCGCAAGGACTCCATCGCATGAAAACCGATGACCTCATCCTGATGGCCTATGTGGACGGCGAACTTTCTGCGCAACAGAGCCGGGAAGTCGAGGAGCACATCCGCGCTTCTGCGGAAGCCGCGGAGTTAGTAGCGCTGCTGCAAGCGTCGCGTCTTGACTACAAGCAGGCGTTCGCTGCGCAAAAATTACCGCCTGTGCCGGACTCGCTGACACAGAAGATCGAAGCGATGGCTCGCGCACACAGCGCTAAAAGCGCGGCTCTCGGCGCAAACGATCCTTCGGTTGCGTTGTCCTCCGTTGCGCCCGCCTCCGCACCGGTTCGCTCCCGTTTGCGCACGGTTCCCACGTGGCTCGCAGCGGCCTGTGTTGCCGGCGCGTTTTGCGGCGGACTCTTTTTGCGGCCCGGGATGTTTCCTCTTCTCAGCCCGGGCACGCTGAGTTCCGGCAGCGCAACAATGGCAAGCTCCGGCCTCTCGCCATGGGTAACCGCGGCGGTTGGCTATCAGCAGCTTTACACGCGCGACACGCTGGCTTACGCCGACGAGAATCCGGCAGCGACAACAAAAATAATCGATGACATTCGTCGTGAGGACAAACTCGCGCTGCGTATTCCCGACCTAAGCAGCGCCGGCCTGACTTTCAAGTCCGTGCGCCGCTTGAGTTTCAACAACAAGCCACTCGTGCAGATCGTTTATCTGCCTGAGAAAGGACCGCCCATTGCGCTATGCGTCATGAAAGGCATGAAGTCTGATCAAGCGGTTAGCGCCCAGGTGGTCGACACAATGCACGTGGTCACATGGCGGCAAGCGGAGCTTAGCTACGCGTTGATCGGAAAGACGGAAGGCGTCGATCTGGACGCACTCGGCAAGCGTATTTCGAATCGCGAGGTGGAGCAGTTGTTTAGCAAAGCGAGTTCACCGTTGTTCCCGCCAGCCGCCTAAGCCAATTTATGAAATCGGACGATATCCTGCTGATGGCCTACGTGGACGGCGAACTGCCGCCGCACCAACGCGAGGAAGTCGAGCGCGAACTTCGCACGTCTCCCGACGTGGCGGAACGCGTCGCGCTGTTGCAGGCATCGCGGCTGCCGTACAGCGATGCGTTCGCCGCGCAAAAGCTGCCACCGGTGCCGAGTAGCCTTAGCGCGAAGATCGAAGAGATGGCGCGTGCTGCGAAGGCAAAAACCGTCGAGTCCGTCGCCACTCCCGACGTTAGCGTCAACGACCCTGTCGTTCCTCGCGCTCCAGGCAGTCCGTCTTCTTCACCCATCCGCTCGCGACTACGCGTAGCACCGGCGTGGCTCGGCGTCGCCTTCCTGGCTGGTGCGTTTGCCTGCGGCTTGGTACTTCGGCTAGGCCCCGGCGTGAGTCCGGCATCGAATGCAGGCGCTTCACTAGCGTCGGTCGGCATGGGCGTATCGCCTTGGGTGATGGCGGCGGCCAGCTATCAGCAACTCTATTCCCGCGATACGCTGGCGTACGTCGATACCGACGCCAACCTGTCGATCAAGACCGTCAAGGAAATTCGCCAGGACGATGGCCTCGCGCTGCGCATTCCCGACCTGAGCGCGGCCGGACTCACGTTCAAGCGCGTGCAGCGCCTGCGGTTCAACAACAAACCGCTCGTGCAAATTGTCTACCTGCCCGAAAAAGGCGCGCCCATTGCGCTGTGCGTGATGAAGGAGGTCAAGCCCGATGCTGGGGTAGCTGACCAGCGGGTCGCCTCCATGACCGTTGTCACATGGCGGCAGGCCGAGTTGGGCTATGCGCTGATCGGTCAGCCGGAAGGTGTCGACCTGACGGCGCTTGGCAAGCAGATATCGGCAGGCGGAACCGCCACGCTGTTCGGCCGTGAAACCTCGTTGCCGGTCACTGCCGCCCTGGCATCGGCAAACGTGGCCTCTGGCTCGAGGTCGTTTATTGTGGCCAGCGTGGAATAAATTGATTGCCAGGCTGTTCTGTTGATTGGGCCAGTCTTTTACGGACGCAGCCGGCACTTAGCGTGCATGCATGAAGTCATCTAAGAGAAGCGTTCGCTGCGCCGCATCGCAGCGGTAGGCAGCGAACCAAGCATCAACGTGTGTTGCCTCTGACTATCAGGCTCAGGCTCCCACGCGCGCGCGTTCAACCTCCGTGCTCCTCATATCATCGCGTTGCTTAAAGAGTGTGAAGTCGAAATCGATCAGCACGAACTGACCCTCCACTCCATACGGTTTGCCTTGCGCCCCTTCCGCCTTTTTAAGCGCGGGGACAAGACCATCACGCGTGGCAAACGCGAAGTCGTCCCACAGATACGGATCACCGTCGATATTGATCTGCGTCGTCAGCTTGCGATAACCCGGCGCCGAGATAAAGAAATGGATATGCGCCGGACGATGACCATGACGTCCCAACTGATCGAGTAATTGCTGGGTCTTGCCGGCGGGCGGCACGCTGTAGCCCACCGGCACGACGCTCGTGAAGCTGTAGTTACCCGCGCCATCGGTACGAATGGTTCGACGCAGATTGAACGCCGGTTGCGACGCGTCGAAGTATGAGTAGTTACCCAGATGATTGGCATGCCATACCTCAACCAGCGCATCCTTCAGCGGCGCGCCGTCTTCGCCAATCACGCGACCGCGCATCACGAGCGGTTCGCCCGGATCCGTGCCGTCATCCAGACGTGCATGCCCGACCGACTCCGGCGCGCCGGCCACATACAACGGTCCCTCGATCGTGCGCGGCGTACCGCCTTCAAGTCCTGCCTTTGCTTCCGCCTCGTCCATTCGCAAGTCGAGGAAATGTTCGAAGCCCAAGCCCGCAGCAAGCAGTCCGAGCTCACCGCTCTTGCCCGCTTCGCCAAGATAGTTGAGCGCGGTCCAGAACTCATCAGGCTGTACGTCCAGGTCTTCTATCGTATAAAACAGGTCTCGTATAACGCGGTTCACGATCGCCTTCGTGCGCGCATTGCCCTCGCTGGTGGCGCTGTCGTTAATGGTCTTGAGCAGTGCATCAATAGCTTGGTGGTCCATGTTTGTCTCCGTGTGTTGTGTGGGGTCGGTGCAGTTAGTGCGAATCAGTGCGGGTCAGCGTCGCAGCCGTTCGATACGTTCCCAGTCGAGCGTGATGCCCAGGCCCGGACCTTGTGGCAGGTGCAGCGAAAAGTCTTCATAACGCAGGGGCTCGGTGAGAATTTCCTCGGTCAGCAGGAGCGGGCCGAACAATTCCGTCCCCCACTTCAACGCGCTGAACGTACTGAATAGTTGCGCCGATGCAATCGTGCCGATTGCCCCCTCGAGCATCGTGCCGCCATACAAATCGATATTGGCCGCGAGCGCGATCGATGCAACGCTTGCCGCGCCCAGCAGTCCGCCGGACTGAGCAATCTTGACGGCGAAGACATCGGCGCAACGGTCGCTCGCCAGTGCGAATGCATCGGCGGGGCCATGCAGTGCTTCGTCAGCCATGATCGGCACGCGGGCCAGGTCGGTGAGGCGCTTGAGGCCCGCGTGGTTCGTGGCGGCGATGGGTTGCTCGACAAGACTGACGCCGGCATCGGCGAATCGCGGCAACGCCCAGATGGCATCCGACTCGCTCCACGCCTGGTTCACATCCACGCGAACGTCGCCACGCTCGTCGAGCGCTTTCTTGATTGCTACGACATGCGCCACATCGTCGGCTACCGCTCCCGAACCAATCTTCAGCTTGAACACGCGATGCCGCCGCAGGTCCAGCATCTGCTCGGCTTCATCGATGTCACGCCGCGTATCGCCGCTCGCCAGCGTCCATGCCACTTCAACCGAGTCGGTCACGCGGCCGCCGAACAACTCCGACAGCGGCACGCCGATCCGTTGAGCCTGGGCGTCGAAGAGTGCCGTTTCCACCGCGCACTTCGCAAAACGATTGCCCTGAAACAGCTTGCGCAGCTTCGCCATGGCGGCACCCGGCCGCGTTGCATCCAACCCTTTGAGCAAGGGTGCGAAGTAGGTATCGATATTGACCTTGATGCTCTCGGGACTCTCCTCGCCATACGCGAGACCACCGATGGTCGTGCCCTCGCCTACGCCGCTTACACCGTCCGAGCAGCGAATCCTGACCAGAACCAAAGTCTGGCAGTTCATGGTCGCGACCGACAGGCGGTGCGGCCGGATCGTTGGAACGTCTATCAGCAGCGTTTCCACGCTTTCTATTCTTACCGCTGCTTTTACTGTTGTCACCATCGTGCGTTCCCTCCAGGAGCACACATGGTAGAAACAAACGAACCGGGAAGTCCAACACCGCTTCCGACTACTTTCATACCCTGAAGGTATGGAGCGCAGGATCGCCGCATTGAATATCGTTATCAATCAATTTCGTACGTGTACAGCGACAGTCGTGCAACCTTGAGTAGTCGCTGTGCCCCCACGTTACTCCCGCTCCGAAGGCGGGCAGGTTTGAGACCCTGCGGCAATGTCCGACATTCGAGGCAACGTGGATCGCTCAAGAATTTCCGGCCGCGGTTTGACCGGTACCCAAATCTTCACAAACCGCACCCGTCCGCCCTCGGAATCGGCAACTTGTAAATCCGTACGGCGTTATCGCGAAGCATTTTGCGCTTCGCTTCCGGTCTGAAATTCAGCGCTTCGATCTCGCTCACTGTTCGTTCAAAGTCCAAAATCGGGAAGTCCGTCCCGAACATGACTTTGTCCTGGCCAAATGTATTGATGTAATGAAGAAACGCCTCAGGCCAATATTTCGGGCTATGAGCGTCGGTGCCAATGAAGACATTTTTATGCTTCCATGCCATCGCGATCATCTCGTCCGTCCATGGAATCCCGACATGTATTCCGACCAGCTTCAGTTCAGGGAAATCGCATGCAACGGCATCGAGAGTAATCGGCCGCCCAACACTTTTCAGAGGATAGTTCGGATCGTAAATCATCGATTGTCCGACCTGCATCTGGACGGGAACATCTAGCTCAACACATTTCGCATAATAGGGGTACCACTTTGCGTGATCCGGCGCCAACTCGTACCAGTGAGGATAGGTGTGCGCGCCGATAAACCCGTATTCCTTTACGGACCGTTCAAACTCGGCGACGCCCCGCATACCTTCATAAGGATCAATTCCGGCAAGTCCATAGAATCGATCCGGATATTGATTAATCGCTTCCGCGACAATTTCGTACGGCATGTGATAGCAGGCGGGATGACCTTTTCTTCCAACTCGGCTGGCTATCAGGAAAGATCGTTCAATTCCCGCTGCATCCATGCGTCTGAGCATTTCCTCGTGGGAAATAAAGGCAAGCGTATCGTCTCGCACTTTCATCTTTCCACCAAAGAAGTCGTCGCGCCGCGGCCTGATGCGGTTCGCCTCTTCAGTCCAAATGTTTACAACGATGTCAATCGCAGCGATACCGTTAGATTGGGTCATTGATAGATTTCACTCAGTTATCACTGTTCGTAGTTACGGTTTAAAGTTCACGGGACACAAGCTCACGCTGAATTTCGTTGCTCCCCTCTCCATAGGAATACAAACGAGCGTCACGCCAGATACGTTGCATAGGGGAGTCCATTGAGTAGCCAGCGCTTGCCAGAATCTGCATGCCGTGATCGGTCACGAACTGGAGCGTCTCGGTCGCGATGATTTTCGCTTGCGCCGCTTGTCGCTTGCAGTCCATCCCCTCCGATAGCATCCACGCAAGGTGATAAACACTCAGCCTTGACTGATCAACCCGCATTTGCATATCTGCAAGCCGGTGCCTGATTACCTGGTTAGCGAACAGTGGCTTGCCGAACTGTATTCGTTCCTTTGCGTGAGCCAGTGCCATCTCAACGACCGACTGAGCACACCCTGTGGCGGCGGCTGCCATGCTGGAACGGGAGAAATGAAGCGTCGAAAGAATATGCTTAAAGCCATCACCTTCGGTACCCAGCATCGCGTCATCCGAAACAAACACATCGTCAAGGCCAACGTCATAACTTGGCATGCAGTGATTGCCCACTTTGTTCAGCGTGGTCATGTTGATGCCAGCAGAGTGTCTCGGCACCAAGAAAACACTGACGCCACGCGAACCCGTCGCACCCTTTTCGGTACGGGCAGGAAGCACCAGATGAGTTGCCCGGTCTGCGTCGCTAATCCATGTCTTGCGGCCGATGATGTGCCAGCCTCCATCGACTCTTTCTGCGCGGGTCGTGATTCCCGTCGCGTCGCTACCTGCCTGAGGCTCGGATAGCGCCAAAGCAAATAGTGCGCGGCCCCCAATCAGTTCAGGAAGATACTTGGCGCGTTGCTCTTCACTGCCGTAGGTCATTAACGACATGCCCCCAAACGCCACCACCCGAGACACAATTGACGCCGCAAAGTAGGCATGGCGTGCCATGCGCTCCTGAACAAGCGCGAGCGTCATCCAATTCTCGCCCAAACCGCCGTGTTCGGGATTGAAGGGTATGCCGAGAATGCCGAGATCGCCTAGTTCAGGGAGCAGGTCATAGGGCGGCGTATGCGTTGCGTCGCGTCTGAGCACTTCTGACGGCGGCAGGCGATGACTCAGATAGCGATCAACGGCCTCCATCATCTGAAGCTGGTCGTCAGTCAACGAAAAATCGATCATAGGATTTGCGGGAGCGGGTTTCCCCGCGCCACGACGGTAGAGTGTTAGTGGCTTCTGCGATCGAACTACAACTGCGGCAGAGATGCAGTGAGCTCCGCTTTTAAGACCTTGCCCAATGCACTGCGCGGCAAGTCATCAACGATGAACACCTCTTTCGGCACTTTGTAGGGAGCCAGCCCCTTTCGACAATGGGTCTTCAGATCCGCCGGGCCCACTTCGCCCGCGAGGATGACGAATGCCGCAACCTCTTCATTGAACTCTCGCGATGGCCATCCGACGACCGCACTCTCACGCACGGCCGGATGTGCGTTCAGAAAGGCCTCTATCTCGCCGGGATAGACGTTGACTCCACCCCTGATGATCATGTCCTTCGAGCGCCCCTTAAGCGACAAGTAGCCGCTCTGGTCCATCGACCCCAAATCCCCGGGATAGTACCAACCGTCGCGAAATGCCTCGGCACTTGCGATTGCGTCGTTGTGATATCCGCTGGCCACCGCCGGTCCGCGGTAGCGAATTTTCCCGACTTGCCCGTGATCGACGGGCGCGTGGTTCTCGTCAACGCACTGGACTTCCACGCCAAACACGGGTCGACCTACGGAATCCGGGCGCAAATCAGCATCCTTTCCCGTCATGTAACTGACGCCTCCGCCCTCAGAAGAACTGTAGTAGCCGACCAAACCGGGGCAGATCCGGTCTCTCATCACTTTGCCCTCCTCGGGATACAAGGCGGCCCCTGAAGACAGCACCAGCCGCATTCGTTTCATGGGCTCGAGGGTGGCGTCGTCGAGGGTAAGCAATCGTCTCAAGAGCGTCGGGACGAGGAAGGTTGATGACGCATTGCGCTTCGCGATTTCCGCGCATAATTCATCAGGCTTGTAAGGCGGCGAAAATAGGACAACCGTTGCTCCGGAGTACAGAAGGAGCATCGCGAAGGTTCGTCCTCCGCCGTAATAGAGGGGCGTAGCAGATATATAAACGTCTTGAGCGTTAAATCCCAAGTTAATCCAGTGTCCAAAGAAGCGCCGCCAGAATTGTTCGTGGGTGAGGCACGGTCCTTTCGGCGCCCCCGTCGTACCCGACGACAACGACATCAGGAGAGGACCTCCTTCATTCGGCCACACATCTTCGGTTGGACACAGTGCCACATTTGAATGCCAGTCAATGTCGACGGTCGTGACGACAGGTGAAGGCTGCGGTAACGGCTCGGCTCCCGGCTCAGCAAGAACCAACCGCGCTTCAAAGAAGACTGCAGCACGGGCCTGCTCTCCCGCCGTCCACCGCCAGTCAAGCGGCAGCATCACCATACCCGCGCGAGCAAGTGCGAACATGATCACGACGTGATCAATACTGTCAGATAGCGCGACTCCCACTACCTCCCCCCTTTCCAAACCCAGTTCCCCAAGATGCCTTGACGTCTGGCTCACTAGAGCGTCGAGCTCGCCGTAGGTGACCCTCTCTTCGCCGCGGATCAACGCCGGATGGTCGGCGCGTGTTGCCGCGTGATGGTGAAGAGTGTGGGAGATATTCATTCTGTAGCCTGCCAGAGAGGGATGTTGATCACAGACCATCGTGCTTTCCCGATCGGTCATCGGTCAATCGCCAAAAAACGCGTAACCGCCAGGTAGAACAGTATCGATAGACGATCTTATTGGTCCTGCGTTCGTGCCGGTGGCACAGTCCATCCGCATCCCTGGATCCAAAAATTCCGACTGGTAGAACTTTATTTAATCGGTTTGGTTTGTTTTTCCGGCTGCGCTCGAATAGGTAGCGAACTGAGACGAACAGCGAGCGATTGAAGTGAGCCGGACCAGCCAGTGCCGTCCGAACGTCCAGACAGCGCACGGCTCTTGTCGACGCACTACGTGCTGGGTTGTACAAGCGTCTGCATCTATCCCGCTAAAGCAAGCGACCATCGCTGGAGAGCAATATGTTGATGAAATTGAACAAGTCGGGAACTGCGAGCCAAATTTTCAGAGCCCTGGCGTTCCTCGCTCTGGTTACATCAGTCCAGCCGGTTTCTGCTGCGGACAGCTACCCAGACACAACAATCCACGTAGTTAACCCATGGGCACCAGGCGGCGCCGGCGACATCATCGTGAGGCCCATCATGCAAGAGGTTTCCGACAAGCTTGGACAGTCAATCGTGATCGACAATCGGCCGGGCGCGAACGGAACTATCGGGGCCGCGCTGGTGGCAAACGCTCCACCCAACGGATACCAGCTGTACTTCAACCAGGTCGGGCCGGTCGCAATCAGCCCGTGGATCATGAAGCTCAGCTACGACCCAACAAAATCATTTTCACCCATTACGCAGCTCGTTTCAGGACCCACGGTCCTCGTGATCCGCAATGACATCCCGGTAAAGTCGGTTTCTGAATTGGTCGCCTACGCCAAGGCGCATCCCAATCAATTGAAATATGGGTCGATCGGCGTTGGCAGCACGACACACCTTGCTGGCGAGTTACTCGCAAAAATGAGCGACACAAAGATGGTTCACGTTCCGTACAAAGGAAACGCGCCGATCTTGACTGACCTGCTTGGTGGTCAGATTTCCATGGCGTTCATCAACATTGCCGGTGCGGCACCATACATAAAGTCCGGCCAATTGCGCGGCATCGCGGTAAGTACGCTGAAGCGATCAACATTGCTTCCCGATCTACCGACGGTAGCCGAGACGCTTCCCGGGTTCGAGGTGAACTCATGGTATGGACTAGCGGCGCCGGCGGGCACACCGCAACCCATTATCGACAAGCTCTACAAGGTAGTATCAGATGTTCTTAAAGACCCAAAAATCGTCAAACGCCTGCACGACAACGGCCTGGAACCGGTCGGTTCATCGCCATCACAGTTTGCCGCTCAGATTCAAAAAGACTATATGAAATGGGGCGAAGTCATCAAAGCGTCTGGCATTCAATCAAATTGATATCGCAATGCGGATAGTCTAAGCCGCTTCTTTAAATGCTCAGTGTTACAGAGCGTGACGATTCCGACGAGTCAGACGATCATGATCGTATTTAGGAAAATTCCTCAAGACTATTACGCAGGCATACTGATGATAGTCATTGGTGGAGCAACGATGATGCAAGCGCAAACGTACCAAATCGGGACGCTTGATGATATGGGGCCAGGCTATTTTCCGTTTGCGATCGGCGCCTTGATGGCAATCACGGGGATCACAATCGCCCTCGGGGCAAGACATCCCGCGAAGGACTTGATAGCGGAGAAGTCATTTGTCTTCGAGTGGCGGGGTTTGATCTGCATCTGCTTGAGCATCGTCGCTTTTGTCGTTCTCGGACATTTCGGCGGACTCCTGCCCGCCACCTTCGCGATCGTGTTCCTATCGGCCTTGGGCGATCGTGAAAACACCTGGAAATCGGCTTTAATTCTGGCAGCGCTTATGTGTTGTGTTTGTTTTGTCGTTTTCTCACTGCTTTTGCGGGTACAGCTACCCCTGTTCCAATGGAGCATTCGATGATCGAGCAAGCCCTTGTTGATCTCTGGCATGGCTTCGCCGTCGCCGGTGAACCGCACAACCTCATGTGGTCGTTCATTGGTGTCCTGATAGGTAATTTGATCGGCGTACTGCCCGGCATGGGCGCCCTTTCCGCGATTTCCATGCTCTTGCCCCTCACTTACGGCTTGCACGTCGTACCTGCCGTGCTCATGCTTGCCGGCATCTTTTATGGGTCACAGTATGGGGGGGCGATCGGCGCAATTCTGCTCAATTTACCGTGTCATCCACCCCATGCGGTTACCTGCCTGGACGGTTATCCACTAACCAAACAGGGGCGGGGCGGGACAGCGCTCGGAATAACGATGATTTCGTCATTCTTTGCTGCGTCATTTGGTATTTTGGTGATGGTGTTTGCATCACCTCTCTTGCTTAAGGTTGCGTTCAAGTTTGGCCCCACGGAAATCTTCTCAATCATGCTGCTTGGGCTGGTATGCGGCGGCACCCTTTCACGAGGGTCCGCGTTGAAAGGCATATCCATGACCTTGTTCGGTCTGCTTGCCGGTGCTGTCGGCACAGATGTCAACAGCGGCGTGGCGCGCTTCACATTCGGATTTCCAGAGCTCACCGACAAGCTCGAATTAGTTGCGCTCGCCTTGGGCCTGTTCGGTGTCACCGAATTTTTGATCAACATCAACCGCATGGACGCTGTCATCGCGGGTCCGACATTAAAGTGGCGCGACATGCGCCCTAGTCGAGGCGAGATGAAAGAAGCATTTTGGCCGATGGTGCGAGGTACCCTGGTCGGCACCCTCTTTGGCGCGATGCCCGGCACAGGTCCGACCATTACCACCTTCCTCGCATACGCACTTGAACGAAAGATATCGAAAAACCCAGAGAGTTTTGGAAAAGGCGCGATTGCTGGCGTTGCAAGCCCGGAAGCCGCGTCACATTCGAAAACACAGGTCGACTTCATTCCAACGATGAGTCTCGGTATCCCGGGCGACGCAGTCATGGCATTGATTCTTGGGGCCCTGCTCATCCACGGCATAACACCTGGCCCGGAACTCGTCACCCAGCATGCGGACCTGTTTTGGGGCCTTATTGCAAGTTTCTGGATCGGTAACATCTTGCTCGTCATCTTGAACGTGCCACTCATCGGCCTTTGGGTAAAGCTACTACGCGTACCGTATCGCTTCTTGCTTCCGTCAGCCTTGTTCTTCATTGCCGTGGGCGTCTACAGCACAAACAACAGCCTCTTCGAAGTCGGCGAGGTGCTGTTTTTCGGGCTCATCGGAGTTGTATTCGTTTCGTTGAAATTCCCGGTGTCACCCATCCTTTTGGGCTATGTCCTTGGACCGATGGTTGAGGAAAACTTCCGGCGCGCCGTCCTGCTCTCTAACGGAGAAATCAGCGTTTTTGTGGAGAAGCCAATCAGCGCGGTGTTCATGGGAATCACTGCGACCGTGCTGTTGCTTCAGATCTATTTTGCGATTCAAAGAGGTCGCTCGATCCGCCTATGCCGTCGTAAGGCAAATAAAGAGCACCTGCCTGGATGAACGACCTACTTAAAATCATATGACACTTACGTTTCCAGTGGCCAAAATACGCCGTGGTTTTTGTGAGATTGAAGAAGGGCAAGTGCATTATCGTGAGGCGAATAAGGAGAGCGGTCTCCCGCCGCTAGTGATGCTGCACGCGTCACCTGGATCGGCAAAGATGCTTGAGCCTTATATCGGGTTGTTCGGTCGCACCCGGCGGGTGATCGCACTCGATACGCTGGGCAATGGTGACTCCATCGGCCCGGATACTGGAGGATTGCTCCCCGGTCAGCGCCTGACGATTGATTACTTCGCCGACGCTCATGTCCGTGCCCTGGAGGCACTTGGGATCGTGGAATTCGATCTCTATGGGAGCCATACTGGAGCGAATATCGCGTGTGCAATTGCTCATCAGTACCCGGATCGCGTTCGCAGTCTCTTGTTGGATGGCATCTCGCTTTACACGAGAGACGAGCGAGCGGATATGCTTGAAAACTATGCCCCCGGCGTTAAAATCGACTTGAATGGATCTCAATTCCAATGGATATGGACTTTTGTACGTGACGTCTACCTATTCTGGCCTTGGTACAAACGATCCGCGGAGCACGCAAGAAAAGTTGGCTTGCCAAATGCTGAAGAACTGCATGACAAAGTCGTTGAAGTTCTGAAGGCCGCGCGCACGTACCACATCGCCTACCAAGCTGCGATTGCCTACGAGAAGGAACCCATCCTCTCGACGATCACGGTACCCATGCTCGTGGCATGTGCAAGGACCGACATGTTCCTCGAATATTTTGACGCCGTACGCGCGCTAGTTCCTCAAGCTGAATCGTTGGTCACTCCAGGCACAAGCACCCCTGAAGCATTGGAGGCAACGGTCGAAATGTTTTGTTCGTTCCTGGACCGGGAGATGTAGCCCGTGACAATGTTCGAATTTGTCTTGTTGTCGTTGCGGGCGTACCCTCCTATGATTGCCGAACACTGACCGAAATAAAAAGCGTATGGAAAAAGGCGTCCCAATACGAGCTGTAAGTAGAACGATCGCAGTCCTGCAACATATCAATCGCGCAGGCTCGTGCTCGATCATGGCGATTGCGCGTGATTTGGGGCTTCCCTATCCTACGGCTTCTCGCATTGTACAAACGCTAGTCTTCGAGCAGCTAGTGGAGCGCGAACAGGCGCGTAAAAGTTATCGGGCGACCAGCCTCACACAGACCCTTTCCTTGGGCTATCGTGATCACGGTGCGCTTGTCTCCACCAGTCGCCTGCACCTGGTCGAACTCACCCGAAAACACGGGTGGCCGATGACAATTTCGACCGCAGTTGGCACGTCAATGATGCTGCGAGAAAGCACCTATGGCCAATCTCCCCTCGCCTTTAATAACTATTATCCGGGATACACTTTCCCGGTGCTCGAATGTGCGTCGGGTCATGCGCATATCGCGTTCTCGAATACGCAAACACGAGAGCAGTTGTTGTCGGTATTGGAGCGCCTCGGTGCAGTTAGCGTCACCCTGGACCTGTTTCGCTCAGGCAAGTTAGTTGAGCGCATTCGCGATGACGGATTTGCGTTGTTCGATCGGACAGTCAGGACCGCCAACCCAGGCAAGACCTCGTCAATATCGGTACCCATTTTTGATGGCGGCATCAACATCGCTGAAATGACGCTAAGCTATTTTGCAACCGCAATGACATCGCGCCCAGGCCGTCGAAAGGTTCTTAGCGGACATGAAGGCTGTGTCAATAAAAATTTCTGAGGAGCTCGCCGGCAAAGCTGATGCAATAGCTGACGAGGACGCGAGATCAAGCGGTTCCGCTGAAATAGCTAATGCTGAAGAGTCGCCAGGCGACTAGGCGCGTCCCGGTATTTCCGCCAGCTTCGCCAGCAAATCCGCTGTCGCACCAACATCAGCGTACTTCTCCGACATGTCGAACAGGTTTACCGCGTGTGACGTCTGGCTACGGTCGTAGACGCAATCCTGTGGGACGAAGACTCTAAAGTTAAGCGAGAATGCATCAACCACGCTGCCGCGTACACATCCGCTGGTGGTACAACCCGTTACGATCAATGTATCAGCCTGAGCATCAATGAGATGGCTCGCGAGCGCCGTTCCGAAAAAAGCACTGGGGTGTTTCTTTGGCAACAAGATGTCACCATCAACAGGGGCAACTTCTTCGACAAAATCATAGCCTCGCGCGGGAATATTCATAATAGCCGGCACCTTGTCGGCGAGTCGGCCGCCTTCCGTAGACCTTTTCGGAGCTACATGCGGATACAGCACCGGCCAGTTTTTTGCGCGAAACGTCGACAGGAGCACGGCAATGTTATCGACCGCAGCCCAACCCACGTCGCCGCAGCTTGTCGGAAACTCTTTGATCGACTCCCAGAATGGCGCGCGTTTTGTCCCGACCGTCCGATATTGAACATCAATGATAAGCAGAGCCGGACGAATCCCCAGTCCCGACGGTCGACCGAACCCCGCCGCGCGGTACTTGTTCTGTTCATCATCAGAAATGATGTTGTCCCACGGTTTCATACGAAGCTCCTGGCTGAAGTTCAAATTCGTTTAAATCGTCAAGGCGGATCCCGCAGTTTCCTTGAGCGTCAGGGCGCTTAACAGCGTAACCAATGCTGTAAAGCATAAGAAATATGAGGGAGCAATCGAAGACCCCAACGCCCCGACAAGCCATGTACATATAAATGGTGCGCTTCCGCCCGCGACCACACCTCCGATATTGAAGCCAAGCGCAATTCCTGTGTATCGAACACGGGTTGGGAACAGCTCGGCGAAGGTCGAGAATGCCACGCCCATCAGCGCGGATTCGATAACGCCCAGGATGAGCTGCATCGCGACAGCGGTCATGCCACCGTCATTCATCAATATGAAACACGGAGCCGCGGCAATAGCTGCCGCTAAGCTTGCAAAGACGAACACAGGTTTTCGACCGATGCGATCTGACAGTGTGCCGAATAACGGCATACACAGCACCGAGACCGCCAGGGTCACAGTTGTAGACCAAAATGCCAGCTTCGAGCTCAGTCCGACGACCCGTTGCAGGTGAATGTTCACATAGACATACGCGATGTAGTAAAGCGAAAAAAGTAGTACTGACAAGCCGATACTCTTTAACAATGCGGGAAGATGAGACCGGAATAGCTCAACGAATGGGGCCGCCTCTACACCCTGCGTCTTTTCGAGGATCTTGAAGCTGGTCGCTTCGCTGAGCTCAGTGCGAATCCAGAGGCCGAAGAGCCCTACCGGTATCGCAACCAAAAAGGGAACACGCCATCCCCATTGCGTCATGCTTTCCTTAGATAGAAATTGATTCAGCAAAGCAACGCAGATCGATGCCAGCAAAACGCCGGCTAGCGCGCCTGTTTGCGTCATCGAGCAAAGCAGTCCTCGCTTACCCGCGGGCGAGTGTTCCGCGACAAACGCAATTGCACCGCCCAGTTCCCCTCCTGCTGCAATGCCCTGCAAGCAGCGAGCCAAGACGAGCAAAACGCTAGCGCCCACCCCGATAGCGGCGTATGTCGGTAAGACACCGATCAGGCCGCTCGCAGCCGACATCATCAATACGGTAGCGCCAAGCGTGTTCTTGCGACCGTACCTATCGCCGAAATGGCTAAAGATCAGCCCGCCGACCGGCCTAAGGACGAACGCGACAGCAAAGGCGGCGAGCGTGCTCAACAGCGCTGATGTTGAATCGCCCGCAGCAAAGAACTGCGTTGCAAGTATCGTTGCAACATATCCATACACACCAAAATCGAAGTATTCGACAACAGATCCCACAGCACCCGCGATTACCACGCGGGCCGACACCCTACTTGGGAGCGAAGCGACCGCTGCTTGGTCAGTCGACGCTAAATCAGACACAGGTTGCGTGCTCATGGCCATTCCTTGTTGACACGTATGGAAAGCGAACTTTTTTAAATCAGCGCTGGCTTGAAATGGCGCGGAAGATATCGCCCATAACCGGGCTGCCCGACGATCTTTCCATCTAGCATGACGGTCTCTCCACGTACAATCGTACGTACCGGCCAACCCTTTAGGTTCCACCCGTCGTACAAACTGTAGTCGGAATAAGATCCGAGTTCGGCGGCAACAACTACCCGTGAGCGGTTGAGATCCACGAGCGTAACGTCCGCGTCGGCACCTATCTCCAAAGATCCCTTCGTTGGAGCCATATTGAAGATGCGCGCCGGTGCCTCGGTTAAAACTTGTGCTATGCGCCCGAGGCTCATTCGGCCTTTGTGATAACCCTCGCTTAGCAGGACCGGCAAGATGGTCGCAGTACCGGGGAAGCCCTGCGAAGCAAGCCAAAAAGGACGTTCTTTCGTTGCACGCTTTCGAGGAACATGGTCAGAGGCAACGACGTCGATTGTTCCGTCTTCCAATCCTTCCCACATCGCCGCGACATCGTCCTTGCTGCGAAACGGAGGATTTGCGCGCCCAAGCGCACCCAACTCCGAGCTGTCATCGTGGGTTAGATAGTGAGGGCACGTCTCAACATGCACATTCGGGTAGCGCTTGCGCCAGCGACGGACTTCGTTGAGCGCCATACGGGTGCTCAAATGCGGAATGTAAATACGCGCACCAAACTGCTCGGCAAAGTACATCGCCCGAATGCAGCTCTCCGCTTCGGTAAACGGAGGTTTTACCGCAGCCCAGTCGGCGAGCGTTGGCGCATTGTTGCCTTCCTCCTGAAGAGCCTTTCGTAACCGATTCACTATTTCTATATTTTCGGTGTGGCAGACGACTGTGACACCCTCAATCTGGCCCGATGTCCTGAGCAAATTGAAAAGGTATCCGTCATCGGTGCCGTCAAGCCCAAGATATCGCCCCTCTTCACCTTTGAAGTTCATGAAGTACTTGAAGGAGGTGACCCCATAGTTCTTCACATACGAGGCCATATCTCTCACGTGCTGTTCATTCGCGACGCTGAAATGAAAACCGTAGTCAACGTGAGCACGGGGATGCGCGTACCCCTGTTCGCGCTCAAAGACATCCCCATAAGCTTCGTTGTTCAGAAAATAGCCAAGAATTGAAGTGAAACCGCCCTGCGCCGCGTAACTTGTCTCCGTTTCATACTCGGTGATTTTTTCTCCGAAGCCAAAATGAACGTGGGTGTCGATAAGCCCCGGGAACGCATGAAGGCCAACAGCATTCAGCACCTCAAAGGAGGCGTCAACTGATGTTCCAGGAGCCAAACGGCCAGCAATCTTTCCGTCTTTTATCAGCAAATCCATTAACTTCGGATCGCACGCTGCGTCGACGACGGAGGCGCCACGGATTACATAGTCAGTGCCCATTTGAGTATTCCCCTAGAAAGCAAACTAGCCCGGTGCTCGAATAAGATTTCAAGTCCCTAGCTGATCAAGTTCAGCAAGCGTGGTGGGTAAAAGCCCGGGTTCCACTAGCCGCAGCGCTCGCAAGCTCGATGCGAGCCACTGTCGATCCAGCCCCTCACCAATGACGGTCAACCTCGCTCGATCGTCGCCTCCGGGCCATGCACCGAGCATCTCTGGTTTGTGCAAATAAGTGCCCACCCCTTGAAGCAATACAATTGACGGTTGATCGGCTAGGCTAAGAAGTCCCTTGCACCTGAGTAAGTTCTTTCCATAATGCGTGACAAGGAGATTCCACCACGCTGCGATACCCGGCCATGTCGTAGGCTCGGAAATCCAAAAACTTTCAGCACCAATAGGTTGGCCTCCCAGACTGACTCGGTGAGACCGCTCGAGATAGGGGCCTTGACCAATCTGGAGGGTTTGACGGATGAAATTGTGGTTCTCCAAACTGGTATCAAATGCCTCGTTGACCGCACCGGGCGAGGATGAATCGATCTGAGCTGCACATCCGTTGATGGCAGACAGCGCCACCTTAAGTGCTTCGAGGGTTGTCGGACTTGCCAGATCCGCTTTCGTGATCACGAGGACGTCAGCAACAGCAACCTGTCTTGCCGTTTCTTTCCGGTTAGCAAGTTGTTCTAGTGCCTGTTGTCCGTCTACGGTAACGATGACGCATCGCAGAGCGAATCGTTCCTTGAGCATGCGGTCACCGATTAAGGCATGCAAAATTGGCAAAGGTTCTGCAAGCCCAGTTGTCTCGATCACCACCTTTTTTAGCGAAATGTTTATGCGTTCCGCTTGAAGATAGAGGTCAAGCAGGGTCTCGCGCAACGATCCAGTGAGCGAGCAGCAGAGACACCCGGAATCAAGCAGGACAACGTTGTCGGATACTTCACCAAGGATTAGATGGTCGACACCAATTGCACCTATCTCGTTGACGATAACAGCCGTTCCTGATGCCTCAGAACCGCGCAAATAGCGGTTGAGCAGCGTCGTCTTCCCGCTCCCGAGGTAGCCTGTCAAGACGTCGCAGAGAACAGCATCGCCTGGAATATCTCGTCCCAAAACTTTCTCCCTCGCCGGCAGAATCAGCCTTCACAGGCTATACAACAGGGCATGTCGTGCCGCGTTCGGTGTCGATGATCAAAGTTCGGTTCATCGCAGCATCTGCGCGTCAACGCGCTGCAGCGCGTGTCCAAATCTCATTCTCAGGGCTTTCGAAACCCCCTCTTATGATTTCTTTAATCATGCTCACCAGGTAGAACTTTTGGCGCTTGGCGGCCAACTTTTCTCTGCCTGAGTCAATCTGGATCGCGACAGGCTGCCGGACAAGAGCGGCGTCCGTTTCACTCGTTGGCAATTGTTGAATCTTCTCGATGCGCAATCTCGTTTCGGGCCCGCGTACTGGCATGCGTGGCGGTCGAATTTAGGCGAGTGAATTCCGTCTGGTAGGAATTCATTTCTTCTAGTTTGTAAAAAATATCGCCTGCGATTGAATAAGCCTGTCTCACACATTCACACGAATCCAGACCCACGACGTCTGGAGCGGCTGGAACGCTGATCAATTCAAGGTGTATCTCTATCCACAAGCTTTTGGGCGATGAACAAATGAACAAATTTCTACTGTCTGTGTTGATCGTGAGCGGGACCAGCGTCATTGCTGAGCAATCGTATGCGCAAAGCTCAGTGACGTTATATGGGGTCGTCGATACGGCCATTTCGTACAACACCAATGCCAAAGGCAGCAGCCAATGGTTCCTCAATAGTGGAAATGCGGGGGGAAATCGATGGGGGTTGACGGGCACTGAAGACCTCGGCGGAGGCTTGGCCGCGATCTTCAAATTGGAAAACGGTTTTAGCAGCACCAACGGTTCGATCGGACAAGGTGGGACATTCTTTGGTCGCAATGCCTATGTGGGTCTTTCCAGTCCGTACGGCAGCGTGACAATGGGTCGCCAAAGCTCAAGCGAATACGACTTTGTCTATCCCTTCGCAGCCGGTAGCTCCCTCATCTCGGCCGGTTCTGGCTTTGCGACTCACCCGGGCGACGCCGACAATCTTGACAACTTCAATCGAATGATCAACTCGGTCAAATTTCAAAGTGTGTCTTACCGTGGTTTCAAATTCGGCGGATCCTATGCCTTCGGTAACATCGCAGGGGACTTCTCGCGCAACTCTGTGTATGACGCCGGCGCCTCATACACCACGGGTCCTATCGCTCTCGCGGTTGGATACGAACGCGCTAATGATCCCAATTTCTCGGTCTATGGCGATTCGACAAGCAGCAGCGCGACTGCCACCAACATTACAAGCGTGGCAACCGGCGGATACGCGAGCGCAAAAACACAGCAGATTATTGTGGCAGCGGCTTCCTACACGCTCGGCGACGCCGTTTTGAAGGCACTGTATAGCAACACGCAGTACAAAGGACTAGGAAGTGTAGCAGTGACTGGACTTACGGCATTGCAAAACAGTTTTCGTGGGACGGCTACCCTCGATAGCTACGAGTTGAACGCTGCGTACTACATCACGCCTTCACTTCAGGCCATGGCGTCTTATGTGTATACACACAACGGGAATGCCGACAACGTGGCATCAGCCCACTACAACCAGATCAACCTGGGCCTTGACTATCATCTCTCGAAACGAACAGACGTCTATGCTTTTGCGATGCACGAGCGCGCAGCGGGCACCGATGCGACAGGGAGAGCTGCTGTCGCCGCCCTGACCTTTGCCACAGCCTCGTCCGGAAGGTTGCAAACGATTGTTCAGGCTGGGCTGCGTCACCAGTTTTAAAATTACCTAGCCGTTTCGATAACGAACTTCATCTTCGCCTGGTGATCAATCGTTCAGTTTGAATAGTAGGTTCGAGCCATTTCAGAAGGCGGCCTCGTAAATGGCGAGTGCGTCTTCTCTACTCACAGCGCGCGGATTGTTTATCAAGAGTCGTTGTTGCTTCATCGCGTCGTTGACAAGTCCTGGCAAATCGTCGCGCGTGACGCCGACCGCTTTCAACGTGCGCGGCAAACCGATCTCTTCCAGTATTCTTTCCAGGAAATCGATCAACGCATTTGTCTTCGAAGATGTGTCTCCGTCATGCGTATAGGGGACAACAATCCAACTTGCAACGTCTGCGTAGAGATGCGCCGCATGGGACGCGTTGAAACGCAACACATGCGGCAGAAGCAGCGCATTCGACACACCGTGCGGTATGTGAAACACACTGCCAAGCGGGTATGCCAACGCGTGTATGGCGGCCACCGGCGCGTTGGAGAACGCCTGTCCTGCCAGACTCGCTCCGAGTAGCATCGCCTCTCGCGCGCCGCGATCGGCACCGTCACGACAGGCGGCAATGATGTTCCTGGACAGCAGTTCGAGGGCGCGACGCGCGAGCATGTCGGACAATGGATTCTTCATGCGAGCGCTTGTGAAAGCCTCTATCGCGTGCACCATCGCATCGACTCCCGTCGCCGCCGTCACATGCGAGGGAAGGCCAATGGTAAGTTCTGCGTCGAGGATCGCGATGTCCGCGTAGAGTTTTGGTGAAACGACTCCCGCCTTGGTTGTCTGCCCTGTCGTCACGATCGCGACCGAGGTGACCTCTGCTCCGGTACCAGCGGTCGTGGGTATCTGCACCAGCGGCAGTCGGACGCCTTCAATGCAGTCGACTCCGTACATTGTGTCGAGTGTCTGATGTGAACCTAGCAGCACCGCTACGAGCTTTGCGACATCAAGCGACGATCCGCCGCCCATTCCTACAACAATTTCAACACCTTCGCTCCGGGCGAGATCTGCAGCGTCCAGGACCACGTGTTCCGGCGGGTCGGCTATGACGGTGTTGATCATGATGACGCGCAAACCGCTTGCTTGGACGCTTTCGAGTGCGGGATCCAGCAATCCACTTCCATGCAGGAAACCATCTGTGACGACCCCGACGCAGCTGACACGGGGATAGTGCTTACGCAAGAGTTCGCCTAGCTTGCCCGTGACGCCCCATTCAACGATCAGCGTGGGAACACTCCGAAACTGGAAGGTGGGTATCATGGATCTCTGTATATTTAAAGTCAGAAGAATGTTCGACTGCTGCCAACTGGCGTCGTCAAGAGGCGTCAGAGGCCCAGTGCACCAGGATTCATTACGTTGTCTGGATCGAGCGCTTGCTTGATTTGAACAACAGTGCGAAATGCATCTCTCGTAAGTAACGATGCATAGCAGTAGGCCTTCCCAAGCTGAAAGTGCGTGGCGCCATGCTTGTCGTAGAGCGTCATCAGGTCTTGCTTCAGCGAATCGACGAAAGCACGGGCCTCAGGATTGGATGGGTGGCGACCAAGACGCGCGAGTACTGTGGGCTGAATTTCCTGGAGGTGATAGTCGGATAGGCAATCGGGCCAGTACAACGCGATTTCATAACTCATCGCGCCACGGCCAATTGCCTCGAACATCGCCCCACTCCATACACCAAGACGTTGCATGTCGTCGGCCCGGTCGGTAAAGAAGGACAGAACTGCTGCATGGAAGTCGGCCACGCCAGAGTGCGGCAATACACCATGAAGCGGCACCCATCGCTCTCCGGCGGGGCCAACTACATTGAACATCTTTTCGAAAGGCCTAGCCCGAACAATGAACGGCACAGCCGGCGGTATTTCCGATCCGAATGGCCTGGCCACTTGACGCAGGCGACAAAGACGCCCACGTACTTCGCGAGCATCGTCCCCATGAACAATGAAATGCGACATATAGGGCGAGTGTCGAAATGCACGTCTGCCTGATAGGCCGAACCTGAGTATGTTTGCCACCCGTCCCCCCGGCGATCTTGCGCCGCGCAACACGTCGGCTAGCGCGACGAAGCGAGCAGGCAATCCACGAACCCGTTCCATTTGGCCGCGCAGCATAGCGGAGTCGAACGAAAAATTCGTTTCATCGACGCCGATCCATGCGGCTGCCTGCATTGCCCGATGCATGGCATCGAACGAGTTGAAGGCAAATGATGCCCCGCCTGATGCTGCAGAGTTGGCGAGAAGAGGCAACGTGACGCGCGCTTTAACGCCAAAAGCGCCACAGTCGCCAGTAAAGAGGCCGGTCAGATCCGGGCCATACTCACGCGCAAATGGGGAGAGACCTCGCATTGCCGAACCAGTCCGCAGCAGGCTGCCATCGGCCATCACGATATCGAACGCCTGCGCCGACGAGGCAGAAGTGCCATGAGCCCCCGTCCCATGACTGATCGCGTGTTGCGACATGGCCCCGCCGACGCTCGAAACAAGTCCGGAGAAGGGGCCTTGAAACGGCGTGCGCAGACCCTGCGCCTCGAGCACGACGGCAAGTTTCGACCACGTCACGCCTGCTTCCACGGTGACATAGGCATCGGTCCGATTGATCTCGACAATGCGATCCAGCCGGCGCATGTCGAGCATGATCGTGCCCACTTGCGCGGGGAGATAGCCGTCGGTATAAGAACTGCCGCCTGCACGAACACATACCGGCCGGCCAGCCGAGGCCGCTTCTCGAACGACCTCGCACAACTCGTGGACAGTCCCGGGCGCCACGACCAGCCAAGGTAATTCCTTCGACCGATAAATATCATGCGCGAACGGCCGCACGGCGTCGCCCGAGAGAACGTGTTGCACCCCGACGATCCGTGCAAGTTGCGCGGCCAAATCGGCCATGTCCATCAGGCGCGTTTCTCTTTACTCGACCACGATGGCGCCACCGGCGCCGGCAGCCCAGTCTCTTCAAGACAGCGTTCCCGCAACTGTTCGATATCCGGTCCACGGTTAAAGAGCGGCAGCGGAGCGCGACTGCTTCGCAACGATTCCCGCAAGCGCCGCGTTTCCACCTCATCACAGTCGCCTGTCGAGTTGAGCGCGACACCATACGCTCGCGCTCCGTCCCGCGTCACGAGCCCGCGGCGCACCTCACGGGCAACGAGTTCAGGATCGCGCTCCAGCGGGTCACCCCATCCGCCAGCGCCCCACGTCACAAAGTGAAGCTGGTCGCCGACGTTGACGCGCACCGCGTCACACTTGGACGGTAAAGAAATGCGATCACCGTTCGCCCGTTCGAGCACCTTCGATGAACGCTTTGCCGGTTCCCCTCCATTGACGCCCCAAGGTGGAATAAACCAGCGATCGTCATGGATCGATATATCCCCTTCCGCCAGGAAGGTATAGGTCATCAGAATGCCGTTACCGCCGCGAAACTTTCCGGCGCCACCCGAATCCGCTATGGTCTCGTAGCGGTCGATACGCATGGGGAAATAGCGCTCTAGAAACTCATTGGGTACGTTCGTAAAACCAGGCCAGAGTGAGTGACCATCAGGACCATCGCCAAACGGACGGCCCGGAATGCCGCCGAAACCGATCTGGAACAACTGGAACCATTTGCCGGCGCTGTCGTATCCGGAGAACATGAGATGGGGGGAGGACGAGAAGCCCGCGGCGTTCAGAAAGTCCGGCGTCTTCTGCCCAAGCAACGCGCCCAACACATCAAAAATACGGCCCAGCGCGTGGGTACGGCAAGACAGCGCCGCGGGAAAATCAGGCTTGAGCAACGAGCCCTGCGGAATACGAACGTCGACCAGATCGTAAAACCCATCGTTGAAAAGAATCTGAGGATCGAAAACCATGATCATGTAGATGCCAAAAAACATCTTGAACATGTTTTCATTCAGATAAAAATTGATTGAAGACGTAGATTGCGGATCTGTTCCTTCAAAATCGAGAATGACCCTGTCAGCCTCTCGCCACATCGTGCATTTGATCCGGAATGGCCCGACACCCTTGCCGTCGTCGCAGATGAAGTCCTCGAAGCTAACCGGAGTTTCACCGATCGAAGTCGTAATCAGGTGCTTCATTGCGCGATGATTGCGCTCGAGCAAGTTACCCAGTGCGGCGTCGAACACGTCGTCGCCGAAGCGTTCGCATAGTTCATCCACACGTCGTGCAGCAACCCGGCATGCAGCGACCAACGCATGCAGGTCCGCCTTGTACCATTCAGGCATACGGGACTGGTTAGCAGCAAGTGCGAGCAAATCGCTTTGCAACTCGCCACGCCGATAAAGCTTCACGGGAAGAATCCGGAACCCTTCCTCAAATATTGAGCCGGCGTCCGTTGGCAGTGACCCCGGAACTTTGCCGCCCACATCTGTCATATGACCGAACATCGCCGACCAGGCGACGAGACGGCCATGACGGTAAATAGGCAGGATCACCAGTTGATCGTTCAAATGACTGATCGCACCTTCGCACGAATACGGGTCATTAAGGAGGATGATGTCACCCTCTTCAATCTCTCCGGCATACGCCTTCAGGAAGCCGCCGATAAACGAGCCAAATTGACCCACGACCATCCGGCCAAGCCGGTCGGCGATCAAGGGAAACGCATCTCCTTGCTCACGGATGCCCGGGGAGAGCGCCGTGCGAAATAGCGTCGCGTCCATTTCTACACGCGCGTTGCGCAAGGCGTTCTCAAGAATATCGAGCGTGACTGGATCAACGCTCGCGGGCTGGAAAGGCGTCGCGTTAGTCTGGATGATGGTTGCAGCCATTTAACTCTCCAATGCTCAAACCGGATTGATCAGGATGTTGCCGAAACGATCCACGTTGCCGACAAAGCCGGCCAGAATGACGGTGGTCGAATCCATCTCGCAGACCACAGCGGGCCCCTCAACGCGATCGCCCGCGCGCAGTTTGCTGCGATCGTAGATCACGGCCGGAACAAACTTCCCGTCGTTCCACATCTCGTGATCGCGTAGCTTCGCGGCTACAGGATCACCGTCACCGGACACAAGTTCGAGGGCGGGTAGCTCTTCTGCCCGGCCCAAAGCAACAGCACGCAAATTCACGAGCTCTCGCTCGGTGTCCATGCTGAAGGTAAAAAGACGCTTGTGGGAAATGTCGAAACGTTCGGCCAGATCGGCAAGGCCGAGGTTCGACGCAAACTGCTCGACCTCGATTGGCATCGGCACCTCAAACGCCTGGCCGTGATAGCGAACATCCGCCTCGAATCGAATCTCAATCTCAGCATTCGCGACGCCATCGTCGACGAGCGACTGACGCACCTGCTCGCCCATCTGCACGAGTGCTGCCGCCAACTCGGCGTCGCTCGTCTGCGTGAAGCGTTTCGAGAATGAGCGAGCCGTCTCGGTTCGCGTGCGGGTAGTGGCATCACCGAGCGCGCAGAGCACGCCTGGCGACACCGGCGATACCGCGGGCCAGGATCCCATGAGGCGTGCGACCGCGTTGACGTGCAGCGGTCCTGCGCCACCAAAACCCATCAGCGCGAAGTCTCGCGGATCGTAGCCCTGCTGGATCGAGATCATGCGCAACGCGCCGAACATGTTTTCGTTGACGATGTCGATGATGCCGCGCGCCGCTTCGTGCAGACTCACGCCAAGTCCATCTGCAATTGTCTGGACCGCATCGTGTGCTGCCTGGCGGTCAAGCCGGAATGTGCCGCCAAGCAGGTTTTCCGGCAAGTAGCCAAGCACCACGTTGGCGTCAGTCACGGTGGGGAGCTTGCCGCCGCGACCATATGCAGCCGGTCCGGGAACGGCGCCTGCGGATTCGGGGCCGACGCGCAAGGCACGTGTCAGCTCGGGGATCTTGGCGATCGATCCGCCGCCCGCGCCCACGGTTTTCACGTCGAGCGCCGATACACGCACAGTCAGATGTCCCACGTCGGTGGTGCGGGCGAGCCGTGGCTCGCCGTTTTCGATCAGGGCGACATCCGTGGAAGTGCCACCAACGTCGAGCGTCAGAATGTTTTTCAGGCCGGCGTTGCGCGCGACCCATAGGGCACCCGTGACACCGCCGGCTGGTCCGGACATCAACAGAGAAACCGGACGTTCTTCCGCGGCTTCCGTCGACATCAAGCCGCCGTCGGAGCGCAGCAACGAAATGCGTCCTTTCATCCCGAGATCGCGAAGCCGGTTGCGCAAATTGGCCACGTAGCGACCCACAAGCGGCCGGACAGCAGCGTTAGCTACCGTCGTCAAGGTACGTTCATACTCCTGCATTTCCGGCAGCACCTCGTGCGACAAGGAGACCGGTATGCCGGGCATGATCTCGGCGGCAATACGCGCCACCTCGCGCTCATGCCGGCCATCGACGTATGAATTCATGAGCGCGACCGTCAACGCTTCAACTCCGCTTGCCGCGAGCGTCGAAAGCTGCGCTCGCATATCATCCTCGACAAGAGGCCGCACCTCCTGACCTTGCGCATCGAGGCGTCCCTTGATCTCAACGGTATCCTCAAGCCGCGCAATAGGCTCGGGTTTAGGCCATACGATCCATGCGGCGAGGCCGCCCGGTACAAGGGACCGGGCAATTTGAAGAACCTGACGGTAACCTTGCGTCACCACCAGACCCACGCGCGCTCCCTTGCCTTCGAGGACTGCGTTTGTCGCCACCGTCGTGCCGTGAAGGAATACGTCGATATCAGCAGGCGTCACACCGGCTTGCTCGCAGATCTGCGCAACGCCTGTCATG
Source organism: Caballeronia sordidicola (assembly GCF_002220365.1). Taxonomy (GTDB): domain Bacteria; phylum Pseudomonadota; class Gammaproteobacteria; order Burkholderiales; family Burkholderiaceae; genus Caballeronia; species Caballeronia sordidicola_C. Next base: position 113,992 of record NZ_MTHB01000256.1, on the reverse strand, counting down.
ATCCCTTCAGAAGAATCATGGGGCGTCGACGGCGTTTTGTGGCGCCAGAAGTTGCCATCTGCGTCGTTGAACAACAGCAAGTCGGTGAACGTGCCACCTACATCTACCCCTAGTCGATAAGTCATGGTTTCAGTCCGGTTCAGTGATGTCGAAGCCGCGCCTGTTGGCGTCGCCTGGCAGTTCCGACACATAGGTGAATGTGATCAGCAACAAGGCGAATTTCACGTCAGCAGCTCAGCGTTGCATACCACTCGCGAAGACTTGTCTTAAGCACTTTGCCGTTCGCGTTACGCGGAAGCGAATCTATCGGAACGTATTTTTTAGGCAATTTGTATGAGGCGAGATTGGTCCGTCCAAAAGCCATCAGCTCATCAGAATTGAACTGCGCCTCAGGCCACATAACCACACATGCGACAAGCGACTCGCCCCACTGCGGATCCGGTATGCCGAACACAGCGGACTCCGCAACACTCGGGTGGCCGTTGAGTACGTCCTCCACTTCGCGTGGGTAAATGTTCATCCCGCCGCTGATCACCATGTCTTTCTTTCGGTCAACGATGTACAGATAGCCCTCCTCGTCTCGCATCGCCAGGTCGCCCACCGAGACCCAGCCATGACGAAATGCATCCTGCGTCGCTGTCTCATTGTTCCAATAGCCATTGAATAGAAATGGCGACGTGCTGAAGAGCTCGCCCACCACGCCGGGTCCGACTTCCAAGCCCTGCTCGTCCAGCAGGCGCACGCTGTTGCCAATGAATGGCTGTCCCACGCAATTGCGTTTGCGCAACTGGTCCCGAGGACGTAGATTGCTCACCACACCGGCTTCCGTTGAACCATAGGTTTCATGCAAGAGGCCATCGCCGAAATACTCTACGATCTGCTCTTTCATACTCTGCGGAAGCGGTGCGGCATTTGCCACGATGCCCTTTAGCCGATTGCCCCGGTTTGCTTCGAGCACGGCCCGATCGAGGCCAAAGATCGCGTGATAGTGCGTCGGAACCGTGAACATGCCTGTCACGCGTCCGGAGTGAACGGCTCGCAAGACAACTTCCGGATCGAATTTCGCCAGAATCTCCGTTGTCCCGCCGACAAAAACGGCTGCCATTGCGTAAGCCAGGCCCGCACCGTGGCACATCGGCGCAAACGCCAGAAAATGGTCGTCAGGAGAGTAAATGCCGTACTCAGCCGCATAGGCGAGAAAGCCCAAGCTCCTTGAACGATGCGAAAGCATGACCCCCTTCGGACGACCCGTCGTCCCCGAGGTATAAGGAATTGAAAACGTGGTCCACTCGGCAATTGACGCGGGATCGAACTCGGGTGACGCCTTGCTCAACAAGGCGTCATATTCCTCTCCGAGCTGCACGAATTTCTTAACGGTGTTGAATAGCGATCGGTCAATAACGGTTGCGCAATCCGGATGAATGAATACCAATGTGGCGTGCGCGTCGTTGCAGATGTCGGCAAGCTCCCTTCCAGTCAGCTTGGGGTTGGGTGTTGCTATCGCGGCGCCCACATCCGACACGCCCGCCACGATCTCAATGTACTCAATCGTATTAGGCGCAATCACGGCTGCGTGAGAACCTGCCTGCATGCCGAATTCCCGTGCGAGATTGGCAACCCGATTAATTTTCTCAACGAGTTGCGCGTAACTTCTCTGTTCGTCTCCGCATATCAGCGCTACCTTCTCGGGCGTTCTCTTTGCTGAACTTCGGATGCCGCTCGAAACGGTCAGATTGCGAAAGCCCATCGGCAAAACAGGCGGCGTATCAGGCGTCATGGGTTGGCTCATAGCTTGAACACCTTCACCGCGTTCCCACGCATGATCTTCGCCAATGCGTCGGGTTTGAATTGATGCGCCACCATTTCGGCAACCGCGCGTTCAGGGTCTATCACTGGCCAGTCGGTGCCAAATAGCACCTTGTCGGAGCCGTAACTATTCATGTAGTGCTTGAGTGATGGAGAAAGATACTTAGGCGCATAGGCATCAATACCGATGAAGACGTTCGCGTGCTTCCACGCCATCGCGATCATTTCGTCAGTCCAAGGCACTCCAATATGGATACCAATCAATTTCAACTCAGGAAAGTCGATGGCAATCTGATCGAGCAGAATGGGCCGAGCAACGCTCGGAAGCCGAACTTCCTTTTGATAGATGAGGTTCTGGCCGACCTGCATCATGACCGGCACATCGAGTTCACAGCACTTCGCGTAGTACGGGTAATAAAGCGCAGCGTCCGGTGCAAGCCGAAACCAGTGCGGATATAGGTGTGCACCGATAAACCCGTACTCACGCACCGCTTGTTCTAGATCGCGTAATCCCTGCATGCCGCGATAGGGGTCCACGCCCGCGAGTCCGGAAAATCGATCCGGGTAGCGATCGCACCACTTCGCCACCTGTTGGTAGGGGATCTCGAACGAGCCTTTCATACGCAAATCGCCCGCACGTACGGCAATGAGCAGCGACCGCTCCACGCCCGCCCGATCCATCTTTCTCAGATACGCTTCGATTGACACGCCCGACTTCATCGCCTCGGGCATACGAACCTGGCTTGTAAAATTGCCATCGAAGCCGGTCTGGCCGTTATTTACTTCTTCCGGCGTAAACAGATTGACGACAATATCAATGTGACCTGTCATAAGCGCATTGGGTTTGCGAACGGCGCTGTCTGCGACCGTTCTGGTTAAATGGAAAACATGAGATCAATCATGCATCGCCACTTTTTCGAGGCCAAAGCGTAACGACCGGTTATCCACTGAGCGGGAACCGACTGCCTGCGCGACGTGAGACGAGCAGGTCTGGCTGCGCGACGAAGATGGGGTCTCAAGGGCCGATTCAATGCTCGGCGGCCAGCGTCTCCCAGCAGCCCGCTCCGAAGAATCAGGCGTAAGAGAAAGTGGCGAACGTCTTTGTTACTGAGAAGGAATAGTCAAGGCAACAACGGGTACCCGCCGTCCATGCGACAGATCACCATGACGGCCGGATCCTGTGCAACATCCGAGCTACACTGATCCGGGAGCCGATTGGCTTTCGCCTGCATTTTCCACCGTGCGGGTGAGCTCCTCGCCAATCTGGGCGGCGGCGGCTTTCAACGGGTCCACGTAGCGCGAAACTGCCTCGCTGGGCGACATGGCAGTGACGAAATAGCTTAGCGTCAGTTCGGCAGTCTCATGCCCGGCTTCCATGATCGGTACCGCAATGGACGAGGTCTTGCCCGGGTTGGCGGTCTGCATGGTGCGATCGTGCACCGCGTAACCTTTCTCGCGGATACGCTCAGTGAGTTTTCCGGAAACGAACATGTCGAGTATCAATGACTTTGCACCGATCTCGCGCAGGCCGTTAAGGATGGAAATGCGCGCCTCGTCGCTCATAAAAGCCAGATGCGCGTGTCCCGAAGCAACCTCGAGAATCGGAAATGTGTAGCCAGGATAATAGTTGCTGAAAGACAGTGAAGACAGCGAATAGGTGGAGTCGCGCAACATCATCGAACCGCCGACGGCGGTCGATAGCGAAACCGGCCAGCTATATTTTTTCGTCAGGTCGACCATGTAAGGCCTCGCGATGTCGACCAGACTGCCGTGGTCGCGGTATCCGAGCGACAGCGTCTGCACGAGGCTCGTCACGCGGTAGCGTTTGCGGGAAGGCTCCAGCGTGACGAATCCCTCATGCATTAGCGTCTGGACGATGCGAAACGTAGTTGCATATGGAAGATTCGCGAGCACTGCGACTTCCATCAGTGACAACGAGCCGCGCTGGTTGATCCACTGCAGAACCGAAATGGCCCGTGCGATGGAACGAATTGGAACACCTTTTTCCACTCGGCCCCTCCAGAATCTACGGTGTCAAAGCCGGAAATCCAAACGTCGGGCGCCCAGGGTGAGCAGCCATACTGGAAGCCCGAGACTTCCCGGGATGGATGCGACACCTCGGACGTCAACCCAGCCACGACATCAGCGCTATATCGTCGTTCGGTGCAATGAGCTTGTCAACTCAACAGAATCTGAGGGCAACCGGGCATTAGGCCGTATGCGGTGTTTACTACGCCTGCGCACGCCGTGGCTGACGACATATACGGGGCCGCGTCGCGCGTACTCTTACGGGTTGACAAGCCATGAGGGTGCGCGATTTTCACGAAATGCCGTATAGCCCTCCTTGCCGTAACCGTATGCTCGCATATACCGGCTGAAAACTTCCAGCTCAAGATCCGCACCCTCTTGAGAACCCAGGTTGGCGCCGTCCATGAAAACAGACTTGTTCGCCGCGAGACACATTTTCGGCTTCGTCGCAAAGTTCTCGGCAAACCTGAGTGCCTCGTGTTGCAATTCACGCAGAGGGTATGAACGCAGCGCCAGACCGCACTCCACGGCCTCTGCCCCGCTCATCCAACGCGCGCTCCAGATCACGTCTTTCGCTTTCTGATTGCCGATACGACGTTGCAGGCGCAACGACGATGCTGCGGGCAGAACACCCGCGTCCGTATGAACATCGCCGATTTTCGCTTCATCTGCCATCAACAGGAAGTCACACCCAAGTGCGATTTCAAAGCCACCCGCTCTTGCGAGACCGTTTACGGCTGCGATTGTCGGTATCGGCAGATCTTCAATTTTCTTGATGACCCCCGCTACACGGCGCACTACGTATTCGAAATAGTCAAGATCTTCGAAGGCTCGCGCAAGCAGGTCAAGATGCAGACCAACGCAAAACGCTCGCGCATCGCCACCGCTTATGATCAGCGCTCGCACGTCGGGGTTCGCGTGGATCTCATCAAGCGCGTGGTCCAACTCATCGAGACGCTGTTCAGTAATCGCGTTGAGCGCTTCAGGTGTTGTGAAGGTCAGGACCGCAGTGTTCTGGTTTTTCTCGTATGTGATGGTTTCGTACGGCATGGAACTACTCCAAAGATTAAAAAATGTTCGAGGTTGACCGCGTCAGGCGTCGTGGCCCCAACGCCGCTCAAATTCCCATACGTCACTGAAGCCGATCAACTCGCAGAATTCCGTAAAGTCGAACATCGGCAAATCCGGACTTTGGCTGACACCGGCGTCTTTCAATCGACGTAGCGCAGCGTTTATTGCTGCCGCGGCAACGAGGCTTGTCATGGAGGGATAGATGGAAAATGCATAGCCGATTTCAGCAAGTTCGGCAGCAGTGAGGATCGGTGTCTTGCCGCCGTCGGCCATGTTCGCGACCATGGGAAGATCGAACGCCGCGCACGCGCGAACCATCTCTTCTCTCGATTGAGGCGCTTCAAAGAAAAGCACGTCGGCCCCGGCGCGCGCGTAAGCTTCGAGGCGCGTCATGGCTGCAGTGAAGCCATCGCCTGCTCGGGCGTCCGTCCGCGCGATAATCAACATGTCGCGGCTTTCACGCGCATCGACCGCAACCTTGATCTTGTCGACCATCTGCGACATTGGAATGCATCTTTTGTACGGTGTATGGCCGCACTTCTTTGGAAACTCCTGATCCTCGAGCTGAATCGCTGTCACGCCGGCAGCCTCATAACCTCGTACAGTGTGATGTACATTGAGTAAGCCGCCATAGCCCGTGTCCGCGTCTGCGATGACGGCGGAGTGGCTCGATTTCACGAGTGTCGCCATGCGCTCGAGCATTTGCGTGTACGTGGCAATGCCTGCATCCGGCAAACCCAACGCCGACGCTGTCATCCAATACCCGGTGCCATACACGAAATCGAAACCAACTTGATTGGCGATGACTGAAGCGATCATGTCCTGTATGCCAGGAACCACGAAAAATTCCTTCGATAACAATTTTTGCCGCAAAGCCGGATTGGCCATGAATGCACTCACTAAAGTTTAGGTGTGACGTGTTTCATTGTCATAAAGCCACGACATGGTTTCGCGCTGGAAGATCTCGAAGCGTTCGGTGTGCTCGCAGTCCTCTTTTAATGCGCGGTCGATTTCGTCCCAACCATTGAGCAAGGCCTGGCTTTGCCACTCAGGAAGACCAATGGGAATTCGCGTACCGTCATGTCGCACAAGCGCTCGCGCTACAAGATCTGCGGTCAACTCGCGGGCACAGCCTGCATCCTCGTGCAGTGCGGCGAGTTCCACCTGTTTCACCATCACCGGCAAAATGCCGTTGTTCAAGCAGTTAGCCTCGAAAATTTCACCAAAGCTTGTAGACACGACGCAGCGAATTCCTAAGTCGTATAGCGCCCATGGCGCCTGCTCGCGGCTGGAGCCGCAGCCAAAATTGTCTCCGGTAATCAGGATCGAGGACTTGTTCCATGGCTCGCGGTTCAGCACGAAATCGTCGCGTGCAGCGCCATCCGCGTCAAAGCGTTTTTCATAGAATGCGTATCGGCCGAGTCCGCGTTTCTCCGTGATCAGCAGAAATCTTGCAGGAAAAATAATGTCGGTATCGATGTTGGCATCGGGAAGCGATGCCGGGATCGACGTCACTTGTGTCAACTTTTCCACGGTGCACCTTGTCCGGCAGGGCGACCCTGTAAGAGTGTGCGTACGTCGGTGATGCGCCCTGTGACAGCAGCGGCGGCAGCCATCGCTGGGCTCATCAGATGTGTTCTCGCTCCCGCGCCCTGTCGGCCCTCGAAATTCCGGTTCGACGTTGATGCGCAGCGCTTACCTGGAGCAAGTCGGTCGTCGTTCATGGCGACGCACAGCGAGCATCCTGCGTGACGCCATTCGAATCCTGCTTCGATGAATACACGATCGAGCCCCTCGGACTCCGCATTTCGCTTAACCTGCGCAGAACCGGGCACCACCAATGCTTGCACCGAGTCCGCTATGTGCCGTCCGCGCAACACGGCTGCGGCTGCACGCAGGTCCTCTATGCGCCCGTTTGTGCAGGACCCGATGAACACCTGGTCGATCGCGATACCCTCAACGGCCGCTGCAGGCTCAAGCCCCATATAGGCTAGTGCTCGCGCTATCTTCTTGCTTGCCATTTCGCATTCCTGCAGCGACGGATCCGGCAGATATCCCGTTATGGGCACTACCTGGTCCGGACTTGTGCCCCAGGTGACCTGTGGTTCAAGCAACTCCGCAGAAATATAAATTTCTTGTTCGTAACGTGCTGTTGCATCGGTTGGCAACGAGCGCCAGTAGTCGAGGGCTCGTTCCCACGCGGCGCCATGGGGCGTGTTGGGGCGGCCCTCGATATAAGCGAAAGTCGTGTCGTCAGGAGCAATCAGACCTACTCGGGAGCCTGCCTCGATGGTCATGTTGCAAAGCGTCATGCGCGCCTCCATTGATAACTGACGCACCGTCTCGCCGCAGTATTCAATGGCATAGCCCTGTCCGCCGGACGCGCCTATCGTGCCGACAATCGCAAGCGCAAGATCCTTCGCGAACACCCCGGAAGTAAAGGCTCCCTCTGCGCAGACTCGCAGATTGCGGGCGCGTGTTTGCCGCAGAGTCTGGGTGGCAAGCACGCGCTCGCATTCTGATGCGCCAATGCCGAAAGCCAGTGCGCCGAAGGCTCCATGTGTCGTCGTATGAGAGTCGCCACACACTAACGTGATCCCAGGTTGAGTAAAGCCTTGCTCCGGTCCGATCACGTGGACAATGCCGTGTCGTGCATCGCTCATGCCGAAATGAGCGAGCTCGAATTCGATGGCGTTGTCCGCAAGAAGCTGGACTTGCGCACGTGCTTGTTCGTTGGGTATGCGGCCATCGCTCGGCCGGCGTGTAGGAATCGCATGATCGGCAACGAGCAGGTGACTGTTTGGGCGTCTGATCTCCCGACCGCTGGATCTCATGCCGGCAAAAGCTTGCGGACTGCTCACCTCGTGCAACAACTGCCGGTCTATGTACAACAGACCCGCTCCACCGGCATATTCACGGACAAGATGAGACTTCCAAAGCTTGTCATACAGCGTTTGAGCGTTCAAAAAGTCTCCTTGAGTACTGGTGCCGAGCATTGCCCGACTTTTTCGGACAGCTTCCACACAACGCGCGTGTGCAGAACCTTGAACTCATATTGATGTTACGTGGCGCTGGATGACCGGGAAATCCGGGGCGTATTCGTATCCGACAGGCGGATGCCGCCGCTCGCCAGGATATGAATGCATGAACAGGTAACGAACCAGCAAAGGCCCCGGCGGCATCATTGACGGCAACGCGGCCGTCGACTTCCGCCCTCGCCTGATTAAAACCTGTGCCTCATACCGACGATGGCAATAGTCTGAGCGTTGCTGCTCGATGGCGACGCAAAGGTGATCGCCGCTCTTGCCGGAGCACCGGTGGAGTCCGTGCCGCCAGCCCGTTCGTAGACCCCATAGGCGTAAACATCGGTGCGCTTGGACAAGCTATAGTCCGCTCCGACGTCAATCTGCTCGTAATGCGCAGTTCCAAGACCGGATAGGTTGCCGTTATGCGTGTACCAGTAGGCGACGCCGAGCGCCAAAGCCGGCGTCAGCTGATATTGCAGGCCTGCTTCATAGCTGTTGAATACTGCCGTGCCCCTGAAGGCCTGTTGCGTCGCGGACAATCCTTGAACAGCGACCGAACCGACATCCTTGAATTGTGCATTGGTGTAAAGCAGACTTAGAGTCACTGGACCGGCGATATATTGCCCCCCCGCAGCGATGATCTGCTGCGTTCTGGCCGATGCATACCCGGCGATCGCAAGGTTCGTGATGTTAGTACTTACAGTGCTGCCGTTTGCCTGGTTACCAAATGCAGAATAGTTTGGATCGCGCGCGTTGTAGTAGCCAGCGGCGAGACTAAAGGGACCAAACGCATAAGCTGCCGCGAGAGACCAGATCTGATTTTGCGTGACGTCTCCAGCCTTGTTTCCGAACCCGTAGATGCCGCCAACCGTCAAGCCGCCATACGAGATGCTCTTGAATTTTACGGAGTTGTTCACTCGATTAAAGTTGTCGAGATTGTCGAGATCGCCGGGATGGGAGGCATATCCCGACCCCGGCGTCGCCCACCATCCTCCCGCAGAGTATCGAAACAGAAAATCGTACTGAGACTCGCTCTGTCGCCCTAAAGTGACCGTTCCGTATTTTGAGCTGGAAATGCCTACAATAGCGTTGCGTCCGAACTCCGTTCCGCCTTGTCCGATCGCCCCCGTTGTGCTGCTGAATCCTGCCTCCAGGTTGAACACTGCCGTCAGCCCGCCACCCAGATCTTCCGATCCAATCAGCCCCCAGCGATTACCCCCGGCATTTGCACTATTCATGTAGTACTGGCGCGCCCCGTTCGAATTTGAACTGTAGGCAATGCCAGCGTCGACAACACCGTACAGCGTCACACTTGTTTGCGCGTGCGCAGTAGCGCACATCAATCCCATCGAGCAAACAGTCAATATGGTGTATTTCATTTTGCACTCCGAAATATATAGTGTTGAAATCAGCGCGACTCGCCTCTCAAGACAGCACCCTCTACGACGGGATCCTGATCTGTCTAAAAAGACGAATGAAAATTCTGTGTTTTTTCCAATTGATCTTTTGGTTCTTTCTCTGCTATGCCTTTACTACTCCGGGAGAAAGGCGAATTGCGGCCTCCCGATAGGGACGTAGCATCAGAGCAAACAAAACTATCGCGATGCAGGCACTTCCCGCCCCCACGATGCTGCTTGCCAGACCGATCTGCCTGGGATCGTGGAATACGTAATCGGTCAACGCCCCCGTCAGCGTCGGGCCTACGGTGAGTGCAACCAGGTTATTGACCATCAGGTACAGGCCCGACGCAATGGCCCTCATCCGGTTAGGGGTGACGAGGTGCAACGCAGGAGGAGCGGCGCCGAAAGAAAACGCGCCGCAAAAGAGCAGCAACGCGAGACAGATGCCAACGCTGAACACGCTCGACATCATCGGATAGGCAATGAGTGGGATCAAAATCATCGAGCTTGCAAGAAGGCCGACGCGTACCGTCGCATCCACCTTGCCACGCGCCTGCCAGCGATCGGCCAGCAGGCTACCGCAAATGATCCCGGCAGTGGCAAATACGATCATCAACGTTCCGACCAGCATCGCAGCATCACTGCGTCCCATGCCGAATGAGCGCGAGAGATACGGCCGGGCCCACAGCAGGACGACGTTGAACGAAACACCGAGAAAGGCAAATCCAAAGAAGTGGCAGAGGTAGAGGCGCCGCAAGCTCTTGATATGCGACAAGACCTCGGCCAACTTGGAACCAAGCGTTTGTCCGGGAACCTCGTCACTTACCGCGTGACGTGCGGGTTCACGAAGCGTAAGTGCAACGGCTGAAACGATCAGGCCCGGTAATCCCACCATCAAAAAGAGCAATTGCCATGCGCGAATGGTGCCTAATACCGGCACGACCACAGTCGGCGCCGGCCCAATAATAGCGACGAGCGCACCGCCAATAAGAATGGCCATGCCACCGCCAAGGTAGATGGCGATCGTATAAATTCCCGTCGCCAGACTGCGTTTGGCGGGCGCGAAATTATCGGCAATCATGGAATAACTGGCTGGCGACAGTCCAGCCTCACCAATTCCCACCGCAATACGGCTGGCGAACAGCCCGCCAAAGGACTTCGTCATTGCACCACTCGCCGTCGCCAGGCTCCAAAGCGCAATGCTGACCACGATCAACTTCTTGCGGCTGAAACGATCTGCGATATAGCCAAGAGGCACGCCGAGGCTCGCATAAAAGATCACGAAGGCGAAGCCATGCAACAGACCGATCTGCGTATCGTTGATATGAAAATCGCGCTGGATCGGCTCCACCAGAACGGTGAGAATCGCGCGATCCACGTAAGCAAACATATATGCGATCAGAAGGATCGCGACCGTGTACCACGCAAGACCAGGGCGGGGCCATGGCACAGGGTCCGGTAACGCATTCGAGGTGGCATGAGCCTCCTCTTCCAGACTCTCCCGAGCCAGATCGCCGGCAGCATTCAAGTTAACGTGCGCCATGGAATTTTTCCAGTTGAATTCGTGTTGTTGGACAACTTCGTGATGACGTATGAATCTTCGTCACGAAACAATTTCGTCAGCCAGTATTCGGGCGTCAAAACCGTTGGAGGAAAATCCGACAGATGAACAGACAGTTGCTCCGCGCCGCCTGTTTTTAAGGAATATTTTACTTTACTCACGTCAAAAGCCGGTTCGCGCGGCTATGGCACTGGACCGGGCTATCCACGTAGCGAAGACTGCCTACACGCGATTTGCAGAGAGGCCGCTGGTTGCCTAATGTGGTTACCTAGCGTGGTTGACATATTTGCTTCTTCAAGCGCACCTCATTCTCCCTGTATCCGGACCCTTATCCATGGCTCGTCTTGTCACTTCGCATTACGTCTGCGTTGATGGTCGGCTGGTGCACTATCGGCGTAGCGGCGACGGACCTCCGGTCGTCCTGCTGCACGCCTCACCCCGGTCGTCAATCGCGCTCGTGCCATTGATGCAGGCGTGCCCCGCAGATATAACCGTGTTCGCCTTCGACACACCCGGTTGCGGTTATTCCGCGCCTTTACCGCTCGGGCGCCCAGATGTCCCCGACTACGCCCATGCATTCGCAGCAACGTTGGATGCCCTCGGCATCCAATGCGCGCCAACCTACGGCACCCATACCGGTGCGGCAATCGCTCTGACGTTCGCCGCGCTCTATCCCGAGCGGGTGTCGCAACTGGTACTCGATGGGCTGAGCGCATTTTGCGCCGACGAACGCGCGGCGATTCTAGCGGGCTACCTTCCTCCCTTCACGCCTCACGTTGACGGAACCCATCTAGCGTGGCTTTGGGCTCGCGTGCGCGATCAATACATTTTCTTTCCGTGGAATCACCGTGGTGCCGGCGCGCGCCTTCGAACGGCATTTCCTTCGGCACTGCAGTTGCACGAAGTGGCACTCGATCTGCTCGCAGCGGGTGACAACTACCGCGCCCCTTATACAGCAGCGTTCTCGTTCATCCCTCAACGCTGGCTCCCGCACCTGCGGGTGCCCACCTGTATTGGCGCGCGACACGATGACATGCTATTCGGGCATCTCGAACGTCTTGGCACACTACCGCCAGGTGTTGAATTAGCCACTTTTCCCGACGACAGGCAAGCGTGGGCCACGGCCATCTGGCGTCTCCTGGGAAAAGCAGAACCCTGCGGAAGCTCCCATACGAACGCCTGCATCGAGGCAAAGTTGCCTGCGGTCGCGGCTGGCGACGCCTATGTTCGCGCCAGCTCATCGCGCATGCACCTGCGCGGCACACTCGGCGGCACGGGCAAGCCACTAATCGTGTTGCACGGGTCACCCGGGGGCGCCCGTGGCATGGATCGCTATATTGAGCGGGCATGTGCGCAGGGACGGCCAGTCATCGCACCAGATTTGCCTGGGCACGGCGATTCGGATGCGATCGACTCAACGGGCGACACTGCATTCATCGATGCCGCGCAGGCGGTCCATGCTGCCGTCACGCAATGCGGCATCAGTGCCGCAGATGTCGATGGCGAGGGGCTGGGTACATGGGTGGCGCACGCGCTTCAGGACCTGTATCCGCATCTATATACCTCTGCAAGGCCGCGCTGCGCCTCATTGGAAACAGTCACCGTGCCCGGCAGCCTTTCCGTCAGCGCCGATGGCGCACATCTGGCAGCCGCCTGGTACCACATGCGCGACGAGGCTATCTTCGGACACTGGCTCGATCGTCAACCATCCGCGCAGCCCGCATTCGGCGACAGCCTCGACACAGAAACCATACACCGCCGCACCATTGAAGCCTTGAAAGAAGGGCCATCGGCGTGGCGTTTCCGGTCGGGCGCGTTGCGTTTCGCGAGCGAATGAAGTGACTGCTCAGAGCGGGAGGCGCAAACGCTGAACAGCTAAGCGCATTGACGCGAGCTACGGGACCTTGACCTTCTACGCGCCACCTTCGATCCACCTCTACGGAGTACCTGCGTGACTAACACCATCCATAAGCAAGAAGACTTGCAAGCCGACTACAACAAAGCCGGATTTGACGGGCACCTCGCATTCGGGAACCGCCCGGCCGTGCTCCTCGTGGATGTCGTCCAGGCCTATCTTGATAGAGCAAGCCCGCTCTATGCGGCGGGCTTCGTGAGAGCGCTAGCGGCTTGCCAGCGACTCACAGCAGCCGCTCGTGTCGCCGGGATTCCGGTGGTTTTCACCCGGGTTAAATACAATGCGAACGGCATGGACGGGGGGCTCTTCTACAAGAAGATTCGCGCGCTTGAAAGCTTCCTCGGGGACTCACCATTCGGTGCCTTTCCCTCAACCCTCCAACCTCTCGCAGACGAGTTGGTCGTCACCAAGCAGTATGCTTCGGCATTCTTCGGCACGAGCCTGACATCAAGTTTGGCCGCGCTTGGCGTGGACACGCTGCTCATCATGGGTTTTTCAACCTCCGGCTGCGTCAGGGCGACGGCGCTCGACGCATTGCAGTACGGCTTTACGCCGTTTGTCGTGCGCGATGCTTGCGGCGATCGTGCGCTTGCGCCTCACGAAAGCAATCTGTTCGACCTTCAGGCCAAGTATGCGGAAGTCGTTGACGAGGGCGAAGCGCTTGATCTGATAGCCTCTTTTAAATTTTGAGCGGGTGTGTTTGGCTGGTCGACAGCGGGCGTAAGCCCGACGCAACGAAGCTTTGCTGCGCCGTCAAGCGGTGAGCCGAGTCGCGGGTGATTGCGGCAGAATCCGGGAATCACTCATGCCAAGCCAACACGCTATGACCAATCAATTGTTCGAATCCGCGCTTGGCGTCGCGGCTCCCTAGTACAGCGTCATCGCAGGCGCAGCATTTTTCGGCCGTTCAGGACGTCGAAGCTTGACGCCCTCCTTCAGTGTAGGCACGTCAGTGTCACTCTGCATGCAACCGATCAAACTCCCATACCGCCGGAAAGCCCATCAGTTCGCACATGTCCTTGAACGGCATCTGCTCGCTTTCAAGAGCCGCGGTGCCTTTCATCGCCTTGATTTCGCCGTACGCTTTTTCGAGGGCACGCGCCACGCTCAAGAAGCCAGCCGACGGATAGATCGCCAGCGCGAAGCCGAGCCGCTGCAGTTCGGCGGGCGGCAACTGCGGCGTGCGCCCTCCTTCAACCACATTGACGAGCAACGGCACATCGAACGACTTGCCGATCTTCTCCAGTTCTTCCACGCTTTCCGGCGATTCAATGAACACCACGTCCGCGCCCGCTTTCGCATACGCTTCGCCGCGACGCAACGCTTCATCGAGACCGAGCGATGTGCGTGCATCGGTTCGCGCGATGATCTGAAAGTCAGCGTCCTCGCGTGCCTCGGTTGCGACCTTGATCTTCTTCACCATGTCGTCCATTGCGATGACCCGTCGACCGGGCGTGTGGCCGCACTTTTTCGGAAACTCCTGGTCCTCGATCTGAATGCCCGCCGCGCCCGCGCGTTCGTAGCCCCGCACCGTGTGCGCGACATTGAGCAAACCGCCGTAGCCGGTGTCGGCGTCGCAGATAAGCGGCGTCTTCGCCGCGCCGCAAAACGCGGTGACGCGGTTGACCATGTCGGTGTAGGTCGCGAGTCCCGCATCCGGCTCTCCAAGGTAGGAGGCCACAGTACCGAAGCCGGTCATGTAAAGGCAATCAAAGCCCATGGTATCCGCGAGCCGCACGGAAATCATGTCGAAGATGCCGGGCGCCACGACAATCTCGCGCGACGCGAACTTGCTTTTAAGGGCTTTTCTGCGGGAATTGGCAGTCATGTGCTCGACCTCGTTGAGTTAATGAAATGAATGAATAGAGTCAGTTGCCGGGAAGTTCGGCAGCAGGTTGATGAAGCGATTCGACGTCGGAGACGGCTGCGATTTCCTCTAGCGAACGCCGGTTCGTTTCGACGCCGAAGATCACGAGCACCGCGACCATCAAGACGAGCGCGCCGCTGATGATCGACAGGACGTCCTTGATGCCGCCCGACACGTACATCAGCACGACCAGTTGCGGCGCGACAATGCCCGACAGCCGCCCCGCCGACCCCGCGATGCCATTCGCGCGCATGCGGTTTTCGGTGGCGAACAGCTCGGGGATATACGTCGCGATGCCGAGCGCGACCATGAGGTAGGTCAGCGTGAATAGCGTGAAGCCCAGCAACGTGGCCATCCCGACGCTCGAAGAGTTACCGTAAAGCCAGCCTACGATCGCCGCCAGCACCGCAATGCCGATCAGCCCGTTCTTGCGGCCGATGCGATCGGCGATCAACACGCCGATCAGCGCGCCAGCGGGACCGCCGAGCGACATCAGCGTGGAATAGCCGAGCGATGACGCCACGCCGAGCCCCTGCTTCATGAGGAACGTCGGCACCCACACAATGAACCCGTAGATCACAACATTGATGGCTATCTGGATGGTCACTGCGAGCACGGTGCGGCGCAGCAGCGGCGGCCTGAACAGGCTACCGAGCGTGGTCCCAAGCGTGGTAGCGCGGATCGGCGTGCCTGCGGGTTCGACGATAGGCGGCAATTCGCGCCCTTCTGCGGTCTCCGCCTCGATGTTCTTCAGGATCGCGTCAGCTTCATCCAGCCGCCCTTTCGATTCGAGCCAGCGCGGCGACTCGGGCATCTTCTTGCGCAGCAGCCAGACGATCATTGCGCCAACCCCGACCAGCGCGAACATCGCGCGCCAGCCGATTGCCGGAATCAGCAGGTAGCCGAGGAAGGTGGAAAAGAACAGAGCGGAGTTTGTGATCAGCGACAGATATGCCGACCATCGGCCGCGCACGGCAGGCGGAATGAATTCGCCGATGGACCCATAGCCCACAACGATTTCCGCGCCCAGTCCAAGTCCCATGAAGAAGCGGCACACGATCAGCCAGGTCATGTTGGGGGCAAACGCGCCGGCAAGCGATGCCAGCCCGAAGATCGCCAGATTGAACTGATAGGTAAACTTACGGCCTTTTGCATCGCCGAGTATGCCGGCGGTGAACGCACCAATCAACATGCCTATGAACGTGGAAGATAAAAACGCGGCGTTCAGCGTCATGCTCGACCAGCCGCTGCGGGTGAGCGCGCCAAGCACGCCGCCGGCGAGGTAGATATCGAACGAATCGAGAAACATGCCGCCGCCGATCAGCCACAGGATCCGCCGGTGGAATCGCGACGTAGGCAATCGGTCGAGTCGTGCGCCTGCATGAACAGTACTGCTCACCATATTTTCAGCTCCAGTCAATATTCGTTAGCGTTGCACATAAACCCAAGGCCGCGTCACCGCGTCATTGCGCTGAAACGCCAGGATGCGCGCGTTGAGTTTCATCGTCTGGTCGATCTCGTCGATACCTTCAAGCAAGGCTTCGCGGCGATCGTCGGGGAAATCGAATGCAATTTGATCAATACCGGGCGCCTGGATCGTGCGCGTCCGGAGATCGACGCGAAGCCGTTCACCGATTAAGGCCGGCTTTGCCAACGATTCGATCTGCGCCCCGTCAAGGCGAATTGGCAACAGCCCGTTCTGCAGGCAGTTGGCGTAAAAGATATCGCCGAAGCTCTGCGCGATCACGCAGCGGATGCCGAATTCCTCTAGCGCCCAGACCGCCATCTCGCGCGAACTGCCGCAGCCAAAATTCGCACCGGACAGCAGGATTTGCGCGTCCCGGAATGGCGGCTGGTTGAGGATGAAGCTGCGGTCTTCGGCGCCATCGGCTTGATAGCGCGCCATCTCGAACGCCCATGGCGCGAACTGGCCACGCCCGAGCTGGGCAATCCGCTCCACGCGTACGATCATGTCCGTGTCGATGTTGTCGCGCATAAGCGGCGCGGCGATGCCTTCGCAAACAGTGAACGCTTTCATGCACCGACCTCCGCTTACTCTTCCCCTGCCAGCATGGCGATCCTGCCGGCGATGGCGCTCGCCGCCGCCACGCGCGGACTTGCCAGATGCGTGAGCGCGCCAGGACCTTGCCTGCCGACGAAGTTGCGATTGGACGTTGATACGCAACGCTCGCCCGGCCCGACCATGTCGCCATTCGCGCCGACACACATCGAACAGCCCGGCTCGCGCCACTCGAAACCGGCGTCCAGAAAGATTTGATCCAGACCTTCACGTTCGGCGTCGCGCTTGACCTCGATGGAACCCGGCACCACCCACGCCGTTACATGCGCGGCCACGTGCCGGCCCTTGACCACTTGCGCCGCGTTGCGCAAATCACTCAGCCGGCTATTCGTGCACGATCCGATGAACACCCGGTCGATTGGCGTCTGATCGAGCCGTTGTCCCGGCGTCAACTGCATATAAGCCAGCGCCGTCTTGAGCGACTCGCGCCGCACGGGGTCGGCTTCGCTGAGCGGATCGGGCACTTGCGCATCGATCGCGATCACATGCTCCGGGCTCGTGCCCCATGTGATTTGCGGGCGAATCAGCGTGGCATCGATCGTGATTTCCTTGTCGAACACGGCGTCATCGGTGCTTGCGAGTTCCCGCCATTGCGCGATGGCTTTATCGAGCGCCGCGCCCGCTGGCGCATAATCGCGGCCCTCTATGTAGGCGAACGTCACGTCGTCGGGCGCGATCATGCCGATCTTTGCGCCGAGTTCGATCGACAGGTTGCAGAGCGTCAGGCGCGCTTCCACTGGCAAAGCGCGGATCGCCTGACCCGCATATTCAATGGCATAACCCGTCCCGCCCGACGTGCCCAGCGCGCCGATCAGGTACAGGATCATGTCCTTCGCTTCCACACCGGGTCGAGTCGCGCCTTCGAAGCGCACGCGCAAGGTTTTGGGCCGCTTCTGGCGGATCGTCTGCGTGGCGAGCACGTGTACCTGTTCGGTCGAACCGATGCCGAAAGCAATCGCGCCAAGCGCGCCATGCGTGCAGGTGTGGCTGTCGGCGCAGACAAGCAGCACGCCTGGCAACGTCAGCCCTAGTTCCGGACCGATCACGTGCACGATGCCCTGACGGCCGTCATCGACATCAAAACGCGTGATGGAGAGCCGCCCCGTCTGCTCGCGCAGCGTCTTGATCGCAATGGTGCTCCAGGCTTCATCGCCGGCAGTGCGGCCCGGGCGCGTCGAGATCACGTGATCGAGCGTGGCGAACGTGAGTGACGGATCATGAACTTTCGCGCCGCGTGCTTCCAGTTGGCGAATCGCCGCCACGCTCGTCAACTCGTGCATCAGATGACGATCGACGTGCAGCAGGCTCACTCCGCCCGGCAATTCCTCGATGACGTGCTGATCCCAGATTTTATCGAACAGGGTCTTTGCCACGCGTCGGTACCTCTTCGTTGGGCGGGATGGAACCCTCGGCCGCCTTGCCTACCACGTTAATTTCACTCAGGCAGCTTCAGCGCTGGCAGCTTGACGAGTTCATCGGCTGAATGCCACAGGTGCCGGCGCATGGCTTCTTCAGCGGCATCCGGGTCGCCCGCCAGAATTCCGGTCGCGATCGCCTCATGTTCAGCGAGGGAATTGCGCACGATCTGGTCAACGCCAATGCGCTGGCGCAACTGGATCATGAATACCGGCAGTTGATACTTGTCGATCAATTCGCTTAATTGAGGATTCCCGCACATGTCCACGATGATCCTGTGGAACTGCCGGTTGTCCACCACGAACGCCTGGAAATCGGGCTGCGTGAAATGACGCCGTCCACGCTCAAGCACCTCGGTAAAGCGGGCGCGGTTGTCGCCCTCATCGATCATCTGGGCCGCGCGCCGCGCCGCATACCCTTCGAGCGCCTCGCGAATCTGATAGATGTGCGCGATTTCATCGACGGATAGACGGCGTACTACCGCGCCGCGATTCGGAATGAGGTCGACGAGGCCATCGGCGGCAAGACGCCGGAACGCTTCGCGCAGCGGACCGCGGCTGATGCCGAGTTCTTCGACCAGATCGCGCGATATCAAGCGCTGACCGGGCACGAGACTGCCCTCGAGGATCTTGCGCTTGAGCAGGTCGGCGGTGCGATCGACCGTCTCGCCGGTGCGCAAGACCGGCTCGAGGACGGCTTGGACGGCGTCGTCAGCATCTTCGACTGATTCGTAATTCATGATCTGCATGGTTGGACACAGCGGAAGCTGCCGTGCCGATTGGCTAAAGTATCAAGCAAAAGTGTAGGACAAAACTAGTGACAATCCGGTCGATCGGCATCAGCATATACCCTGATCGGAAAGGGAAAAACGCCATTTTTAAAGGGATAAATCCGGCAATTAGGTGTAAACAAGAATGCATTACCCTCGTCCGTGCCTCCAAAAGTGTCCTACACTTTCGACACAGACAAACCAAAACCTGATGTTCAGGAGACAGCCGATGAAAGCCATCCATGCCCTGGTGCGGCTTGCCGCATGCGCCGCATTCGTGACCGTGAGCGCTGCGGCCAACACCAGCCAGGCCGCCACGCTGACCGTGACGCACTGGATCGATGGCATGTATGGCGTGCCCTTCGCGGTGGCGCTGGACAAAGGCTATTTCAAACAGAACGGCGTCGACGTCACCGGCTTCATCACGTCAGAGGGTGGCGGCACGTCGGTGCGTAACGCGATGGCGTCCGAGATTCCATACGGCGAAGTCGCGTTGCCGGCGGCTATCGCCGCGATCAGGCAAGGTGTGCCGATCACGATCGTCCATAGCGGCGTGCAGAGCGTCGCGGACTTGCTATGGGTGGAATTGAAGGACGGCAACGTGAATGGCATCGCGCAGATGAAAGGCAAGACCATCGGCTATAGCAGCCCGAAGTCGATGACCGAAATGATCACGATCGTCGGACTCGATCGCGCGGGATTGAGCGGCCAGGTTCAGCGCAAGCCAGTGGGTGCATCCGGCACGATGATGATCGCGCTGCAGCAGCACGCCGTGGATGTCGCGTACATGACCGAACCCTCATTCAGCGCACGTAAGGACCAATTGAGGATCGCGTTCCGCTCGACCGACATCGTGCCCGCCGAGACGCAGACCGTGGGCGTCGTACGCACCGACTACCTGAAGGCGCATCCGGATACGGTGAAGGCGATCATCGATGCGCGCAGCAAAGGCGTGCGGTACATCATTGCGCATCGTGAGGAATCCGCACAAATTCTCGCGAAGGCTTACAAGATCGACCCTGCCGTCGCAAAATCCGCGATCGACAACTGCCTCGACACGGACCCGAGCTACTGGAGCACCGGCCGCTTCAACTACACGAGCATGGACGAAGTGGTCAAGGGTCTCGTGCTGATCAAGGCGATCGAGCCGGGTCCGTTCGACTGGAAGAAAATCGTCGATGAATCCATGCTGCCGGCAAGCGAGCGTACCAAGTGAGGTTGCCGATGAAACGCGTACCGCTGACGGTCGTGCCGGATCGCGCGCCAGATAGCACGCCCTGCGCGATCCATGCCGCCCTCACCGACGTCACTCGCATCTACGCCGGCCAGAAAGGCAAGCCGCCGTTTCATGCACTCGGACCCGTCAGCCTGAATCTCCAGGCGGGCGAGTTTTTTTCCGTGGTCGGCCCGTCCGGCTGCGGCAAGTCCACACTGCTCGACGTCATCGCGGGTCTTAATGCCGCGAGTTCCGGGACCGTCACGTTTGAAGGTGTGCCGGTGCGCGACAAAGTGCCGGAAGGGGTCGCCATAGTCTTCCAGGAGGACGCTACGTTTCCGTGGCTCGACGTCTACGACAACGCCGCGTTCGGCGCGCGCCGCGCCGGCGTGCCCGAGAACGAGATCCGCGAGCGGGTGGAGCATGCGCTCGCGTTCATGGGCCTCAAGGCGTTCACGCATTCGTATCCAGTGCAACTCTCGGGCGGCATGCGCCAGCGCGTGTGCATCGCCCGCGCAATGGTCGTTCGTCCGCGCCTCATGCTGCTCGATGAACCCTTCGGCGCGCTCGACCAGCAAACGCGCCTGCTGATGGGTGAGGAGATGCTCAATCTGTGGCGCGAGACCGGTGCGACAGTGATGCTGATTACCCATTCCATCGATGAAGCCGTGCTGCTCTCCGACCGTATCGGTGTAATGTCGTCCTGTCCGGGCCGCTTTATCGAGACCATACATACTGGCTGGTCACGGCAGCGCGACAGCAACACCGCGCTCGACCCGCGCTTCGGCGAACTGACGGCGAAGGTCTGGAGCCTGCTACGAGGCGAAGCGCTCAAGGCGCTCGGTAACCAGTCATGAAGCTCGCCGCGCGGTGGCGTCTGGTGCTTGTCGTGGCCTTCGTCGGCGCGCTGGAAATCGCGAGCCGGCGCGCGTGGATCGATCCGGTCTCGTTCATTCCTCCCTCGAAAATGGCAGAAGGCGCGTGGGCGCTGCTGGCGTCAGGCGACTACACGAACGACATCCTGCAGACGCTCGCCAATGCGTCGCTCGCGGTACTGCTTGCGGTCGCGGGCGGCTTCGTTTTCGGCGTGTGCCTCTTCAAGCTGCCGCGCCTGCGCCGCGTGGTCGATCCGCTCCTGCTCTCGTATTACGCGGTGCCTATCTTCGTGGTGTATCCCGTGCTGATCGTCATCTTCGGCCTGAATCGCTGGCCGCTGGTCGCGATCGGCTTTCTGTTCGGCGTCGTCGCGATGGCGACCAACACGCTCAACGGACTCGAACGCGTTGCGCCTGTGCTGTTGCGCTCGGCACGTGCGATGCGCATGAGCACGATCGATGAAATCCGGCTGATCACGCTGCCCGCAAGCCTGCCGTACGTGTTCACGGGCGTCAAATTGGCGGTGGTGTATGCGTTCATCGCAGTGATCGCGGGCGAGTTCGTGCTGGCGGGTTCAGGCTTCGGATTCCGGATCGCGTATGCATATAACAACTTCGACAACCCGACGATGTACGGCCTCATGCTTCTGCTGCTCGTATTCGTGGGCACGCTGAACATGCTGCTGCACATGGCCGAGGAACGTCTCTACAGCCGCACCCGGAGGGCGTCCGCATGAGCACCTTGCTGACGTCGACACTTAAGCCGGCGCATCAGCACCGCAAGTGGAGCGATGGCGCGCTGCTCGTCGTTGCGCTCCTCGCGCTTTGGCAGGTGGCAAGCTCGCTGCTCGGCGCCGAGGTGCTGCCCGGTCCGTGGCTTACGTTCCTCAAGCTCAAGTCGATCATGAGCGACGACGACTTTCCGGAGAACCTGCGCGTGACGGCGGTCGCGTTCGCGCTGGGCTTCGCGATATCGTGCATGGGCGGCGTGTGTCTTGGCCTGGTGCTCGGCGCGCAGCGCCTGGCAGGCGACATCGTCGAGCCGATCCTGATGGCGTTCTATGCCATTCCGAAGATCACGCTCTACCCCGTCGTACTGCTGATGTTCGGACTCGGGCTTTATGCAAAGGTCACCTTCGGTGTGATCCACGGCATCATCCCGATCACCATTTTCACAATGAACGCCGTGCGCAACATGCGTCCCGTGTTCGCACGCACGGCACGCGCGTGCCGGTTGAGTCCGGTGTCGTATGCGCGTCACGTATTGCTCCCGGCCGCCGTGCCCGAAGTGCTGGCGGGCTTGCGTATCGGCTTTTCGCTGACCCTGCTCGGCACGCTGATAGGCGAGATGTTCGCGTCGCAAAGCGGTATCGGACACATGCTGATGATTGCCATGAGCCGCAACGATTCACAGACCATCATGGCGCTCGCGAGTCTTCTTTTCATCTTCGCGACTGTAGTGAATCTCGCGATGCTGAAGTGGCATCAACGCCTGATCAAAGCGCCTTGACCGACACGTTCATCCCGGAGAACGACCATGACTGAGACATCGACTGACCCAACGACCGCCGCGCACATTAAAGTGTTCTGGCAACCGGGGTGCTCGTCGTGCTTGCGCACGAAAGAATTTCTGACGGAACAGGGTATAGAGTTTGAATCACTGGACGTTCATAACGATCCCGCCGCACGTGCTCAACTGACAGAACTTGGCGCGCGCAGCGTGCCGGTGGTATCGATCGGCAAGCGTTATACGTTCTGCCAATCGATCCACGACGTCATCAAGTTCCTTGATCTGAAAACCCGCGTGATGGAACCGCTTCCGCCCGCGCAACTCGTGGCAAAGCTCGACTTGGTGATGAGCGCGACCGCACGCTACGTGCGTCAGTTCGCGCCCGGGCAACTCAAGATGGTTTTTCGCAACCGCAACCGGACGCCGGCGGGACTCGCGTTTCACGTGTTCCGCGTCGCCGAAATGGGCATGGAGGCCGCGCAAGGTATTGCGTTGCGCTTCGAATCATTTGATGAACTTCCGCCCAATGAGTGGAGCGGCGAGGACATCGCCAAGTGGGGCGAGGATGTGCATGCGCGGTTCCTGGCATGGTGGGAAACGCAGAAGAATGCGAGCATGGACTTCAAGGTGCAAACCTACTATGGCGTCCGGCCATTCCACGAAATCCTCGAACGCACCGCATGGCATGCCGCCCAGCACACCCGGCAGATCATGTTGATGCTGGAGAGCGACGGTATCAAGCCGGTCGAGCCGGTGACGGCGGCCGATCTGGAAGGGTTGCCTCTGCCGCACGAGGTGTGGGACCGGTGAAATAGAGCCGGTTCCGAGACCTCACATGGACGCCAGCAGGCTTTTCATCGAAAGAGTTTTTCTAACTCGGACGAGCAATTAATCTGCTTTGTCTTTGCGCTTCACTATAGTTATTCTTACGTCCATCTGTGTTGAGATGGATCGGCTAAAGCTCGCCAATGAGTCGCCAATGAGCCGCCAATGAGCGGCCAGCATTCCTTCGTCCCGACCCCAAATCATCATCCCACCACCACATGAAGGTTCGCTAAATGGATACCGTCCCGCAGGCGCCGCTAATTCTGATAACGGGCGGAGGTCGCGGCGTAGGCGCCGCGACGGCGCGTCTTGCTGCCGCACAAGGCTACGATGTGGCAATAAGCTTCGTCTCCAACGAATCTGCCGCCCTAGCGGTGGCGGCTGATGTAGAAGCCGTGGGGCGCCGGGCCTTACCCGTGCGCGCGGATAGCGCGGATCCAGAGCAGATCGCTCAGCTGTTCGCCGCGATCGACCGGGAGTTCGGCCGGATCGATGTACTGGTGAATAACGCCGCGATCATTGCGCCGCAGTCCCGGCTGGAGGATCTCGAATTCGAGCGGATGCGGCGTATCTTCGCGGTCAACTCGATCGGCCCTATCCTCTGTGCACAGCAAGCGGTGAAGCGGATGTCGTATCGTCACAATGGGCGGGGCGGCGCCGTGATCAACATCTCATCGGCATCGGCCCGGCTCGGCAGTCCAAACGAATATGTCGACTATGCTGCGTCGAAGGGCGCCGTCGAGACATTCACTATTGGTTTTGCCAAAGAAGTCGCGCGGGATGGGATACGCGTCAACTGCATTCGCCCTGGGCACATCTACACTGACATGCATGCTAGCGGCGGAGAGCCGGGACGGGTGGATCGCGTCAAAGACTCGATCCCCATGGGAAGAGGCGGTCAGCCTGAAGAGGTTGCGCGGGCGATCCTATGGCTAGCAAGCGCCGAGGCTTCCTTCATAACCGGCACATTCCTCGATGTCACTGGCGGCAAGTGAGCAACAGGGTGCGGCGATGGAGGCGGTGCGCCGCGAGAACGGCATTGGACGCGTCGCCTCTGCAAGGCGGCCGAACAAGTTCAGGCCGGAAGTCTGACGATCGTGCTCCCGCCATCATCGAGGAGTAGATCGTCAGCGCCAGGTGGTCTTTTGAACAACGGCTTGCCGGCCTTCGCGGCCCATACCCTGTCGCCAACGTCTTCACTGATATTGAAAGTCAGTGCACGGCTTTTGACGCACCGGTGCTTTCCGTTATTACCAACTTTACGGCTTACTCACGAAATTCCTTCTTGCGCGCAGTCTTGAGAATTCGGTCTATCAATGCCTCCCACTCATCAATTAGCGAGGGCGTAAGCAATCGGCATCCAGGCAATAACCTCGATCGCAATGAAATACAGCTGTCTTATGCTATTAGACTTTGACGCTTAATCATCAGACCTTCAGGCCACCACTAGATTAGAATAGGGTAACGCTCCATTTTCGTGGCCGCTTCAAGAAACGATTTAAGGTCTAATGCCGTCGCATTTCCCCCGATCAAGCTGTGTCGGATTGCCGCATCATGGTGCCGTACATTAAAAAATCCTGAGGAAGAACCGAATGTCAGCAAACAGTGCGCGACTTCTTTTAGTAGATGACGATCCGTCGACCATTCGAATCATGGGCCAAATGCTTGACGCGTACCCCGATCAACGGTTCGCCACCTCAGGCGAAGCTGCCATTGTGCTTGCGAAGGATGCTCCCCCTGACCTTATTCTCCTTGATGCCGATATGCCGGGCATGACCGGATTTGACGTATGCGAGGTCCTTAAGAGCGACGCAAGTCTGGCACACGTCCCGATCATTTTCGTGACGAGCCACGACGCGCCCGCACTGGAAGTCGATGCGTTGAGACTAGGTGCAGCGGATTACGTCACGAAACCGCTCATCGCAGCACAACTCAAGGCTCGCGTGCGCGCCCAACTCCGCGTGAGACAGGTCGTGAAGGATATTGATCGGGACTGTCGAGCCGGCAAGTTACGAACATGGCCGGTGACTCCGGCAAAGCCTAACCTGCTGATTATCGCGGACGATCTTTCCGGTATCCAACTCTTGCGGCGAACACTGGAAAATACAGGCACCTTACATTTTGCGGGCACCTCCGAAGAAGCATTGCGACTAGCGCGTAGTTACGCGCCTACCCTCATTCTTCTCGACACACATACCTCACACAACGACGGCTTTGAAATTTGCGCCGCACTGAAAGCCGAGGTGGCGCTCGAACATGTGCCGATTGTTTATATCGCACCGGCGGCCGACGTCGACGCTGAACAGCAAGCCCTCGACCTGGGCGCCGCCGATGTCATCACCAAACCATTCAAGTCTGTCGTCTTGCAAGCCCGAATTCAAAGCATCATCGACACGGTGCGACGCATCGAAGCAGAGATTCACGCAATTGTCCAATATTGGCAGACAGTGGACACTCATTCGCTTCAAACAACGGAACGCGAGGGTAAACATCCGTTATGACAGTTGGACTAGCATCGCGTCATTGACGCGCGGGCCATTGGCCGGCATGAAAACGTGCCTGACTCATCAGGACGCCGCCAACGCACAAACGCGCGCACGGCCCGTGCGCTTCGCTTCATAGAGTTGCTGATCAGCGGCCTTCAACAATAATTCGGGAGTAACCGAGGGCGTCGGTACCATTGAAGCGACACCTAGGGAGATGGTCACAATCTGATCAACGTTGGAGCCAAGATGCTCCACTCTCAATTCGCTCACGCGCGTTTGCATTCTTTGCGCCATTGCGCTCGCTCCTGAGAGTTTGGTCTTTGGCAAAAGGCAGGCAAACTCTTCCCCCCCGTACCTGGCCAGCTTGTCATATGGACGTCTAAGCGTTTCAAATAGAGCCATTGCGACGAGCTTCAGGCAATTGTCACCCGCTTGATGACCATAGCGATCGTTATAGAGCTTGAAATAGTCGATATCGATCAAAATCAGTGAAAGAGGGGCGCTCTCTCTGAGGCACTGGCGCCAGTCAGTCTGCACATCCTCGTCAAATTTGCGGCGGTTCGCAACACCCGTCAACCCGTCAAGCAAGGCGCTTGCGCGCAGCAAATCACCCTGTAGCTTCAAGGTCAAGTGGGTGCGCACCCGCGCGCGCACGATGACCGGGTTGATGGGTTTCGTAATGAAGTCGACCGCACCCAACCCCAAGGCGATGACTTCATCCGCTTCCTGATTCTGCGAGGTCACGAAGATGATTGGAATGGCGCTGGTCAGTGAGTCGGCCTTGAGACGGCGGCAGACTTCATGACCATCGATATCATCCATCACGACGTCCAGAAGAATGAGATCGGGCAACTCAGCGCGACAGATTTGTATAGTTTGCGCTCCGCTCGTTGCCATGAACACGTCACACTGGTCGCGGAAAAGCTCGAATAGAACACGAATGTTCGTCGGCTGATCGTCGGCAATCAGGATCTTGGGACGGCGATTCGTATGAAGTAACCAGCTTTCCAGAATATGCTCCATGTATCACGATCGCTCCAACATGTCGCGTGCGCTGAGCGCCGCGACCGCGAAATCCAATTCCCTTACCTTCACCAGGAAATGATCGAATTGAACCCGTTGCTCCGAACCGGTGTAAGCAACCAGCGCCTCGGCAAGCGCAATGGCCTGCAGATTCGACGACTCAAGAAATGCCACTATCTCGTTCAGGCGCAGCTTCCATTCCGCCAACGGCAATGCAACGTCGACTGCGGGTGTCTCGATTGTGTCATCGTCAAATTCATGTGCCAATGCAGCGACACTGTCTTGCAGGAGACTTCTTAGATCGGCAACGCCCTCGTCAGTGATGACAACGTTCGTTGCTGAGGCAACGGCGTGGCGCAGATCATATTCAAGCTGGCCGGCTCGCGCGGAAAGAGCGCGCGCCCCCACTGTTCCTGCGGTCCCTTTAATCGCATGCAGCACCGAGGCAGCACCCAGCGGCTCGTCATGCCTGATTTGCTGGCTAAGCAACAAGAGTTGCTTTTCAGTCTGGGACCCAAAATTACTCAAGACGCTGTTGATCAGTGCAATATTGCCACCAAAACGCGCGACGATCGACGCTTTCATTTCGACCAGAGGCTCGGCAATAAGTACCTCGCCGAACTGCGCTTGATCGGGTGCGAACGCGAGCGGGACTTTTCCTCCGTCAATTTGAGCGTGCAGCACCGACACCAGTAGTTCGACATCAATGGGTTTTCCCACATGATCGTTCATACCGGCGTTAAGACACGCTTGCCGATCGGCATTCGATGCATTCGCCGTCATCGCGATAATGGGCAGCGCCGCACAGCGAGGATTCGCGCGAATGCGCCGTGTCGCTTCGAACCCGTCGATATCCGGCATCTGGATATCCATCAAGACTGCATCGAACGCAATGCCTGTCGCCGTCGCCCTTCTCACGCCTTCAATTCCACCCTCGGCCAATTGCACTTGAGCGCCTTCCGCCCTTAGCACGCCCTCAGCAACCTGACGGTTCAAGGCGTTGTCTTCCACCACGAGCAGATTAAGCCCGGCAAGGCGAGCAGCAGGTTTGGAAGCCGGCTCCTGAACCTCGGGCTGGTGCGTACCCGCGGGATTCGGGGTACTGCTCAGCGCACGCAGTACAACGTCGCTTAGTTGCCTCGGCGTGATCGGTTTGGTCAGGAAGCCTGCGAACGGCGCCTCGCCACTTTCGCGCGCCTCAGCCAACACTTCGCGCCCATAGGCGGTGACCATGACGACCACGGGAAGAGGCAGGCCGTCTTTCGCCCCGCGAATGAGCTTTGCCGCGTTCAATCCATCCAGGTCCGGCATGCGCCAATCCATCAATACGACGTCGTAAGGTTCGCCGGCCTGCACCGACTCGCTGATCTTCCTGACAGCGTCGATACCACCGCAAACAAGATCCGCCCGCCATCCAAGCGCCGCGACCGTTCGGACCAGCAGTTCTCCTGCCATCTGATTGTCATCCGCTACCAGCAACCGCAAAGGCCGGTCGATGACAGGTGCATCGGCGGGCGATTTTGCGCCATCGACACCGAGTGTGATGTCGAACCAGAACCGGCTGCCAACGCCTACTTCGCTTTCAACCTGAAGGTCACCGCCCATCAATCCGACCAGGCGCTTGCAGATGACCAATCCCAGGCCCGATCCGCCGAAACGGCGTGTCGTCGATGTCTCGGCCTGATTGAAACCTTCGAAAATACGTCCGGTCTGCTCTGCGCTAATGCCAATACCGCTATCGGTTACCGCAATCCGTACGCGTACTGTCGCATCCACACGTTCCAGTTGCTCGACGCTGACTATGACTTGTCCGGTCAAAGTGAATTTAAGGGCGTTGCCGGCCAGATTGATCAGGACCTGTTGCAGCCGAAGGCTGTCGCCGATCAACGAATCGGGAAGAGCCGAATCCAGGTCGAACAAAACCTCGACGCTCTTCTCGCCCTGATTGCCGGACAGGACCACGCCCAGGTCCTGCATCAGCGGTTCCAGCTCGAACGGATGTACGTCGAGCTGCAGCTTGCCCGCGTCGATCTTCGAGTAGTCGAGAATGTCGTTAAGCAGGCTAAGCAACGACTTCGCTGCTGTCTGCGCCTTGCTGACGTAGTCGCGCTGACGCAGATTGAGGTTGCTTAGTTGTACAAGATGCAGCATGCCCAATACGGCATTCATCGGGGTACGGATTTCGTGGCTCATGTTCGCGAGGAACGACGACTTCGCGGCACTCGCCGCGTCAGCCTGCTCCTTCGCCTCGCGCAAACGCAGTTCCAGTTGATGCTGGTCCGTAACGTCGCGATTGATCCCTGTCATCACGACAGGTGTGCCATTCGCGTCGCGCTCCACCCGGATGCGCGACTGGATGTAGCGGATCCGGCCGCCCGGAAGCGCGATTCGAAACAACGGGAGCTCGTCGCCATTGCCTTCGATCACGGCGTTGAGCGAATGCATCGTGGCATCGACGTCCGCCGCGTGAACGCGCGTGCGCCAGTGATCGAAGTTCAAACCGTTGCCAAGTAACGTCTTCGGTTGTTCGTAGATCTCGAACATGCGCGCGTTCCAGCTAAGCGCGTTGTCGGCCAGGTTCCAGGACCAGATTCCAAGCTCTGCTGTTTGCGCTGCAAGTAACAACTGGTCCCGCGCGGCCGCCAGCTGGGTGCGTTGCACGTGCTGTTCAGTGAGATCCGTGATGACGCAGACGAAACAAAGCTCGCCGGCGACGAGCATTGGGGCAGTGGAAACGTGCGCGGGAAAGACCGAGCCGTCCTTGCGCAGTCCCGCTAATTCCCGGCCACTGCCGATTTCCGTCCGGCTGCGTTGTGCGAACTGAGCGACATAATCGTTGTAGGCATCGACAAAGTTATCGGGAACGAGCGTCCTGATGTTTCGTCCGATTAGCTCCTGCGATGCGTAGCCAAAGGTCTTTTCACCGGCAGGATTCAACGAGCGCACGACGCCCACGTTATTGATGGTGATAATCGGGTTGATCGCTGTATCAAGAATGGCGCGCGTCATGTCGAGGCTTGCAGCAAGCCTCTCTTCCGCCGCAGTTCTTAGCCCGATGAGCCGGATGAGACGAAAGCCGAACAGCGCGAGCGCGATAACCAGCGCCCCTACACCGGCCGAATGCCAAAGCGTATCGGACCACCAGGCCGCCAATATTTCTTGCTGCGACAAAGCTGCGGCGACGAACAGCGGATAGTCCTGCAAGCTTCGAAAGCTATTCAGCCGTTCAACGCCGTCTTGCGATGACTTCGTCAGGAACGTTCCCGACTTGGTCTGCTGGTGGGCGCGAAAAAGAACCGTATCAGATACGTCCACGCCCTGAAAACGGCTCTCGAACGGTCTGCGTACGATCATGTGCCCGTTATCGAGGATCAGCGCCGCCGCGCCCGCATGCCCAATATCCAGGCTGTTGTAAAACCGCAAGAAGAAATCGATGTCGATTGTCGCCACTACGACGCCAGCGAAACTACCGTTCGCGTCAACGATTCTTCGTGACACCGGAACGACCCACTTCCCGGTCGACCGGCTGAGCAGCGGCACACCCACGCGGGCACCGCGATCCGGGTGGCTTCGATGAAAGACAAAATAGTCCCTGTCTGCGTTGTTGGAGCTGCGCAGTGTCCCAGGCTCGAGCTCACGATCATCTGACCGGTTCGATCAAAAACAAACAGGCCGTTGAGTTGTGGAAGCTCGTGTAATCGAGAAGAGAATAATTGGTGGAGCCGTTCCAGGGCAACAGGGTTGGTGCCGTCGTGTTCCACCCGCTCGGCGATGCCCATTGATGCTGTGTCAGACTCTTTGATCGTGTCGTTCGCGTGTTGCGCCATCGCGCGGGCGAGATTCGCGGTGGCCGACGTCATTTCCTTCAGCTGCACCTGTCGGGCAGCAAAGCTGCGCCAGATGTCCGTGCCCACAAGCAAGGCGCAGACTACGACAATGAATGCAGTCATCCGGAACGTGAGCGAATGCTGTTTTGCCACTGTGCGACCTCAAAGTATGCAAGCTGTTTCAAGACTGGTATAGGAGTTTACGGCAAGAGCGGATCGCACTTTAGAAAATAGCCGAATCTGATGGTTTGAGAGGTGCGAGCTATTTGTAAAGCTGAGAGACTATAAATTAAGTTTCCGTTGTCAGGTCTTGCAAGACAAGCCTACCGAGCACGATTTAACGGTCGGTGCGGCGGCAAGGGAGATGGAAATGAAACGTTTAATGACTATGACCTGCGCAGCATTTTCTTTAGTAACTTTCGCTCACGCCCAGAGCCCTGATGACTACGACGACGGAATCGCGGCAGGACAGTTGGGCACTGCTTTGTATAACCTGGCGAACCCCGACAGGGCGTTACCGATGCCCGCAGCCGACGTATCGCAAGATTCCAGAGGTTTGCAACGAGCAGCATCAACACCAAATTCAACGGGGTCCGGCATCAACCCGGTCGCGGACACCGATCGAAAAAAGAGTAAGCTATACGCGCAATGATTCCCCATGAAGGCGGCGTCCCCGCGTGCCCGTTAATATTACAAAGCACGCAGTCACACGCTCAAGTGCCGGGGTAGCGCGGCTCCAACAGCCTTTCGCCGGGACTGTCGCATCTTGACTCTCTGTCCCTTGACCCTTCCCCCCGGCGATTCGATTCAAGCAAAGTCGCACCTAACCCGTCGGCGCCCAAGGGTTCCGGGCGGCCTCAGTTGCTTCCCACTCCTACCCTGAAAACACCCACCGCTTCGCGCAAGCTTTTGGCCTGATCGGCCATTGCTTGCGCTGCCGCCGTTGCTTGTTCGACCAACGCAGCGTTTTGTTGCGTCACTTCGTCCATCTGACCAACAGCGACGCTGACTTGCTCGATGCCGGTGCTTTGCTCTGACGAAGCGGCCGAGATTTCGCCCATGATGTCGGTCACCTGTTTAACCGAGCTCAACAATTCGTTCATGCTCTTGCCGGCTTCGGCAACCAGGCCCGAACCCGTATCAACGTGATCGAGCGACTCACCAATCTGATCCTTCACTTGCTTGGCTGCACTCGCGCAGCGTTGGGCGAGCGTACGCACTTCTGCGGCGACAACAGCGAAACCGCGCCCTTGCTCACCTGCGCGTGCAGCTTCAACGGCCGCGTTCAGCGCAAGGATATTGGTTTGAAACGCAATGCCCTCGATCAGATTGATGATCTCACCCACTTTCGAGGCGCTAGCGGATATATCACGCATCTTTGTCACTACGCGCTCAACCACTTGCCCGCCTGCAGTCGCAGCGTCCGATGCAGTCTGGGCAAGCATGTTTGCCTGTTTCGCATTGTCGGTATTCTGCTTCACCGTGGACGTCAGCTCTTCCATGCTCGCTGCGGTCTGTTCAAGCGAAGCCGCTTGTTCCTCCGTGCGTTGCGACAGGTCGACGTTACCCTGCGCCATTTCATTGGCCGCGACCGCGATCGAATCGGCTGATGTCTTGATCCCCGCGACAATGCTGCTCAGTTGTGCGCGCATTGCCTCGAGCGACGCCATCAAACTCCCGCTTGCGCCGCGCGCGATCACAACCGGCACGGCGAGGTTTCCATCCGCGATCTCGCTGGCTACGCGTTGCGCTTCGCTTGGCTCCGCACCGAGTTGCTTCAGGATGCTGCGCGTGATCAGCAACGCGCCTATCACGCCGACGATCAGCGCTGCGAACGCGGCGCCAATCATCGCGACTCTAAGCTGCGCATAGCTGCTCTCGGCCCGGTTTGCCTTGTCATGCATCGTCGTTTTTTCAAGCTCGATCAGCGATCGTAGCGTGCCTCGCCATTGAGTTTGTTTCGGAACGACATCCTGCAATAAAGCCTTGCCGGCCGAGGCTTTATCATTTGAAAGAATGAGCTGAACAACGTTGGCCATAAGCGGTCGCGTGGAAGCTTCATCCGTTATCAGCTTCGCAAGCAGTGTTTGCTCCGTGTTCGTTATTGCCCCGCTCGACACGAAGATGTCATTCAAGGCTCGCGATGCATCCGCATAGATCCCTTCTTCGTGCTTTATTTTTTCCACATTGGCCTTCACGTCGGCCTCGTTGTCGACCAGCATCATGTCGCGGACAGCGATGGAACGTTGGTCGAGGGAAGAGCGCATCGTCTGGGCAAGCGTCATCTCTTCCGTGCTGCGCTCGACAATACTCGTCAGTGCCTCGTTGATTTTCGACATGCCGAACAGGCCGACAATAGACACAACGCCGAGAAGAACGAGTAACGCACCGAAGGCGACCGACAGACGGGTCACAACTTTGAACTGGCTCATCAAGATGACCTTGTAGATTGAATTTAAAACACGCGATATCCGCTTTAGCGGACCATGCGGCGATATGACATTCTTTCAACTTGCTGTCTTTCAAATCCCTTAAGCAGTGCCGTGCAGACGTGCTTGCGCCAGCCTCTGTCGTCATATCAGCGACTGTTCGAGGGCTCACGTTGCAATGGAAAATGCGTTCGCGTGCGAATTGCGGTGCAAATTCGAGGATGGGCAGCCGGGCTGTAGAGCAATCGTCAAAGCCTCTGCCGGGGTGATACAGCATGCCAGCCGTCCGCTAGAGTCCTTGCTACGTGACGGTTGGCAGAAAAGCGCAAACTTCCCCTTTTTATCGGCGGATTGCGGCCGATCTTTAGCCGTCAACGCGCGTTACCGACTCCATTGATAACGCCAGCAACCGGGGACCCACGGAGATGTGCCGGGTAGTCGCGATACCGGTATAGCCAGCGGACTGGCTGCGCAACGACTCACGCCGTAGGATCCGGATTAAAGCAAGCTCGCTTCCCCACTTTGCGCCAGGCAGTTGCTCCGACCCTCAAGAGGTCGCCGGGCAATCCTCAACCGCCCACGCCGACCCGGACAGAATGATGGACAAACAAACGGCAAGCGCAAGTTACAACACTCCTCCGGAAGCGGAGGAGTTCACCCACTGGCAGCGCAATCTCATCGTCTGCGTATTTGGTTCGTTCACGACCATTGTGGCCATGACGCTCATGTTGCCGTTCCTGCCGCTTTACGTGGAACAGTTAGGCGTCAAGGATCACGCCGCGATCGTCCAGTGGTCCGGCGTCGCTTACGGTGCAACTTTTTTCACTGCCGCACTGACCGCGCCGCTTTGGGGACGGCTTGCCGACCTCTACGGCCGCAAGCCGATGCTGATCCGCGCCAGCCTTGGCATGGCCATCATCATGTCCCTGATGGGGATGGCGCATAACGTCTGGCAACTCGTCGGCCTCAGGCTGCTCGCAGGCTTGCTTGGCGGCTTTGCGTCGGGCTCCACCGTGCTGGTCGCCACGCAGACGCCGAAAGACCGATGCGGCTGGGCACTCGGTGTCCTGTCTTCCGGCATCATGGCCGGTAACCTGGTCGGCCCGATCATTGGTGGGTCACTGCCACCACTGATCGGAATACGATTGACCTTTCTCGCCTCGGGGGCCCTTATTTTCATTACGTTCCTCGCGACCGTATTCTTCGTCAAGAACGAGCGTCACCCGGGCTTGAACAAGAAGGGCAAGCGGCGTGGGAGTTGGGCTGAGATCGCAGACAAGCGGCCGACTGTCGCCATGCTGGTGACCGGCATGCTCCTGATGCTCGCAAACATGTCGATCGAGCCGATTATCACGGTCTACGTGGCGCAAGTAGTCGATGTCCATCAGGTCACGTTTGTCGCGGGACTGGTGATGTCGGCGGCAGCATTGGGCAGTATTCTCTCGTCCTCTTACCTGGGTAAGCTCGCCGATCGCGTCGGGCATTGGAACGTTATTATTGGCTGCCTCGCGGTGGCGGGTGCCCTTCTCATCCCGCAAGCGTTCGTCACACGGGGTTGGCAATTAGTGGTTCTGAGATTCCTGATGGGCCTGGCACTCGGCGGCCTGCTGCCTTGCGTTGCCAGCGTGATCCGGCATAACGTACCGGCGTCGGTAGCCGGCAATATGCTCGGTTATTCGACGTCTGCCCAATATACCGGGCAGGTTGTCGGGCCGCTTGCCGGTGGTTTCGTCGGAGGACATTTCGGCATGCGTGAAGTGTTTTTCGGTACCTCGGCATTGATGATCGCGGGCGCGATTTACAACTGGATTCTCAGGACAGGCATTGCCGATAAAGCCCCTAACCCATCGCCAGGCGGTGCGGTCGAGCCAGCTGCCAAGGAACGCTGATCGCGGCTTTGGGTAGCGACCTCGGTAGGCGAATGCCCGGCGCGTCGATATCCCCAATCCGCTGCGCGCCCAGAAGCTGTTCCATGCCGGCAAACGTCTTGTTTGCCGATTCGCTCATTGCCCGTGCCACAATCACGGCCGGCGCGCCTGCGAGACGCGGGTGCCCGGCATCTTCCATTGCAATCTTCTGCGCCCGTGCTTCGGAGAAATTCGGACGTATCGGCAATCCCGCTGGATCTTTAACTGTTTGAGGTCTGCATGGAGCTGCGACAACTCCGCTATTTCATTGCGGTAGCCGAAGAAATGAACATCACGCGCGCGGCCGGACGCCTGCACATGACGCAGCCGCCGCTTAGCCGCCAGATCCAGCAGATCGAAGAAAGCGTCGGGTTGCCGCTGTTCGAACACGGCTCGCGGCCTTTGCGCCTGACCGAAGCGGGTCGCGTTTTCTACGCACAGGCGAAGCGCCTGATCGATGAAAGCGACGAGCTCGTGCCGCTCACACGCAGGCTCGCGCAATTGGCGGAACGCATTGTGATCGGCTTCGTGCCGTCTACTCTTTACGGGGCGCTGCCGCAGGTGATCCGTGCATTTCGCGAGGCCGCTCCGCAGATCGAATTGTCGCTGATCGAGATGTTTACGCTGGAACAACTCGGCGCATTAAAGGGCGGACGAATTGATGTCGGCTTTGGACGACTGCGTTTCGACGACGTGCAACTGACGCGCGAAGTACTCGTCGAGGAGCGGATGATTGCCGCGCTGCCGGAAGACCATCCGTTAGCGGACGCATCGGTGGAATTGACGCTGGAGGATATGGCCCGCGAGACGCTGATTGTGTATCCAAGCTCACCGCGCCCGAGTTATGCGGACCAGCAGTTATCGGCGCTGCGCGATCATGCGCTTGAACCTGCCGCCGTGCACGAAGTGCGGGAGTTGCAGACAGCGCTTGGACTCGTGGCTGCGCGAGTGGGTGTGTCGCTTGTACCCGAGAGCGTGGATGGTTTAAGGGTGCATGGCGTCGTCTACCGGCAGCTGCCCGAACCCGGCCCTACGTCGCCAATCATCATGAGCCGACGTCTTCAGGATGAAGGGCAAACCACGGCTCTCTTCTGTTCCATCGCGCGTGATCTGTTCCGCCGCAGCCAGGCTTTCACGAGTCGCTAGTCGAAGCACTTGGCCGCCAGGGGCCCGCTCGCCTGGAATGACCGGCACGTTAAAAAGAAGTCCCACCCAGGCGGGATGGGACTTAAGCACGACGAGGATCACCTTCGTCGCGGGACACACCCTCGGAAGGGTGATGCTAGTGTCTCCGCATTCGCGTCGAAAGGAAATAAACCAGATCTCGATCTGACAACATTTAACGATTTGCACAGCGAGAACGCGCGCCTTGGAGAAGCGTGAATACGAGCCGCACATGCGGGTAAGTCTTGCTGCCAGTTCGACGATGCGCATGCTGGCAAAAACTCATAGGAGCTCTTAGCGGTGTACTTGGCTAAAGCTAACGTCGCTCCGCAATGTTGCCGCGCTAAGCGAGCCTGCGTCTCGCCACCGCTCCGACGATATGAATCGCGCGCCCCGCGAGCAAACCAAACAATGCCATCACGAAGCAAAGCGCTGCGCAAAGGCTTAAGGGCACGCCCCAGCCGCCCAAATCGCTATGCAACCAGCCCACGAGCGTCGGGCCCAGAGCGGCCAGCAGATAACCGACGCATTGAGCCATGCCCGACAAAGCAGCCGCTTCATGCGCACTGCTTGCCCGCAAACTGACGAATGCCAGTCCAAGGATAATCGCCGCGCCCGTCCCGAGGCCCACCATCACGGTCCAGATCGTTGCCCACTCAGGCGCAAGCAACAGACCTAGCAACCCGATCATGGTAATGATCGAAGAACTGAACGCCGCCAGTCGCTGGTCTTTCAAGTGACGCATCACCGGCATGAGCACCAGCGCGGGAACGGCTGTGGCAAGTTGCAACGCGCCATGCAGCGAACCGGCATGTTCCGGCGAATAACCGGCATCGCGCAGGATCGTCGGAAGCCAGCTCACCGTGACGTAGTAGACAAAAGAGTTGAGCCCAAGAAACAGCGTCACCTGCCAGGCAAGGGCCGAACGCCACACGCGGCCACCATGCGGCGGCGCGGCTGTCCCCTGCGCCGGCGCGGTGCGATTGCCGAGTTGCGGCAACCATATGAGGGCACTGACAAGCGGCAGGATGACGAACATCGCAATGCCAAGCCGCCATCCCAAGCCGGAAAAATGCGCAAGAGGGAATGCAATAGCCGAACTGATTGCTGCCACGCAGCCCATCGTCAGCGCATAGACAGCGGTAAGCGTGGCGACCTTTTCAGGGAAATCCCGCTTGAGCAGGCTGGGGAGCAATACGTTGCCGATCGCGATGCCGCTGCCGATGATCCAGGTCCCAAGATAAAGACTCCAGACCGGACCCGTCGAGCGTATGACGATACCCATTCCGATCAGCACCAAAGCGATGAACAGCGAACGCTCCAGGCCATATTCCCTCGCTAAAAGCGCAGCAAAAGGCGAGACGACAGCGAACGCCAGCAAGGGTAATGTGATGAGCATCCCGGCAGCGGTCGTGCCAAGACCCAGGCTGTTCTGGATCATGTCCAGCAGCGGTGCGACGCCGGTGATCGGCGCGCGCAGGTTGGTCGCGAACAGCAGGATGCCTGCGATGAGCCATACCGGTCGTGAAGCACCGCTGGCTACAGTTGATTGATGTTGCATGAGGACTCTCGACGATAGACGACAAGACCCCAGCGTACGCATTCATCATCGACAAGAATTCCGCGATAATGACAAAATATCGCTAAATCCTGTCAAACGTCTGTTTGCCTCTGCCAAGGGCCTCTCCTCTCTCATTGCTTCTCCTATGTCGTCCTCCGTGCCCTCGTTGGAAGATTCGCTGGCGGACTTCGATCCGGATGCGCTGCATCGGCCAGCCGTTGCCTTGCGTGTCGATGTTCGTGAGAACGACATCGAGTTGCCGATGCATCGGCATCGCAAAGGCCAGCTCGTTCTTGCCCTGCATGGCGGCGTCACGTGTGCAGTGCCCGACGGGCTATGGATGGTGCCGCCTCAGTGCGCGGTATGGATTCCGGGTGGCATGCTGCATAGCAACCGCGTCACGGCGAATGGGCGCGTCTGTTTCCTGTTTGTGGAAACAGACGCCGCGAGCTTGCCGGACCAATGTTGCACGCTGGCCATCACGCCGCTCGTGCGCGAGTTGATCGAGCACCTGGCGGCTCTTGCGCACCTCTACGACGTCGACGGCCCGACGGGGCGCCTGGCAGCAGTCTTGCTGGACCAACTCGCGCAGATGCCCATGGAGAACCTCCATTTGCCGATATCCGCCCATGCGCGACTGCGACAGATTGCCGACGCGCTGACGAATGACCCAGCGGATCGAAGCACCCTCGCCGAGTGGGGCCAAAGGGTCGCCATGAGCGAACGTACCCTGGCGCGTCTGGTCAAGAACGAGACCGGCATGACCTTCGGCCGCTGGCGGCAGCAGTTGCATATCGTCATTGCGTTGCAACGCCTTTCAGCCGGCGCGCGGGTTCAGCAGGTGGCGGAAGATCTCGGCTACGAGTCGGTCACCGCGTTCATCACCATGTTCAAGAAGGCATTGGGCAAGCCGCCCGCCCGCTATTTTGCGGACCGGCAAAATGGTCACGAGCAATGACTTCATCCACCACTGCAAACCGGCTAGCTCGTGGCCGCGAGAAGCTCGCTCAATGCGTCCGATCAATGCGTCCGATCAACGCGACACGCCTAGCTGCCGATCGAAGAAAACTTCAGCCGCCTTGATCGCCTGCGCATGAGTATCGTCTTGCGGAACGCGCGTTTTGCAGATCGGAACCTTGGCTAGTCCGAGCTTGGTACAGGTCGACAGAAAATCGCGGTGGCCAACACCCGAAAGCTCTGTAAGCGAAGCGTTCGGGATCATTCGGATTGCGACAAGGCCGTTCGTTGCGGGAGGCGCGGTTGTGTCGAGATCGCCCAGCATGATCTCGACCGGTTTGGGCAAGTGTTCAAGGCTTGCGGGTTGCAGGGCCTGCACCAGCGCCGGCGCCATCACGAACGCAGCGCGCACTTGCTTGATGCTGTGGTCATCGGCTGCACGCGACAGTTCCGCCTGGATCTCAGGACGCTTGAACAGCTGCGCATAATCCTGCGCCGTGAAGTTGGATTCCGGTTGCGCACGGCAGACACCATCGTCGGGATTCGCATCGCAAAACCGGGCGAAATGCGCGCGATCAACCCGGGCGCCAGCCGCCACGAGCGCAGTGAAACCGCCGGCTGAAAAACCTGCGGCGCCGACCCGCGACAAGTCCATATGCGGACCGATAACGGGGTCCTCGGCCACCGTCTGCAGCGCGAGACGCAGATCCTCCGCGCGGTCCCACCACAGCGCTGCGCCCGCGGGCGTCATGGTGTCCAAGCCGTTGTTGCCGGGATGATCGACCGAGACCACGATATAACCGTCGCGCGCCAGCGCAATTCCGAACCAGCCCATGAGCCGGGCCGTGCCCCCGTAGCCATGAGAGAAAAGGATCACGGGGTGACGCTCGGTATCGGAGGCGAATGCTGCGTCGGGAGCCACGGATCCTACTCTGAAGATCGCCGCGCCGGGAGCGCCAACGGTGATCTCACGTTCGGCAGCATCGGCTGCGGCTGGGTACCACACTGTGATCCGAAGCTCCGTGCGGTGCTGGGCGTCACGCAGGCTTGCGGTTGGATCAGCCGTCACGCGATGCATCTCGCCGACAGGTCCGGCGAATGTCGTTCCGGCTGCGAGGAGGAAGAGGGGGACGAGGAGTGCAACGACTGCTCTGACAAATTTCGGCATCTTCATGATGATCGAATGGTGTTTTGCTGGACATAGCATAGACCATCAGACTAGGGGATTGGTCACCGGCCTTCTATTGTCCCGGATAGCCGTCGCGCCACCTGAAGTACCTTCCGCTGCCGGTAAAGCTTCAGCGCAAAAGCGATGACCGGCTCGATGTGGTCTCGGTCGACGATTGCACCCGCGCGCACGTCTTGTTCGCCCTCAAGCCGAAGCTGGCGTTCGACACCTACCACGTCTCGGCCGGATCGCAAGCGCCGGCCATTGGCCAGATCATCGGCGCAATAGATGAGGCCACGGGTATATCGGGGAAACGCTACTCGATCCGCGCACCGCGCCATTTCCGCAGGATCGCGTGCGATGTAGTCGCGCGTAAAAACTCGGGCGCGGCGCGGCTGATCGAACATGTGCGGGGTATCCATGCCGGGTTCGCCAACCTGGACTACCAGTTCTATAACCGCCGCCTGCGCGAAGAGATCGGCTTCGAGCAGTTGCCGTTTATCGACTCTGTCAGCGAATGCGTGCGGACTTCGCGCGGCATTGGGATCGTCGAGCAGATCCGCTGGGATTTAAAGTAAGCAGCGCAAGTAAGCAGCAAAGTAACGAAGCACACGCGTTTTCTTCGTCGCGCAACGAACCGGGGCGTCCTGACAGGACGCCCCGGTTCGTTTTTACCGTCATTCGTCGCGCGGCGCGTTCCTGATCAACCCTTGTTTCCGGCCAGTGCGCCCGCACTGTTGGCCCCGCCGAACAACGCGGTCAGGTAGCTCGCATTGCTGCTCATGTGCGCCATCAGCGTATTGAGCGCAGTGAACTGCGCGTTGTAGCCGTTCGTCAGTTGTGTGGCGAATGCATCCAGCTTCGTGCCCTGGACCTTGATGTTGTCGAGGTCCTTGTTGAGCGACGTCGTCCGGGTATCGAGCAGGCCATCTTTCTTGAGAAAGGTCTTGAGCGTTTTGTTCATCTCCGCACCGAGGCCGGAACTCGAATTGAACAACGCGTTGACCGTGCCGGGCTTGTTGGCCAGCGCCGCGTTCAGCGCGGTCTCGTCGATCTTCAATGTGCCGCCCTCTTGCAGCGTGATACCGATCGTCCCGAGGTTCGTCATTGCCTTGGTCCCGTCCGACGCAGTCGGGACGCCCTTGCTGATCACGGTTGCAAGCGCATTCCTGACCGTGTTCATCATCGAGTCGCCGAGCAACGGACCGCCCTGCGAGCCCTTCGGTTGCGACTTGTCGAAAGAAGTCAGCGACGCCGCCATGTTGACGAAGTTGTTATAGGCCGTGACGAAGGCCTTGATCGACGTCTGCTGGACAGTCGTGTCGGTAGTGACGCTCAGCGTCTGCGTCGTGCCCACGGACTCAGAGGTCAGGTTGATCGACAGTCCCGCAATGGCCGATGTCACGCTGTTGCTCGGGCTGCTGACCTCCGTGCCGGCCACCATCAGCAACGCGTCCTTGCCAGCGGCGGTTTGTTTCCAGTTCGCCGATGTCCCGATAGTCGTGTACGGCGCCA
The DNA here is from genome assembly GCF_002220365.1 of Caballeronia sordidicola. Classification (GTDB taxonomy): domain Bacteria; phylum Pseudomonadota; class Gammaproteobacteria; order Burkholderiales; family Burkholderiaceae; genus Caballeronia; species Caballeronia sordidicola_C. The sequence continues at coordinate 72,590 of NZ_MTHB01000256.1, read as the reverse complement.
CGGTCTTGGTCGGGTCAGACGGGTCGACGGTGGAGGTGGACGAGCTGACGTTGAGCTTCGATAACCCGGTGTTGTCGCCCGAGCCGGTCGGCGTGACCTCCACCGAGATACCGTTTGCCACGCCCGTGGTAGACGAGTGCAGCACGAGATGCGCGCCGTCCGTGCCGGTGATCACTGTTGCGCTCACGCCGGGATTGCCCGAGGCGGCATTGATTGCGGCTGCAATGCCGCTCAGCGTGTTATTCGACGAATCGATCTTGATCGAAACGTCCGAGCCGCCCACCGAGAGTTTCAGCGTGCCCTCCCCCAGCGTTTCCTTGGCGCCGAACCCAACCGAGGTGATACTTTGCGATGTCGCGATGTTGGTGACCTGGATCGCATAACTGCCGGACGTGGCGCCCTTGCCGGCGGTGGCCGTCAAGCCCTTGCCGTCGGCTTTAGCGGTGACGGCGGACAGCGCGGTGCCATCCGACAGCGACGCCAGCGAGCTTTGCAGCAACGACATGACCGATTTCAACGAACCGACAGCGGTCAGTTGCGAGGTGCTGGTTTTCTGTTTTGCCGCGTTAGCCGCGTTTAATCCGGCAACCCGGGCATTGACGATAGCCGCGACGAGCGCGGGGACGTCGGTATTCTTGCCGGTTGAGCCGTTGATTAGAGATTGTCCCGCGGACTTGATTGCGTCAGACATGGAAACTGGAACTCCCTTGGGTTATCCCTGGGTTGGGCTGATCAGCATCTCCCCTTCATACGAGATGACACTTTCGTGACACAAGCCGGGAAAATAGCCGTTCAAGTCATTGCCAAAAGGCTTTGAGTGGTTGCGTTAATCCGGAGCGCTCAATCGCTCATTTGCGTGTTGCGTCGACGTGCAACTGAGCGGCAGCGCGTGTTACGCAATGTTACGATTAATTACCAATATATTACGGCAAGCCGACAAAATACTTTAGGAAAGTTTTCATCTATTTGTCGGATGATTCGATACGTCCATGACTTGGGGACGTGTCGAATCAGCGATGAATAAGGGAAAGCGGCGCGCTTAGCCGCTTTTATACGGGCGAGCGCATCGCGACATCTCGCCCTGTTTTCAGCACGCTTGAAAAAATCAAAATCGTGCGACGGATTTCCGGTGAGCCCGCGTTTAAGCACTCGACAGCACTTGCATCGAGCGTCTTTTCTACCTCCAGGAAACCGTTATGAAAGCACCAGGAAAACGGGCTTCGCCCACGTTCGCGGTAAAGGCCGTTTTGGCCGTCGTTACCGCGCTCGCCGCGCTGACCAGCGTGCCGGCATTCGCGCAAGAGGTGATCATCGCCCCGTCGGCACCGCCGCCGATGCGCACGGAAGTCATTCCCTCAGGACGTCCCGGTTATGTGTGGGACAGCGGCCACTGGCGCTGGGCTGGCCGCGGCTATGAATGGGTGCCGGGCCACTGGCGGCCGGTACGGGTCGGCGCACATTGGGTGCCGGGGCACTGGGTGCAACGCGGACCGAACTGGCGCTGGATCGAAGGTCACTGGGCACGCTGAATCAGCGCCCACCTACGCTCACCGTCGCTTCGTCACCTCCCGGGCAAAGACAGACACTCATGCTTAAAACTCTAGTCGCCATTGCATTTGCGGCCGCAGCGCTTTCTGCGTGCGTCGTTTATCCAGCCCGGCCGGCTTATTATCGGCCGGCGGTCGTCGTGTACTGAGCATTTCCCACGCTGGCGCGCCGGGCCGCAGACCAACCCGGCGCAGGCTGTTGAACATGTGCTGCGAGATCAACCACATTGAACGAACAAGACCCGGACGCGGAGTTGCTAGCCCGTATCGATGGCAGGGAACCCGGAGCGGTTCGCGAGATGGTCGCGCGCAAACTGCCGCGGCTGCTCGCGCTCGCGACCCGGATGCTGGGAGACCGTGACGAAGCGAGCGACGTGGCACAGGAAGCGTTCATCCGGATCTGGAAGCAGGCGTCGCGCTGGAAGGGGGGCCAGGCACGCTTTGACACCTGGCTGCACCGCGTGGCGCTCAACCTGTGTTATGACCGCTTGCGGCGCCGTCAGGATGTCATCTCCGATGACGACGCGCCCGAACCCGTTGATCAGGCGCCGCTGCCGGAAGATCAACTCGACGAGTCCGCGCGCAGTGAGCGCATTGCCGCCGCGCTCGCTGCGTTGCCGGCACGCCAGCGCGAGGCACTGGTGTTGCAGTACTACCAGGAACTGCCCAATGTCGAGGCAGCGGCTTTGATGGGTATCAGCGTCGAAGCGCTGGAAAGCCTGCTCTCGCGCGCACGCCGCACGCTGCGCAGCCGTCTTGCCGGCGAACGCGGCGAGCATGTCTTTGGAAAGGAACGCCGATGACCCCCGAACGTTTTCGCCGCCTCACCGAGGCTTATGGCGCCATGCCGGAACACTGGCCGGCCGCCGAACGCGCAGAAGCCAAAGCGCTGCTCGCTCAACGTGACCCGGTCGTCCTGGCTGCGCTTGCCGACGCCCGCTCGCTCGATCTCGTGCTGTCGGGGCACAGCGTTGCCGCGCCCGAATCGGATCTGGTCCGGCGTATCCTGGCGTGCGCACCGTTGGCCCCAGCACGTCAGGAACCTGCGTGGAAACGGCCGCACTGGTGGCTCTCGGGCGCGGGTCTCGTGGGCGTGGGTGTGGCGGGAATCGCGGCGGGCGTGCTGGCCATTTCGTTGACCGGATCTATCTACATCACGCCGGCGAACCCGCCGAGCCTTTTCGATCAAACCGGTGAAAGCACCGTATTTAGCAGCGCGACGGCCGACTGGAGCGACCAATGACCATGCCGACAACCCGGCTCAAGACACTGCTGATCGTGTCGCTGGTGCTCAACATCTTTCTGCTCGGGGCAATAGCGGGCGGGACGTATCGATGGGTGGCGAAGCAGAAGGCCGAGGTGCTCGCGCAGCAACGCGGCTTGCGCTTCGCTGCGGCTGAATTGCCTCCGGAACGTCAGAACCAGTTGCGCGAGGCGCTGCGGCAGACACGCCGTGAGAGCCTGCCGCTGATAGTAGGCGCGCGCTCGGGTCGACTCGATGTCGTACAGGCCCTTGCTGCTCCACAATTCGATCGCGCCGCGCTCGACGCAGCGCTCGCCCGCACGCGCGAGGCCGACGTTGCGGTGCGTGCGCGGGTCGAAGCAACGGTGGCTGACTTCGCCGGCACGCTGACGCCCGATGAACGGCTCAAACTCGTGGATGCGCTGGAGCGCCACGGGCCGCTGCATGTCGGGCCGCCGCCTAAAAAATAAACTTGGCTGGACACCGACGGATTCAGGCGGCCCCACCGTTCAAGCACCATAGCAACTCGATTCGTGGGAACAGCCATGGCTGACGTGACATCAGGCACATCCGCTACATCCGTGGTTACATCCGTGACCCCCGCCGCGATCGCGCTGAATCGCTTCGGACTCGGTGCCCGTGCGGGCGAAGCAGCGCCGTCCGATCCAAAGGGCTGGCTCAAGAGCCAGCTTTTTGGCGCAAGCTATCAGGCGATGCCGCAAGCGTTAGGAGACCAACCATCAAGCAGTGCGCTCGCAGCCGAATTCGCCGATCGCCAGAGCGCCATCCGCAACGCTGGCGCCGACGACAAGCAGGCGGTACGCAAGTCCTATAACGAAAAACTCCGCGATATCTATCGCGCAGCCGTCAACGCGCGATTCGTGAGCGCGCTGCAAACTCCCACGCCTTTTGTCGAGCGGCTGGTGGTCTTCTGGTCGAACCATTTCGCGGTATCGGTGGAAAAACCGCCTGTGGCCATGCTTGCCGGCTCGTTCGAAGCCGAAGCCATCCGCCCGCATGTACTTGGCCGATTCGAGGACATGCTGGTTGCGGTCGAACGTCATCCCGCCATGCAGATCTTCCTGGATCAGGCGCGCTCGGTCGGCCCCGATAGCCCCGCGGCCGAACGCGCCGCCGCAAGACATCCTGAGCGCAAGCCCGGCCTGAACGAGAACCTGGCCCGCGAGATCATGGAGCTGCATACGCTTGGTGTGCGCAGCGGCTACGATCAAAACGACGTGACCGAGTTCGCGCGGGCGCTGACAGGCTGGAGCATCGGTGCGATGGGCGGCGGCATGGGTGCGGGTGCCCAGCGCAATGACGCTGCCGCGCCTGGACAGTTCGTGTTTCGCCAGCCGCTGCACGAGCCGGGGACACGCACGATCATGAACCGGCAGTACGATCAGGCCGGCGAGCAGCAGGCCCTCGCCGTGCTGCACGATCTGGCTGCCTCGCCCGCGACTGCGCAACACATTGCCGGCAAGCTCGCCCGGCATTTTGTCGCCGATACCCCACCGCCCGCGCTGGTCGACCGCCTTGCCAGCGTGTTCAGCGCGACGAACGGCGACCTGTCCAGCGTGTACCAGGTGCTGATCGATTCGCCCGAGGCGTGGGCGCCGGTCGACGCGAAGTTCAAGACGCCGTGGGACTGGACGGTGTCGTCGCTGCGGGGGCTGGGTTTCAACACTCTCGGCAACACACAGATCGCGCCCTTGCTGACGCAGCTCGGCCAGCCTGTGTGGCGGCCAGGGTCGCCCGCAGGCTACGACGACATAGCCGCAAGCTGGGCCGCACCCGATGCGCTCGTGCGCCGGGTGGAGTTGGCACAGCGATTTGCGTCACGCGTTGGCGATACGCTGGACGCGCGCACACTCGGCAACCAATTGCTTGCAGGTTCGCTAAGCGATGCTACGGCATCCGAACTATCGCGAGCGGAAAGCGCGCCGACCGCACTTGCGCTGCTGCTGGTTTCCCCCGACTTCCAAAGGAGATGACACGATGACCACGCGTCGGAATTTCTTGTTGTGCGCCGGTGCAGGCGCCGGTGCGATGCTGATCGGGTCGCGCATGGCGTTCGCTTCGGTGGAGTCGGACCGGCGGTTTGTTTTTGTGATCCAGCGTGGCGCCGCCGATGGTCTCAACATTGTCGTGCCCTATGCCGATCCCGCTTATGCAAGCCTGCGCGGCGCGCTTGCGATTGACCCGTCGAGCGCAACCAGGCTCGACGGTACGTTTGCTCTGCATCCGTCGCTGGTCGAGACGGCGAAGATGTACGCCGCCCAGCAGGCGCTGTTCGTCCATGCGGTTGCATCGCCGTACCGTGATCGCTCACACTTCGACGGCCAGAACGTGCTCGAAACCGGCGGTACTGCGCCTTATCAAATGAAGGATGGCTGGCTCAACCGGCTGGTGTCGATGCTGCCCGCCTCCAAAGCCAACGCAATAGCGCTTGCGTCCACCGTGCCGCTGGCGCTGCGCGGCCGTGCCGAGGTGACATCGTATGCACCATCCGCGTTGCCGCAGGCGCCTGATGACCTGTTGGTGCGCGTCTCCCAGCTCTATTCCGGTGACCCTCAGCTTCATGCGCTCTGGAGTTCCGCGATGGACGCTCGCGGCCTTGCCGCCGACGCCGGTGCGCGTCAGGACCCTGCAAGCCTCGGCAAGCTAGCCGCGAGTTTCCTCGGCCGCAGCGACGGCCCGCGCATTGCAATGATCGAGACGGGTGGATGGGACACGCACAGCGCGCAGAACCAGCGGCTGGGAGCGCAACTGAAGGCGCTCGACACGATGATGGCGTCCATGCGCGATGGCCTCGGCGAGCATTGGGCGAACACGACCGTCCTGGTTGCCACCGAGTTCGGGCGCATGGCGACGGCGAATGGAACGGGTGGCACGGATCACGGCACGGCGTCAGCCGCGATGCTTTTGGGAGGAGCGGTGCAAGGCGGCCGGGTTCTGGCGGACTGGCCGGGGCTGGCGCCCTCGGCGCTGTATCAGGGCAGGGATTTGCGGCCCACGCTCGGGCTGGACAGCCTGATTGCGGCCGCGGCCGGAGAAACGTTCGGCCTCGATCCGGTTCACGTCAGGGCGACTCTTTTTACACAGAAGAGCGCCAGCCCGATGTCCAGCCGGTTGCTGCGGACTTAGCAGCGCAACGACTGACAAGCAGTCACCTATTTAACTTCACCAGGAAAAAACTAAAATGAAACATGTCATCAGCCTCGCACTCCTTAGCATCATGCTCACCGCTTGCGTGGTAGAACCCGCACGTCCACCACGGCCGGAGCCGCTTGTTGAAGTCGTGCCGGCACAACCGGCCCCGGGTTATCACTGGGTGAAAGGACACTACAGGTGGGCGGGAAATCAGTGGTTGTGGGAACGCGGGCATTGGGCAGCGTACTGATTTCGCCAGGGACGGTTGTTGTGCCGGCTCAAACGCATGCGAGCTCCCCTATCCTGCGAACCTGGGCTCGGGCAAACCTTTCACGCCCAGCCCGGTGATCGCGAACAACCCACCCTTGTCACGCTCCTTCTGCGGGATGCCCCACATCGGCCGGCCCATGGTCGTGACAAACAAGATGTCCAGATTCGGACCGCCGAACATCACGCTCGTCAGGTTGCGCACAGGAAACTCCACCACGCGATCAAGCTTGCCGTCCGGCGTGAAGCGCAAGATCCGTCCGCCGAAGACAAGCGCTGACCAGACATAGCCTTCAGCATCGACTGTCGCGCCATCGAACGTGCCCGCCATGTCCCGCGCCGATGCGAACACCCGCCGGTTCGCCACTGCCCCGGTCTCGATGTCGTAGTCGTATGCGTACATCTGCTTGTCGTAGGTGTCGGTGAAATAGAAGACGCGGCTGTCCGGACTCCAGCAGGGTCCATTCGAACAACTTATACCGCCGTCCAGACGCGTTACCGAACCATTCGTATCCAGCCGATACAACGCACCGCTTCGGCTGGAACGCTGGCCGCGATCGGCGTCGTAGCGGTCGAAGTCGTAAGCCATCGTGCCCGCGATAAACCGCCCTCGCCGGTCCACCTTGCCGTCATTGAAACGCGTCTCGGGATCGTCGCTTTCCGGGTCGGCAATGAGCTTGACCGTCTGCGTCTCGAAGTCGTAGAAATGCAGGCCGTTCGCGAGCGCAACCACGGCACCGCCGCGCTCGCGCAACGCCATCGACCCAATGTGGCGCGGCACGAAATAACGCCGTATGTCGCCGCCGTCGGCGCGGCAACTGCTGATTTCGGCAGCGGTGCTGTCGATCCAGTAAAGGCGCTGCTCCTTCACATCCCACAGCGGTCCCTCGCCAAGATGATTATTGGCATCGACGATCAGTCGGGTTTCGATCATGGTTGTCTCCGGTCATCAACTCTTGTCGTCATCGGACTTCGAGGTCGCGCGACGATGGGCAAGCAGGGCCATCAGCCGCCGGTCACGCCAGCGGCTGCGGCTTTCTATTTCATTGCGAGGCAACGCTTCACGGCGCTCGGCATCGAGTCTCGCGATGCTGTCGGGCGACCAGTCGAACGGCACGCTGTCCTTTGCAAAGGAGCGATACATCGCGCCGTAACGCGCCGCATAATCCGCGACGCCGCCGGGCGCATTGAGGTCGATGGTTTCAAACGGCCCCATGAACGACCACCGCAGCCCGAGGCCATCGCGCATCACGGTGTCGAGATCGGCGGCGCTTGCATAACCTCGCGCGTACAGGCTCAATGCTTCATCGAGCAGCACGCCTTGCAGGCGGTTCAACAGGAAACCCGGGATCTCACGTGCAACGGTCACAGGCTCCTGACCAGCCTCTTCGTACAATGCACGCGCACGAGCCAGCGTGTCAGGCGACGTCCACGGCGCCCCGCAGAGTTCGACCAGCGGCACGAGCGAAGGTGGATTTACGGGATGCGCCACAAGGCACCGTGCGCGACCCTCCAGGGCTTCGGTGAACGTGGAGGCAGGCAGGCCAGAGGTCGAGCTGGCCAACAGCGTGTCGGGGCGTGTCAGCTTGTCCAGTTCGGCGAACAACGTGCGCTTGACCTCCACGATCTCCGCAATGTTCTCCTGCACCAGGTCGGCGTCGCTTACCGCGTCCGCGAGCTGTTCACATGCCGTGACACGCGACACGATCTGCTCTTGCGGCTCATCGATCAGTCCGTACTTGCCGAGATCCAGGACACTGCGGCGGATAGATGGAATCGCGCCGTCGAGCATCGCGCGGTCGGCGTCGTGAAGCCTGACCTCGAACCCCGCACGCGCGAACACGATCGCCCACGCGCGGCCTATCCGTCCCGATCCGATCACTGCAATGCGTCTGCTCATGGTGTGGCTCCATCGACGATCAAGCTTTTTTATCGCGCAACGTAATGACGGCAGCCAGTACAACGAGGCCGTTGATGATGTCGCGTACGGCGGGCGGCACGGTCGTGCCGGCGAGTAGCGTGCCCAGCGCAGTCAGCAGCAACGCGCCGCCGAATACACCGAGATAATGACCGCGGCCACCGGTGATCAACGCACCACCCACGACCACCACCGCAATGGAAGGCAGCAGATAGGGGTCGCCCATGCCGAGGAAAGCCTGGCTGCTGAAGCCGGCAAGCAACAGGCCCACCACGGCGGAACACAAACCTGAGAGGCAATACACCGCGATCAAGGTGGCGCCTACGCGCACGCCCGACAGCTTCGCCGCGACCTGCGAATTGCCCACTGCATAGATGCGTCGGCCAAAAGCCGTGCGATGCAGCAGCAGCAACGCCAATGCAAGGAACAGCGGCACGCACCACGCGGCGAGCGACAAGGGGCCCACGCGCCCGTTCGTGAAATTACTGATTGCCGACGGTGACCAGCCCTGCGGCGAACCGTTGCAATAGATAAGCGTAATGCCCTGAAGCAAGCCGTTGGCTGCCAGCGTGACCACGATGGGCGGCAAGCCCAACACGACCACGCCCACACCATTGAACACGCCTACCAGCAAGCCGGTGCACAGCACCAGCGGCACGGCCCACGTCGCGGCTTCATTGACGCCGTGCGTCAGCCCGGTCAGCAACACGCCAGACAGCGTGATGAGCCAGGGCACGGAAAGGTCGAGCCCCCCCGTCAGGATCACGGCGCCCTGCCCAAGCCCTAGAACGGCCAGGAACAAGGTCAGCGTCAGCAAGCTCGTATAGAAGTTGGCACTCGCGAGGACACCCGGGCCATAGACCACGCCCGTGATCGCGATCACCGCGAAGAACAGCAGATACGCCGGCACGACGTACTTGGCCCATTCGCGATTGCGTTCGATCCAGTCGCCCAGCACGTGCCCCTTTAGCTCCGTGTTTTCTATCGGACGGAAGTTCTCCACTTCGAACTTCACGCGCCGCGCTCCCGGGTCATTGCGCGCACGTGTTCCGGTGCGCCACGCCGTGAACCATCGTCCGGCGTAGCGCGCGCAATGATGCGCTGCCGACTGCTTGCCGACCGACGACCCGAGCACCGCCAGGATCAGGATCACGGCTTCGGCGATGGTCGTAAAGAACGCGGAGACGTTGAGCACCAGCAGGATATTGACCGTGATCATCAGGGTCATCGCGGCGAACACCGTGCCCACGCAACCCCCTCGCCCGCCACCCAGCCACGTGCCGCCCAGCACGACGGCCGTGAACATGGAGAGCAGCAACGGCCGGCCCACCAGCGGATCGGCAGAACCGGTCTGTGCCGATACATACAAGCCCGCAGCCGCGTAGAACATGCCGGCGAGCGCATAGGTCGCGATCCGGTAGCCTCTGACAGGCATACCGTTCGCATAGGCGCCATCGGGGTCGCTGCCTAGCGCATAGAGGCCTACGCCGAAGCGCGTACGTTTGACGGAGGTCCACACGAGCAGGGCAGCGACCAGCACGGCCGCTGACATGGGGACTTTATCGGCCACGAGATCGGAGGTGATGAATGCGCCGAACTGATCGCCGATACTCCCGCCCGGTTTGTTCTGGATCAGCAGCGTCAAACCCTGCACCATGAACATGGTGGCGAGCGTGACCACGATCGACTGCAACCGGAACCACGCGATCAACGCGCCGTTAATCAGTCCAATGCCCCCGCCTATCGCAAGAATCAGCGCAACGCCACCCCATTGTTCGATCGGCGTGCCCTGCACGAAGCGGACCGCGAGCACGTTTGACAACGACACCACCGCCGACGCCGACAGGTCGAAGCCACCGCTCAGCACGACGATGGTCTGCCCGATCGCCGCAAGCGCGAGCGTCGCGCTGCTGGAGATCACGGAGCCGACGTCGTACAGCCCGACCGGCGTGGCGGACAGCGACACCCACGTAATCATCATCGCGAGCAGCGCACCAATCGCGATGATCAGCCCGCGGTAATGATCCACGCGCGCCAACAAACCGACACGCCCCCCGGGTCGCACGACCTCGCTATCGGGCGACGCAATTGCAATTTTCATGATCGACCTCGGATTGCCTGAACGAGCTTCATGAGCCCATCAACTTGAAAGCATCTTGCGCATCACGTTCTCTTCGGTGAGCGCCTCGCCTGCCAACTCGGCGACATTGCGCCCGCGATACACCACCGAAACGCGATCGCACACATTGACCAGCTCCGGCACGTCGGTGGAATAGAACAGCACCGAGCCGCCGGCTGCCGCGAACGCACGCATCAGCACGAAGATCTGGTGCTTGGTTCCCACGTCAACGCCGCGCGTGGGATCAAACATCAGCCACACGCGGCTTTGCGTGAGCAGCCATTTCGCCATGGCGATCTTCTGCTGGTTACCGCCAGAGAAAGAAAGGCACGGCTTGTAGACCGCCCGCGGATTGACTTCCATTTGCGCGAGCGCCTGCTTGATGGCGGCCTGCTCGCGTTTCCTGTCGATCAGGCCGAAGCGCGAGAAGCGCTTGATGACCGGCAGCGAAACATTCTCCCCGCCGGGTAGACGCAAGAACAGACCTTCGGTCTTGCGGTCTTCCGGCAGGAAACTCGTCGATACGCCGGACTTCAGCGAATCGGCGGTCGAGGTCAGCGTTACCCGCTTTCCATCGATGAGGATCTGACCCGCGTCGATAAACTCGGCACCGAACAGTGCCTCGAAAATTTCGCGCTGCCCCATGCCTTGTAGTGCGGCGATGCCGTGTACTTCGCCTGGCTTGAGCGTAAGGTCGAAGTCGGTGACCACGCCGTCCACCTTGATGCCGCGCGCTTCCATCGCCGGGGTTTGAAGCGTCGAAGGGGTCGCCACTTTTGGCGGATATTTGGCGTCCATCGACCGGCCAATCACGAGGCGAATGACTTCGTCGTCAGAGATCGAATGGGTGTCGAAAGCGCCTACGTCATGGCCATTTCTATACACCGTGAGGCTGTCGCAGAACTCGCGCACTTCCTGCATCCGGTGCGTGATGAACACAAAAGTCACCCCGCGCGCCTTCAACTCCTCGATTCGTCGCGACAACCACGCAACGTCACGCCCGGAGAGCGCGGACGTAGGTTCATCGAGTAGCAGCACTTCAGGCTGACGGACCAGCGCCTTCGCAATCTCGATCTTCTGGCGCACGGGTAGCGCGAGATCGCGGATATACGCACCCGGGCGGATATCGCCCAGTTCTAGCTGTTCGAGCCATTGCGCAGCCTGCTTTTGTGATTCGCGCTGGCGGATACGGCCAAACCAGCCAGTCGGTTCGTACGCCATCAGCAGGTTCTGCGCGACGGTCAGGTCTCTTACCAGCGTCATCTCCTGGAATGCCGTCTGCACGCCGGCCCGATGCGCGTCCTTGGGACCGCGCATGCTCACGTTGCGGCCCATGATGGAGATGCTGCCTGCATCCGGCTGCATGAGACCGGACAACAGCTTGACGGTCGTCGATTTGCCGGCACCGTTCTCGCCGAGCAGCGCATGAACGGCGCCACGTCTGACGCGGAACGACGCGTTGTCGAGCGCGACAGTGGCGCCGAACCGCTTGGTGACCTTCGAGAGATCGAGCGCCCATTCGTTGCTGCTTGTTCCCATCGCTGTCATCGTCTCTGTCCCTGCACTCGACATGGCGTCACTCCTCTACTCTTAGTCCGGCTTGCCGGTCAGTGCCGCGTTGAATCCAACCTCGGTCGTCTCTTGCGAATAGATGTCCGCAAACCAGCCCGGCGGCACCTTGTCCGGCATGAACGCGGTGCACCCGCCCTTCAGTTCATCCATGGAGCCGGTCGTGCACAACTTCGATTGCGAGGTCTCCACCAACGGCAGCTTGAGCGTTACGTGCGCCGGAAAATCCTTGCCGTCGAGCTTGTCCACGGCCATCTTCAGCGCCAGCGCACCGGAGTACGGCGGCGAGCCATACGAGATGGAGCGATAGCCAATCGAGCGATAGGCACCCTCGCCCTTCACCGTGCCCGGCGGCAACATCTGCACGCGATGACCGTTCGACGACTCACCCGCGCACGGCTTGATCTTGTCGTCTGCTATTCCAGCATCGAGTTGCATGGATGCCGCCGTGAAGCAACCCACCTGCATCCACAAGCCGTCGATCTTGTCCCAGCTATTGGTCGCCAGGATCTTCGACAGCTCCGTCTTGGCCGTCGCCTGACTCCACATGCCCGTGCCTTCCGCGACGATCTTGATCCCCGGATACTTGGCGAACACGGCCTTCGCGGCGTCGGTGCGCGCGCGATCAACGGACGTGCCCGGCACGCCGTTGATCAGCACGATGTTGCCCTTGCCGTTGATCGTCTTCGCGAGCCATTCAGCGGTGACCGTGCCGGCCTGCTTCTGGTCGATCGTCACATTGTGGGCGCACGGCTCGGTCACTTCACCGTCATACGCTGCCACTACCACGCCCTTCGAACAGGCGTTCTTGATGGCGCGATTCAACGCGGTCGGGGAGATTGGATAGATCACGATGGCCTTCGCGCCAGCCTGGACCATCGAGTTGATCTGCTGGATCTGTTTCTGCGCGTCGGTGCCGGCGACTTGCACTTCCAGGTCGACCTTGTCCTTCAGCCCCGGCGTAGCGGCCATGGCCTTGACCATGTTGGCAGCTTCGGTTTGCCAGTCATTGCCGACATAACTCATCGACAGAAAAACCTTGTATTTCCCCGCGGCCGAGGCCTGTCCCGAGACGGCTAGCGTCATGAGAAGCGCGGCGCCCAGCGCGAGCCTTGCCCCCCGACGGATGGTGTTCGTCAGTGCGTTCATGTCTTCCTCCGATCCTGCGTATGGTTATGTGGTTCGCTACGTTTCAACGCTTGCTTAATACCAGCAGTACTAACTTTCAACGTGCTTCAGTCGTGCGCTGGCGGGCAGTTGAATGCCCGCTGAGCCGGCCACGACATTCGGGTCATGACCGGGAATAACGAAGTCTGCGATCTGCCGGATACGCCTGAGCGAGGCCAGTTCAGCGGCCGTCTCATGAACAATGCCGACCGGTACCAGATCCACGATATTCTCCATGCAGCTTGCGCAGTCGCCGGCGATCAAGACCACGCCATCGGCTGTATCGACGGCAACCGATTGATGCCCCGGCGTATGTCCCGGCGTTGGCACAACCCGCACGCCGGGTGCGATATCGGCTACACCGTGCACAAACTGCCAGCGAAAATAGGCAAGCGGTTCGCGGCCGATCAGAAACTCCTGATAAAACGCCGACTGCGTCGGCAGGGGCCTGCCCGCGTATTCCCACTCGCTTGCCTGGACCACGAAACGCGCGTTCTTGAAGAGCGTATTGCCGCCGGAATGGTCGTAGTGCAAGTGGGTGTTGATGACAATATCCACGTCGTCCGCATTCCAGCCCACATACTCCTTCAACGCACGTTCAAGCCGCTCTTCCGGCGCCTGCTCGCAAGGACAGACGAAGCTCGACACCCAGCCCGGATCGTGAATCCCGGTATCCACCACAATCTTCTTGTCACCGCCAACAATCGCCGTCGACCACACCGGGACCTTGATCTGCTGGCCGTAGTAGCGGCCATAGATCTGAGATGAACGGTCGACGGTCAGCCAGCCAGTAGGCATGGCCACGACCTTGAGTTTCGACACAGCCACGATGATCTCCACCGTCAAAGGTTGAAGGAGTTGCGCCCGCCAGGGCAAGCCTAGAAATTCGTGTTGGCCGCACCCTTGAGCCCGAGCATGGCGCGCGCTTCGTCCGGGGTCGCAATCTCCAGCGACAGGCCTTCGATCACCTGGCGAATCTTCACGACCTGCGCAGCGCTCGATTCAGCCAGCTTGCCAGCCTCGATCCAGAGCGAGTCTTCAAGCCCGACCCGCACGTTCGATCCCTGCGCCACACCCAGCGTCGCAAGCGGAATCTGGTTACGTCCTGCGCCGAGGATCGACCACACATAGTCGCTTCCGAACAGGCGGTCGGCGGTTCGGCGCATGTGCATGAGGTCTTCCGGATGCGGCCCGATACCGCCAAGCAGGCCGAACACGCTCTGCACGAAGAACGGCGGTTTCGCGAGTCCGCGGTCAACAAAATGCGCCAGGTTGTACAAATGCGAGATGTCGTAGCATTCATACTCGAAACGCGTACCGTTCGCGCCGCACGATGTGAGGATGTACTCAATGTCCTTGAACGTGTTCTTGAAGATCAGGTCGCGGCTATTCGCCAGATGCTGGCGCTCCCAGTCGTGCTTGAACTCCTTGAAGCGCTCGAGCATGGGATAAAGGCCGAAATTCATCGAACCCATGTTCAGCGACGCCACCTCCGGCTTGAAATGGTGAGCCGGTTTTAGCCGCTCCTCCACCGTCATGTGCGGACTGCCGCCGCTGGTGATATTGATCACCGCATCGGTCTCGGCCTTGATACGCGGCAGGAACTGCTGGAACACGGCAGGGTCTTGCGTGGGGCGGCCATCAATGGGGTCCCGTGCATGCAAGTGCAGGATAGCCGCGCCCTCTTTGGCCGCAGCGAGTGCTGCGTCGCCGATCTCTTGCGGTGTGACCGGCAGATACGGTGACATCGACGGAGTATGAATCGCGCCCGTGGGAGCACAGGTAATAATGACTTTACGCTTGGTTGCCATGCTGTAAGCCCTCGTCGGATAAGAAAAGCGTTCAGAGCACTTCAACGTTGCCGCACACCGAGATCGCCTGTCCCGAGATGCCGCTGCCCCCCGGCGAGCACAGGAACAGCGCGGTCGCCGCGACTTCTTCGGGCGTGGTCATGCGGCGCAAGGAAATCTTCGCGAGATACTCTTTTTCCATCTGCTCGTAGGAAAGACCCAACTGTTGCGCGCGTGCTGCGATCACCCGTTCAATGCGCGGCCCCTTCACGATGCCCGGCTGGATGGCATTCACGCGGATGTTGTCCGGTCCCAACTCGATGGCCAGGCTCTTGATGAGGCCCACGACCGCCCACTTGGTCGCTGAATAGGGCGTGCGGTACGCGTATCCGAGCCGCCCTGCCACCGATGACAACGCAATGATCGACCCGCCATCGCGCGCCTGGCGCAGCAGCGGCACGGCGCGACGTGCGAAGTAGAACTGAGCATTGAGATTCACGTCGATGGTCTGTTCCCAGTCATCCGTGTTCATCTCGTCGATACCGCCCGTGGGGCCGGCGATCCCCGCGTTATTGATCAGCACGTCGAGGCCGCCGAGCTGCGCGTCCACGCCGTCGAATACACGGTCGACGGCCGCGCGCTCCGACACGTCCGCAAGCGTCGTAGTGATCGCGTTCATCTCGGCGCTTTGCTCGGCTTCGTTTAGCGCGTCGATAGCTTGCTGGCTCGAGTCGCAGACATGCACGCGCGATCCGGCGTCGACAAAAGCACGCGCGATCACGAGACCGATACCCGACGCGCCGCCCGTGACCAGCACGCGCAACCCTGCGTGCGGTTTCAACATCTGTAGAACCGTCATGCGTGTCTCCATTGTTTTTTTGAGGGCCGATCACAGGCCCACGCCAACTTCAGGCCCTGGCCGCTTCCCTGCTCTGCAAGCGTTCCTGCAAGTCCGCAGCGGCGCCGCCGATGTCCTCCTCGATGCCCGCCCGCGCGCCTTCTCCGTCGCCCTTCCAGAGGGCATCGACAATCTTGCGGTGCGCCGCCATCGACAACCTCATATGCGGGATGTCCGGTGCCACGAGGTTCAGGAATGGGCCGATACGCATCCAGAGATTCTGGATAGTGGCGAGCGTCAGGTCGCTTGCGCCATGCGTGTAGATTGCTATATGGAATTCGAAATTGCTGCGCAGGTACGCGGGGACATCGCCGGCTTCCACGTGGGCATCCATTGTGTCGAACACCGCTTGCAACACGTTCAAATGGTCCTTGGTCATCCGAGATGCCGCCCGCTTCGCCACGCAGCCTTCAAGGGCGATCCGCACGTCGCGCAGCTCTTCGAGCAGGTCCAGCGTCATGGGCGGCACCATCAGCGCGCGGCCCGGCCCGTCGATCAACGCGCCTTCGGCTTGCAGTCGCGTGAGCGCGGCGCGCACCGGCATGGTCGATGAGCCGACCGCCTCGGCGACCCCGCGCAAGCTCAGCGCCTGACCGGGGGCAAAGCGCCCCGTCATGATCGCCTCGCGCAACTGCGCGTAGACGCGGCCCGCCATGGTCTCGCGCGCCACCAGCTCAAGCGGCAACGCGTCCGCGCTTGTTTCACGTGTTGTCAATTAAACAGCTCCTTACGAGATATGTGACCTGTGATCACACCGTAAGATGAAGTTTGGTGCCCTTGCGACTCTTAGTCAACCTTCAAATACTAGGGGAAAACGCGACTGCCGCGAGCTTGTCGCGGCAGTCGCGTCGCCCGCCACCCGTGGCGCTCCTCGTGCGGTTTTGTCATGACTCCGGTGCTGCAAATCGCGCCGGTCAAATGGCGCGCAGGTCAAACGGAGTCGAACGCTTGCGTTCCCCGGTCAGACGATAAATGGCATTGGCAATCGCCGGCGTCACCGCCGGACTGGACAGCTCACCTACGCCACCCGGGTGAGCGAGGTCCCCCTGCACGATGTCGATATCGACGGCCGGCATGTCGCTCATCCGCGCCACCCGATACGTATCGAAGTTGTGCTGCACGACACGTCCGTTACGGATCTCGATCTGGTCGAAGCTCGCGTGTCCGAGGCCCCACATCAGGCCACCATAGAGTTGTTCCTCCACGCCACCGGGAGAAACCGCCAGACCGCAATCCGCCACGCAGGTGAGCTTCTCTATGACGATCGCTCCATCCTTCTTCGCAACCCGCGCCACGACCGCGATATAACTGCCATAGGCCTGATTGGTCGCAATGCCGAGCGCCACGCCTGCGGGCAACGGGTCATGCCATCCCGCGCGCTCCGCTGCTCGCCTCACGACCGCCGCGTGGCGAGGCTGGTCGTGCATGCTAGCCAGGCGGAACAGCAACGGGTCTTGCTTGCCGAGGTGAGCAGCTTCATCGATGATCGACTCGACCGCGAACACATTGGGGATGTAGCTGACCGCCCGATACCAACCCGTCGGGACGCCCGTTTCATGACGCACCCAGCCAATGTCCAGATGCGGTGCGCAGTAAGTGAACTCGCGCGCATTGATGCCCTCGGTGGTGCTGTAGTCCATGCGATCCGCGCGATCGAAATAACCCGGCTCCCATTGCTCCGGCGAAGCCGGCGAGACGGCGCGCAGTTGCAACGCGGCGAGGCGGCCGTCCTCGTCGAGCGCCGCCTTCGCGCGATGGTACGTAGCCGCGTGATGAAACAGCGCACCCATCTCGGTCTCGCGGCTGTTCATCAGCTTGACCGGTTTGCCGGTCTTTACCGCGAGGTAAGTGACTTCGAGCAGCCAGTATTTCGATTCGCGCGCACCGAAGCTGCCGCCCGATACGAGCTCGTGCACCGTGACCTGATTCCCCTTGAAGCCACCGATCACTTCGGCGGCTTCCTGCGCCGTTGAAGGGACCTGGATACCACCCCAGTAGGCAATTGCATCCTTGCTTGCCCATGCGGTGACGTTGACGGGTTCCATCGGGCTCTGGGCTTTGTACGGCATCGAATACGATGCATCTATCACGCGAGCCGGATGCGTCCACGCGGCCTTTGCGTCGCCGGATTGAATGGTCGGCACGACATGCGCCGCCGGGCTGTCGAGCCACGCAGCCTGATGAGCCGCGAGCGCGTCGCTGTTGAAGCTTTCGAAGAGGCTGTCGTCCCACTCGATCTGCAACGCCGCCTGTCCTTGATGCGCCGACCAGTAGTCATCCGCGAGAATCGCAACGCCTGCCTGATTGCCGCCCAGCACATCCGGCCGCCCCGGAATCTCGATCACGCTGCGCACGCCCGGCAGCTTGAGTGCGTTGGACGAATCGACGCTGCGCACGCGCGCGTCGATCACCGGCGCGCGCGTGATCACGGCGACCAGCATGCCGGGCAGATCGACGTCGATGCTGTATTGGAACGTCCCTGCGGCCTTCTGCGCCGCCCCGCGCTTCTTCCGCAGCTTGCCGATGTACCTGAACTGCGCGGGGTCCTTGAGCGCAATGGCGCTCGGCACAGGCACGCGCGCGGCGGCTTCAGCCAGCGATCCATAGTTCGCTCTGCGGCCGCTCGGCGCGTGCTCGACATAGCCGCTCGCAGTCGAGCATGATGCAGCCGGCACGTTCCACTGGTTCGCGGCTGCGGCGACGAGCATCGCTCTTGCGGTTGCGCCTGCCATTCGAAGGCGATCGTATTCAAGCGAGACGCTGGTACTGCCCCCCGTTGAGAAGACCTTCCACAATGGATGAATGTAGACCGCGTAGAACGGATTCTCGGGCGTGATCACGTCGACCGCGAACGGGTCGACATCGAGTTCTTCCGCCACGATCGCTGCCAGCGCGGTCCGCGTTCCGGTGCCCGAGTCATGCTTGTGGACCACGAGCTTGATCGTATCGTCGGGCAATACGCGGACCCATGCGTTGGGCTCGAATTCGTTGGTCGCGTTCGTTGACGCAGCGCCGCCCGATGCTTCGTTCGCCCGCGCGTCTGGCAGACGAAAGCCGACTGCTACACCCGCGGCGAGCAACGCCGAACCCTGCTTCAGGAAACGCCGGCGGGAGACCTGACGAGACTCGACCACTGCCACCGCCGATTTGCTTGCGTCGCGCATCATGCCTCCTTCTTTGACGACAGGAGTTCGGGAGCGGCGCGTTTGATCGCCCTTCGAATGCGCGCATAAGTGCCGCAGCGGCACACGTTGCCCGACATGGCTGCGGAAATCGTTTCGTCGTTGACTTCGGGCTTGCCGTCGAGGAACGCCGCCGCCGACATCAACTGCCCGGGCTGGCAATAACCGCATTGCGGCACGTCCTCTTCCACCCATGCACGCTGCAACGGATGCTCGCCGGTCTTCGACAGACCTTCGATGGTCGTAATGCGATGCCCCGCTACCGCCGCCACCGGCAGCACGCACGAGCGCATCGCATTACCGTCGAGGTGCACCGTGCAGGCACCGCAAAAGCCGCCGCCGCAACCGAACTTCGTGCCCGTGAGTTTCAGGTGGTCGCGCAACACCCACAACAGCGGCATGTCTTCCGGTACATTGTCGAGCGTATGCCGCTCGTCGTTGACGATGATCTCGATCATGGGTGTCTCCCTTCGCTTGTCGCTTGTTGTCCAGCCGTCGCGCCGATTATTGAAAGCCGTTAAATCCCGCGCCAGCGACAATTTCTTCTAACGGCCGTCAGTCCGGCTAACAGGTATGTTCAAACGCTATCCTTCCATCCAGTCGATGCAGGCCTTCCTCAACGCGGCGCGCGGCGGCAGTTTCTCGAGCGCGGCAAGGCAGCTCGACCTCACGCATAGCGCAATCAGTCAACAAATCAGGACGCTGGAGGAATTCGTCGGGCAGCCGTTGTTCGAACGCAAGAATGGGCGCGTCATGCTTAACGACGCCGGCGTGCTGTTAGCCAACCTGCTTGGCGACGGCTTCGAGCAGATCGACCGCGCGTTGTCTTCGGTGCAGGAGCGCCTGGTCGCCCACTCCCTGACGCTCGATGTCGATCCGGAGTTGTCGCAACACTGGCTTAGCTCCCGCCTGGCGGGGTTGATCGACGCGTTGGACGGACGTGCCCTGACTGTGTTGTCCACGCCTCGCCACGAGCGCACCGCGTTCGAACGCATCGATATAGCGTTGCGATACGGCTACGGCGAATGGGAGGGCTATGAAAACAAGCTGATGTGCACCGACCGGCTGACGGTCATGGCCTCACCGGCGCTGGTGAAAAGATTCGGCCTGAGCTTGCCGCTCGCCCCCGAAGCGGTGCTCGAGTTGCCGCTGCTCGGTTATACGAAGCGATCGTGGATTCCGTGGCTCGAAGCGGCCGGCCTGGCGGCGCTCGAACCTTCGAACGTGCTAGCCGTGTTCGACAACGCCGCGAGCCTGATTGAAGCCATGACGGCCGGGGTAGGCGCCGGGCTCGCACGGGGTTTGCTCGCGGCGGATGCGCTTCGTGCGGGGCAACTGGTGGCATTGACCGAGGTGGCCATTGCCACCCACTACAACCTTTACGCGGTGTGGCCGCAAGGCAAACGCGAAAGGGTGGCGGACGTGGTGGAGACGCTCACGGCGCTGGTTGCGCAGAGCCTTGGGTGAGAGGGACTTCAGTAGAAGAGCCTTCGGCACACTGGCGTACGGTATCGAGAAACAGCCGTAGCACCGGCGACGTATCGCCGGTCCGGAAGCGCGCATAGAGCGACACCTCCGGCGGTTGTCCGCTCAACGGCTTGAAGACCACACCGCCGGTCGTCAACTGCTGCGACGAGGAAGGCACGAGGGCCACGCCAAGCCCTTGCCGCACCAGGCACAGCAACGTCTGCACCTCGACCACCTCCTGCTCGATCTTCGGCGTAAACCCGGCTTCAATACAACAGTCCCGTAAGAACCTCGCAAGCTTCGACTGCGTCAGGCCAAACGACACGAAGCGCTCCGCGTGCAACTCCTTCAACGCGATCTCCTGTCTCTGTGCAAACCGGTGCCCCGGCGGCAGCACGGCCATTGCACATTCCCTCACGACCACCTCGCTGTGGATCTCGGGGTCGTCATGCGTCAGACGAAAGAAACACACGTCCAGGCGGTGCTCCTTCAGCGCTTGTATCTGCGCGGCAGGCGTCATTTCGTGCAGCGTCCACCGTACGGCCGGATAACGCTCGTCGAACGCGCGCAGCGCAAGCGGAATGGCGTCGACCATGGCCGAACTGATGATGCCTATCTCGAGGTTGCCTACTTCCCCTCGCCCCGCGCAACGGGCCAGATCGATCGCCCGTTCGAACTGCGCGAACACCAGGGGCACCTGTTCCTTCAGTGTTTTCCCTGCCTCCGTGAGCTCGACACGATGTTGCGAGCGCGTGAAAAGAGCCGTGCCCAGCTCCTCTTCAAGCAGCCTGATCTGCTGGCTCAAAGGGGGCTGGGAAATGTGCAGGCGCGCGGCTGCGCGGCCGAAATGCAACTCGTCGGCAAGCACCGCGAAGTAACGCAACAGCCGGATGTCCATATCGCCTACGTATCAAGAGTCACGTTAAAAAATATTGTACAGAGCGCTTTTGTTTGAAGAGACTGCGAATCAAGCAGCAGTGCACATCAGTGTGACACTCGATGCCGGCGAGGGGAAAGCACTAAAAAAATAGTGCTTTGACAAGGGCCGCAATGCACATCCGCAGATGCGCCTGCCAGCGATCCGGCAACTGGTTAATGCCAGTTCCTCTGTTATGGGAGATCGAGTACATGATCATCGACACAAGCTGTTACCCGACCAACCTGGTCGACCTCGCCTGGCGCCACGACGGCGAACCGTTCACGGGCGAACGCCTCCTCAAGACGCTCGACGGGCCGTACATCATCAACGGCAAACCGCGCCGCATCGACAAGGCTTTTATCCAGCCGCCCCAGGGCAACACCATCTATACGTGGACCGACGGCGAGCGCTCAGGCCGCGAGTCGATCGACGACTACATGGCCTACACCGTCGAGCTGGTTCAACGCTACCCCGACCGGCTGCTCGGCTGCTTCGTCTACAACCCGCGTTGCGGTCCGGAGAACGGGGCCAAGGCTATCGAGTTCTATGCGAAGGAGCACGGCTTCAAGATGGTCCAGTTGCAGGCGAACATGCACGCCTACCGGCCGGACCGCGCGCTTGACTGGTTGCGCCCGGCCTTGCGCAAATGCGCCGAGCTGGGCTTGCTCGTCAAGCTTCATACCGGCGATGGTCCATACAGCATTCCGACCGAGTGGTATCCGCTGATCCGGGAATTTCCGTCGGTGAATTTCATCATGGCGCACTTCGGCGTGCAGACCGGTGGCGTGTATTGCTTCGAGCCGTTCCAGATGGCCATGGATACCCCCAACGTCTATTGCGAATCGAGCTGGTGCCTGCAATCGCGCATTGTCGAATTTGCGAAGGTGCTGCCCACGCACAAGATCCTGTACGGCTCCGACACGCCGCCGAACGAACCGGGCATGTGGCTGCGCCTGCTCGAAGTCCTGTGCCACGAGCCGCCGCAAGGTCTGAATCTCGATGAGGACACGCTCGAGGATTATCTCGGCAACAACCTCGCGCGAATGATCGGCCTCGAACCGAGTCCGCCGCCGCGCAGTGTGGAGCAAGCACACGATTATCTGAACCAGTTCGCCGGAGTCCGCGCGTGATCATCGATACCCATCTGCACCCGACCAATCTCGTCGACGAAGCCTGGCGCCATACCGGCGAACCGTTCACCGGCGAGCGCCTGCTCAAGATGATGGACGGCCCGTACATGATCAACGGCAAGCCCCGCCGTATCGACATGGGGTTCATCCAGCCGCCGCCCGGCAACACGGGTTATCGCGACGGTAACCGGCGTGGCCGCGAAGGCATTCGCGACTACATGGCGTATATCGCCGAACTGACGCAGAAATACCCCGACAGGTTTATCGGCAACTTCACCTACAACCCGCGCTGGGGCCCGGAAAACGGCGCGGCCGAACTCGAGTTCCATGTGAAGGAGTACGGCTTCAAGATGCTGAAGCTGCACGCCAACATGCATGGCTACCGGCCCGACCGGGCGCTCGACTGGTTGCGTCCCGCCATGAAGAAATGCGCGGAACTGGGCGTGGTCGTGTTGATTCATACCGGCGACGGACCCTACACCATCCCGACGCAGTTCTATCCGATCATCCGCGAATTTCCGATGGTGAATTTCATCATTGGCCACTTCGGGATTCAGACCGGCGGCAACTATTCATTCGAATCCTTCTGGATGGCGATGGACACGCCGAACGTGTATTGCGAGTCGGGCTGGTGTTATCAGTCGCGCATTGTCGAGTTCGCGAAAGAGTTGCCGCGCAACAAGATCGTGTTCGGCGCGGACTCGCCACCGAACGAGCCGGGCATGTGGTTGCGTGAACTGGAGATGCTGTGTTCGCCGGCGCCGCAAGGCATGGATCTGGACGAAGACGGACTCGAAGACTACATGGGTAACAACATCGCGAGGCTGGTCGGCATCGAGCCGAGCAAACCGCCGAAAGATCTGGCCGAGGCTGAGAAGCGCCTCAAGGCGAGCTATGTGTAGTTGATGAAAGACCACGGGCGCCGTAGCCGTATCCGAGTCTGCGCCCGCGGTCGTCTCACCTCGTTTATCCACACGCCGGAGCCCATCATGGCCGATGCACGCTTGCACGAACTCGCGGGGACGCAGGACTTTCACGCGTTCGTGTCTACCTATCGCGACCTCTTTCCCGATGACGTGCTGACGATCAGGCAGCCGTTGTCCGCCGATCAGGATGTGACTGCGCTGGTCGCGGAACTGGCGGCGCGAGGCCGGCATGAGATGCTGGTCTGCGAGCAGGTCGATGGTCTGGACACACCGCTCGTCACCAACGTCTTTGCATCCCGCAGTCGCATTGCGCGGCTGTTCGGTGTCGAACCGCCGCACTTGTTTGAAGCCTATCAACGCCGTGCGAATGCACCGCTTGCGCCGCGTTTCGTAGCGAACGGTCCAGTTCTCGATCAGGTCAACGAAGGCGATGCAGTCAACCTCGATCACCTGCCAATGATCCAGCATTTCGATACCGACCGCGGCCCCTACATTACCAACGCGGTGATCGTCGCCGAAGATCCGGTGACGGGCATCGCCAACCTCAGCTACCACCGTTCCATGCGCCAAGCGCGCAATGCACTCGCCACCAGCCTGCACTCACGCGGCCACCTCTGGCGGATGCTGCAAAGCGCGCAGCAACGCGGCGACGTGCTCCGCGTCGCGATGGTGATTGGTGCTCATCCACTGTTCATGCTGGCCGCTTCCGCGCGGGTACCGTTCGGGACGGATGAGCGTTCGATAGCCGGTGGCCTGTTCAACGCGCCGCTTGAACTCGTGCGCACGCCGCGTTACGGCATCGGTGTACCGGCTGCTGCGGAGTTCGTGCTCGAAGGCACGATCGATCCGGCCGAGCACGCCGAAGAAGGTCCGTTCGGGGAGTTCTCCGGTTATTCGTCGGACCGCTCGACCAACAATCTGCTTCGCGTCGACACCATGATGCGCCGTCGCGATGCATGGCTCGTCGACGTGGTCGGCGGTCCGTATGCCGAGCACCTGACGCTCGCGCGTTTGCCGCGCGAGGCGGAAATGAGCGAGAAGTTGAAGGCGCGTTTTCCCTCCGTGACAGCACTTCATTACCCGAACTCCGGCACGCACTTCCATTGCTATGTCGCACTGAACCAGTCACGCGACGGTGAAGCGCGCCAGATCATGCTCGCATTGCTCGGCTGGGACCCTTATCTGAAGAACGTCATCGCGGTGGACAGCGACATCGACATCAGCGACGACTCGCAAGTGTTATGGGCGCTCGCCACGCATTTCCAGCCGCATCGCGACCTGTTCGTAATCGACGGCTTGCCGGGCAGTCCGCTCGATCCTTCGTCGTCGGCTTCGGGCACGACTTCGCGCATGGGTATTGATGCGACTCGCGGGTCCACGTTCGACGGCATTCGCGCACGCATCGGCGAACGTGCGATCGAGCATGCGCGTTCATTGCTTGCTGGTCTCGAGCGCGGAGTGCCGGCATGACGATCGATAAAAACCGCCGCATGGTGGTCGGCATCAGCGGTGCATCGGGATTCATCTACGGCGTGCGCTTGCTTGAACTGCTTCGAGGACTGGATGTGGAAACGCACCTGATCATCTCGCGGGCGGCCCTTCTTACGATGACGCACGAGACCCATTACAAACTCGCCGATGTCAGCGCGCTCGCTGCCACGACACATCGGTGCGACGACCTCGCAGCCGGTATCGCAAGCGGCTCGTTCCGTACGATGGGAATGATTGTCGCGCCCTGCTCGATGAAGACACTCGCCGAAATTGCTAACGGCATGTCGCTCGGCCTGATTTCAAGAGCAGCCGACGTAACGCTGAAAGAACGCCGGCCGCTTGTCCTGCTCGCGCGCGAGACACCGCTTACGCTGGCGCATCTGCGCAACATGACCGCCGTGACCGAGATGGGCGCCATCGTGGCGCCGCCCGTTCCCGCGTTCTATACCCGGCCGCAATCGCTCGAACAAGTGATAGATCACACGCTCGGCCGTGTGCTCGACTTGTTCGGACTCGAGACAGGCACCGTTACGCGGTGGCGGGAAGCCGTCGAAGAACCGCTTACTGCGTGAAGTTCGCATGAAGCTTGGCCACGCATCAGCAGTCAGTATGACCACCAGGAGACGATCGATGAACACCATCCACATGACCCATCATGAAGCCGCGAAAATTCCAGTCACCATTTTGGCCGGCTTCCTTGGCGCGGGCAAAACAACGCTGCTGAACTACATCCTGCGCGAAAACCACGGCCGCAAGATTGCCGTGATCGAAAACGAGTTCGGCGAAATAGGTATTGACGGCGGTCTCGTGCTTGAATCGACCGAGGAAATCTACGAGATGACGAACGGCTGTGTCTGCTGTGTCGGCGCGGTGCGCGAGGATCTGGTGCGCATCGTCCGCACCCTGATCGACAGGCCCGAGCGGCTCGATCACATCATTGTGGAGACGAGCGGTCTTGCCGATCCGTATCCGGTCGCGCAAACCTTCTTCCTCGACGATCCAATCGCGAAACAGGTCACACTCGACGCAGTCGTGACGATGGTTGACGCGAAGCATATAGCGGCACATCTGGACGACATCCTCCTCGACGGTTCTGACAATCAGGCAGTAGACCAGATCGTATGCGCGGACCGCATTGTGATCAACAAGGTAGACCTTGTGAGCGAGCAGGAAGTGGCCACCCTGACCACACGGATTCGCGCATTGAACGCCACCGCCGACATTGTCCCGTCGAGCTACGCACTGATCGACCTGGGAAAGATCCTTGGCGTCGGTGCCTCCGAGTTCTCACAGCAGCTGGTCGAAACGGGCGGACTTTCCGGGCATGAGCATGAGCATGAGCATGAGGATCACGATCACCACGAGCGCGCAGATGAGCACGAACACGAACACGACGCCAGTGTCTCGTCGGTAGGTATCGAGGTATCCGCCGAGGTCGACCTCGACGCATTGCAGGACTGGCTCGCCCAACTACGCGTATCGGATGCGAGCAAGCTGTTTCGCATGAAGGGCATTCTTGCCGTGCAAGGGCAACCCTGCCGCTACGTGCTGCAAGGCGTGCACAACGTGATCGAGCTGCGCGCGGCGCAGGCCTGGGGTAGCGAGCCTCGGACCAGCCGCATTGTTTTTATCGGCCGCGATCTCGATCGCGCCGAGCTGACCGACCGCTTCCATGCCTGTCTCGGCGCACCTATAACGGCCTGACGGGTTGAACAGCCGGCCCGCGGATGACTCGTGGCGCGACTGCTGCCAAAACGACGCGTGCAAACGCGCACTTGTGCCGCGGACCGCGGGCTGGTCAATAACGAAATCCAGGAGACATTCGATGAACACCGCCCCACACCCTGTCGATCAGCGCCTGCCGAAGCGCCAGGTGATTACGCTCGGACTGCAGCACATGCTGGTTGCTTATATCGGCGCGATTGCCGTGCCGCTCATCGTTGCGTCGGCGCTCAAGATGTCGTCCGCCGACACGACCATCCTGATCAGCACCGCGCTTTTTTGCTCGGGTATCTCGACCCTGCTGCAGACCATTGGCTTCTGGAAATTCGGCGTGCGCTTGCCGATCCTGCAAGGCGTTGCGTTCAGCAGTGTCGGACCGGTGATCGCCATTGGCTCGAATCCGAATGTCGGCTTCGCGGGCGTGTGCGGCGCCGTGATCGGGGCGGGTTTGTTCACGCTGTTCGCCGCCCCCCTGATCGGCCGGCTGCGACGCTTCTTTCCTCCAGTCGTGACCGGTTGCATCGTGACAGTGATCGGCTTGCAGTTGTTTCCGGTGGCCTATGAGTGGGCAGCGGGCGGTCGGCAGAACCCCCAATTCGGCGCATCGCCATTCCTGCTGGTCGCGCTGTTCGTCGCCCTCGTGATACTCGCGGTCAATCGCTTCGGCTCGCCGTTCCTGCGCAACCTGTCAGTGTTGATCGGGCTCATTGCCGGCGGGATTGTCGCGTGTCTGCTCGGGATGGGGAACTACAGCGGTGTCAGGAGCGCGCCGTGGTTCACCGTCCCTTATCCGTTCCACTTCGGCACACCGGTATTCGCCGTCGTGCCGGTGCTGACCATGATCGTTGTCATGGTGGTGCAGATGGTCGAGTCAATGGGACTTTTCATCGCGATCGGCGGGATTGTCGACAAGCAGGTCACCGAGGAAGACGTCGTGCGCGGCCTGCGCGCTAACGGGCTTGCCAGCGCCATTGCAGGCATGTTCGCGGCGTTTCCGTTTATCGCGTTCATGGAGAACGTCGGGCTCGTGATCCTCACGGGCGTGCGAAGCCGCTGGGTGGTTGCCACCAGCGGAGCGCTGATGTGCATCGTGGCCCTGGTGCCGAAGATTGGCGCGGTCGTCGCAGCAACGCCTGCCGCCGCGCTCGGCGGAGCGGGGATCGCCATGTTCGGCGTGGTCGTGGCAGCGGGCGTGCAGACGCTCTCGAAGGTCGACTTCGAAAGCAATCGATACAACGTGCTGATCGTGGGCTTCACGATCGCGACAGCGCTGATTCCCGTAATGGCACCCGAGGTATCAAGCAGATGCCCGAATGGACCCAGCCGTTCCTGCATAGCGGCGTCGTGCTCGCCTGTCTCGTCTCCGTGGCGCTCAATGCAGTGCTTAACGGCGCGCACGACGAGGTCGTGGCCGAGACACATCAACTGGTCCGGGAATAAGTCAAATCGAATCGTACGGCGGCCGTCTCTGCGCCGCTGCAGGAAATGCGTTGCAAGGAGAAACAAACGTGAGCACCCAGAGCGAAGCCCTGTTGATCAAGAATCCGATTGCTGTCATGAGCGGCCTGCGCGGCGAACGCGCCCGGCTCGGTCAAGTCGACGTGCGCGTTCGCGCGGGACGGATCGAGGAAATCGGTCCGCAACTCGTGGCGAGAGAAAATGAAAGAGTCATCGACGCCAGTTCCTGCGTCGTCTATCCGGGGTGGGTCAACACGCATCATCACCTGTTCCAGAACTTGCTGAAGGCGGTCCCCGCCGGTATAAACGCCGATCTTCAGGAATGGCTGGCTGCGGTGCCGTACCCTCGGCTCGCGCGCTTTACACCGGACCTCGCTCGCATCGCCGCCCGGCTGGGGCTGGCGGAACTCCTGCTCTCGGGTGTGACCACCTGCGCCGATCATCATTATCTTTACCACGCAAAAGGCACGACAGAAACCGGCGACCTTCTGTTCGAGGAAGCCGCTGCGTTCGGCATGCGCTTCGTGTTGTGCCGAGGCGGCGCACTTCAGGCTGCGGGGGACCATCCGGGGTTTGCGAACAGCGTGTTACATCCGGAGTCACTTGACCAGATGCTCGGCGACATCGAGCGCCTGAAGTCCCGCTATCACGATGCCCGCCCCGACTCCATGCGCCGGGTCGTGGTCGCGCCCACCACGCCAACCTTTTCGTTGCCGCCCGCGCTGTTGCCGGAAATCGCACGCGCAGCGCGCGGCATGGGCTTGCGTCTGCATACGCACCTGTCCGAGACGCGTCGCTATGTCGACTTCTGCCAGGAGAAATTCGGCATGTTGCCCGTCGAGTTTGTCGCTGAGCATGAATGGCTCGGACCAGATGTATGGTTCGCCCATCTGGTTCATCTGGAACCCGCCGAGATCGCGATGCTCGCGGAGACGGGGTCTGGCTGCTCGCATTGCCCGGTCAGCAATGCGCGGCTTGGCAGCGGTATTGCGCCGGCGCCGCAGATGGCGGCAGCAGGCGTGCCCATGTCACTGGGCGTGGACGGCGTGGCCTCGAACGAGTCCGGCAGCATGACCGACGAAGCGCATTTCGCGTGGTTATTGCACCGTGCGGCGCAACAGGTATCCGCCACTACCGTGGAAGAAACCATTCACTGGGGGACGGCCGGCGGCGCAGGCGTGCTTGGTCTGGATGCGGTCGGTACGCTGGAAGTGGGCAAGGCGGCAGACCTGGTGCTCTACGACGTCGACGCGCTGCGTTTCAACGGCTTTCACGATATGGCGATCGCGCCGGTGGCGGCCGGCGAGCCGAGCAAGGTTCGATACAGCATCGCGAATGGCCGCGTGGTGGTCGACGACGGAGAGATCCCCGGGCTGGATCTGGATGAGCTCCGGCGGGACGCCAGAGAGGGAGTAAGGCGTCTGCTCTGATAGGCTGGAGCAGGTATGACCGGTGTGTGCCTGTCCGCGTTCACTTAGGCGCTCACTTAGGCGCTCACTTACACGTTCACTTCGGCGCTCTTCTAACGCGCGACTGAGCGAGGCCAGGATAATGAATCCGGCTTTTTTGGGCCGCCGAAGTGGCGTCGACCGTCCCGTTTTCAGCGTTTCACTGCGTTGAACTCGAACAATTTTCGTGCACTCCGCTCGACTCGTACGCGGCGCTCAGCGTCCAGGCGGGGGTCGTCATGTGCGAGCCAGAGGGCGCCGAAGAGTTCGCGCCCCAGGGCCGGTGCTGTCAGCCCAGCCGCTTAAAGTCCCACCGCAGCCGGATTCATTTCGATGTGCAAAACCACCAGCCACAACTTCGGGCAATCGGGCGCGATCTTGAGCGCCGGGTTGGTCTTGTCAACAGGGGTGATACAGCCCTTCTCGCGCGCCAGCAAATACGCGCGCCGTGCGTCTGACTGAAGCCATATGCTCACGAGACCGCACGTCAGGAAACTGAAAATGGTCGTGATAAGACTCGGCGCACCCGGATCAAGCTGTTGCACCGCATACGCGAATGCCATGGTCAGAACCTGGTTCGCCACGATAGCGACGCACACCACCTTCGCCATGCCCCTGATCCGCATGGCCGTATGAAGCTTTAACACGATTGTGTACTCTTGTCTGAACGCTGATAAATGTTGGTTCGTTGATCAACGGGCTTATTGCCTGCTTATTGCATGCTTGCCTAGTGAACCATCGTCACCGGTGTTTGCATGCTCCGCCACAGCTTGTTCAGCACCCACCATCGGGTAAGAAAGCCCAGGTGGCTGGCATCGACCAGGACAATGTCCGAGTGTTTTTCAGCCACGCGCGCTGCAATGGCTCCAGCCACTGGCCCAAACACACGAGACCAGTGATACGGAACCCCCGCGTCGTCCAGAATGGCGCGTGTCTGGTTGAGCGCGCTCAGCATCGCGCGCTTTTCCTGCAAGCGCAATGTGCCACGGGAATGAAACGCACTGGCGCGCCCCTGATCCGGAGGCTCAAGCACCTCCATCAACTCGACCTCGGACACGCAGTGCTCGGCGAAAAGAAATGCGGCGTGCCGGGCGGCCTGAAGTGCGCCTTCCTTGTTTATCACCGGTATCAGTACCCGTAACATAAGCATCCTTGTTTCAGCTATCACTACAACTTGATTACAGCAGGTCCAGTGTTAAACGTAAGCAGATTTTTGAACCTGGCGCGTAAAAATTGTGTCAAGGCGACCTTACAAGCGCAACCTTGGCTGCATCGTCCGGCGGCGTGTGCAGGCTGGCCGAGAACTGCCTCATGCGAAAAGCCACGCGTTGGGCATATCCCTTGCCGCCGCCGCTGTATCGTTTGAGCGCGACACCCAGGTCACCGCCCGACGCATCGAGATACTCACGCAAGATCGAAGAACCGATCCGCACGTTTTCCGCGGGCTCGGTCAGATCGTTGCCCGATGCAAATACCTGCGGATGAGCAGCTGGGAGTATCTGCATCAGCCCCTGCGCGCCGGCAACGCTGACCGCTTGCCGGTCGAACCCTGACTCGGTTGCAATGACCGCCAGCAATAGCTCGGGTGACATTGCATATTCGTTTGCCGCGCTGATGACCGCACGCGCAATCAGCGTGGCCTCCTGCCGGGCCACTCGAAACTGCCGCCATAACACTGCAGCTACATTTGCAACCTGTGGCGATTCGCTGGGCGGAGATTCGACGCGTACCGAAATTTCTCCGTCCGGCACCGACCGCTCATTGGTTGCATCGCTTGCATCGGTCGCATATGCCGCGCTTGCGACCATGAACGAAAACACGCAGAGGGCAAGTTTCGTGCGCAACCGTCGCCTTGACTCTTTTGACTGGTTCTCATGCATCACGGTCCCTTCTCGTTTGCGTCCGGGAAGGCTACGCCGCCCGGCGTATCGATCGGGATAAAAGCGGACCATGCCGTATCAAGAACGCGTCAAGACGTGAGCGATCAGCGCCGAATTGATAAAAGCTATACGCTCTCCTGCGCGATTTAAACGCCGTCATTGCGCAAGCAGAGCGACACTTTCGGTCTCCATCAAGAGAGTCAATAACATGCACGCCCTAACGTTCTGGAAACGCGCGGCCAGACAAACCGAGCCGGACGATGAAGGCACACGATCGAACATCGCTGGACGGCAAACGCGTCGGCGCACGCTGCTTGCTGTATCGCTGGGCGGTACGGTGGTTGCTGCGATCGCAATAACCTTGGGGCTGCCTGCGACCGGTCTGGCGGTTTATATTGCTGCCACGCTGCCGTTTGCGCTTTTTCCATAAGCCGCGATTGGGCCGCGAATAGTGAACGGCGCTAGCGCGCCATCAGACGCGCATGGGAACGCCGTCAAACAACGCTTAAGCCAAGGGCTACTGCGCACCCACAAGCCGATAGCC
This sequence comes from Caballeronia sordidicola, assembly GCF_002220365.1. Taxonomy (GTDB): domain Bacteria; phylum Pseudomonadota; class Gammaproteobacteria; order Burkholderiales; family Burkholderiaceae; genus Caballeronia; species Caballeronia sordidicola_C. The sequence continues at coordinate 40,752 of NZ_MTHB01000256.1, read as the reverse complement.
GACCCCGGTCTCCGTGACTATATGAACCGGCTGCGCCGGATCGAGCTCCAGCTTGTGGCGAAGGTGTCCCATATAGACACGCAGATAATGCTGGTTCTCCACATAAGCGGGTCCCCAGACTTCGCGCAGCAGTTGCTGATGCGTGATGACTCGCCCGGCGTGGCGTACCAGCGTAGTCAACAGCCTGTATTCGATTGGCGTGAGATGAATCAGTTCACCGTCACGCGTGACACGCCTTTCAGATAGATCCACCGATACCGGCCCAAACCGAACCTGCGGTGTCTCCTGCTGCCCGCCGCGGTTACGCCGTCTTAGCTGCGCACGGATTCGCGCGAGTAACTCCGACACGCCGAATGGCTTCGTCAGATAGTCGTCCGCTCCCGCATCCAGCGCTGCAACCTTGGCATCTTCGTGAGTGCGTGCCGAAAGCACGATCAATGGCTGTTCGGTCCAGGTACGTAGTTCACGAATCACATCGATACCGTCGGTATCCGGCAAGCCAAGGTCAATGACAATGAGATCCGGCAGCCGAAAAGCGGCTTCGCGCAAACCCTGCTGTCCCGTTTCAGCTTCGAACACGGTCATACCCTGCGCTTCAAGCGTGCTTCTTACGAAACGGCGAATCTGCTTGTCGTCTTCTATGACGACAATGGTCAACGTAGGCTCGCTCATGGAGTATCCGTATGCACGGCAGCGTCCGGCCCGTCGCCCTCTTCCTCAGGAAGCGCCTCGAAGGGCGGCGCCTGATCGGCCGGCAACGTGAACCAGAACCTTGCGCCCAGCATCTTCCCTTCACCATCCACCCTGTTCTCAGCGCCGATCTTTCCACCATGCGCCTCCACGATCGCCCGGCAGATTGCCAGGCCCAGACCGATCCCAGGCTTCGCGGACTCCTTCTCCCCGCGGGTAAATTTATCGAAGAGCGTTTGTTGTATGCCGGGCGGCAGGCCCGGGCCGTTATCGTCGACGCAAACCCTCACGTAGCGCTCGCCCGAGTGCTGTTCGGCCGCTGCGTGGATAGACAGCGATGAATCACGCGGCGTGTATTTGGCCGCATTCTCAAACAGGTTGGCGAGCAGCCGTTCCATCAGGACCGCGTCCAGTTGTATCAGCGGAAGGTCAGCTGGAACGCGAACCTGCACCGCGTGCCCGGCGAGGGTGCGGCGGCATACGGCAAGCGCCGCGCCGACCACCTCTTCCAACATCAACCACTGCCGGTTCAGCCGGATGCTGCCCGCCTGGAGCCGCGCCATGTCGAGCAGATTGGTCACCAGCCCGCTCATGCGCAGTGCTTCTTCGTGGATTGCGTGAACCAGTTCACGTGCGCTGTCGGCCGAAACGTTGGAAACGCGCTGCTGCTCTTCCAGCACCGAAGCGAATCCGACGATCGAGGTCAGCGGCGTGCGCAGGTCATGCGAGATGGCCGACAGCAGCGAGTTGCGCATGCGCTCCGACTCCATGTTGACCAACGCATCCTGCGCGATCTCGACGTAGTGGACACGTTCGAGCGCGAGCGCGATCTGGGAGGCGAAGGTGTCGATCATGCGTTGCTGTTCAGGGACCGCAAGCTCGGCTGCATGACCGGTGATAAGCGCCATTACACCGCGTGTACGCATCGGCGCCTTGAGCGGCAGGTAAAGCGCATTGCTGGCCGGCAGCGTGTCCGTGCCGCGTCCCGCAGGTTTTTGTTGGTCGTATACCCATTGCCCGATATCGAGGTCGAGATCGGCGGCATCGAGCGTGAATTGGGGATTGGGATCGTCGACCTTCTGACGGATTTTTTCAGCGCTGTCGGGCAGAAGAATGGCGACCTTCGCCTGGAAGATTTCGCCTACGTGGCGCGTCCCGATTTCGATGATCTGTTCGGTCATCAACGCGCCGCCCAGTTCGCGCGTCATCGCGTACATGGCGCCCGTGCGCCGCTCGCGTAACGAGGCTACGCGAGCCTGGCGCCGAAGGTTCGAAGTCAGGTGGCTGATCGTGAGCGAAGTCAGCAACATCACGAAGAAGGTGAGCAGGTACTGCGTATCTGAAACAGAAAAGGAAAGTTGTGGCGGAACAAAGAAGAAATCAAACGCCGCCACGCTCAGGAATGACAGAAGAACGCCGGGACCCCGTCCAAGTCGGACCGCTGCAAAGACCACGCCCAGCAGGTACAACATCACGAGGTTCGTGAGGTCGATATGGCGCGACAGCAGGCTCGCCAACGCCGTGATCGCGACGCCAATAGCAGCCGCAAAAAAATAGGCGTTGGGCGAGGAACGGGCTTCGTTGCGCACAGCGGCGAATACCGGGGTGCTGGCATCGCGCTCGCGGCCTTCCTTTGCTGCTTTCACGCTCACCAGCGTCACGTCAATATCGTGTGCGTGGTGCACCAACGCCTCGGCAACGGGTCGATCAAGCAGGCGGCGCCAGCCGGGCGCGTCCGACGCTCCCGCCACGATCTTGGACACATTGCGCATGCGCGCGTAGGCAACCAGCGTGGCGGCCGCGTCGGCGCCGTCAAGGGTTACCGTCTCGGCGCCCAGCTCGGACGCCAGCTTGAGCGCATCCAGCGTGCGTTTGCGCCATACGTCAGGCAGGCGCTGCAGCTTGGGTGTTTCAACATAAACCGCGAGCCAGTCCGCCTTGAGGCTCGCAGCGAGACGCGCGGCCGAGCGAACCAGCGTGGCGCTTTCTGGCCCCGGCCCGATGCACGCGATGAGTCGCTCACGGGCCTGCCAGATCCGGCTAATGGACTGATCGGCGCGATACTCGCGCATCTGCGCGTCCACGCGGTCGGCCGTTCGACGCAGCGCCAGTTCGCGCAATGCAATCAGGTTGCCCTTGCGGAAGAAATTCTTGACCGCGTTTGCCGCTTGCTGCGGCATATAGACTTTTCCGTCCCTCAACCGGTCGAGCAATTCCTCGGCTGGCAGGTCCACGAGCGTGACTTCATCGGCGAGATCGAACACGCGATCCGGCACGGTTTCCCATACCCGGATACCCGTGATCTGCCCAACGATATCGTTCAGGCTCTCAAGGTGCTGGACGTTGACGGTGGTGTACACGTCGATACCGGCGTCGAGCAACTCATACACGTCCTGCCACCGCTTAAGGTGACGGGCACCCTGCACGTTCGAATGCGCGAGTTCGTCGACAAGAATCAGTTGCGGCTTGCGTGCAAGCGCGGCGTCGAGATCGAATTCGGGCAGCTTCCGGTCGCGATATTCGTACAGCGTCAGCGGTACGGCATCCAGCCCCTCCACGAGCGCAAGCGTCTCCTTGCGGCCGTGTGTCTCGACAATCCCGACGACCGTGTCGACCCCTTCCTCACGGCGACGGTGCCCAGCTTGCAACATGGCATAGGTCTTCCCCACACCAGCCGAAGCACCGAAGAAAATCTTCAGCCTGCCGCGCTGCTTTTTCTCTTCGTCACGCTGGATCTTGTCGAGCAGCTCGTCGGGATCGGGGCGGTCCATCAGCTTGCGGGCTTCAGTTCGTCAAGCGCCAGGTTCAGCTTCAGCACGTTCACGCGGGCCTCGCCAAGAATGCCGAACTGACGGCCGCTCGTTGCGCGTTGAACCAGTGCATCGACGTCGTTGTGCGACAGCTTGCGGGCCTTGGCGACGCGGTCGATCTGATAGGCGGCAGCGGCCGGGCTGATCTCGGGATCGAGGCCACTGCCTGAGGACGTGACGAGGTCAACCGGTACCGGCGCCGTATTCGTTGGGTCCGCATCGTGCAACGCGCTGATGCGTCCTTTCACTTCATCGGCGAGCGCCGGGTTCGTCGGGCCAAGGTTCGAAGCACTCGAACCCTGCGGGTTATAGGGGTTCGGCGAGGTTGCCGAGAGGCGGCCCCAGAAATAGCCAGGTGCATCGAATTGCTGACCCAGCAGTTCCGAGCCGACCAGCTTGCCGTTCTTCTCGATCAGGCTACCATTTGCCTCGGTCGGAAAGGCGGCATGCGAGACTGCAGTAACCACGATCGGATACACCAGCCCGGTCACCACGGTCAATGCCGCGAACAACACGAGCACAGGACGAAGGATATTTTTCATGATGATTCAATCCAGTTAGATTGTTATAAGACCGAAGGTGGCAGCCGCCGGGTATGCCTCAGGCAAACCCGGCTCACGCTGCTTGGTCGGTCAGGCCCAGCCACACGCCGTCAGAATCATGTCGATGATCTTGATGAACGGGAACGGCAGCAAGATCCCGCCGAGGCCATACACCAGCAAATTGCGGCGCAGCAATGCCGCGGCACCGAGCGGCCGGTACTTCACGCCCTTCAGTGCCAGCGGGATCAGGAACACGATGATCAGCGCGTTGAAGATCACGGCGGACAAGATGGCGGACGAAGGCGACGTCAAATGCATGATGTCGAGCACACGCAATTGCGGGTACGTCGATGCAAACGCGGCCGGGATAATGGCGAAGTACTTGGCCACGTCATTGGCGATAGAAAACGTCGTCAGCGAGCCGCGCGTCATCAGCATCTGCTTGCCGATCTCGACAATCTCGATCAGCTTGGTCGGATTCGAATCGAGATCGACCATGTTGCCGGCTTCCTTCGCCGCCTGCGTGCCGGTGTTCATTGCCACGGCCACGTCGGCCTGCGCCAGCGCCGGTGCGTCGTTGGTGCCGTCGCCCGTCATCGCAACCAGCCGCCCTTCTGCCTGGTAACCACGGATGGTCGCCAGCTTCGCTTCGGGCGTAGCTTCCGCGAGGAAGTCGTCAACACCCGCTTCGGCCGCAATCGCCGCAGCAGTCAGACGGTTATCACCCGTCACCATCACGGTCTTGATACCCATCTTGCGGAGCTCGGCAAAGCGCTCCTTGATGCCGCCCTTGACGATGTCCTTCAGCTCGATCACACCGAGGACACGCGCACCTTCTTCTTCGCGCCGGTCGGCGACGACCAGCGGCGTGCTGCCGCGACGCGCGATTTCATCGACCGCATTCGATACTTCCTGCGGATAACGGCCGCCATGACGCTCGACATACGTCTTGACCGCGTCGGCTGCGCCCTTGCGGATCTCACGATCGGGCAGGTCGACGCCGCTCATGCGCGTCTGTGCCGTGAAGCCCAGGAAGGTCGCATGGAGGGTTGCCATCTCGCGTTGGCGAATGTTGAAGCGCTGCTTGGCGAGCACGACGATACTGCGCCCTTCAGGCGTTTCGTCAGCCAACGACGACAGCTGGGCAGCGTCGGCCAGATCCTGCTCCGAGAGACCTGGAGCGGGTACGAAGCTGGATGCCTGACGGTTGCCCAGCGTGATCGTGCCGGTCTTGTCGAGCAACAGCACGTCGACGTCACCCGCTGCTTCCACTGCACGGCCGGAAGTCGCGATCACGTTCGCCTGCATCATCCGGCTCATACCGGCCACACCGATGGCAGACAACAGTCCGCCGATGGTGGTCGGAATCAGGCAGACCAGCAAGGCGGCCAGCGCGGTGATCGTCACCACGTGACCGGCCTTCACTGCGCCGACCGAGAACATAGAGAACGGCAGCAGCGTGGCAGTCGCGAACAGCAGCACCAGGCTCAGTGCGACGAGCAAGATGGTCAACGCGATTTCGTTAGGCGTTTTTTGACGCTTGGCGCCTTCCACCATCGCAATCATGCGGTCGAGGAACGCCTCGCCGGGATTGACCGTCACGCGCACCACGATCCAGTCCGACAGTACACGGGTACCCCCTGTGACCGCGGTAAAGTCGCCACCCGATTCGCGGATCACCGGAGCGGATTCGCCCGTGATCGCGGACTCGTCGACTGAGGCCACGCCGTCGATTACCTCGCCGTCCGCCGGGATGACGTCACCCGTTTCGACCAGCACGATATCGCCCTTGCGCAGCTCCGTTGCCGTTGTAATGCGCAACGACGACTTCGGATTCGCCGACTCGAGCTTCTTCGCCATCACGTCGCGCTTGGCGCTGCGCAGCGACGCCGCCTGCGCTTTCGAGCGACCCTCGGCCAATGCTTCGGCGAAGTTGGCGAACAGCACCGTGAACCACAGCCACAGCGAGACTGCGAGAATAAATCCTGCCGGCGCTTCAGCCTGGCCCGAGAGGGCCGCGACCCATAACACCGAGGTCAGGATACTGCCGATGTAGACGCAGAACATCACCGGGTTACGCAACTGCGTACGCGGGCCCAGTTTCCTGAACGAGTCCACAATCGCCGGCATGACGATGGCGGGGTCGAACATCGAACGGGCTGCCGAGCGTGAATTGCCACTCGACTCCGGCGCCTTCTCCGGTGCCTTGTTCGGCGTTTTCACTGGCGGTTTGACAATTGTGTTCATACTTTCCTCTGTATCAGTGACCGCTTATTTGCCCGAGAGCATCATCAGATGCTCGACCACGGGACCCAGCGCAAGCGCGGGTACATACGTCAGTGCACCAACCAGCACGACTGTGCCGAGCAGCAACACGACGAACAGCGGACCGTGGGTCGGCAAGCTGCCGGCCGTAGTGGCAATACGCTTTTTAGCGGCAAGCGCACCGGCAATGGCCAGCACCGGGATGATCGAACCGAAGCGGCCGAACCACATGGCAATGCCGGTCGAGATGTTGTAGAACGGCGTGCTTACCGTGAGGCCCGCGAAGGCGCTGCCATTATTGTTGGCGGCGGAGCTATAGGCGTAGAGAATCTCGGAGAATCCGTGCGGCCCGGGGTTCGATATACCCGCTTGCCCCGCTGCCGTCAGCACGCCAATCGACGCACCAAGCAGCACCAGGAACGGCGTCAGCAACACGACGATCGCCACCATCTTCATCTCGTACGACTCAATCTTCTTGCCGATGTATTCAGGCGTTCGGCCAATCATCAGGCCGGCGACGAATACCGCGAGCATGGCGAAGACCAGCATTCCGTATAAGCCCGACCCCACGCCGCCGAAGATCACTTCACCAAGCTGGATCAACAACAGGGGTACGAAGCCGCCCATCGGCGTCAGCGAGTCATGCGCGTTGTTCACAGCACCGCAGGAAGCCGCCGTGGTGGCGACCGTGAAGATGCCCGACTGCGCAATACCAAAGCGTGTTTCCTTGCCTTCGGTGTTGCCGCCTGACTGCATCGCTGATGCGCTTTGATCCACATGCAGTGACGTGAACAGCGGATTGCCGGCCTGCTCGAATGAGATTTCACCCCAGCATGCGATGGTGAACGCGATGGTCATCGCAGCGAGGATGGCGTAGCCCTGCCGCCTGTCGCCCACCATGCGTCCGAACACCACGCACAGCGCCGCCGGAATGACGAGCATGGCGATCATCTGGACGAAGTTGGAGAACGGCGTCGGGTTTTCGTACGGATGCGCGGAGTTGGCGTTAAAGAACCCGCCGCCATTCGTGCCGAGCATCTTGATCGCTTCTTGCGAGGCAACCGGGCCCATGGCGATCGTCTGCTTGTCGGCCTTGTTGTCCACCATCACCGGATTGCCCTTGGCATCCTTGACCGGATTGCCCTGCGCATCTGTCTTCGGCGTCTGGTAAGTCGTCACTTGAAGCGTGGCGACGTCCTGGTACGACTCGAAGTTCTGGATCGCGCCCTGGCTCACGAACACCAGCGCGATCACCGTCGCCAGCGGCGCGAGGATGTACAGCGTGATACGCGTCAGGTCGACCCAGAAGTTGCCGATTGTCGTTGCCGTATGACGTGCGAAGCCGCGAATCAGCGCGACGACAACGGCAATGCCGGTCGCGGCCGAGAAGAAGTTCTGCACGGTCAGGCCGACCATCTGCGAGAGATAGCTCGCGGTCGACTCAGGCGTGTAGTCTTGCCAGTTCGTGTTGGTCACGAAGCTGACCGCCGTGTTGAACGCGGCGTCCGGGGTCATGGCACCGAAGGCCTGCGGGTTGGACGGCAACCACTGTTGCAAGCGCATGAATCCGTACACGACGAGCACGCCGAGTGCGTTGAACGCAAGCACGGCGAATGCGTAGTGCTTCCACGACATTTCCGACTTTTCGTCTACGCCGGCAAGCTTGTAAAGCAGCGCTTCGACTGGACGGCCGATGCGTCGAACAACGACAGACGAGCCATCGAGGACGGAGGTCATGTATCGACCGAGCGGAATCGCAAGCGCGATCAGCACGACGATATAAAGGCCCGTTTGAAATACGGTATTGGCGTTCATTCCAGATCCTCCGCACGCAATAGTGCGTACACGAGGTACACGAACAAGAGCAGAGTCGAAGCACCTGCCAGCAACAGCATCCAGGTGGTCATGGACGACCTCCCGGGGCGCGACGCAATTTGTCGCAACCGATGGTCAGGGCCGCGCACACTGCCCAGAAGGCGATGATGCCGGCGATATATAGCAGGTCCATTGTTTTGATCTCCCGTAGCGGATTTGGACGTGCTGAAGGTTAGTTGATCGCGCGTAAACGACCGGAAAAGAGAACTGCCGGGGATATAAAGAAAGTGTAAAGACGCTGGGGAGTCAGGCGGGGCGTGGGGGCGTTTGAAGGGCTTGCGGATTTATCTGCGCGTGAAGCCGAGCCGGGTGCCCGGTCCGATGTAGCGCCTTGGCGGGCACGGCACTACCGATGAAGACTCAACACAGGAATAAGACGGGCGCGCTGGCGTACGCGCCGATGGTGCGTGGATGAACAGGGCGTTAGCCCATTGGAAGCAAATATGCAAACCGTCAATATTCACGACGCCAGGACGCATTTGTCGAGGCTTGTCGATGCTGCAGCAAGTGGCGAATAAATTATTATTGTGAAGGCTGGCAAGCCCGTTGCCAGCCTTCTGGCCCATTCAGGATAACCGGGCTTTGCGCCGTTTCGGTGGTTCAACCAGGCCGGATTAAAACACCGCGCATGGTCAATCCGGATTCGGTGCGTACACGGGGGCACGATCCGCAAAATAAAGCTCATGCGGCGAACGTCCGGGTGCGATGGTGTCGATCAGCTTGCGGCTGTTGAGATCGATCACGCCAACGTCGCGCGCAAAACGGAAGGTCACCCAAAGCGTCTTGCGATCGGCGGACAATTCCATGTCATCGGGGCCCAAAGATCAGATCATTCGATACCGAGTCGGCGACCATGAGCGAATTGCCATCCGGCGTCACCATCAAGTGATGGGGTTCCTTGCCTGTCGGCTCGGTCCCAACGACCTTTCGGTTCGCTTCGTCGATCAAGCTGAACTGCGCCTCACCGGAGTCGAGCACGATGACTTTGGAAGTGGCCGGCGGCTCTGCTAAAGCGAAATGATGGAAAAGCAAGGTAACAACCGCCGTTATCGAAAGGTTTCTGATTGCAGTGCTAAGCACATTGAAAGGAATAACAACGAGAATGCCCAAAAAGGCTAAAACTGTGCTCTGATTGCTTAACGCGCTAATTTGCTGTCGGGCTAAGCAATTAAATGCACTGCATGTGATGCCGCAATGACGACCTTAATCCGGTTCGCGCAGAGCAACCCATTATCTTTAACGTATTGAGTCAAGCAATGGATGACCGTGTCCGCGCTGAAACTAGCCGATCGATGAGCGACAGTACGACACTCGCCATGCGCGATGTGCTGGAAGGCCGCCGCACGGGCTGGTCGGTGCTCCTGCCCTTTGCCGGACCGGCGGTGGTGGTCTCCGTGGCTTATATGGACCCGGGTAATTTCGCGACCAATATCCAGGCCGGCGCGCGATACGGGTACGGATTATTGTGGGTTGTGCTGCTGGCAAACGTCATTGCCATGTTATTCCAGTCACTTTCCGCAAAACTGGGAATTGTCACCGGACGCAATCTCGCGGAGTTATGCAGGGATCATTTACCCAAACCGCTCGTTTATGTGATGTGGGCCGTCAGCGAAGTCGCGGCCATGGCCACCGACCTGGCCGAGTTCCTGGGCGGCGCAATCGGCCTGAGTTTGCTTTTTCACATGCCGCTGCTGATCGGCATGATCGTCACGGCAATCGTGACGTATGGCTTGTTGTTCTTCGAGAAAGCGGGATACCGGCCGCTGGAGTTGATCATTGGCGCGCTGGTCGGCATCATCGGCTTGTCTTACCTCGCGGAGCTCTTCATTGCGCCGGTAGCCTGGGGCCAGGTCGGACTGCATCTGTTCAAGCCGGACTTACCCGATGCGCAAGCGGTGACCATAGCGGTGGGTATTGTCGGCGCGACGGTCATGCCGCACGCGCTCTTCCTTCATTCGGGACTCACCCAGGGCCGCCATCCCCCCAAGACTGAAGGCGAACGCAAAAGGCTGCTCACGTTCTCAAACCTGGAAGTGATCATTGCGCTGACGATTGCGGGCATGATCAACATGGCCATGGTCATCATGGCGTCCGGCGCGTTTCACTCGGGTCATCCGGAAGTGGCCGAGATCGAGACCGCCTATCACACGCTCGCACCGCTACTGGGTATTGCCGCTGCGGGCATTTTCCTGCTGTCGCTGATCGCGTCGGGCATTTCCAGTTCAGTCGTGGGAACCATGGCCGGTCAAATGATCATGCAGGGGTTTGTCGGCTTTCGCATCCCGCTATGGCTGCGTCGCGCGATTACGATGGTGCCGAGTTTCGTCGTGGTCTGGCTGGGCGTGAATGCTACGCAGGCGCTGGTCATGAGTCAGGTCGTGCTCAGTCTCGCGCTGCCTTTTCCCATGGCGGCACTCGTTTGGTTCACGTGCCGGACCGATGTCATGGGCTCGTACAAGAACCGGACACTAGTCAAATTCGTGGCCATTGTGGCGGCCTTCGCGGTGTTGTCCCTCAACGTAATCCTCTTGCTGCAAACATTCGGCGTGGACATTCCTGGCCTGCCAAGCGCCTGAGCGCCTAACGCCCCGCGTGAGGCAATACTCCTGAACATGTACCTGCAGTACGACCTCAAACGTCTCTTCAGGCACCTTTAGGCCGCGTGATAATTATTGCGTTTTGAATTGATTAACGCGTGGCATAATCGGCGCCATATCATCGACTGTCCGGTGCTGATCACAGCATGTTTCGCCGCCGCCTAAAGAAGATCGGAAGTATCCTGGGATTGCTAGCAATCCTGATGACTTCGATCGCGCCGACAATATCGCATGCGCTAGCCGCGCACGACCGGCTAGGGCAAGCACTGAGCACGTATTGTTCAGCGGACCCGGCCTTTAGTGAACCGGGGAATGCAGACCCCTCCTCACACCCCGGCGCACTGCATTGGCAGGCTTGCGCTTACTGCGGCCTGCTCGCGCACTTCCCCATCCTGACCGGTTCCACGGTGGCCTTTGCCGCCGCCGTGTCGGTGACCAGTGCTCCGCTTCCCGTGGTACGCGCGGCCGTTCGCGCGGTGCCGCTTTTCATTGCCGCCCAACCTCGCGCGCCTCCTGTCGTTTCCTGATCACTGACTCATTTCGTGCCTATCATTCGCGCGGCTCACAGCTGCGCGATGCCGTCGCGTGCCAGACACGACAGCGTTCGATAGCGCGCTCACAACGATCATGACAAAGGAATCACAATGCGTACGCTTCTCAAGCGGCACGCGGCGCCTGCACGCGCCGCGCTTATGTGGGCGGCCGGTGCCGCCTGCCTTGCAGGTTCACCCGGCACCTGGGCACATGCGGTGGTCGGCGATCGGGTCTTCCCCGCCACGATGGCCGTGGACGACCCTGGCGTTGGCGATGAGTTCGACTTCCAGTACGGCCACATCAAGAGCCCGACGGACGACGGTGACAACATGAACGTCAACACCGCCTCGTTCGAATGGGACAAGCTGATTACGTCGAATCTGGCGTTCAGCATTGCCAGCGCCTACGTCACGCAGAACGCGCCCAACGGCGGTTCCGCAAAGGGCTTCGACAACATAACGCTTGGCCTCAAATATCTGGCCTATTCCAACGCTCGCCATGAGTTCATGGCATCGGTCGGCGTGAACACCGAACTGGGCGGCACAGGCGCTCGCGCGATTGGCGATTCGTCTTCCACCATCACGCCAACAGTCTATTTCGGCAAGGGCTTCGGCGACCTTCCCTCGAGTCTCGGCATCCTGAAACCATTCGCAATCACGGGTGAAATCGGACCTAACCTGACGACATCGCGATCATCACCGAACTCGCTCGACTGGGGCACGACGCTGCAGTACAGCATTCCGTATCTGCAGCAGCAGGTGAAAGACCTCGGCTTGCCGCAGCCGCTCGCCAACCTGATTCCGGTGGTCGAATTCCCGATGAACACCTGCACGGCGGGTCCGTGTTCCGGCCATACGACAGGAACCATCAATCCCGGTTTCATCTGGCTCAACCGCTATGGTCAGCTAGGTATCGAAGCGCAGATCCCGGTCAATCGCGCGACGGGCAACCACGTCGGGATCCTGCTGCAGGCACATCTGTATTTCGACGATATCTTCCCTAACTCTGTCGGCAAGCCACTCTTCAATCCATGAAAATCGCTCTTTTGAACTCCGCCACCGTGCGTACGTTAGTTGCTGCAGCCGCTCTCGCGAGTGCACAACTCGCTCAAGCGCACGCCTATCCACAGCATCAGGAGCCGGGCGCTGGAGCCACCGTGTCGACTTCGCAAAAGGAAGTGGCGGTCGAGTTCGACGACGGACTCGAACCCGCCTTCAGTTCGATCGCCGTGACCGATGCGCAGGGCAAGCCTGTCACCAGCGCAAAGTCAGTCGTCGATCCGGCGGACAAGAAACATATGTCGGTTGCGCTGAATGCGTTGACGCCCGGTGTCTATTCGGTCGCCTGGGTTGCCGTCGCCGACGACGGGCATCGCACCCAGGGGCATTACAGTTTCACGGTCAAGTAGCTAAGGACCGACCGCCGTCGCGAGTCACGCGAATGCGTGACTCGCGACGGCCGAACGGGCCGTGCTGCAATCATGTGCACCAGGCGAGGCAGCAGCCTTGGATAGCGCTCAACCGATCTCAGTTATGCCCCACGCCCTTAAAGAACGTGTAGCAAAACACGCCATCGTCTTGAGTGGTCCGATGCAGATCCCGGACACCGTCATCGAAATCTTCAGGCTTGATCAGGCCGGCCGATATTGCCGATGTACGCACGCCCTCGATCATTGCGGTGAAGGTCTTCCGTGTGAATCCGTCCACCAGATCGGGCCGGCTCGAGTCCGCGTACACCACGCGCGGCGACACGTGAACCTGGTTGAAACCTGCGGCGTTCATCAGCGGATATAACTGCCTGCCGATAAGCGCGTTGCCGCCCGCTTGCTGTTGCAACGAGATTTGGCACTGGATGGCGGCCCGGGCCGCAGGGCTGTCCGGATAGAAATAGGTCGAACCGTGATCCCCTTCAATGACCGTGATAGTGCCGCCCGGCTTGAGCAAACGCTTAAGCCGCATGAGCGCTTCCATCGGCTGTCCGAGATGCTCCAGCACGAAGCAGACAAAAACGTGGTCGAAAGACTCAGGTTCGAACGGCAGCGAAAAGATATCGGCTTGCTGGAACGTGACGTTCGTCAATCCGGCCGCGCGGATTTTTTGTTGCGCTGCGTCGATAGACTGAGAACTGATGTCGATAGAAGTAAATCGAGCGGCCGGGCTGCGCGCGGCTAGCGTAACCGTCTGCGCACCAACGCCGCATCCGGCCTCCAGCACGGTCTGCCCCGCAGGATAAACCGTATCGGAGTGCAGCAGGTCAGTGAGCGTTCGCGCCTGGTTTTGCAGGCGTTCGTTCTCGTTCCACTGATAACCGTGTACATACGCTTCCATGAATCCAGACCTCCTTCAAGTAGGTGGCCCAGTGTCACGAATACTCTGGCCCTCGTCTTGAACGTTATTGCAGTGCGCGCAAGGTAACTTTCTGCCACGCACCAGGCGTGAATCCAAAATGACGGATAAAAAGCCGGTTCATGTGGCTTTGATCCGCGAAGCCACAAGCGGCAGCCGCTTGCGCCAGGCTAAGTCCGTTGCGAATCAAACCACGCGCCCGCTCGGTGCGCTGTTGCAGCAGCCACGCATGGGGCGGTATGCCATACGTTTTTTCGAAGCGGCGCAGCACCTGGTATTTACTCAGGCCGGACGTGGCGGCTAGTTCAGCGAGCGTTGGCGGATTAAGCAGGTCATCGCCCAGCCGCTCGCGAACCCGTCTCAGGTCAACCTCGATTTCCCGGGCAGGCGGAGTTGTCGAATGGAAGTTCAACAAGAGCGCGCAGGTCTGGACCAGGGATTCTTCACACGCGAGAACATGGGTGTCGGTCGGCGGCTGCCCGGCGCCGCCATTCTCCACGCGCCGAAACAGTTCTCGCAGCGCCGCACGGAGTCGCGCGTCCTCTATGACAGGACGCGTGAGCGCCACGTCCGCGCCAGCGCGAGACTGAGGATCGCCCAACATGGAAGCGATGACCGCGGGCTCCAGATACACCATGCGCCAGCGACGCGATGCGCCGCCAATCGGGCGGCCGTCATGCACTTCACCGGGGTTGGTCGTGATCAGGTCGCCTGCGTGGGCCTCGACCTGTCCTTGACCGCTAGCGGAGCTTTGCGCACCGCTCTCCAGTAGCCCGAGACCGTAGGTTGCGTGCCAGTGTTTGCCGTAGTGGCGAGCGCTGTTGATATCCGTGCAATAGACATCTGCCCAGGGCGAGCCGAAAACCCGACAGGTGTGATCTGGAGTGATCTTCATGTCTCGAAGACTATCGCAAGTTGAGCGGCAATTGAACGGCGAGTCAAAGAGACAACATGGCGAACCGCCCGCTACCAGCAGCGAGGCGAATTCAAGCCGGGTTTACCAGAAACGAAATAATAGTTACATCGAAAGATACGATCATCACATTTCAATGCCATTCATAACATCCTGGCGGCCGCAAATGTTATTGACTCGCCATTTGGCTGATGAGAAGATCACAACATGGTTTTGCGATCAATAGCAAAAATTCGCAAAACCATAAAAGAAACCATAAAAGAATTTCGTCATGCAGACGAAGGAGACAAGCGAGATGAGTGAGCCGGTTGCGGCCGCATCATCGCCTCAGGTTCCGTTGATCCGTGTTGCGGGCGTCACCAAGCGGTTTGGCGGCGTGCAAGCGCTTCGCGGGGTCAACCTCGAAGTGCTTCCCGGAGAAGTCCATGCGTTGCTGGGCGAAAACGGTGCCGGGAAGTCAACGCTGATCAAGATCCTGAGCGGTGTTCATGCTTACGATGAAGGGTCCATCGAGATCGCGGGCGAGAGAGTCGCGTTCGACTCCCCGGCGCAATCGCGCGCCGCCGGTGTTGCCGTCGTCTATCAGGACCTGAGCCTGGTCGAGTCCTTGTCGGTCGGGGCAAACCTGATGCTGGGACGAGAGCCGCGCACGCGCCTGGGCTTCGTCAAGAAACGCCAGCTCACGGCCATGGTCAACGACTTTCTCCGGGCCCACGGCATCCCGCTCGATGCGCGAACGCCTGTGGGTTCCCTCCCCTTCGCCTATCGCCAGATGACGGAGATCTGCAAGGCGTTGATGGGAGACGTGCGCATACTGATCCTCGACGAGCCCACCTCGGCGCTGACCGGTGGCGAGGAACAGATTCTCTTCGACGCCATTCGCACGGTGACCAGTCGCGGTGTGGGGGTCATCTATGTGACGCACCGGTTGAACGAAGTATTTCGTATTTCCCAGCGTGTCACGGTGTTCCGTGACGGGTTGAACGTCGGGATGTTCCCAACGGCGCAAACCGACATGAAACAACTGGTGGCGGCCATTATTGGCCCCGGCCATGCGGCCTTGCATGCGCGGGAAAGGACCGCTGTGGGGTCCGCGAGCAATGTGCCTGCCGTGGGCAAGGAGAACGTCGCCGTAGCCGCCCAGCCCATTCTTGCGTTGTCCAAAGTGGGCAACGACCGGTTGCGCGATGTGGACCTCACCGTCTGCAAGGGTGAGATCCATGGACTCGCGGGATTGATTGGCAGCGGCCGTACCGAGATCCTGGAAACCATCTTCGGACTCAGGGTAGTTGATACCGGCAGCATCGTGATCGATGACCAGGCGCTGTCACGGATAACACCGGCCCAAGCCATCAAACTCGGTGTCGCGCTCGTGCCGGAGGATCGCCATGTGCAAGGCCTGGTCCTCGATCACTCTATCGAACGAAATCTGACCTTGCCGCGGCTGCCTCAATTTTCCCGTTGGGGTTGGCTGCGCAGCCAAGCTGCCGTGCAGCAGGCGCAAAACTCGATGAAAAAGCTCGCGGTCAAAGCACCGGGATCGTCCACCTACGTCAAGTTCCTGTCAGGCGGCAATCAGCAGAAAGTAGTTTTTGCCAAGTGGGATCACCCGCGGCCCAAGCTTCTTTTACTCGATGAACCCACGGTCGGCGTCGACGTTGGCGCGCGCGAGGAAATATACGGCGTGGTTCAGGACGCTGCCCGGGCCGGTACAGGTGTGCTTGTCGTGTCGTCGGATCTCGATGAGCTTCTGCGCCTGTGCGACCGGATCTCGATTGTCGTCGATGGCCGCATCGTCAATACCCTGGATCGCGCTCATCTCGGCAACGCCGAAGCGCTGCATCACCTGATTCAGCTTTCCCGTTCCACCACCGAGTCCCCCAAGGGGACTTCCTTCGGGGCGCACGCAACATGAACGACTCTGTCTCAACGCCCGCGACTGACGGGCAGGCAGCTCAACAGCGGCGAGGCCGCAAGTGGCAGTTGGTAAGACTCCTGCTGCAGGGCGACCGGCCCTACGCGCTGTATTTCGCATTCGCCATCCTGCTGGTGGTGTTCAGTTTTGCGTCGCCGTGGTTCCTCTCCATCGACAACTTCCTGAACATCGGCCGCCAGACAGCGCTTGTTTCCATCATCGCGATCGGCATGACGTTCGTGATTATTGCCCGGCAGATCGACTTGTCAGTGGGGTCTGCACTGGCGTTGTCCGGCATGTCCGCCGCACTCGCCATGGCGCACGTTGGCGACAACTGGATCATCGGGGCTATAGCGGGCATTGGGACCGGCGCGATCGTGGGCGCGATCAACGGGTTCGTTGTCACCCGGCTGAATATTCCCTCGTTCCTGGTCACGCTGGGGACCCTGAGCGCGGCGCGCGGGCTGGCCCTGCTGGTCACCACAACCCGGCCGGTCATCATCACCAACGACTCCTTTGTTTCGATCTTCGGCGAAGGCGACATCTTCGGCGTGCCGGTCCCGATCATCTGGACCGTGCTGGCCGTGATCGCCGGCATCTTGCTGCTTCACTACAGCGTCTTTGGCCGGCAGATCTATGCAGCCGGCGGCAATCCAACCGCAGCGCTTTACTCGGGCATCAACATCAAGCGCGTGACGACGCTCGCGTTCGTGCTCACCGGCATGCTTGCCGGTCTCGCTGCGCTCGTTCTGTCCGCGCGCTCTCACGCAGCCCGGCCCGATGTCGTTCAGGGGCTTGAGCTCGATGTAATCGCCTCCGTGACGTTGGGCGGTTGCAGCCTGTTCGGTGGCAGGGGGTTCGTCCTCGGCACGCTGCTGGGCAGCCTCATTATCGGCACACTCAATAACGGTCTTGTTCTGCTGGGCGTGAGTTCTTCGCTCCAGCTTGTCATCAAGGGGGCGATCATCGTCGCGGCGGTCGCCTTTACAAAGAAGTGACGGGGGGATGCCGATCACTCGCGATGCAGGAAACAATGGTTAAGGACGGCCAGGTTTCGGCAAGTAGGCAGGGGACGCAGTACATCAAAACCAACGGAGGAGAATCATGAAACATCGTCGTGGCTCAAGAATGGTTTTAGCCGGCATGATGGCAGCGGCAGGCGTTGCGGCCCTGTCTTCTTTCGACGCCGGCGCGCAGTGCGTGACCGGATTACCGGTTGCATCGATAGGACCGAAAACGATTGTCGGGCAGGGACCGAATGGCGAAAAAGCGGCGTCGGTGGACACGGTGCAACTGAGCGCCGCTGACGCGGCCAAGGTCAAAGCCGGCAAGTTCAAGGTCGGCATTTCGATGCAGACCATGAATCTCGACTGGTCGCAACTGCAGGTCCAGGGCATAACCGACACGCTGAAGAAATATGGGGTGGAGGTCATCGGAACGGCGTCGGCCGAGTATCAGGTCGACAAGCAGATTGCGGATATCGAGAACACCATTCAGCGGCATCCGGACGGCATCATCTCCATTCCGGTCGATGGGACCGCGACCGCGGCAACGTACAAGAAGGTGTCCCAGGCCGGTATCAAGCTGGTGTTCATGGACAACGTGCCGACCGGCCTGAAGCATCCGGAACAATACGCGTCGATGATCTCGGCAGACAGCGAAGGCAACGGCCAGATCGCGGCCAAGGTGCTTGCATCTTGCGTAGCCAAAGGTGCCACCATCGGCCTGGTCAATTTCGGCGTGGATTACTTCAGCACGAAGGAGCGCACCAAAGCAGTCAATGACTGGATGAAAAAGAACCGGCCTGACCTCAAGATCAAGCAGGTCGACTTCACCGACCCGTCCAAAGTCGGGCAGATCGCGGGAGACTTCTTGACGGGCAATCCGGACGTCAAGGGACTGTTCGCTGTCTGGGATCAACCGGCGTTGGACACGCTGACATCGATGCGGGCTCAGGGCGTAAACATCCCGGTCACGACAGTCGATCTTGGCCTCGAATCCGCGATCGAGATCGCCAAGGGCGGACCGCTGAAGGCAACGGGTTCGCAGCGCCCCTATGATCAGGGTGTAGCCGAGGCCATGGCCATGATGAAGGCGCTCATTGGACAGACGCCGCCGGCTTGGATCGGCGTGCAGTCGCTGCCGGTGGTTCAGTCGAACGTGCTCGAAGCGTACAAGATCGTCTTCAAGAAAGATCCTCCGGCTCAGCTCGCAGACGCTTGCACGAAGGCGAAACCAGCTTGCGGCTGATGTGACGGTCGAGTGATGCGGGCGGAGCGTGCTTAACTGCTGCTCGCTTCGCCAGCTACCCGTTGCGAACTGGCAATCTGTCCCGGATGCCATCACATGATGTGATCGGCGTTGCGTTCGAGAGAGGCACTCCTGAGCGCTCACGCTCATCCACCACGTGCACGATCGCACCGAGCACCCAAGACCTGAAGCGCACGCAAGCAACCGTTCAATCCTGTCGCGGCTGTCGGTCACCGGACGAATATCGACACCCGGCGCACTTTTCCACAGTGCAACAACAGCGTCATAGTCGGCCAGTACCATTTCTCGAATCTGTGCGCCCATCATCCATCCTGTCAAGAGCTATTGTTTAGCGCTGGGTACTGCGGCTGGCTGCGGCCACGAAAGCAATCACACCGGTCACCAACGCGCAATTTTGGCAGCGTTACCCTACTCCTTAAGTTCAACATTCTATCTATGCGCATTCCCGTTTCTCAACCGCTCTCGCGGCCGGGAAGAACTCGATGGAATAAACCGGCCCACGCATGTGTTCTCAGTGCGTAAGGCCCCTGCCTTGCCTCGGTCCGCAGTATCACCACTCACCCACGCATCTAATGAAATTCAGCGACCTTTCATCTCCTGCCTTCTATGAAAATGCCTACCCCTTTTACGAACAGCTTCGCTCTCAAGGCGCACTGATTCCACTGGCGCCCAACGTTGTGATCACCGGCCATTACGCAGTGGTGGACGCGCTGCTGCGCGATCGGCGCATGGGGAAGACCTATATGCAAAGCGTGGTCGCGCGCTACGGAGAAAGCGGACCCGAGCAGCCGGTGTTCCAGGCGCTCAGCCGCATGTTCCTCATGATCAACCCGCCAACGCATACGCGCCTGCGCAGTCTGCTGATGGCGGCTTTCAATGCCCGTCAGATCGATCTGCTTCGCGACACCGCACAGAGCACGGCGGACAGCCTGATCGATGCGTTCGAGCCAGACGCGCAGTTCGACCTGGTCAGCGACTACGCATTGCCGTTGCCGGTGAACGTTATCTGCCGGTTGCTCGATGTGCCTGTCGAAGATGGGGCAAAACTCGGCTCGGCGGCAAGCCACTTCGGCAACGCGCTGGAAGCCGCGCCCATGGACGCCGCGCACCTTGCCGCCGCGAACGAAGCAACGCAAACATTGGAACGCTATTTCAAAAGCGTGGTCGAGGAACGGCGCACGAAACCCGGCAACGACCTCGTATCCGCGCTGATTCGTGCGGAGGAAGCCGGCGAATCGCTTACCGAAGCCGAGATCATCTCTAACGTGCTGCTGCTGTTCGTGGCGGGGCATGAAACGACGTCGAACATGCTGGGTAATGCGCTGATTGCGTTGCATCGCCAGCCTGAGCAACTTGCGCGGCTCAAGGGCGACGCGTCGCTCCTGTCCAAGGCTGTCGGCGAGTGCCTGCGATTCGACAGTTCGGTGCAAATGATCGTGCGTACGGCGTTTGAAGACCTGGAGGCGGCGGGCCACTCGATCGCGCGCGGCACGATGGTGTTCATGATGATCGGCGCCGCGAATCGCGATCCAGACCAGTTCGAGAAGCCGGATGAGCTGGACATCGGGCGCCAGCTCCAGGGCCGGCTGCTTTCATTCGGCGCCGGCATTCATCACTGCCTGGGCGCGCGGCTCGCAACGCTGGAACTCGAAACGGGGCTGGGCACCCTGCTCTCGCGGCTGCCAAATTTGCGCATCACGAATCTCGATTCGCTGCAGTGGCGGCAACGCAATACCCTGCGCGGGGTGGAATCGTTGAAGGCGCGGGGTTAGCCGCCGCCCGATTCCTGACATGCGCCATTTCCGTGCATTGCCGAATTGCTACCCGATAGGTCAAAAAAAATCGGACGCGCCGCAAGATCAAGCCTGATGCGGCGGTCCGATTAAACCCACACTGAGTGGAAGATCGTACGCAAGCGTATCGTGGCGGCGTTGACCTAGGTCAACGCGTCAAGCCACGGCTCAAGTCAGTGAGACAACGCCAGCGACAGGATACTTTCACGCCCCGATTTATCCTGTTCAGTATAACTTTTTGCCGCAAAGTCGATATCGAGTGCCGCCAGTGTCTGAGCATCGATATCGATCCAGCAGGCAACTACCATCCTGCCATCGATGCGTTGTGCCGGCCCTGCCCGGTGCGCATGCACGCCAATGCGGCGGAACAGCCGCTCCATGCTGAGGAACGTGACGCCAATCAACTGTCGCGCCCCAAGTTGGGCGGCGCACTCTACAACGGCCGCGAGCATGGGGCGCACGACCCATGCGAGATTGCCCTCCTCGAGATGTGCGCTGACAGCCGGAGTTGCGGCAAATCGAGAAAGCTCCCATACGTCAGGCGATGAAGGCACCGGCATGCCTTGCGCAAGCAAAGAGGGGAACAACTGTCCGAGCAGATAGGGGCGCGTGGTCGGCAACAGTCTCGCGCATCCGCAAATAGATGCGGCATCGTCGTTCGCGATCACATAGACGGTATCGTCCCGGTCATATTGATCGCGCTCGCAAAAGCCGTCTGCCATCGGCAGTCCCCAACCCAAGTTCTCGACGAATATCTGATACCGGTAGCGCGCGAGCGCCACGCTCACGCTCTCTGACAGCGGCCCGTCCTGATGAACAAAAGTGCGCATCATGCTCCCTGTATTGTTTTTTAAGGGATGCATTACAACGCGCGTTTCTTCGGACAGGAACTGTCAACGTTGACAGGCGTCGAGCGGCTCGCTTTTAACGTCGGCTTTATGGTCGAAGATTGATAAAACTTTTTAATTTGTCTATAAAGAACGAACAGAAGCGGGTGGCGGCTGTGTTTGGCATAACGACTGATGGAAAGTCTGATGGAAAGTCTGATGGACAGACTTAAAATCAGCGAGCAGGTGGTTTGATATGCTGCGGGGTGAACGACATGGCGGCCGCGACTGCATGGGTCCAGTCCAACCGGGCAAGCCCAAGCCTGAGTGAGCTGGCAGTGTTTTTCATGCCGATGTCGAAGCCGAAACAATCGGTTCCCATGACATTGCTTCTCACGTCGCTCTTTACCACTATGCGAATTCCCGACGTACGGTCGACATACCAATCCCATCCGACCGATATTTGCCTGGCTCCCGAGACCGTAGTTTGCCACTCTGTATATCCAGCACCGACAGCGTCATATTTGGCGGTACGCAGTTCGGCGAGTAATCCATCGTCGAAACCCGACATTACGTGGGCTAATTGCAAACTACTCAGCGTTTGCTCTGCAACGCGGACGTAGCCGTCATACCGCGCGTCATACCGCGGGAAGCAAGAATTCAAATAAGAGAGTTTCATGGGGAGACCTTTGCCAAATCGTCAAGCTAATGGAACCTGAAAACATAACCAGACCACCACGGGGGAGCAATGGAACGAGTCTGCCAGGACGCCCATCAACAGTTTCATGCGGCTGCGAACGAACATCAGCTTTTCCAACATATCGCCGAATTTGCGAAGCGGCTCGGCTTTGATTATTGCTGTTATGGGATTCGCATACCGTCACCCCTTGCCAGGCCGGCTATCTCTATTTTTGACACTTATCCGGCCGGATGGATGAAGCATTATCAGGAGAACCGCTTCATCGATATCGATCCGACCGTGCGCGCCGGCATGCACAGCTCGAGCCTGATCGTTTGGCCAAACAGGTCCTCCCGAGAGACTTCGCGCCTGTGGTCGGACGCCCATGATTTTGGCCTGACCGTCGGCGTGGCTCACTCCAGCTGGAGCGCAAACGGCGTCTTTGGACTTCTGACCATGTCCCGCAACGCAGACGCGCTGACGCCGGCTGAGATCAGTCACTTGCCGTTACCGGCGAACTGGCTGGCGAACGTCTCGCACATGATGATGAGCCGCTTTATCCTGGCGCAGGTTACGCCTGAAGCGGCCGCGTCACTGACCGCGCGCGAACGCGAGGTACTGTGCTGGACCAGTGAAGGAAAGACCTCCTATGAAATCGGGCGGATCCTGAACATCGCCGAGCGCACGGTTAATTTTCATATTAACAACGTGCTATTGAAACTTAATTCCACAAATAAGGTGCAAGCTGTCGTCAAGGCAATGGCTATGGGCCTGCTCAATTCGGATTGGTAACCCAAAGCCATACCACCTCCATCGCGTGAAGTGCATGATTCGGCCCCAACCTTCAGGGGTCGAACCATGCATATTGAGCGCTGAGCGCAGCCCGTAGAATGAAGTCTCGCTCAAGCAGCCTGACGGGAGTCGAGCGTCAGGTCGGGCAGCGTGCAGTTGTCGTCGCGCAACCTTTTTCAGGCGACCTTCACCGACGGATCCCAGTAGAAGTATCCGTACAGGTTTTGCTTTTCCCCAGAACTATCGAGCGAGTAAAGCGCGAAGTAAACGTAGAAGTACTCAAGACCTCCCTTCGCAATCCGTGAGTCATAACTGGCGAAGGTGATCGTTTCCTGATTGGCGGGCAATCCGGTCGGCTGACTGGCCGGGTTCGGCATCACCGCTCCGGCCCGGGTCGTGAGGTCCGATTCGAAACCGTTGAAGACCTTGTCCCCTTGCCAATAGTTGATGCCGTAGATAATCACAGCATCATCCGAATTGGCATAGATGGATGTACCCGTAAAGGAAACAAAATCTCCCACGTTCGCGCTGAACTGGAGGTCAGCCGTTCCTTGTCCAACGGGCGGCGTCCTGGATCCGGTGCAAATCATGAATTGACTGTTATGGTCAATTCCCTGGGGACTCGACTGATTGGTATTAGGAGGGTAATGCGCCTTCACATAGTCGGTGTCGATGACCACCAACACGTTTACCTGTTGCGCGCTCGCCTTCAACTCACTGTCTTTTACCATGATGCCCTCTCAGTTCTGATTTAGATTAACAACGCGGCCGCTGGGACGCGCTTGCAGCGCGTCAAACCCAGCATGACAGAGCGAGGTAGACAGGACACCTGTCAGGACTCGCAGTTGTTATCTCCCAGCGACCGGACTTGTTACGTGTATCGCAAGATCATGGAGATCAAGTGGGAGCGTGCATCGTCAACTCGTCTGCTCTCGAAAGAAACATCTTCAGCACGGAAGAGGTATTTGACCTGCTATAGCCGATAACCAAATCAATTGTCGGTGCGTCGCCTTCAAGAGGACGGCTGACTACCGACCAAGGCAGCAAGTTCTCCGCGTACTCCGGCATCAGCGCCAGCCCGCGCGTGGATGCGACGAGCGACATGGCCATCGCCAGATTATCGACGCCGTGTTCGGGCGTGATATCGATCCCGCTCTGCTGCAGATACCGCTCAATCACGTCGTGCAGCACCCTCGCCTTGTTCGAGGCCATGATGAAAGGCTGGCCGACAAGATCCTCCGGACGGATCGTCGCTCGCTCGGTCAAGGGGTGGTCGCTCGGCATGAGCACCACGAGCTTTTCACCGCTGACTACGCGATAGTCGAGATCAAACCCCGGTTCGGCGCGTAAAAACGCGAGGTCGAGCTT
The DNA here is from genome assembly GCF_002220365.1 of Caballeronia sordidicola. Taxonomy (GTDB): domain Bacteria; phylum Pseudomonadota; class Gammaproteobacteria; order Burkholderiales; family Burkholderiaceae; genus Caballeronia; species Caballeronia sordidicola_C. The sequence goes on along the minus strand of NZ_MTHB01000256.1, from coordinate 16,536 downwards.
GCCGCGTGCGAGCGCATCGGCAAGGTCCGGCGAATAGTGGCTCGATACCGTCACGTCAATGTTCGGCAGTTCATCGCGCAGCACCTGCATGGCGCGCGGCAGCCAGGTCATTTCCTGACCGGTCAGGAAACCGAGCGCGAATACCTGTTTCGTGGGTTGAGAGGCGCGGCGCGCCGCTTCAATAGCGGCATCGACCTGGCTCAGTGCCAAGCGCGCATGGTCGAGGAAAGCCTTGCCCGCCGGCGTCAGCTCGACTCCACGCGCGCTGCGGTTGAACAGTTCTGCTCCAACCTCGTCTTCCAGATCACGGATCTGCCGGCTAAGCGACGGTTGCGACGTATGCAGGCGGCGTTCGGCCGCAACGCTCAGGCTACCGGTCTCCGCGACGGCCACGAAATACCGCAGATGTCGAAGCTCCATACACCTCCTTCAATTCGGCCATGCCTGGCAGGCATGCCCCTCAGCCTACAAAGTCTTTTTACTTTCCGCAATGGCCAACTAGATTACGCATCAGGCAGCGACGCAACGGCAACAACCTGTTCGTCGCGACGACTTGAATCTACCGCACTCCATGCCTTTCATCTATACCGGAGAATCGCCATGACCAGCCATACGCACCAAACCGCCCCGACGCAATTCGTTGATGCAAACAGCATCCGCTTCGCTTATCGGCGCTTCGGCAAGACGGGCGGCGTGCCGCTCGTGTTCAACATCCACTTCACCGGCACGATGGACCACTGGGATCCGGCTGTCACCGACGGTCTTGCGCAGGGTCGCGAAGTGATCCTGTTCAACAACGCCGGGATCTCCAGCACGTCGGGCGAGGTGCCGCAGTCGATTGAAGAGATGGCTGCCAACGCTGCCGCCTTTATCAAGGCACTCGGGCTCACGCAAGTCGACGTGCTCGGTTTTTCGATGGGCGGCCTGATCGCACAGGAACTGGCGCTGGCCGAGCCGCAGCTCGTACGCCGCCTGATCCTGGTTGGCACGGGCCCCCGCAGCGGCGAGGGCATGGCATCGCTCACGCCGCAAGCACAGGATATTTTCGGCGCGACTTACGAGGAGCCGGATCACTTGTGGCTTCGCGTGCACTTCTCGCCGTCGGATGCCAGCCAGGCAGCCGGCCGCAAGTTCCTGCAGCGCTTGCGCCTGCGCACCGAAGGCCGGGATCCCGAAGCCAACGAAACGGTCGCACCGGCGCAACTCGCCGCACTCGGCAAGTGGGGTGCGCCCCACGACAACCCTTTCGACTATCTGTCAGCGCTCGCGCAGCCCACGCTCGTGGTCAATGGGGATAACGACGTCATCATCTACTCGATCAACTCGTGGATCCTGCAGCAGAACATTCCGAACGCGCAGCTGATCATTTACCCGGATGCCAATCACGGCTCGCTTTACCAGTATCCCGAGCGCTTCGTGACACATGTGGCGCAGTTTCTGTCCGAGAGCGGCGAACACGCCTGAGCGAACGCCCATGCCCATGCCCATGCCCATGCCCATGCCCATGCCCATGCACTGAATTGTCAGATCGTTTTCATTCAACCTTCAGGAGTCTGATCATGACCAACCTCACCGGAAAGACCGCTCTCGTCACAGGCGCTTCACGCGGCATCGGCCGCGCCAGCGCGCTCGCACTTGCCAAGGAAGGCGCACAAGTGCTGGTCCACTACAGCAGCGGGGAAAAGGAAGCGGACGCGGTCGTAGCCGAAATCCGTGCGGCAGGCGGCAACGCTCAGAAAGTCGCCGCGAATCTGCGCGATGCAGACGGTCCGCATACGCTTGCCAAACGGGCACGCGCTGTAGTGGGCCATCGGCTGGACATTCTGGTGGCGAATGCCGGCATTTCGAAGTCGGCGAGTATCGAGGAAACGACGGTCGAAGATTTCGACGACCTGTTCGCCGTGAATGTGCGCGCACCCTATTTCCTCGTGCAGCAACTGCTGCCGGTGATGTGCAAAGGCAGTAGCGTTGTTCTGCTGTCGTCGCTCGCAGCGCATGCGGTGGTCGGCAAGCTGCCTGCCTACGCGGCGACCAAGGGCGCAGTCGATACCCTCGTCAAGCATTTCGCCTCCGCGCTTGGCGAACGCGGGATTCGCGTGAATGCGGTGGCGCCCGGTGTGGTCGCAACCGATATGTCGAGTTTCACGAAAACTGACGAGGGACGCGGAGTGGTGATCGGCATGCAGGCGCTGAAACGGGTCGCACAGCCTGATGACATTGGCAGTGCAGTTGCGTTTCTTGCATCGGATGCATCGCGCTGGATTACCGGCGACACGCTGCATGTAGACGGCGGCTCCAAACTCTGATCGGACGAATTCGAGCATATTTTCAGTGTTTGTGAAAATCCGCATTGATTAGGTATCCAGATTTAAATTGCGCTAAACCGGCGCGTAGCAAACCAAATTTTGATTACCTGCTAAAGGAAAGATCATGGCTCACTTGTTCACACCAAAGAAAGTTGGCGCATACACCCTGTCGCATCGTGTCGCCCTTGCACCGATGACCCGCCTGCGCACCATCCAGCCAGGCGACATCCCCAGCCCGATGATGGCGGACTTCTACGGCCAGCGCGCATCGAATGGCGGGCTCGAAATCATTGAAGGCGTCAGCATCTCGATCCCTGCCCGCTCGTACCTGGGCGCAGCGAGCTTCTATCACGACGGGCAGGCAGAAGGCTGGAAAGCGATCGCCAATGCCGTTCACGACAAGGGTGGCCGCGTCTTCATGCAACTCATTCACGGCGGCCGTCAAAGCCACGTAGAGATGACCGGCGGTGTTGACCCGGTCGCACCTTCGGTCGTCCCGTTCGACGGCGTCGCGCTGACCAAGGACGGTTTCGTTCCGGCTTCGCCGCATCGGGCGCTTGGCATTGAAGAAATTCCGGGCATTGTCGAAGAGTTTCGCACCGCGGCACAACGCGCGCTGGATGCAGGTTTCGATGGCGTCGAGCTTCACGGTGCGAACGGCTACCTGGTGGATCAGTTCATCCAGGACGGTACCAACAAGCGCACCGACGCTTACGGCGGCCCGATCGAAAACCGTGTGCGCTTCCTGCGCGAAACCGTTGAGGCCCTCATCTCGGTATGGGGTGCGGACCGGGTCGGCGTGCGCATCTCGCCGTCAGGCGAATGGGGCGGCATCTCCGACAGCAATCCCGAAGCAACCTTCAGCTACGTCGCGAAGGTGCTCGACGAATACAAGATTGCGTATCTGCACGTGATCGAGCCACGCATCAAGGGCGACGAAACGCTGCATGAAGGGCAAGCGCCTGTTGCCACGAAGTATCTTCGTCCGCACTTCTCCGGTCCGATTATTGCGGCCGGCGGTTTCGACGGCGACAGTGCCGAAGCGATCGTGGCATCCGGCGATGCAGACCTGGTCGCATTCGGTCGTCACTTCTCGTCGAATCCTGATTTGCCGTATCGTCTGAAGCACAAGCTGCCGCTTACACCGTATGTCCGCGCCGCATTCTGGGGCGGAGATGAAAAGCATTACTCGGATTTCCCGGCTTATTTGCCTGCTGTAGAAGTCGCGGAAACCGTGTGAACCGAACGGCGCTTCGTTTGAACTCAACTTGAACCCAGCTTGAACCCACAGCTTGAACCCACAGCTTGAACCCAATTACTCTGGAGAGTCTCATGTCACGCACCATCAAATTTGCCAAAGCCGGCGGTCCCGAAGTCCTTGAATTCGTGGAGACAGAGGTACCCGCTCCCGGTCCGACCGAAGTTCGCATCAACGTCAAGGCGATAGGCATCAATCGCGCCGAAGCAATGTGGCGCGCGGACGCCTACATTGAACCCGTCAAGTTCCCGGCCGGCCTGGGGTACGAAGCAGCGGGTGTCGTCGATGCAGTGGGCAGCGACGTCACCGGCTTCGCGCCCGGCGACAAGGTCAACCTGATTCCGTCGTTCTCGATGAATCAGTACTTCACGTACGGCGAAGTCATCGTTGCGCCGGACTACGCGCTCGTCAAGCACCCGGAGTCGCTTTCATATGCCGAGGCTGCATCCGTCTGGATGATGTTCGTGACGGCCTACGGCGCGCTTATCGAAGACGCGAAAGTAAGCAAGGGCGATTTTGTGATCATCCCGGCAGCTTCGAGCAGCGTCGGTCTCGCGGCGATCCAGATTGCCAACTACGCCGGCGCGACATCCATCGCGACAACGCGCACGGCCGACAAGAAACAGCAATTGCTCGACGCGGGTGCGGCGCACGTGATCGTCACGGACGAGAGCGACCTGGTCGAAGAAGTCAAGCGAATCACCGGCGGCCAAGGTGCGCGCGTCGTGTTCGACCCGGTCGGCGGCCCGAACTTCGCGAAGCTGATTTCCGCGCTGTCGTTCCAGGGCATTGCTTACATCTACGGTGCGCTAAGCGAAGACGTAACGCCGTTGCCCGTGCTGGACATGATCGCCAAGATGATCACCGTCAAGGCCCACAACATCTGGCTGACGAGCGGTGACGAGACACGCCGGAAGGCTGCGGTCGAGTATGTGCTCAAGGGGCTCGAAAGCGGCGCGCTCAAACCGGTGATCGATCGCACCTTCACGTTCGACGAAATGGTCGACGTGCATCGCTATCTGGAAACCAACGGCCAGTTCGGCAAGATCGTGGTGACGGTGTAAGCAAAAACGCCGGCGCATGGTCTGAGCGACGGCACCCGATTAATGGCAGTGCGATCGGCAGGACTTGCCCTTTGCACTGACCGATCAAGGAGCAAACGAAATGTCCAGCCATCCTGTTGTACTTGTCACGGGCGCGCTGACCGGCATTGGCCGCGCCACCGCCTTCGCATTCGCCCGAGAAAACGCGCGGATCGTGGTGTCGGGCCGCCGTGCTGAAGAGGGCCGACAGCTCGCAGCAGAACTGAACGCGCTCGGCGCAGAAGCTCAATTCATCCAGGCCGATGTCCGTTTCGAAGACGATGTCCGACATCTTGTTGATGGCGCCATGGCCCGTTTCGGCCGGCTCGATGTAGCGGTCAACTCCGCGGGCGCCGAAGGCGAGTCAGCGCCCGTGACGGAGCAAACGCCTGAACGCTACGCAGCCGTCTTCGACACCAACGTGCTCGGCACACTGCTCGGCATGAAACACGAACTGCGCGTGATGACCGCGCAAGGCAGCGGCAGCATCGTCAACATCTCGTCGACGATGGGCGCGCGTGGCGCAGCAGGCGCGTCCCTTTATGTGGCCAGCAAGCACGCGGTGGAGGGTCTTACGAAGTCCGCGGCGCTGGAAGCTGCGGCGTTCGGTGTACGGGTCAATGCTGTCGCCCCCGGTCCCATAGAGACGGCAATGCTAAATCGCCTGACGGTCAATGCTGAACGCAAGGCGGCCTTCCTCGCAGGGGTCCCGCTCAAGCGCGCTGGAACGCCTGAAGAAATCGCCGATGCCATTGTGTTCGTTTCGTCCGACAAGTCGAGCTTCATGACCGGGGAAGTCCTCAGGGTCAACGGTGGACGAACCGCGTCGTAACCTCTTTTAATTGCCCTGGAGAAAACCGATGCTCTACGAAATTCGAACCTATACATTCAAACCGTTGCGCGCTGCAGAATGGCTTGCGATGTATGAAAGCGAGGCCCTGCCACTTCAGAAGGAATTCCTCGGCGAACTGATCGGCTTCTTCACGACTGAAATTGGCGACATCAGCCAGATCGTTCATATCTGGGCGTACAAAAGTCTTGATGATCGACTCGAACGCCGCGACCGGATGGCAGCCGACAGCCGCTGGCAGGCATTCGGCAGCAAGGTCAAAGCGCTGGACATTCTCGTCAGCATGGAGTCGCGGATCATGCGGCCCACGGACTTCTCGCCGCTTAAATAGCTTAGGCAATCTAGTGAACACGCAGCCTTCAGATTCGTCATACGGACTGGCGCCGCTGCTTATATAACGCGATGGTGAATACCATGTCTACTCCACTGTTCGATGATCTCCCCACACCGCTCAAGAGCGTGCAAACCCGCCCCTTGTTCGTCATGCGGCTAGACGTCAAGCCGATTGTGGTCGTCGGTGAAACACCGGGGCCGTTTCGTCGCGTGGGAATCGTACCTTCAGGAACGTTTGCCGGCGAGCGGCTATCCGGCAAGGTGCTGGACGGCGGCAGTGACTGGCAAACCGTTCGCAGCGACGCAAGCACGACGCTCGACGTGCGCCTGATCCTGCAAACCGATGACGCCGTGAACATCACGATGGCGTATCGCGGCTTGCGTCACGGACCCGCCGATGTCATTCAGCGACTGGAAAAAGGCGAGGAAGTCGACCCGGCAAGCTACTACTTCCGGATCAGCCCCCTGTTCGAAGCGCCCGCAGGAAAGTATGAGTGGCTGAACCGGATCATCGCCGTGGGTACGGGACATCGGTTCGCCTATGGGCCGGTTTACAGCGTGTTTGAGATCTTGTAGGGGATGCGCCCGTGAGGCCCGGTTGACCAGCGGGGCATCGGCTCGCCGCTGGTTTCCAGACTCCTGCCGCGATGCTAGCCGGCGTGCGGCCACAGCGTGCGGCCGAAAAAGGTGAGCGTCCGGTCCCACGCCAGTTGCGACCAGACCGGGTCGAACTGGGTCCTGGCAATGCGGCCCGGGCCGACCGCTGTTTCGTTGGCGAACGCATGATGCGCAAGGTAGCGATGAAACTCGACGTCGACCTTGGCCTCAGTCAGCTTGCTCTCCAGTGCATCAACTGCTTCGGCCGGGAAGAATTCGTCCTGTGTGGCCCAGTGACCGAGCACCGGCGCCTTGATCTTCGATGCATCGACGTATTCGAGCGGCGGAAAACCGTACCACACCGTGCCGGCGGATATGTCCGGGACATGGCATAGCGCGAGCAGCGTCAGCGCCCCGCCCATGCAAAAGCCGGTCACACCGACCCGCTCCGAATGCGCCTTGAGGTATTTCACGGCACCTGCAATGTCCTGCCCGGCGGCGTCGGCGAAGTCGAGCGCGCCCAGCAGATGGCTCGCCTCTTCCTCTTCGACGGTGGCTTTTCCGCGAAAAAGATCGGGAACCAGCGCCAGGTAACCGGACTGTGCGAAGCGATCTGCCACGCCGCGGATCTGGTCGTTCAAGCCCCACCATTCCTGAATCACGACAATGGCGGGCGCGCCCTCGAGCTTTTGCGGTTTCGCCAAATAACCCCGGACGTCTTTCCCGTCAGGGCGTTGGTAGGTGATCATGGATCCGGGTGACTGTTTCATGACATGGTCCTCAATTGGGGGAACCGGTAGCATAGCGCCAGTGGCGCAGGTACGCATGCTGGTTACGTCAGTCACCGCTGAGTGAGGAGTTCATTGCGCTCGCCGACCGAACGGCAGCGCAATGGGTGATCTCTCAGGTTCGCACCCTAATGCAAATGACACGGGACGATTGCGCCGGGACTGCGCCGCGAACAGGCTGCGACGGGCTGACCTGATCTGGTGCTAGCGCTTATCTATGAGTCGCATTCCTAATCGTCATAAAATCACCATGAAATAGCAGGCCTTTACGCCGAATGAGCACGGATCCATGGCTGTCACCCCACGTTCATCGGCAACAGCACCATCTGCTTGCCCTGCTGATGCAGGCGCGTCTGGATTTCGACCGGCGTCTGGTTGTGCAACCACGCCGTCAGGAAATTGACGCGCTTGAAGATCAGCTTGCTAGCAAAGCAGACGCTGTTCGGAAACTCGTCCATCGGCGTCTCGGCGAGTTTCATGAATTCGCCGATAGGATGCGTGCCGAAGGCAATCCTGTAATCGGCCGGTATTGCGTGTCGGCGGCAGTATGAAACGTAATATTCAAGCGATGACTGGATCGTTTTCTGCAGACGTTCCAGGTGTTCTGTGCCCTCGTAACTTTGCGCATCGACTTCGCCTACGGCAAGGAAGATGAAGTTCTTGAAGTGCTCAGGAAACAGCCGGTTGACCCACAAGAGCGCATGCATGCTTGCGCCGCGATGCTTGCCGACCAGCAGGATCGCGGTAGGCTGGGACGGGTCCGGTGCAGAGACGTCGGGTTCACTGGCCGCGGGCGGCAAGTCCGTGAAAAGCGAATCTTCACGGGCGAGTTGCGAACGCGTGTCGCTGTAATGCCGCCTGATCAGGAAACACGCAGCGATCACTGCGCTGGTGACCAGCACAGTCAGCCAGCCGCCGGCCGTGAATTTTTCGATCAGCGTGATGACCAGCACGGTACTCGTCACTGCCAGACCTAGCGCCGACAGCGCGAACGGCCTCACCCAGCCCTTGCCGTCGTGGCGATGACGCCACCAGTACGTGCATAGACCCAGCAGCGACAGGCTGAACGTCAGGAACACGTTGATGCTGTACAGCACGACGAGGATGTCCACATTGCCTCTCGTCCACATCAGGATCACGAGGCTTGCGATCCCCATGACCACGATGCCGTTCTGCCTGACGAGGCGCGTAGACAAGTCACGAAAATGGCGGGGAACCCATGAATCGGACGCCATGTTCGACAACACCGCAGGGCCATCGAGAAAACCTGTTTGCGCACCGACCAGCAACAATCCCGCTTCGAGCGCCAGCACGGCCGCCAGCAACGCATGACGCGCGAACGCCGAACCGAGTCCCAGATGCTCGATCACGCTGGCGAACACCACCGCGTTGAGCGTCTGGCCTTCGACCGGCTGGGCATGCCACAACATGTACAGCAGGATGATGCCTCCCGCCGTGAACGCCAGCGACGTCGCCATGTAGAACATCGTTACCTTGCCGTTCGGTACGCGTGGCTCGGCCAGCATGTTGACGTTATTCGACACGGCTTCCAGCCCCGTGTAAGTACCGCCGCCCAGCGAGAACGCCCGCATCAGCAGTGCCACGACCACCAGCGGTCCAAGCGTATGCGACATGGTGTGCGCTTCTGCGACGGCGCCCGGCACGACGGCCGCCAGATGATCGCCGTGAACGGCTACACCGTAGATGATCAGTCCAAGATGAAGCACGACAAAACCGAGGAAGATCGGCAACAACACAAGGATCGATTCCTTCATGCCGCGAAAATTCAGGCCGGTCATCAGGACGATCAGCGTCAGCTCGGTCGCGAGTTTGAACGCCTGCGCGCTGACCGGCAATAAACTGAAAAACGCATCGACACCGCTGGCGAGCGATGTTGCGATCGTCAGCACATAGTCGACCAGGAGCGCTGCCCCCGAGACAAGCCCCGGGCTTGATCCCAGCAACGCAGTCGCGACGCGATAACCGCCTCCGCCCGTTGGAAACAGCTCGATGACCTGGTTGTAGCCGAGCGCGATGATAAAGACAGTCGCTGCGGTCGCCAACGCGAGAATCAAGGCAAGCGGTGTGTGCTGGCCCAGCGCCAGGAATGCTTCTTCGGGACCGTAGCAGGAGGAAGACAGGCCGTCGGCACCGAGGCCGACCCACGCGAGCAGGGGCGTGACGGCTATGGCATGGCGCGTGCGCGGATCGAGAGGATCGAGCGGCTTGCCTACCAGCACAGCCCAGATCTTTTGAACAGCAGTCATGGCGTCTCCCGGTTGATCGAGAAGCGGCAATACCATTGCGGATGACAACGTTGAGGGCCGGTTCCCTTTCGCTTTTCTTACTTGCTGAGCGAACGCATACGCTGACTCATGTGCTTAACAAGAAAGATGTGGGGCCGGTTCATATGGTACGCCTGCCGGCATTGATGGCACCCAGGATTTAACGCTAAAGACTGCGCTAGCTCAGTCGCGCCCTGATGAAATCGATGAACAAGCGAGTTCGCGCCGGCAGGAGTCGCGTGTCGGTAATCGCGTGTACCTGAACGGGCGCAAGACTCCATTCCGGCAGTACGCGTCGCAAGCGCCCCGCCGCCACATCCTCGCGCGCAAGCTCCGTATCGAGCACGGCGATACCCACACCTGCTATCGCCAGCGCACGGCTCAGGCCGACACTATTCATCCTGAAGCGCGACGTGATCATCACGTTGACCACCTCTTCCCCGCGATGAAGCGTTCTCGACACCTCCCCCTGGCTCGTCGCCGCTTGCCCGATGCACAGCACGTGATTAGTCAGGTCGTCGGGATGGATCAACGGCGCAGCAGCCTTGAGATAGTCGGGCGATGCATAGAGATAGCGTGGCAACAGCGCGATCTGCCGTGCGACGAGCGTCGACGGCGTTGTCGGCGGCGCTCCAATGCGAATGGCGAGATCGAACGGATCGCTCTGCAAGTCCACGCGGCGCGGCGTCAGGTCGAATTCGAAGCTGATCAGCGGATAAGCCTTCGCGAAATCGCTCAGGATCGGCGCGAGATAACCGGTCGCGAGATCGACCGGCATAGACACCCGCAATGTGCCGCTCGGGCGTTCCACTACATCAAGCAGGGATTCGTGCGCAATGCGCGCTTCTTCGACAATGCCCTGGCACCGCTTGAAATACACCTCGCCCGCGGCGGTGAGTTCGACCTTGCGCGTCGAGCGATGAAGCAACTGGAGACCAATCGTCTTTTCCAGCTCCGATATATGGCGCGACAGCGTTGAATTGGGCATATCCAGCGCTTCGGCCGCGCCCCTGAAGCTTTTGGTCCGGGCGACTTCCACGAACAAACGCATATAGCTCAACAGTTCCACGATGATTGCTCCACTGGTGGATCACTGTTTTCAATTATAGCTATTTATCCCTTGGGTGGATCAATGCACTATGTGTCTGCACCTCCTCAACCAAGGAATCGACATGAACCCGCTCTTCAGCACTACCCGGATTGGCCGCTATACGCTTCGCAATCGCCTCGTCATGGCGCCGATGACCCGCTCACGCGCCGATGACGCCACGGGCGTGCCCTCGCCCATGGCGGTGGACTACTACGGCCAGCGCGCCAACGCCGGCCTGATCATCACGGAAGGCACCTTTCCCGCGCCGATGGGCAAAGGCTACGTGCGCACGCCGGGCATCCATTCCGAGGCGCAGACCGAGGCTTGGAAGCCTGTCACCGATGCAGTGCACGCCAAGGGCGGCCTTATCTTCCTGCAGCTCATGCACACCGGACGTATCTCTCATCCGAGCCTCTTGCCGGACGGCGCAACGCCAGTCGCGCCATCGGCGATCCGGCCCGCCGGTAAGGTATTCACCGCAGCAGGACCGCAGGAGTTTGTACAACCGCGCGCCCTTGAGACCGATGAGATAGCGAATATTGTTCAGGGGTATCGGCTTGCCACGCGCAACGCGTTGGCGGCCGGATTCGACGGTGTTGAATTGCACGCTGCTTCGGGGTATCTGCCCGAGCAGTTTTTGTCATCGGGAACGAATCAGCGGACCGACCTTTACGGCGGATCCCTGGCGAATCGCGCACGATTCATCCTGGAAGTACTGGGTGCGATGACTCAGGAAGCGGGCAGCGACCGAGTGGGTATCAAGATCGCGCCTGAAATGGGCTTCAACGATGTGATCGATGCAGCGCCGCAGGAGACCTATCGTTATCTCGTGGAGCAACTCAACGCGCTCAAGCTGGCGTATCTGCATGTGATGAAAACCAAGAGCGAATCCGATTACCGCACGTTCCTGCGCCCGTTGTTTGATGGTCCCTATCTGGCAGGCGGCGGGCTGACCGGCGAAAGCGCGCAAACGCTGATCGAGCAGGACAACGCCGATGCAACCGTGTTCGGCAGCCTGTATCTCGCCAACCCGGATTTGCCGCAACGCTTGCTCGCCCACGCGCCGCTCAACGCACCTGACAGCAGCACGTTCTATTCACCCGGCGCGAATGGGTATATCGACTATCCTGCACTGGAGGAAAGCTCAATGAACCGCGCTCTCCGTATCCACGCCTACGGCGGTCCAGACGCCCTGAAGATTGACAACATCGCGATGCCCGCCGCCGCTTCAGGCCAAGTAGTCGTTCACGTCAAGGCCGCGGGAATCAACAGTCTCGACTGGAAGATCCGTGACGGCTGGTTGCAGAACGATTTCCCGTTGCCCCTCCCCGCGACGCTTGGGGTTGAACTCGCGGGTGAGGTGACCGAAGTCGGTGCCGACGTGACTGGGTTCGCCATCGGCGATCGGGTCATGGGTCCGGTGGCCGGACTCGGCGCCTATGCCGGTTTTGTCGCCATTGCCGCAAACACGCTGGTGAAGACACCTGCCAGCCTGACCGACGAGCGTGCTGCGGCGATCCCGGTTGCGGCGCTGACTGCGTGGCAGGCGTTGTTCGAAGCAGGAGAACTGAAACGCGGCCAGACCGTATTGATTCATGGTGCAGCCGGCGGTGTCGGTAGTTTCGCCGTCCAGTTCGCGCGCCGTGCCGGGGCGCGTGTCATAGCGACGGCCCAGGGTATCAACGCGGGTTATCTGCGTGGGTTGGGTGCGGATGAGGTCATCGATTACCGGACTTCCTCGTTCTGGGAGCGGACCAAGGACATCGATCTGGTGCTTGATCTGGTCGGTAGCGCGGCGCTGACCAACTCGTGGCAAGTAATCACCGATAAGGGAAGAATCGTGAGCACGGCCGCGCCTGATATTGCAGCGCAGACGCCGCCGGGCAAACATGGCGTCTGGTTTCAGATGCGACCCGATGCGGCACAACTTGCGGAGATTGTGAGCATGGTCGACCAAGGCACGGTTAAGGTGGAAGTGTCGGAAGTCGCCAGGTTAAGCGACGCTACCGCTGCAATCGAGCGCAACAAGACGGGACATGGACCGGGGAAAGCGGTGATCCTGTTTGAATAAATAATGACATCGCTGCGGGAAACCGCAGCGATGTCAGGGTTCACGCTTCAGGTGATCGTAGTCGGTCAAACCATGACCCCGATCCTTGCCCTGAAGTCTCAGGTCATTGAGCCCCGAATTCCCGTAGCCGATGCCAGTTTTCATCGGCACGTCCTTCCGGGTTCCCCTCTTGCTGCCAGAGCACATACGCGCGCTCGCTGAGTTGCTGGTGGGCGGCACGCTGCCAATAATCATCTGCCCGGCCCTCCTGGCAACCCTCCTGTTCCCACAAAAGGTAGGCACGCTCGCGAATGCCCTGCTCCAGAGCTTGTCTCGTTTCCGAACGACTATCTAGATCGTCGCCATAAGACGCCAGTTGACCACCCCGCCCCACGTGGACTCTGGCGCTCAAGCTCGGCAACTCGGCATCGGGCACCAGGCGCCCGTGGGCTGCTGCCTCCAATGCCTTTGCCTCGTATCGCGCATCATCGGCGGGATCATCCGCGTGCCCCAGCGTGACCGGGTAGGTATGAATAACCGTTCCACTGCCGTCCAACACATCAATCAAGCGCTCCGCCATCGCAGTGCTCCCCAAGGGTGTTTGCCGAACCATTGCTATTAAAGAACAAGGTAACCCAGATATAAACGCCGCGTAACCGCAGCCCTGCGCTGCTCGACAATCACATCTGCTTCATCTTCCACGATGGACCGGCGTTCCCTCGCCTTGCATAAAGACGATTGCGCGAGGATCGATCCACGTAAGCCAAATTCAGCATCAATCAGCCGGCGAACCCGGCAGAACCCCTCAGGCTGTCGGGTTCCCCACGCGGGTCCGGTTCCTCTCTTACTTCGCGGCAGCCGCGGCCAACACCGGCGCATCAGCCGGTGCAGCCCAGTTACTGCGGCGCACATGGTGGATGATCAGCGGGACGCCGCCAAACACCACAATGCCCAGCGTCACCAGCCCGATGTACATGGCAGGCGAACCCACCGGCAACTGGTCGGGCGGGAAAAACGACACCACGAAGCTGAACACTACACCCGCGAGGCCCACGCCCGCAAAAATCCACATCCCCACGATCCCGCCTGGCACCGTGAACGGACGCTCGAGATCGGGCGCGCTATAGCGCAGTTTTATCGCGGCCGCGTACATAAGCATGTAAGCGATCAAATACAGCGCGATAGTCATTGCCGAGATCAGGAAAAACGCGACCGATACGTCCTTGATGACGAAGTAAAAGCAAGACATCAGGGTAACAATCACCCCTTGCACCAGCAGGATATGCGTGGGCATTCCTTGTTTGTTCTTGGCTTGCAGCACCGGCGGCAGTTCGCCTTCATGAGCCGTTTCAAGCAGTCCGCGTGAAGGGCTGCCAAGCCACGCGAGCACACCGCTTATGGCACCCACGCCCACCAGCAGCGACAGAACCGATACGAGCCACTGCATGTGCCAGATGTCCGTGATGACCGCGGCGAAGGTATCGAATACGCCGGACTGCAGCGAGATCTTTTCGTACGGAAGAATGCCGGCGATCGGCAGCGCGCCCAGCGCAAAAATCAGGATCGAGATGATGGCGCCCAGACCGATTGCTGCCGGGTAGCCGCGGCTCGGGCTGCGCATGTCCATCACATGTACGGCCTGGACTTCTACGCCGGCGAACAGCAACACAATACCGGCAAGAAACGCGATGGTGCCGAAGCCATGGATGGCGGGCCAATAACGCGCATGGCCCGCTGCGGAAAGTGCCGGGTCCTTCAGATGCTGCCAGCCGAGTGCATGCCCCGTGTAGATCCAGTACGCCAGCAACGCGAGCAATACGAATCCGGGAACGATCGTGCCAATAATGAATGTCCAATTGGCGATCCGCGCGAAAACCTCCACGCCTTGCAGCACTACCCAGGTAGCAAGCCAATAGGCAACGATGCAAAACACGCCGACATAGACGCCATTGGTCGCCAGCTCCGGGCGGCCGATCGTATAAGCGATAGCCGCCGCGCCGAACGTCAGCGCGACCGGGTACCACACCACGTTTTGAATCCATTGCAGCCAGATCGCGAGAAAGCCCCATCGATTGCCGAATGCCTCACCCACCCACGTATATATGCCGCCGCGCCGGTCGGCGAAAGCACCGCCAAGTTCGGCGGAGATCAGTGACGCCGGGATCAGGTAGAAGATCACGGTGAACGCGAGATAGACGAACATCGTCATCTCTTCCTTCGCGAGCAGCGGCAAGCCGCGCAAGCTGGTCACCACGGCGGCCGCCGTCATCAGGCCGATTGATGTTGCACTCAGGTAAGTGCGCTTCTTTGCTGTCGCAGTCATATCAGACCCCTGGTCGTTAAGCCTTCAAGTTCAGTCATGGTGAAAGCTCGGTCCCGCCTTTGAATTAGGCGCCGGGTTTTCCAACAGATGCGTGATTGCATTTTTGATGTCGTTCAGCAGCAGTACCGCCATGTCGCGCGTGATGCCCCGGCGAATCAGGATGCGCTGGACGATCGTTTCCTCACGGTCAGCGGGAAGCTTGTAAGAGGCGATTTGCCAGCCCCGCATGCGAACGCGGTCCGACAGGTCGAAAAGCGAAAAGCCGGCGGTATCGGGGTGGCGCAGCTTGTAGCAAACCGCAGGCAGCGCACCGCGGCCGTCGTACACCATTTCTATGGCGCTGAGCTTGGCGAGACCCTCTGCCAGGAATTGTGCTGTGTCCGCACATTCCTGCTGGATGCGCCTGTACCCCTCGTGGCCTAGCCGGAGCAACAAGTAATACTGCGCGATGATCTGCCCCGCCGGCCGCGAAAAATTGAGCGCGAACGTGGGCATGTTGCCGCCAAGGTAGTCGACCATGAAGATCAGCTCGTCCGGCAGGTCCTTTACGCTACGCCATACCACCCAACCTACTCCGAGCGGCGCCAGGCCATACTTATGGCCCGAGCTGTTAATGGATTTCACCCGTTCTATGCTGAAGTCCCATTCCAGATCCGGTTGAATGAAAGGCGCGACAAATCCGCCGCTGGCTGCATCCACGTGAATGGGAATGTCCAGGCCAACATCTCGTTGCAATGCATCCAGTGCGCCGGCGAGTGCCTTGACGGGCTCATAAACGCACGTGAAGGTGATGCCGAGCGTAGCGACCACGCCGATGGTGTTTTCATCGCAATAGGCGGCAAGCTGCTCAGGTTGCAGACCGAGCGAGTCGCCACTGAGAGGAACCTGGCGAAGCTCGACATCGAAATAACGGGCGAACTTGTCCCAGCATACTTGCACGGGTCCGCACACAATATTAGGCTTGTTGACCGATTTGCCTTCAGCCAGGCGGCGCTTCTTCCATTGCCATTTGAGCGCGAGTCCACCCAGCATGCAGGCTTCGCTCGAACCCGTTGTCGAGCATCCCGTGGTCTCCCACGAACGCGGCGCATGCCATAAGTCGGCAAGCATATGGACACAGCGTTTTTCAATTTCGGCGGTCTGCGGATATTCGTCTTTATCGATCATGTTCTTATCGATCGATAAATCCATCAACCGGCGGACTTCATCGTCTGCATAGGTCGTGCAGAAGGTCGCCACGTTCTGACGCGAATTGCCATCCATGAAAAGTTCGTCGCGAACCAGGTGTAACTTCTCAATAACCCGGGGCGAGCACCACGCGCCGTGCTGTGTTATTTGATCTGCGCACGCGGTCGAGGTAGCCGATAGCTTCGTTGCGTGCGCTCATGATTGCGCTTGTAAACTGCGGATGACGATGTTAACGTTTGTCGCACCAACATCATTTGATCCGCACTCGTGACTCTTCCAAAAAAATTCTCACTACCCGACATCGCTCGAGAGGGACTAACGCCGTCGGAGCTTGAAGTGCTAGCGTGGGTAGAGAAACTGACGGACATCGCTAATGACTTGCAGGA
>NZ_MTHB01000023.1 GCF_002220365.1 Caballeronia sordidicola | reverse complement strand
CAACCCTCGCAACCCTCGCAACCCTCGCAACCCTCGCAACCCTCGCAACCCTCGCAACCCTCGCAACCCTCGCAACCCTCGCAACCCTCGCAACCCTCGCAACCCTCGCAACCCTCGCAACCCTCGCAACCCTCGCAACCCTCGCAACGTTCCGCCCGCCCGCTGCTAGTTAGCGCCACACGCGACGAACTCACGAACCTGCTCGTCGCGTACGACACGAAGACACTGCCCAACATGACGCGTTTGTCGAGGAGCAACGACGCGGACGAGCAGAACCAGGCGAAGCTTGCGACGGACCTCAAGCTGAGCCTCAAAGGCTACCCTCCCGAGGTCCAGGACTTCGAGCAGAACGTCAACGCGCTCCAGGCCCAGATCAACACACTGCCTCGCGCCGAACACCAGGCCTACGCCGGTGCCCTTGCAACGCTCGACGTCGCTTTCCGCGACAGCAAGGACGCGAATGGCCGTCAACATGCCGATGAACAGCTGTCCAAGCTGGGCGACGCGGTGCTCGAGCGCGCCACTGTCGCCGAGAACGATTCCGTCGAACGCGCATTGAGTGTGTTCAACCGTCCGGTCGGTGCAGGTTATCTGACCGGATTGGGCGACCGGCAGCAACTCAGCGCACTACCGCGCCTGCGCGAGGGGTTCGTCAACGCCGCGACGCCGGCTGCACGTGAGCGCTATTTCACGCTGGCGGCCGAGTTGAAGAACAACCTGCAGCACAAGGTCGGCACAGCAATCGATCAACACACGACACAGGAAGCCGGCAAATGGGCAGCCGCGAACGCGGAAGTCAACCGGATCATCCACGAAGCCGACGCGCTCACCAATGCGCCGGGCAAGCGCTACGAGCTGATCGGGCGCCAGTTGTACAGCACCAATCCGGGCACTGGCCGTGACGATCTGGCAGACCGCCGGCTGCTGGCATTCACGCAGCGGATGCGGGACGACCCCACGCTGCACGACAAGCTCGTCAAATGGTCGGTCGAAGCAGGACGCAACCTGAACGCCTCTGGCGTCGACGCCCAGAAAAACTATCTCGACATCCTGAATAACCTGCCGCCGGCCGGCCCCGACTATGTCCGCGATCTGGCGGACCGGTACAACGCCGTGCTGCACGACTCGTCGTACAAGGACTATTCGATCACGCCGCGCGCGCGCGGGGAAAAACTGGCCGAGCAGGTGTTCGAGGGCGCCACGCGGTTTCTGCTCGGCCTGACGCCGTTCGCTCCCCTCTCGGCGGCACTCGACCCGCACACGTCATTGTCGGCAAACACGCGGCTAGGGATCGACCTGGCATCCGGCCTGCTCGGGCTCGTCGCGGGGGGCGGTGAGGCGGCTTTCGCTGAACGGCTTGCCGCGAAGGAGGCCGGAGCCGTCGTCAAGGCTGGTTCCGAGGGACACCTGCCCGAGCACCCGGCCACGACGGGTGACACAACGGTCCCAGTGCCATCGGCGCCAGCCGGCCAAGCCGGCCAGGCAGGGGTGCACAGCGCGCAGCCGACCGTCCATGCCGCCGCGCAAGGTCTGAGTGTGGACGCGGCCGTCGCTGAGGCGTCGCAGCGCATCAGCGGTGCGAAAGCAAGCTTGCCTGACAGCTACGCGGTGCAGCCAGCGCCCGATTCATTGAAAGCCGCCATGGGCTGGAAGAATGTACTGATCGACGATAACGGGCAGCACTACATCAGCAGCGGCGGGAAGACCTATCCTGCGCGCTTTGACCTGGACAACAATACCTGGCGCGTGTATCAGCCCGATAACGCGTACCGTCCTCAGTATCCGGTCAGGCTCAATACTCAAGGTGACTGGGAGGTCCACACCAACGTTGGGCTGAAAGGCGGCATGAACCCGGGCGAATTACCAGCTGCCGGCGCTCAGCCAGCGCGACCGGGCGCGCCGACCTTGCAAATCTCGACCTCAACCGGCGCGCCGGCTTCCGCCAGCATGCTGGAAACGCTCATTCCGAGGACGTGGCACTCCGCCGCGGACGACATGCTCAGCAATGAGGAGTTCACCCATTCGTATCACTCCGCATTCGATCAACTTCCCTCCGATCAGCAACACGCCCTCCGGAACTGGACGTATCTGGATGTGAGCGAAGACTACTCGACAGGTTCGGAGGACGAGGACGTCAATTACGAACTCAACCAGCAGTTGCGCGATCGCACCTACCAAAGCGACACCGCCGCGCGCGCAGAGTCGTTGCAGACCGCCCTGAGCAAATTGCCGAGGCCAAACGGCGATAGCCGCCTGCTTCGCATCGCGGAGGTCCCCGGCAACTATGCGCGCCAGTTTAGACCGGGGGACTACGTGACCAATTCGCCGGCTTTCATGTCCGCGGCCAGCGACAGTGAATACGCACAGGCAAACCTGGCGGACGGTGATTATGTCGCCGCGCCCGGGGATGCGTTCGCGCTTTACGACATCCAGTCAGAGTCGGCGACGCCCTTTATTCACCGCGTCACCACGTTGGCCCCCGGGGAGCACGAATGGCTATTCCGGCCCAACACGATATTCAGAGTCGACGAAATCGCCATGGCGACGTCTCAAGACGCGGCGCTGACTCCCCGCATCGGCATGCATCTGACCGAGGTGCCGATCAACGAGCCCACTTTCGCGAAGAACATCTACACAGGCGAGGAGGAACTGGTCTATCCACAGGGAGAGACACCGGCCTATACCACGCTACAGCCGGTCAGCTTCACACCGCCACCACGCTGAAGATTGGCCCGCGATCCACCCGCGCCCCGCACGTCCGTAGCGCGATCAAGCGGGGTCGGTCGGGTCGGCGACACGATATTTCTACGGCTATACATAAGTACGCCGGATGATGATTCGATATCCCTACTATTTCATATGACGGAGCCAACTTCCGTATCGTCGGCGACGCGGCTCCGGCTGTCCCAATCAGCGACCCCGTTCGCCGCGGCCGCGGCCGTTATCGCTGGCGGCGGCAACAACGGACCGCCGTCGAGCGGATTGCCGAGGCCGTCCACCACGCGCCCGAGCAATCCTGCCGCGTCGACGCTGCCCCATGCCGCGCCGCAGCCTTGCACCTCGGTAATGTTCGACAGGCCGGCGAGCGGCATCGCCGGGGCTGCCCCGTATTCCAGATATTGAACAAGAATCATTAACGTTCACATTGCAACGCCCGACCTTCGTCTACTGAGTTGTCCGCGCTGTATAGCGCAGTCGAATTAGGGACTATGCCGCTCGAGTTAATAGCTGATCGTATAAGAGAGCGGTGTGCTGAAGCGGACGACGTTAAGCAAGCGCTTGTGGACTTTGGAAAGGTGCCGGAACCGGAGATGCTGATCACCGAAGAGCGGATGATTCGTGCGGCAGGTGAGATTAAAACGATGATTCGCAGTTCGAGCGATCCGAAGAAAATTAGGATCTTCCTGACTGACTTGTGGTGAGTGTAGTTCTTGCGGGGGATACAGCGAGGATTGAATACGATCGTCGTAGAACCGTGAACCATATCCAACAGGTGGTTCACGGTAACGATTCTTGGCTCCTCGACCTGGGCTCGAACCAGGGACCTACGGATTAACAGTCCGGCGCTCTACCAACTGAGCTATCGAGGAACATCTGCAGCAGAGAAACGAAATTATATGGAGGGTAAAACAGCCTGTCAACACCCTGTGTTCATCTCAATTCAAAAAGTCACAAACGAGCGAAGCGTTACTACAGATGCGACGACGTGCGGCCCCTCATGCTCAACGCGCCAGCAGTTCGAGCTTGTCTTTCACGTCCTTGAACTCGTCGGCTTCGGGCAGCGGCGCCTTGGTCTTGGTAATGCTCGGCCAGCCGCGCGACAGCTCGGCGTTCAGTTCAATGAAATGCTGTTGATCACCGGGGACATCTTCTTCAGCATAGATTGCATTGACCGGGCATTCGGCCACGCAAACGGCGCAGTCGATGCACTCGTCCGGATCGATCGAGAGGAAGTTGGGACCTTCGCGGAAGCAATCCACCGGGCACACGTCCACGCAATCGGTATAGCGGCACTTAATGCAGCTTTCGGTCACAACGTGAGTCATTCAGGCTCCTGCATACGGAATTCGTGGGGCGGCGGCGAGGGCGACATGAACGTCGGGGTCCAACCAGCGAACCGAGCGTCTCCATTCGGGGCTGCAGGCTGTATATAGCTCGACTGTGCACGATCTGCGCGCCAAAACCGTTATTGTAGCGTACCGGTATATTTGAGCGCGACCCCCGGCCAGAAGGCCTTATATCGTTTAGTGATTTGTTTATGGGTCGCCGGTGAGCTTCCACGCGCCTCCTGTCGGGCGTGCATCGGCCACGTGGGTAAGGCGCTGCGGGCGGACACTTCGGGTAACATGCGCTGGAGGCCGCCGGGGGCGACGCATCCTGTGCGTCGGGGCGTGCCGGGTCCGTTTGCGGTTTTACCCGCGCTTTTGTGGGCGGTGCTACCCGCGCCTTCACCCGTTTTCCTAGCCGTTCGTCTGGAACCATGATTATCCATTCGCTGCTCGATACCGATCTCTACAAGTTCACGATGATGCAGGTCGTGCTGCATCACTTCCCGGCGGCACACGCGGAATACAAGTTTCGCTGCCGCACGCCGGATGTCGATCTCGTGCCGTATATAGACGAGATACGTGACGAAGTGCGCCAGCTTTGCCATCTGCGCTTCAAGGAAGAAGAGCTCGACTACCTTCGCCGGATGCGCTTCATCAAGAGCGATTTCATCGACTTCCTCGCGCTCTTTCATCTCAATGAGAAGTCCGTCACGATCAAGCCGTCCGCCAAGCAGAACGGCGAGATCGACATTGATATTGTTGGCCCGTGGCTGCATACCATCCTGTTCGAGATCCCGATCCTCGCGATTGTCAACGAGGTGTATTTCCGCAACACGCAACGCGAACCGACCTTCGATACCGGCCGAGACCGCTTGCGCGACAAGATCCAGTTGCTGCACGGCCGTCCGGAAGTCTCCGACTGCAAGATTGCCGACTACGGCACCCGCCGCCGGTTCTCCAAGCAGTGGCACGAGGAGGTCATCCTCAAGCTGAAGGAAGGCCTGGGCGAACAGTTCACGGGCACGAGCAACGTCCACTACGCCATGAAGCACGGCTTGCGTCCGCTCGGGACCATGGCGCACGAATACCTTCAGGCTTGCCAGGCGCTCGGTCCGCGGCTGCGCGACTCGCAGATCTTCGGCTTCGAAATGTGGGCGAAGGAGTATCGCGGCGACCTGGGTATTGCGCTCTCCGACGTCTATGGCATGAAGGCGTTCCTGAACGACTTCGACATGTACTTCTGCAAGCTCTTCGACGGCGCCCGCCACGACTCCGGCGATCCGTTCGACTGGGGCGAGCGCCTGATCCGTCATTACGAAGAGAACCGTTGTGACCCGCGCACCAAGGTGCTCGTGTTCTCCGACGCACTCGACATTCCCAAGGTCCTGCGCCTCTACGAACGTTTCCGCGGCCGCTGTCAGCTCGCTTTCGGCGTGGGCACGAACCTGACCAACGACCTGGGTTATCAGCCGCTGCAGATCGTGATCAAGATGGTCCGCTGCAATGGCCAGCCCGTGGCCAAACTGTCCGATTCCCCCGGCAAGAACATGTGTGACGACCAGGCCTATCTTGCCTACCTGCGCCAGGTGTTCGACATCGCCAAACTCGTGGAAGAACAGTAACCCACGCGGGTGTTCTTGAGGTCTGGCGCTGCTGCGCGTTAGCCGTTTGGTCGAGGGTAGTCGAGCGGGAGCGCTCGTTATAATCGAGTCCTTGATCGACGCACAGGCCAGCGAGGACAGCATCATGAATACATCGGCCGCACGCCGGAACTCAAGAGACCAGGGCTTACGGCTGCGCGCTGCGGCCGCAGACGCAAGCGGCGGTGCACGCGCATGAGCACATCCGTGAACATGCGACGCTTATGGCAAGGCCTGGTGCTCCTCTCACTGCCGTTGACCGCCTCCGCGGCATCGCTTGATGGCGCCACGCTGTCTGCGCTGTGGGGACTTCCGTTCGCCGGCATCCTCTTATCCATCGCGACCGTGCCGCTGATCGCGCCGCACGCCTGGCATCGTCATTTCGGCAAGATATCGGCGGCCTGGGCGCTCGTGTTCCTTGTGCCTTTTGCGCTTGGCTTTGGTACGCAGGTTGCGTTCGCCACCTTCGTGCACGCCATGCTGGAAGAGTATGTGCCTTTCATCATCCTGCTCACTACGCTCTTCACCGTCGCCGGCGGCATCTGCCTGCATGGCGACCTGCACGGATCCCCGCGTCTGAATACCGGGCTGCTCGCGCTCGGCACGGTGCTCGCCAGCATCATGGGAACGACGGGCGCGGCAATGCTGCTGATTCGCCCGCTGCTGCGTGCCAACGAACATTGCAAGCACGTTGTGCATCGCGTGGTGTTCTTCATATTTCTTGTGGCCAATGCCGGCGGTGCGCTCTCACCGCTCGGGGATCCGCCGCTGTTCCTCGGCTTCCTGAATGGCGTGAGTTTTTTCTGGACCACGGTGCATCTCGCCGCGCCAACGCTCTTTATCTGCGTGGTTTTGCTGGCGCTTTTCTACGCGCTCGACCGCTATTACTTCGCCAAGGAAGAAGTGGTGCATCGAAGTGAGGTGAAAACGCCATTGAGCGTGGACGGCAAGATCAATTTCGTTCTGCTCGCTGCGGTGGTCGCGCTGGTGCTGATGAGCGGCTTGTGGAAACCGGGCATCGAGTTCGATGTAGTCGGTACGCATGTCGCGTTGCAGAACGCCGTGCGCGATGTGCTGCTTGTCTCGCTCACCCTCTTGTCGCTCATGCTCACGCCAAAAAGCGCGCGCGCTGGCAACGCGTTCAACTGGGGGCCTATTGAAGAAGTCGCGAAGTTGTTCGCCGCCATCTTCATCACCATCGCGCCCGTGATCATGATCCTGCGCGCGGGTGCGGGCGGGGCGTTCGCCGGTATCGTGCACATGGTGACCGATGCAAGCGGCAAGCCAATCGACATTGCGTACTTCTGGGCGACGGGATTGCTGTCGTCCTTTCTCGACAACGCGCCCACATATCTCGTGTTCTTTAACCTCGCCGGCGGCGATGCCCCAACGTTGATGACGACTGGCGCGACCACGCTCGCCGCCATTTCGGCCGGTGCCGTGTTCATGGGCGCGAACAGCTATATCGGCAACGCGCCCAACTTCATGGTCAAGGCGATTGCCGAATCGCGCGGCATTGTCATGCCGGGATTCTTTGCGTATCTCGGCTGGTCGGCAGTCATTTTGCTGCCCTTGTTCCTGCTTACTGGATGGTTGTTCTTTTAGGAGAAGTCGATGAAGAAAGTGCTGGTTGCCCGCCCCATTTTCCCGGACGTGATCGAACGTCTCCGGCAATATTTTGAAGTCGATGCCAATCCGGGCGCGCCGCTTAGCCCCGACGAATTCGCGCGCCGCATGGCTGACCGCGACGGCGCTTTGCTTGCAGGCGACCCCGTCACGGCGAAGGTCCTCGAAGGCGCCCCGAATCTCAAGGTCGTGTCGAACATGGCCGTGGGTTACAACAACTTCGACATGCAGGCGTTGAACGCGCACGGCGTGCTCGGCACCAATACACCCGACGTATTGAACGAAAGCACAGCGGACTTCGGGTGGGCACTGATGATGGCCGCCGCACGTCGTCTTGCTGAATCCGAACACTTCCTGCGCGCGGGCAAGTGGGGCACATGGTCCTACGACGCGTTCCTCGGTACCGACGTATGCGGCTCCACGCTCGGCGTGCTCGGCATGGGGCGCATCGGCCAGGCCCTCGCCCGGCGCGCGCGCGGGTTCAACATGCGCGTGATCTATCACAACCGTTCGCGCGTCGCGCCGGAGATCGAGGCGGAATTGAACGCGGAGTATGTATCGAAGGCTGACTTGCTCAAGCGCGCCGACCACGTCGTGCTGGTGCTGCCGTACACCGCGGAGAATCACCACACTATTGGCGCGGCTGAACTGGCGGCCATGAAACCTACGGCTACGCTGACCAATATCGCGCGTGGCGGGATTGTGGACGACGCGGCGCTGATCCAGGCGTTGCGTAGCAAGACCATCGCGGCGGCGGGGCTGGACGTGTTCGAAGGCGAGCCGAACTTCAATCAAGATTTCCTGACCGTGCCGAACGTGGTGCTGACGCCGCATATTGCGAGCGCGACCGAATCCACGCGCCGGGCCATGGCCAATCTCGCCGCGGACAACCTGATCGCCGCGCTGGGCGAAGGTCCGCGCGCAGGTAACCCGCCGAACCCGATCAATCCGGAAGTCCTGAAGAAATGACCATGTTGTTGCTGTTGAGCGTGGGTGTCGCCGTCCTTGCGATCGCTCTGGGGATCGCGTTGATGCTGTTGCTGCGGCCGAAGCGGGAAACAGATGTCGAGGAGCAGTTCGAGGCGCTGGCCGATCGGATTATCGATATGGGCGAAGCGCATGCGCGCGCCCAGGAGCGGCTCGAACGTAATGTGCGTGGCGAAGTAACAGAAACGTCTCGCGCGTCGCGTACCGAGGCGGGTACAGCGTTCGCTCAATTCCAGCAGACGCTCGCAACGCAACTCGCGAGCATGGCGAACGTCCAGAACACGCAGCTTGAAGCGTTCTCCCGGCAACTTGTCACGCTGACGGAGAGCAACGCGCTGCAAAGCCAGCACGCACGCGACGAACAAAGCCAGGCGCTGAAGCGTTTCGGCGATGCGCTCACGCTGCAGCTCGCGCAGATGTCGGAGTCGAATGACCGTCGGCTGAGCGAGGTGCGCGCAACGCTCGAAGCGCGGCTGAAGGATATCGAAGCGAACAACGCGGCGAAGCTCGAAGAAATGCGCCGTACCGTCGATGAAAAGCTGCACGCCACGCTGGAGCAACGGCTTGGCGAATCGTTCAAGCTGGTGTCGGACCGGCTGGAACAGGTGCATCGCGGATTGGGGGAAATGCAGACGCTGGCGGCGGGCGTTGGCGACTTGAAGAAGGTGCTGACCAACGTCAAGACGCGTGGGACCTGGGGCGAAGTGCAGCTTGAATCGTTGCTCGAGCAGTTGTTGACCCCGGATCAGTACGCGAAGAATGTCGCCACCATCCCGAAGAGCAACGATCGCGTGGAGTTTGCCATCAAGCTGCCCGGTCGTCACGACGCGCCCGGCCAGAGCGGCGCGAATGCGGCGGCCACGCCGGTGTGGCTGCCTATCGACGCCAAGTTTCCGCGCGAGGACTACGAGCGGCTGATCGATGCGCAGGATCGCGCCGATGTAGTCGCGGTCGAGGAAGCGTCACGTGCGCTGGAAGGGCGCATTCGTGCGGAAGCGAAGGCCATTGCGCAGAAGTACGTCGCGCCTCCGCACACCACGGACTTCGCGTTGTTGTTCCTGCCGACTGAGGGCCTGTATGCGGAAATCCTTCGCCGTCCGGGGTTGACTGATTTTCTGCAGCGGGAATACCGGGTGAGCGTGACAGGTCCGACCACGTTGACCGCGCTACTGAACAGCTTGCAGATGGGTTTCAGGACGCTGGCAATCGAGCAGCGTTCCAGTGAAGTCTGGCAAGTGCTCGGCGCCGTAAAAACGGAGTTCAGGAAGTTTGGAGAAGTGCTGTCAAAGACGCGATCGCAGCTTGAAGCAGTGACGCGTTCTATTGAATCGGCGGAAACGCGTACGCGACAGATGAGCAAGAAACTGCGTGACGTGGAAGCGTTGCCGGGCGAGCAGGTGGCCAACTTGCTCGGTGATGAACGCGAAGAACCCGCAGAACGCGACGAGCCCGGAGTTTAGTCAGCGGCAGGCGAAGCCAGCGTCGCCAATGCGTCACCCGTGATGCGCACGATGCGCCAGTCGGGCAACACCGTTGCGCCCATCTTCTCGTAGAAGCCGATGGCGTTCTGATTCCAGTCGAGCACGGTCCATTCGAAGCGGCCGCATTGACGTTGCACCGCAAGGGCCGCCAAAGCACGCAGCATCTTTGTGCCGAGACCGCTGCCGCGAGTGGCCGGCTTCACGTACAGGTCTTCGAGAAACAAGCCGCGCTTGCCGAGGAAGGTCGAGTAATTGTGGAAGAACAGCGCATAGCCCACTATGTGCCCGTTCTCTTCGGCTACCAGGGCTTCGGCTGACGGCCGCGCGCCGAATAGCGCGTCGTGCACGCCGCCCTCGGTCGCAATGAACATGTGCATGAGCTTTTCAAACTCGGCCAGCTCGAGCATCAAGCTAAAGATCGCGGCGGCATCGGCGGGCGCGGCGGGTCGGATCTGAGTGTTCATCATGCCTCCTCTGGTGCGTCGGACAAGACGATCTCAATACCGCCGAACCGTGACGCCACCCAGTTGTACGCATGGCACGCGATCCACAGCAAGATGAAGCCGAGGATCGCATTAAGCAGGAGCGCGCTTGTTACGGTGCTCAGCTCGACCGAGCCGTATCGGAAGAACGCAACCAGCACGCCGAGCAACACGATGGGTACGCTGAAGGTCAGGTACACGAGAATCAGCGCTTTGGCCGTTTGTCCCGGCGCGATGAACGAAATCTGTTTTTTCATGAAGGAAAAGCCCCGTCAGTCATAGTGCAATGCATTCGAACCATCCGTTTTAGCCGCCTGAGTCAGGGCGGCGCGGCGGTCCAGGTTCTTGAGGTTCAGGTTCTTGAAGCAGGTTGTCGAAGAGCCTTTGAAACTAGATCAGGCCGTCGAATGGCAGGATATCCACGCTGTCACCTGCATCGATATTTCCTGCGTCGTGCTTCAGGACAATGAAGCAATTGGCTTCGCTCATTGAACTCAGCACGCCCGAGCCTTGCGGCCCGGTTGTCACCACATGCCAGTGCCCGGCGGTGTCCCGGCGTGCAATACCGCGTTGAAACTCCGAGCGCCCGGCGCGTTTGTTGATCGGTTGCGAACTCGTCGCCGCTATCAACGGCAGCGAATAGGGCGTCGCGCCCGACATGGCGAGCAACGCCTCGCGCACGATGAAATAAAACGTTGCCATCACCGCAACCGGATTGCCCGGCAAGCCAAAGAACAAGGCAGATTCGCCTTCGCCCGGACGCTTGCCCGACCACAGGCGGCCGAACGCGAGCGGCCGGCCGGGACGCATCGCGATCTTCCAGAACGCCACGTCGCCAAGCGCGTTCATCAGGTCGCGCGTGAAGTCGGCATCGCCAACAGACACGCCACCCGAACTGATCACCACGTCGGCGCCCTGCGTAGCCTGTCGCAACGCCCGTTCAAGCGATGCACGGTCGTCACGCACAATCCCCAGATCCACCGGTTCCACGTTCATCCGGCGCAGCATCGCGAAGAGGGTATAGCGGTTGCTGTCGTAGACGCAACCCGGCGCCAGCCCTTCACCGACCGAACGTAATTCGTCACCGGTTGAAAAAAACGCAACACGCACGCGCCGTTGTACCTCCACGCCGCCAATACCCAGCGACGCAAGCAAACCAAGATCCGACGCACGCACAATACGGCCCTTGCGCAACGCCGGCTGGCCTTGCGCGAGATCCTCTCCCGCGAGCCGCCGATTTGCACCGCGCACGATACCCGCTGGGGCGAACGTGATGGCATCGCCTGTGCGCTGCACGAGTTCTTGCGGCACGACGGTGTCGCAGCCAGGCGGAATCAGCGCTCCGGTCATGATGCGCACGCATTGCGCGGCAAGCGGATGCCCTTCGAACGGTTGTCCGGCGAGCGCCGTACCCGCGACCGTCAAGCGGAGCAGTGCATCGTCGGGGAGGCTCGATCTCGCCGCATGGTCCGATCCACTCGGCAGCGTCGCACCATCGAACGCATAACCGTCCATGGCCGAGTTGTCGTGTGATGGAACGTTGATCGGCGAGATGACATCTTCTGCCAGCACCCGATCAAGTGCGTTGAAGAGACCAACGTGTTCCACCTCGGTGCGACCGCGCGGCAACGCCCACTGGCGCACGATCTCCTGCGCCGCGCTGACGGGCAGCGCGTTCGGATCGTACTCGGCGACGCAGCTCGGAAAGTGCCTGGGTGTGTTCATTGATGGGTGGAGCGGAAATCGCGATGCAAAGCCCGCGATGCAAAGCCCGCGGGCGGACCGGTGAAAGGGCTGGCATGTCGAGGATGCTGGCGCTGCCGCTGCTGTAGTCGCTGCAAAGCGGCGACTGACCAAGCCGAGGCATCGCCGCAACCCTGAGCATGGAGCGAAACGAACCGGTGCTTAGTTGCGATTGAGATCGGCTAGCTGCTGCAAATCGTTGACATTGTAAAACGCACGCTCGTTGGCGAAGCTCACTTCTACCGCCTTGTGGCGCGCGTACCACGCGCGGACCTTGCGCTCGCCGGTACGGATGTACGCGTCGAGATCGTCCGCCAGCGAAGCGCGCAGCAACGCGAAAACCGGGTGCACCTGGCGTTCGCCCGCGGCATCGACGACCGCCGCCATCGCGATATCCGCTTGTCCGGCGCTCAAGCCGTCGAATAGCCGTTCGGCCAGATGAGACTCGATGAAAGGCGCGTCGCAGGGCACGAACAGCACGAATTCAGTTTGTGCTGCATGCAACGCCGCCGATATCCCGGCAAGCGGGCCCGGAAAATCGGGAAACGCATCGACAATCACCTTTGCCTGGAAGGGCATGCCAAGCTGCGCGTAGATCTCGAGGCTGCGATTCGCGCTGATCAGCATCGCGCCGCATTGAGGCTTGAGCGCCCGCAGCGCATGGAGCGCAAGCGGTTCGAGGTCGAGCGGTTGCAGGCCTTTATCGACACCGCCCATGCGCGATCCGCGTCCGCCCGCCAGCACGACGCCAGTGATGTCGCGCTTGTGCACTGGACTGCCGGCCGGGCGAGGTAAATCGACATCGGCCATGTCAGCCGCCGATATAGGACATTTCGACGCGCGGAGCGTCCGGGTCGGCAGCAGGCAACGCGTTGCTGCCGCGAAGTTCCGAGTAGCGGTCGGTGCGCGCTTCCCAGATCCGGGCAATAGCTGTGGCAACCTTGGCGTCGCTTGCGCCACTGCGGATCAGCGCGCGCAAGTCGTGGCCGGACGTGGCGAACAGGCACAAGTACAGCTTGCCTTCAGTGGAGAGGCGGGCCCGCGTGCAGGAGCCGCAGAACGCGCGTGTCACGCTCGAAATGACACCGATCTCACCGCTGCCATCCTGGTAAGCCCAGCGCTGCGCGGTCTCGGCGTCGTTGTGGGCTTCGAGCGGCCGCAGCGGAAAATGCTCGGCAATGCGCGCGACCACGTCCGCCGACGGCAACACTTCGCTCATGTTCCAGCCGTTCGACGCCCCCACATCCATATATTCGATAAAGCGCAGCACCGTGCCGCTGCCTTTGAAATGGCGCGCCATCGGCACGATTTCGGCGTCGTTCGTGCCGCGCTTGACCACCATGTTGACCTTCAGCGGCGCCAGGCCGGCAGCGTGCGCGGCCTCAACGCCTTCGAGCACGTTGGCGACGGCGAAATCGGCGTCGTTCATGCGGCGAAACAACGCATCGTCGAGCGCGTCGAGGCTCACCGTTACCCGCGACAACCCCGCGTCTTTCAGCGAGCGCGCCTTGCGGGCGAGGATCGATCCGTTGGTGGTGAGCGTGATATCGAGCGGACGGCCTTCCGGCGTGCGCAGCAGGGCCAGCCGTTCAATCAGGAATTCGATGTTCTTGCGCAGCAGCGGTTCGCCGCCGGTCAGACGGATTTTTTCTACGCCGTGTTCGACGAACAACTTCGCCAGCCGTTCGATTTCCTCAAACGACAGCAGGGCACTATGCGGCAGGAATTCGTGGTTTTTATCGAAAACTTCGCGCGGCATGCAGTACACGCAGCGAAAATTGCAACGATCAGTCACCGATATGCGCAGATCGCGCAACTCACGCGACAGCCGGTCGGTGAGCAGTCCGCGCGGCGTCGCTGCGATGCCGGAAAAATCCGGGATCGCGCTGACATCGGTGACAGGAATGATGCGTCGGGACATGATCCTTTTATTTCTCGTGCAGCGGCGGCGGAGCGGGCCGCTATCAACTTCGAACAGTTCATTTTAGCGGAAGGGCGGTCCGAAGGCGGCTCGCCCTCGCCTTTTCAGGGGCATTTGTCCTCCGGCCGATAAAAAAGCGCCACGGACCGAAGTCACGTGGCGCTTTTCGACAGGTCAGATGCGATTACTAAGCGTCTTTACCTGTTTCCACTTGCTGCATCGGCGCGGCGTCCAGCGGCGGCAGGCGTTTGCGTTCGCGCACGATACGCTTGGGCGCTTCCGCCTGAGCCGCGGCTTCGCGGGCTGCGCGGAGTTTGTCGGCGTCGGTATTCACCCAGACGAGGCCCGCCGTATCCAGCATCGGCTTGAGCGCTTCTTCTTTCAGGGTGACAGCCGCGACCGGAGCGACTGGCGCAACCTCGGCAGCCGGGGCAGCTGCTACGGGAGCGGGCGCTACAGGCGCTGCAGGAGCCACGGTTTCCACCGGTTCAAACGTCTTTACCGGCTCGGATTCGACCGGCGCCGACGCCTCTGCCAAAACCGGCGCGGGCGATGCGACTGGTGCAAACGTCTCCGATGCCGGTGTCGAGGCGACATTCGCCGTTTCCACCGGTTCAGCGACTTGAGCTTCCGGCACCGCTTGAGCTACGACGGGCGCGGGTTCCGCTGCCTTCGGGGTATCGGTGAAAGGACTTTCGACCTTTTCTTCCGCTACCTTCGGCGTCGGTCCGAACGGGTTTTCGATCGGCCGTGACACTGGCTTTTCAAAGATGTGCGTCGCGGGGGCTTCGACAACCGTTGCGCCGGTTTCCTGCGCAGCATGCACTTCCTGCGCGCCATGCGACACCACAAAACCTTCGGCTTCGGCGCGCTTTGCTTCCACGGGCACGGCTTCAACCGGCGCAACGCGAACCGGTTCCGGCAACTCCGTCACGCTGATCGCGGCGGCCGAAACCGGCTCGACCGTGACTGCATGTGCGGGTGCTTCCACGGGCGCCTGCACAGCGGGTGCCGTTTCAACGGGTTTAGCCACAGCGGGTGCGAAATCGCGGCTGTCATCGGCTTCGTTCGACGAATCCGTGTCAAACACGCCGGCTTGTGCCCGTTCGCTGTCAACATTGCCTTCGTTTTCAGCAGTGTCGGCGGCCTGATTGGCCGTTACACCGTCTTCTTCGCGATCACGGCGTCCGCCACGACGACCCCGACGACGGCGACGGCGTTCTTCGCCTTCACGCGCTGCGCTGGCCTGATCGGCCTGCAATGCGTCAGCGTTGCCGTTCTGCTGCGATTCCTGGCCCGACAGGGTGGTGTCCGTCAACTCCGACACGACCGTTTCGCCTTGCGTCAATGCTTCGACGGCGGCTTCCGGTTGCGGCTTGCGGCGTTCGCCCCGTTCCGGACGTTCCCCACGTTCACGGCGTTGACCACGATCAGCGGCTTCAGCACTTTCCGGTGCGCGTTCACCACGGTTCTCACGCGGTTCACGCGGCTCGCGTACTTCGCGCGGCTCGCGTGGTTCACGGCCTTCACGTGCCTCACGCGGTTCGCGACCTTCGCGTGCCTCACGCGGCTCGCGGCCTTCACGTCCACCACGCGGTTCGCGCGGCTCGCGGGTTTCACGTGCTTCGCGCGGCTCACGCGTTTCCTTCGGTTCCCGTTCCTCGCGGCGCGGGTTTTGACGACCACCTGCCGTGCCCGGCGCGCTTGGCGTAGCGCCCGTAGCGGCAGCAGCGCTATCGCGCGAAGCAGCGCCACCACGACGGTTGCGGTTCCGATCACCACCCTGGCCCGTACGCTCTGGCCGTTCGCCACGAGCCGGACGTGCCGGTGCGGGCGCTGCGACCGGCGCGGGAGCCGGTTTTACTTCGGGCTGGACGCCGAACAGGTTCTTCAGCCAGCCGATAAACCCGCCTGTCGATGCAGCCACCACCGGAGCCGCTGCCGCGACCGGAGCCGCAACGACCTTCACCGGTGCGCTAGGCGCAGGCGATGCCGGCGTGATGCCCTTGACCATCGCTTCCTGCTTCGGCTTGATTTCTTCGGTGCGCTTGCTGTAACCCGTTTCGGATTCCAGTTCGTGCGCCGCTTCTTCGGCCATTTTCCAGGAGGCACGCGGTTCGTCGAGACGGGTATCGTCGTGACGCAGGCGTTCCAGCTTGTAATGCGGCGTTTCGAGATGCTTGTTCGGGATCAACACGACGTTGACCTTGAAGCGCGACTCGATCTTGTTGATTTCCGAACGTTTTTCGTTCAGCAGGAAGGCGGTGACTTCCACCGGCACCTGGCAATGAATCGCCGCGGTGTTTTCCTTCATGGCTTCTTCCTGAATGATCCGCAGCACTTGCAGCGCGGACGATTCGGTGTCGCGGATATGGCCTGTGCCGTTACAACGCGGGCACGTCACGTGGCTGCCTTCGGAGAGCGCCGGACGCAGCCGCTGACGCGACAGCTCCATCAAACCGAAGCGCGAAATCTTGCCCATTTGTACGCGCGCACGGTCGTGCTTGAGCGCGTCTTTGAGACGCTGCTCGACTTCGCGCTGGCTCTTGGCCGACTCCATGTCGATAAAGTCGATCACGATCAAGCCGCCCAGATCGCGCAGGCGCAACTGGCGTGCAACTTCGTCGGCGGCTTCGAGGTTCGTGCGGGTCGCCGTTTCCTCGATGTCCGCGCCCTTGGTCGAGCGGGCCGAGTTCACGTCGATGGCCACCAGCGCTTCCGTATGGTCGATCACGATCGCGCCGCCCGAGGGCAACGGCACCGTGCGCGAATACGCAGTTTCAATCTGGTGTTCGATCTGGAAACGGGAGAAGAGGGGAACGTCGTCGTGATAACGCTTAACCTTGCTCAGGTTATCCGGCATCACGATGTCCATGAAGGCGCTAGCCTGGTCATGGATCTCGGTGGTATCGATGAGAATTTCGCCGATATCCGGCTGGAAGTAATCGCGGATTGCGCGGATCACGAGGCTGGATTCGAGATAAATCAGCATCGGCTTGCCGGCCACGCCGCTTTGCGACGCCGCTTCCACCGCGCGCCACAATTGCATCAGGTAGTTCAGGTCCCACTGCAGTTCTTCAGCCGAGCGGCCGATCCCTGCTGTGCGCGCGATGATGCTCATGCCTTCCGGCAAATCGAGCTGGGCCATCGTTTCGCGCAATTCCTGGCGCTCGTCGCCTTCAATCCGGCGCGATACACCACCGCCACGCGGGTTGTTCGGCATCAGGACGAGGTAACGTCCGGCGAGCGAGATAAACGTGGTCAGGGCCGCGCCCTTGTTGCCGCGCTCTTCCTTTTCGACCTGGATGATCAGTTCCTGGCCTTCGCGCAGCGCGTCCTGGATGCGCGCGGAGCGCATGTCGACGCCTTCCTTGAAATACTGGCGGGCGACTTCCTTGAACGGCAGGAAACCGTGGCGGTCTTCGCCATAGTTCACGAAACAGGCTTCGAGCGAGGGCTCGATGCGGGTAATGACTCCCTTGTAGATATTGCCTTTGCGCTGCTCGCGCCCGGCGGTTTCGATGTCGATGTCGATGAGTTTTTGCCCATCGACGATGGCGACGCGCAATTCTTCTTGCTGCGTCGCGTTAAACAGCATGCGTTTCATTGGACGGCTCCAGAGCGGCTCTACCGGCCCCCATCGAGCGAATTCGCGCGGTTGTCAGTCGCGTGAAGCAGGAGGGCGGGCGCGCCGCGCTTTTTTGTGTGTGTTGTCACAAAGCACGCTGGAGCGGGAGTTCTGGCGGGGAGAATTGCCTGGGACGGGTCTAGCCACCGGCCAGCGACGAAACGCGTCGTGACGGGCAACCAGCCCTGGGGCACATGCGAACAGACTTCGACACGCCGTGAAGCAACGGCTGGCGGCTTAAGCGGCACAGCACTGCGGCTCGACGTCCTTCAAACTACTTGAGGAGCCGGCAGCGCAGCCAGCAGCAGCCGGATGCGGCCTGACACAGTGTCAAACGGGTGGAGGGTTTTCGCGCCAAACCCGCGCAATAAGCAAACCGACCGACGTTTTCCAAACCTGCAGCAGGCTGCCGTTGCGGTTTGCCGGGTGCTCAAAGCGCCCGACAACCGCGTTGGGTGTCTCGTCTTGTTGCGTCCTCTGCCACGCTTCGCCCGTTTCAGCGCAGCTTGCAGCAGAAGCCGTTTTCTTCGCAACGGCCAAGCGACAATGTTCCGTTCACCCTAACTTGATACCCGCCCGATATCTTTTAGATACCTGCCTGATACCCGGGTCACATCCGGAAGAAGCCGGGTTTAAGTCCGGACCTCATCGTCTCTCGCCGATAAAATTCTTGATCGCCAAAAATCCGTTACCGTGTCGACGATCGACTCGACCGAACGCGCCTGTGGGCACCGTCCCTGCCGCGCGATATCGTCGTGCGTGCAACTTGTTACTCCGTTTTCCGGGTGAGCAACTGACCCTGGGCGCAAGTAAAATAACGGTTTACTACTTGCACCTGTACAGTCTGACAACATCCGGCCAGCTTAGTGGCTTTTTCCAGACTGTCCGCAAATTATATTCAGAATGAATGAGTTAGGCAAAACATCCCATAAAAAGGTCGCAAGCGAACAGGTCTCAATGATCGAGATCGACGAAAATGCGGCGGGTCAGCGCATCGACAATTTTTTACTCCGCGTCTGTAAAGGCGTGCCGAAAAGTCACATTTACCGGATTTTGCGCAGCGGGGAAGTGCGCGTAAACAAGGGCCGTATCGACGCCGCTTATCGGCTGGAAATGGGCGATCTTGTCCGCGTCCCGCCTATTCGCACCGCACAATTGGACGAAACGCCGGTTTCATCGAATGCGCCCGCAGCCGAATTCCCCATACTATTTGAAGACGATCACCTGATCGTGATCGACAAACCTGCGGGCGTCGCCGTTCACGGCGGCAGTGGCGTGGCGTTCGGTGTTATCGAACAATTGCGCAATGCGCGCCCGCAGGCAAAATTCCTCGAATTGGTGCATCGGCTGGATCGCGAGACCTCCGGCGTGTTGATGCTCGCAAAAAAACGCACAGCGTTGATCAACGTGCATGAGCAAATGCGCGAGAACCGTATCGATAAACGCTATCAGGCCGTCGGTCACGGCGACTGGCTCGCGGGTTGGGGTCGTCGGCGGATCGTGAAAGAACCGCTGCACAAATACCTGACGCCCGAGGGCGAGCGCCGCGTGCGGGTCCAGGACGACGGCCTCGCGTCGCATACCGTGTTCAACCTGATCGAGCGTTTCAGTGACTACGCGTGGGTCGAGGCGGAACTGAAGACCGGTCGTACGCATCAGATTCGTGTGCATATGGCGCATATCGGCCTGCCGATCGCTGGCGACACCAAATATGGTGACTTTGCGCTAAACAAGAATCTGGTGCGCACCGACGCCAATCCGTCGCTCAAACGCATGTTCCTGCACGCTTTCCGGCTGAAACTCGTGCATCCGGCCAGCGGCGAGACGCTTCAGGTCGAAGCGCCGCTGCCCGCCGAATGCCGGCGCTTCATCGAACAACTCAAACAAAATTCTAGAGAGACCCAATAAATGGCCCGTCAGCAATTCGATCTGATTGTCTTCGACTGGGACGGCACCTTGATGGATTCCACGGCGCACATTACGCGCAGCATTCAGGCGGCGTGCCGCGACCTGAGCCTGCCCGTTCCCGCCGACGAAGCGGCAAGCTATGTGATCGGCCTGGGGCTGCGCGACGCATTGCAGATCGCGGCGCCCACGCTCGATCCCGTCGATTACCCGAAGCTTGCCGAGCGGTATCGCTTCCATTATTTGATCAAGGGTGAGCAAACCGAGCTCTTCGACGGCGTGCGCGGCATGTTGCAGAGCCTGCGTGACGAGGGTTATCTGCTGGCCGTCGCAACAGGCAAAAGCCGTGTGGGCCTGAACCGCGCGCTGGACCAGTCGCGCCTGACGAGCCTCTTCGACGGCACGCGCTGCGCCGATGAAACCTTCTCCAAGCCGCATCCGGCCATGCTGCACGAACTCACGCGCGAACTCGGGCAGGACGTAAGCCGCACCGTGATGATCGGCGACACCACGCACGACCTGCAGATGGCGAAGAACGCCGGTGCGGCCGCGGTCGGCGTGACGTATGGTGCGCATCCGGCGAAGTCGCTGCACGCGCTCGAGCCGCTGTTCGTGGCCGAAAACGTGACGTCGCTGGGGGATTGGCTGCGGGAGAATGCATGACAGGAACGCCGCTTGAGGCGCCGCTCAAGGCGCCTCCAGAACCGGTCCGAATCTGCGCGTCGGAGGAGTTGATCGACGGCGGCGACGGCGTCCGTCATAAAGCCGTCGACAAAGGCGGCGAAGCCACCGTGTTTTTTGTCCGATACGACGGCAAACCGTTTGGCTACCTCAACCGCTGCGCCCATGTGCCCATGGAGATGGACTGGTCCGAGGGCAAGTTCTTCGAGAGCTCCGGCTTATACTTGATGTGCGCGACACATGGCGCGATTTACGAGCCGGACACGGGAAAATGCGTCGGGGGCCCTTGCCGCGGCGCGCGTTTGCGGCGGGTGGCAGCGGAAGATCGCGACACACCCGAAGGCAGCGCCGTCTTCTGGCTTCCCGACGACGATCTCCGTCCGGCTTGACCGTTCTAGCGGGTGTTTTCGCGGGTGTTTTCGCGATTCGAAACGAACCCGCTCTTCATTTTCAATCAGTCAACCAGGCGACGCATGTCCGATCAAATTCCCACCGATTCCGCGGATAAGGCGCGTCCCAAATCCATCGGCGACACCGGCGACAACTGGGAGCGCGCTGCGCTCGAACGCATTGCGCTCGCAGCGATCAATGAACAGCGGGCCGCACGCCGCTGGCGGATATTTTTCCGCTTCGTGTTCCTCGCCATCCTGGCGATCGCGGTCTGGAGCGCGTTCGATTTCACCAGCGACAAAGTCGCGAAAACCTCGCGCCATACGGCGCTGGTCGAACTGGAAGGCGAGATCTCTGCCAATAGCGACGCCAGTTCGGACAACGTCAACGCAGCGCTCGACAGCGCTTTTGAAGACGACGGCACTGCAGCGGTGATCCTTCGCTGCAACAGCCCGGGCGGCAGTCCGGTGCAGGCCGGCATCATCAATCGCGAGATCACGCGCTTGCGGGCGAAATATCCGTCGAAGCCGCTGTACGTGGTCGTGGGCGACATGTGCGCGTCGGGCGGTTATTACGCCGCGGCCGCCGCCGATAAAATTTACGTCGACAAGGCGAGCATCGTCGGATCGATCGGTGTGCTGATGGACGGTTTCGGCTTTACGGGCCTGATGGACAAGCTGGGCGTGGAACGCCGGCTGCACACGTCGGGCGCAAACAAAGGCGCGTTCGATCCGTTCTCGCCCGAATCGCCGGCCATGAACGCCCACGCGCAGGACATGCTCGACCAGATTCACCAGCAATTCATCGATGCCGTCAAACAAGGCCGGGGCAATCGGCTGAAAGACACGCCCGACGTGTTCTCGGGCATGTTCTGGACGGGCCAGAAAAGCGTGGAATTGGGTCTCGCCGATGGATTCGGCGACGCCGATTACGTCGCGCGTGAGATCGTGAAACAGCCGGATCTTGTCGATTACACGCAGAAGGAGAGCATTGGCGAGCGGGTGGCGCGCAAGTTCGGCGCGGCGGTCGGCAATGCATCGATGCACGCGCTGATGATGGGCGGGAAGATGCAGCTGAAGTGACGCAGCTGAAGTGACGCAGTTGAAGGGAGCGCGCCGGCGTTCTTCATTCAGATGAAAACCGCTCGCCTTGAGTCTTCAGGCGAGCGGTTTTTCGTGCGAAGTGCGGAAAGCGTGGCAAAAGGATGCGCCCCGACCTATGCGCCTAGTAGCAAGAAAATCGCTGGCCGCTTATGCAACTCTGGCGCAGCTTTCTTTTTCCAGTCTGACACGGTTCGCGTGACGATCGTCTCGGCCGGTAACGTCAGGTCGACCGCGACGCACACCAGCGTGGACGGCGCGCAGGTCGCGAGCAGCGTGTCCAGCAGCGCACGATTCCTGTACGGCGTCTCGATAAATATCTGCGTCTGGTTCGCCTTGCGGGACAGCGCTTCCAACTCGCGCAGGCGTTTGCCCCGTTCGGCGGCATCAACGGGAAGATACCCGTTGAACGCGAAACTCTGGCCGTTCATTCCCGAAGCCATCAGCGCCAGCAAAATCGAACTGGGTCCGACGAACGGCACCACTTTGACACCGCGCTCGTGGGCGCGGCGCACGAGCAGGGCGCCCGGATCTGCGACCGCCGGGCATCCCGCTTCCGAAACGAGGCCGGCGTCGGTACCGGCCAGAATCGGCTTGAGCAGTTTGTCGACTTCACCCGGCGGGGTGTTGACGTTGAGTTCGCGGATCTCGATTTCCTGGATCGGCCGTTCGGTTCCGACCTTTTTCAGGAAGGCGCGTGTGGTTTTCGCGTTCTCGCCAATGTAGTACTGCAGCGCCGCGGCGCGTGCTCGCACGGGTTCGGGAAGAACGTCGGCGAGCGCGGCGCTGTCGCCGTCGCCGAGCGTGTTCGGAATCAGGTACAAAACGCCGCTCATGCTGCCCCCAATAACGGAAACCCGGCCGCGCGCAACATTCGCGACAACGCGATCAGCGGCAAACCGACCAGCGCAGTGGGATCGTCGGAATGAATTGCATCGACAAGCGTAATGCCCAAACCCTCCGATTTCGCGCTGCCCGCCACGTCGTAAGGCGTTTCGGCAAGTAAATATGCTTCGATTTCCGCGTCCGACAACTCGCGAAATTGCACGCGGGTGACGATATCGGCGGATTGGATATGGTCCGAGCGGCTGTCGAAGAGACACAGCGCGCTGTGGAATTCGACACTTTTGCCGCGCATCGACTGAAGCTGAACGCGCGCGTTGTCATGCGTGCCGGGCTTGCCGATCTGACGGCCGTCGCAGGTCGCAACCTGATCGGAGCCGATCACGAGTGCGCCGGAAGCGTCGGACACGCGGGCCGCGGCCGCACGTGCCTTGGCGATCGACAGCCGGACAGCCGTGGCTTCCGGCGTTTCACCGGCGAGCGGCGTTTCGTCGATATCGGGCGTGATCACATCGAAGGGAATGCGCAAGCGCTCGAGCAACTCCCGCCGGTAACGCGAACTCGAGGCAAGGATGAGACGCGGCTTAGTTGAGACGTCGGGCATGAAGGGTTGGCTATGAACAAATGGGGTGAAGGACGGAAACGGGCTGGGACCGAACCAAAATGGCGGTGCCGCACGCCGAAGCATAAGTGTTTGACTCGAAAAGACAAAGCCGCTATGATTTTGGGCTTTTCATCGGTATGCGAAGGCCTTTTTACGCATGCCGAGATGGCGGCAGTGGCCGGAAGTGTACTGAGATGTCTCGCGGTTCTGTTTCACAGTTCTGTTGCGCGGTTCTGTTGCGCGGTTCTGTTTCGCTGCTCAAGAGGCAGCCCAGAGTAGGCAGGGCCGTTTTTGAGGGCCGTTTTTGAGGGCCGGATGTGGCGCTCTCAGGCACGCGGCAAGGCGCTCAGCTGGAAAATCGGGATAAACCACACCAGCCGGACGGGTCCGGTGCGGTGCATACTGCAGTTTCACCCCCGGTCGTCCTCCGCGGACTTGCTATCCAGCCGTCGCGGCAACGACCACTGCAGGAGCGCACATGACACAGAATCCTGGCAAACCTGCATGTCCCGCCGACTTGCGCGCGCTCGACTTGTTCGAATTCGCCCAAAGCCGTCGGCAGGCAGCAGGCGGTGTACGGGTCTCGCAATTGCCACGCATGCTGAACGAAGTGCCGGCAGATGCCCCAGACCGCGACACGGTATTTTCATGGCAGGCCGAAGGCTCCATGCAGCCTGAGTTGCAGGACGACGGTACCGAAGCGCCGCAGCCTTATTTGCGGCTCGCGGTGCACGGATCGGTCTGGATCGAATGCCAGCGTTGTCTTTCGCCGTATTCGCAGCACCTGGATGTCGATGCAACGTATCGCATAGTCACGACGGAAGACGAAGCAGACGAGTTTCCGCTAGATAACGATGAAGTGGAAGTGATCGTTGGCTCACGCCAGTTCGATCTCGTCGACTTGATTGAAGAGGAATTGTTGTTGACCTTACCGCTCGTGCCGAAGCACGAAGTGTGTCCTGAAGTGCACGAGAGCCTGGTAACGGGCCTCGCGGGCGCCGAGGGCGAGCTGGACGATGGTGGTCTGAATGGCGATGCAGGCACGCAGCAGGATGGCGGCACAGGCAGGCCCAATCCGTTCGCCGCGCTCGGTAAGCTCAAGCAGGGCGGTTCCGACGACAACAAGCATTAAGTAACATTAGCGGGCAATGAAGCGCGTGCATTGAGTGCGCTTCAATCGCTCGCTTTAAAAGAGTATTGATGTCCGGCATCAGGCCGGGCGTCGAATCATCAGGCGGCGCGATGCGCCCTGAGACTCACTGGCCTCACGTCAGGGTCTCGGGCGTGCCGAGCTGTGTTAGAATTCGCAAAATTTTTCTGGAGTCATCATGGCAGTTCAGCAAAACAAGAAATCGCCGTCCAAGCGCGGCATGCATCGTTCGCACGACTTCCTGACCGCGCCGGCGCTGGCTGTTGAGCCGGGCACGGGTGAAGTCCATCTGCGTCACCACGTGAGCCCGAATGGCTACTATCGTGGCAAGAAAGTCATCAAGACGAAGAACGACTAAGCGTACGACGCTTGTTGCGTCTGGCGTCACCGTCTTGACTCGTGGTCTGAGTCGCGGTTGTTCGCGCTTGACATGTTCCCGGTACAACAAGAAGGCGGCATTTCACTGCCGCTTTTTTGTGCCTGAAATTCGTCGCACTCCATGACCGTAAAGATCACTATCGACTGCATGGGAGGCGACCACGGCCCGGCCGTGACCGTTCCCGCCGCGGTCAGTTTCGTGCGTTCGCATCCTGATGCGCAGCTGTTGCTTGTCGGCATCGAGTCGGCCATCCGCGCGCAGCTGAAAAAGTGCAAAGCCGCTGACGAAACCCGGCTGACGGTCGTCCCGGCCACCGAAGTGGTCGAGATGGACGATTCGGTAGAGGTTGCGCTGCGGCGCAAGAAAGATTCCTCCATGCGGGTGGCGCTCAATCTCGTCAAGGACGGCCAGGCCCAGACGTGCATCTCGGCGGGCAACACCGGCGCATTGATGGCTGTGTCCCGCTACGTGCTCAAGACACTGCCGGGCATTGAACGTCCGGCGATCGCAACTGCGATGCCAAGCCAGAATGGCTTCACCACCGTGCTCGACCTGGGCGCGAACGTGGACTGCGAGCCGCAACACCTGCTGCAATTCGCCGAAATGGGCCACGCGCTGGTTGCCGCTATCGGGAACAAGGAGCGGCCGACCATTGGTCTGCTCAACATCGGCGAAGAAGTCATCAAGGGCAACGACGTCATCAAACGCGCCGGCGAATTGCTGCGCGCAAGCACGCTCAATTTCTACGGCAACGTGGAAGGCAACGACATCTATAAAGGCACGACCGACGTGGTCGTGTGCGACGGTTTTGTCGGCAATGTGGCGCTGAAGACCTCAGAAGGCTTGGCGCAGATGCTGACCGACATCATCCGCGAGGAATTCAGCCGATCGCTCGCGACCAAGCTGATGGCGCTCGTCGCCATGCCCGTTCTCAAACGCTTTAAACGCCGGGTCGACCCCGCTCAATACAACGGCGCCGCGCTGCTCGGCCTGCGCGGGCTGGTCATCAAGAGCCACGGATCGGCACAAGCCTATGGGTTTGAGTGGGCTATCAAACGCGGGTATGATGCCGTCAAAAATGGCGTGCTTGAACGCCTCGTGCGCGCCATGGAAGAAAACGCTGCTCCCGTGCAACAAGCGGCGCTCGGCGCTTTCGCTGACACTGCTGGCACCGTGGTCCCGAATCAGGCCGACCCCGCGGCCGACCCCGTCGTCCCTGGCGATAATACGGTCGCTGCCCGCCCGCTAGTGCAGCCGGGCGAACCGGGTGCCGCGCTATCCTCGAAGGCATAATGGCTCAATCGAATCTCTATTCTCGCGTCATCGGAACGGGCAGTTATTTGCCGCCGGATCGTGTCACGAACCAGGATCTGGCCGAGCGCCTGGCAAAACAGGGTGTCGAAACGAGCGATGAGTGGATCGTCGCCCGCACCGGTATTCATGCACGTCATTTCGCCGCTCCTGATCAGACGACCAGCGAACTCGCCTTGCAGGCTTCGCGTCATGCGATCGAGGCTGCGGATATTGATCCGCAATCGATCGATCTGATCATTGTTGCCACGTCCACGCCTGACTTCGTCTTCCCCAGCACAGCTTGCCTGTTGCAAAACAAGCTCGGCATCAAGAACGGCGGCGCCGCGTTTGATATCCAGGCCGTCTGCTCGGGCTTCGCTTACGCAGTAGCAATGGCCGACAGCCTAATCCGCGGCGGCTCAAATCGCACGGCGCTGGTCGTTGGTGCCGAAACCTTCTCGCGCATTCTCGATTTCAACGACCGCACCACGTGCGTATTGTTTGGCGACGGCGCGGGCGCAGTGATCCTGCAAGCTTCTGACGAACCCGGCGTACTGTCCAGCGCGCTTCACGCCGACGGCAGCCACGCGAACATCTTGTGCACGCCGGGCAATGTGAACAAGGGTGTGATCGAAGGCAGCGCGTTCCTGCACATGGACGGTCAGGCTGTGTTCAAGCTGGCGGTGAAGGTGCTGGAAAAAGTGGCCGTCGAGGCGCTCGAGAAGGCGCAACTGAGCGCGAGCGACATCGACTGGCTCATTCCGCATCAGGCCAATATCCGCATCATGGAGAGCACCGCGCGCAAGTTGCATGTGCCGCTCGAGCGCATGGTCGTGACCGTTGGCGAGCATGGCAATACGTCGGCGGCATCCATTCCGCTCGCATTCGACGTCGCCGTGCGTGACGGCCGTATCAAGCGCGGCCAGCATGTGCTGATCGAAGGGGTGGGCGGCGGCTTCACGTGGGGCGCGTCGGTTATCCGCTATTAAGCGGTTATCAAGCGGATACGACTCCCCCTTCGTCACGCCACGTCAGTCATTCGACAATCCAATCGAGCAAAGACCTCATGAAATTCGCGTTCGTTTTTCCGGGACAAGGTTCCCAGTCGGTCGGCATGCTCAATGCATTCGCCGATCACGCCGTGGTGCGCGAAACCGTGCAACAGGCATCCGATGCGCTCGGCCAGGATCTGGGCAAGCTGATCGCAGAAGGCCCGGTGGAAGAACTGGGTCTCACCACGAACACGCAACCCGTGATGCTGACGGCCGCGTACGCGATTTATCGCGTGTGGGAAAAGGAGACCGGGCTCAAGCCTGCGATCGTCGCGGGCCATAGCCTGGGCGAATATACGGCGCTGGTTGTCGCCGGTGCGCTGCCCTTTTCCGCCGCTGTGCCGCTCGTGCGGTTTCGCGCGCAAGCCATGCAGAGCGCCGTGCCGGTGGGCGTTGGTGGCATGGCCGCCATTCTTGGTCTCGACGACGACGCGGTGCGCGCCGTCTGCACCGAAGCATCGGCGGCGGGGATCGTGGAAGCGGTGAACTTCAACGCACCGTCTCAAGTGGTGATCGCCGGCGCCAAGGCAGGCGTTGAAAAAGCCTGCGAAATCGCGAAGGCCAAGGGCGCGAAACGCGCATTGCCGCTGCCGGTATCGGCGCCGTTCCATTCGTCGCTGCTCAAGCCGGCGTCGGACCAGTTGCGCGAGTACCTGGCGAGCGTCGATATCAGCGTGCCGCAGATTCCGCTGATCAATAACATCGATGTCGCGAGCGTCGCCGAACCGGCTGCCATCAAGGACGCGCTCGTGCGCCAGGCCGCGGGTCCCGTGCGCTGGGTCGAAGTCGTGCAGAAGATGGCGCACGAAGGGTTCACGCACGTGATCGAATGCGGTCCGGGCAAGGTGCTGAACGGGTTGACGAAGCGGATCGA
This sequence comes from Caballeronia sordidicola, assembly GCF_002220365.1. GTDB lineage: Bacteria > Pseudomonadota > Gammaproteobacteria > Burkholderiales > Burkholderiaceae > Caballeronia > Caballeronia sordidicola_C. The sequence goes on along the minus strand of NZ_MTHB01000023.1, from coordinate 152,956 downwards.
CGGTACGCTGATCGGCGCGTCTGTCTTCGATCCGGCTTCGCTCGAAGAAACCCGCAAGCTGCTCGCCGGCCGAATTCGTTAGCCAGACAGGCCAAAGCAGTTAAGCCAAGACAAGGAACGGACGAAAGATGATTCTGGACAAGCACATAGTGGTCGTGACGGGTGCGTCGCGAGGGATCGGCCGGTCGATCGCAGTCGAACTCGCACGTCAGGGCGCGACCGTGATTGGTACGGCGACCAGCGAAAGCGGCGCAGAAGGCATTACCGAAGCGTTGAAAGAGTTTGGCGGACAAAGCCGTGGCGCCGTGCTGAACGTGACTGATGCGGCCGCGAGCGAAGCGTTTATCGACGGCGTGGTCAAGGAATTCGGCGGCCTCGACGTGCTGGTGAACAACGCCGGGATCACGAAAGATCAGTTGGCGATGCGCATGAAGGACGACGAGTTCGACGCCGTCATCGACACCAACCTGCGCGCCGTTTTCCGTCTCTCGCGCGCAGTGCTGCGCCCGATGATGAAAGCGCGTGGCGGACGGATCATCAACATCACGTCGGTGGTGGCTTCGTCGGGCAACCCGGGCCAGGCTAACTACGCGGCTGCCAAGGCTGGCGTGGCGGGCATGACGCGGGCGCTGGCGCGTGAAATCGGCAGCCGCGGGATCACGGTGAACTGCATTGCGCCGGGTTTTATCGATACCGACATGACCAAGGTCTTGCCGGAAGCGCAGCGCGCGGCGCTCACAGCACAGATACCACTCGGCCGACTGGGCAGCCCGGAAGATATCGCTCATGCTGTGGCTTTCCTGGCTTCCCGCCACGCGGGGTACATCACGGGCACGACGCTTCACGTGAACGGCGGCATGTACATGTGACAGGCATTTCGTTAATATCCGCGCCTTGGGGCGCGGGTGCGCAAAGTGCTGATTTGAAGCACGGTGCGCGAGGCGGGAAATTTGCTGTCAGAAGTGGTAAGCGGGAAAGGGCGCAGGAGAGTGCGCAGAAAAGGGCGTGACGGGCATCAAAGGCATGTCACGCGCCAAACAAAGCTGATTCCGTGCGTGGGTATTTACGGGTACAAACCTGATAAAATGCGCGCACTTGTGTTTTTGAACTACATTTCCCTCGGAGGGCTGCATGGACAATATCGAACAGCGCGTGAAGAAGATCGTCGCCGAACAACTGGGCGTCGCCGAAGCCGAAATCAAGAACGAAGCTTCGTTCGTCAACGATCTGGGCGCTGACTCGCTCGACACCGTCGAACTCGTGATGGCTCTCGAAGACGAATTCGGCATGGAAATTCCTGACGAAGAAGCCGAGAAGATCACGACGGTTCAGCAAGCAATCGACTACGCTCGCGCCAACGTCAAGGCCTAAAGCCCGACGCGCAAGCTGCTTCTACGCTATTCGGGGTTGACGCTCTGTCGCGATTCGAACCGATTTAACAGCCACAGGGCTCACAGGGCAATTTCCTGTGAATCTTGTGGCTTTTGCTTTTTGTCATTTATGGATAAGGGGTTACCGTGAGCCGTCGTCGTGTTGTTGTTACAGGCCTTGGGCTGATTTCGCCTGTTGGCAATACCGTTGCCGACGGCTGGGCCAATCTGGTCGCTGGCAAGTCGGGCATTGCCGAGATCACGAAGTTCGATGCCACGAACTTCTCCACGCGCTTTGCCGGCGAAGTCAAAGGCTTCAATGTCGAAGACTATATGCCGGCCAAGGAAGCGCGCCACATGGATACCTTTATCCATTACGGTATCGCGGCCGGCGTGCAGGCCATGCAGGACAGCGGGCTGGAAATCACCGAGGAAAACTCGGAGCGCGTGGGTGTCGTGGTCGGCTCGGGCATCGGCGGCTTGCCGATGATCGAAGTCACGCAAACGGAATTGCTGAATCGCGGCCCGCGCCGGATTTCGCCGTTCTTCGTACCGGCGTCGATCATCAACATGATCTCCGGCCATCTTTCCATCCGCTTCGGTTTGAAAGGACCGAATCTCGCCATCGTGACTGCCTGTACGACGGGGCTGCATTGCATCGGCGAAGGCTCGCGGCTGATCGAATACGGCGACGCCGACGTCATGATTTGCGGCGGCTCTGAAGCGACCGTATCGCCATTGGGTGTCGGCGGCTTCGCGGCGGCGCGCGCATTGTCGCAACGCAATGACGACCCGGCGACCGCCAGCCGTCCGTGGGACAAGGATCGGGACGGGTTTGTACTGGGCGAAGGCGCCGGCGTGATGGTGCTCGAAGAATACGAACACGCGAAGGCACGCGGCGCGAAGATCTACGCCGAAGTCAGCGGCTACGGCATGAGCGGCGACGCGTATCACATGACCGCACCGCCGGAAGACGGCGACGGCGCGCGCCGCAGCATGCGCAATGCGTTGAAGAACGCCCAGGTCAATGCGGACGAAGTGCACTACCTGAACGCGCATGGCACATCCACGCAGCTCGGTGATCTGGCCGAGACCATCGGTATCAAGAATGCCTTCGGCGACCACGCGAAGAAGATCGTGGTGAATTCCACCAAGTCGATGACGGGCCATCTGCTCGGTGGCGCCGGCGGACTGGAATCGGTCTTCACTGTGCTGGCACTGCACCACCAGATCTCGCCGCCCACCATGAACATCTTCAACCAGGACCCGGCTTGCGACCTGGACTACTGCGCGAACGAAGCGCGGAAAATGAAGATCGACGTGGCGCTGAAGAACTCGTTCGGTTTCGGCGGCACGAACGGCACGCTCGTTTTCAAGAAGCATTGAGCGGCGTGTGCAGCGGCGTGCGCCTGATCGTTGCTGGAACGGACGAATGACAAGCGCGCACATTCTGTTGCCGCAGGTGTCGGCGGATTTGCTCGCAGCCGACTTGCCCGCCGATTCCCCGCGCCGGCATATACTCCGTCCCTCACGGTTCCTGTGGGGTGCTACCGCAGCATTCGTGGCGGTAGCGGCGGGGTCCGTATTCCACTGCGTGGCGGCTTACGCCGGGCTGTCCAGCGGATGCATAGCGGCTTTGACCGTAACTGCCGCGCTGGCCACTGCGGCCTGGGGCGCCGAGCGGCGCCGACCCATCGCGTTCGAGATCGGACAAGATGGTTTGACCACGTGGGATCGCGCGGGGAACGCGCAATACCGGCGTATTACAGGTTGCGCCCAGTGGAGCGACCGCTTGCTTGCCCTCATGCTGGTCTCGGCGGAAGGCCGCCTCGCATCGTTTCTGGTGGCCGCCGACGCGCTCGCCAATGCCTGCGCGTTCCGCGAACTGGCTGTACGCGCCCGGCGTTGCGCCCAGGAACATCTGTAACGCGTGTAACCGCCGGTCAGCATCGGGCGTGTTCCGGCGGCGTAACGCTACAATAGCCGTCCGCGTAGCACCCCCAAATAACGGATTTCCCAGGTGAGCGAAAAAGAAATCGATCAGGTACTGGTCGAACGCGTGCAAAAGGGCGATAAAGCAGCGTTCGAGCTACTGGTCGCCAAATATCAGCGCAAAATCATCCGGCTTATCTCGCGTCTCGTGCGGGATCCTGCCGAGGTCGAGGACGTCGCGCAGGACGCCTTCATCAAGGCTTATCGCGCGTTGCCGCAATTTCGCGGAGAATCGGCGTTTTATACGTGGCTTTACCGGATTGCGGTGAACACCGCGAAGAACTACCTTGCCACTCAGAGCCGGCGTGCTCCAACTTCTACCGAAGCTGATGCAGAAGAAGCGGAAACTTTCTCCGACGCAGACCAACTAAGGGATATCAACACGCCTGAGTCGATGTTGATGAGCAAGCAGATCGCACAGACGGTCAATGCTGCAATGGCGGTTTTACCGGAAGAACTGCGCACCGCCATTACTCTTCGTGAGATTGAAGGTCTGAGCTACGAAGAAATTGCCGAAATGATGAATTGCCCTATTGGGACCGTCAGATCAAGAATTTTTCGTGCTCGCGAAGCCATTGCGGCAAAATTGCGTCCGTTGCTGGACACTCCCGAAGGCAAGCGCTGGTAACAGCGAGGGTGCGCGGGGCAGGGACGCGGTATCTGAGTCAGGTAGTGTCACTACGGGGTGCAGTCAAGATGGGGAGCATCATGGGGTCGGTTTCGGTGCAATCGCAAGCTAGCTCGCGCGGCGAGCGTCTGTCCGCTTTTGTCGACGGTGAATCGTTCGACGGTTCGGGCGACATCAGTCAGTTTCTTTCCGGGTTTACGCAGAAGGATCGCGCGGCGTGGTCGGATTTCCACTTGATCGGCGACGCCCTGCGTTCCGACGATCTCGCGGCGAGTCCTGCAGCCAGCAGCGCATTCATGAACGCGTTTTCGGCGCGCTTCGAGGCCGAAGCGCATGTATTTGCGCCTGCGGCCATTCCAGCGGTCGCAGCGCAACGCGTTCGTTCGAATCTGTTCCGCCGTCGCGTCATGCCGGCTTTTGCCGTCGCGGCTGCCGCAGCCACGCTCACGTGGATCGTCGTGCCGCAATTGCAGGGCGTGGACGGCCACAACGGCGGCCAGATGGCGTCCTTGTCGTCGGATCATGTGCAGCGCGTGGCCATGGCTTCCATGCCTGCCGCCAGCACGCGTTCACCGGTTGTCGAAGCGAACATCATTCGCGACGCAAGCCTGGACCAGTATCTCGAAGCGCATCAGCAATTCTCCCAACAGCCCGTCATGCCGGGCTCGATGCCTTTGATTCGCACTGCGGCTACCAGCCAAGGCCAATAACTGATGCAACGTGTGCGGTTGAAGAAAACGACTCATTGGGGGCGGTTGCCGGCGTTGATGTTCTGTGCAGCCGCGTTGTTATCCGCGGCATCAAGTGCTTTTGCGCAGGGCGACGATTCCGCCGCCGCGCGCAAGTCCGCTGCGGAACTGCTCAACCGGATTCACGACGCCGCACAGCAGCAGAACTACGAGGGCACCTTCGTCTACCAGCGTGGGACAACAGTGCAATCGTCGCGGATTACCCATTCGGCGGCGCGCAGCGACGGTGAGTTCGAGTCGCTGGAAAGCCTGGACGGCAAGCCTCGCAGGATGCTTCGCCACGACGACGACATGTATACGTTCGTGCCCGAACGGCATTTGGTCGTCGTCGAAAAACGTCAGAACAAGGACGCGTTCCCATCGTTGCTGACTACCAGCAGCGAGCAGGTTCTCACGGTCTATGAGCCGAAAATGCTTGGACCGGACCGTGTAGCCGGGATTGACAGCCAGGTGATCGAGCTCGATCCGAAAGATGCTTGGCGCTTTGCGTACAAGCTTTGGGCCGACTCGAAAACCGGTCTTCTGCTGCGCGCGCAGACGCTCGGTCCCGACGCTCAGGTGCTCGAACAGCTTTCATTCTCGCAAGTACAGATTGGCGGATCCGTGGACCGCGCCGGCATTGCGAACGGAATCAAGAACATAGCCGGGTGGACGGTCGTGCGCCCGCCGGTTGAGCCGGTCGATATGGAAGCGCAGGGATGGAAGATCACACCTGCCGTGCCGGGTTTCCGCGAGATTCGCGAGTTGCGCCGGCCGATGGCGTCGCGTGAAGAGGGCCAGCCGCCGATTCCCGTCGATCAGGCTGTTTTCTCTGACGGACTCGCGGCAATCTCGATTTTCGTCGAGCCCGTGGAAAAAAATTCCCGCAAGGAAGGTGCTGGGGAGAGCGGCGCGACACACGTGCTGGTCAAGCGCCGCGGGGATTTCTGGATTACCTTGCTGGGCGAAGTACCCCAGGCCACGTTGCAGCAATTTGCTTCTGCCATAGAATACAAGCCTTCCAAGTAATTCCTCGGCCCACCACGATATGAGCAATCTCTCGCTGCGCACCTATTTCGCGGCCGCGGCGTTTGCCGCATGCCTGCCGCTCGCGACCTTCGCGGCCACAGCAACAGCAACGGCGCCCTCGTCGATGCCAGCGCCTGCAGCCACACCGGTCGCGGTGCCGGGAGTGAATCTGCCCGACTTCACCACTCTTGTCGATAAAGTGGGCCCGTCGGTCGTCAATATTCGTACGACAACCCGCGTCAGTAGCAGTAACGATCTGCGCGGCTTGCCGCCCGGTATGGACGACGGCGACATGTCGGAGTTCTTTCGCCGTTTCTTCGGCATTCCAATGCCCGGCACGCCCGGTTCGCCGCGCGGTGGCGGTGGAAGCGGTGGTGGTAACGGCGGCAACGGCGGCAACGGCGGCAACGGCGGGAGCGGAGGGAGCGGAGGCGGCGACCAGGGTGGCAGCGATAACGGCAGCAGCCAGGGCAATCGCAACTCACCGCAGGACAGCCCTGACAATCAGGACAATTCGGAGCAGAGCAGCGGCGTAGGCTCGGGCTTCATCATGTCGGCCGATGGTTACGTGATGACCAATGCACACGTGGTCGACGACGCGGACACCATTTACGTCACGCTCACGGACAAGCGCGAATTCAAGGCGAAGCTGGTCGGTGTAGATGAGCGCACGGACGTGGCGGTCGTCAAGATCCAGGCGACGAGCCTGCCAGCCATTACCATCGGCGATTCGAACAAGGTTCGTGTCGGTGAATGGGTGCTGGCAATCGGCTCGCCGTTCGGGCTCGACAATACGGTGACGGCGGGTATCGTCAGTGCGAAGGGACGGGACACCGGCGACTATCTGCCCTTCATCCAGACTGACGTCGCGGTGAATCCGGGCAATTCGGGTGGTCCGCTGATCAACATGGCGGGCGAGGTGATTGGCATCAACTCGCAGATCTACAGCCGTACGGGCGGCTTCATGGGGATTTCGTTCGCGATTCCTATCGATGAAGCCATGCGCGTCGCCGATCAATTGAAGACGACGGGCAAGGTCACGCGCGGCCGCATTGCTGTGGCGATCGGCGAGGTCACGAAGGAAGTGGCGGACTCGCTTGGGCTTCCGAAGGCGCAGGGCGCGCTCGTGAGCAGTGTGGAAGCGGGCGGCCCGGCCGACAAGGCGGGTATCCAGCCGGGCGACATCATCCTGAAGTACAACGGCCACGACGTGTCCACGGCGACGGACCTGCCGCGCATGGTCGGCGATACGAAGCCGGGCACGAAGGCGACGATCACCGTGTGGCGCAAGGGTGAGTCGCGCGATTTGCCGATCACCATTGCGGAAATGCAGCCGGACAAGGTCGCGAAGACCGAGGCCAAGAAGACGCCGGCGCCGAAGGCGAGCGCGAGCAACACGCTCGGCATTGCGGTGAGCGACATTCCGGCCGACCAGAAGAAGGCGCTGAAACTCACGAATGGCGTGATGGTGGACGCGGTGGAAGGTCCGGCGGCGCGTGCCGGCTTCCAGAAGGGTGACATCATCTTGCGGATTGGCGATACGGATATCACGAGCGCGAAGCAATTCGGCGCGGTCGCGCAAAACGTCGATCCGAGCAAGATGGTCGCGGTGCTGGTGCGTCGTGGCGACAACACGCAGTTCGTGCCGTTGCGCCCGCGTGCGCCGGCGCAGAAATAAGCACGATGAGCGCGCTTAAACTGTATGGGCGCGCTTGGTGCCACCTGTGCGAAGACTTGCGCGCCGAACTTGAGCCGATTGCGGCTGAGTTCGGCGTCGCTATCGAGTGGATCGATGTTGACACTGATCCCGCGCTCGAAGCGGTATACGACGAACTCGTGCCCGTTCTCGTGCTGGATGGCGTGGAGTTATGCCACTACCGGCTGGACGAAACGCGGGTGCGGGATGCGCTTTCAAGCACGCGTGCAAGCGCTCCCAGCACGCGCACAAGTCCCTGAGCAATCGGACCTTTCCCGTAAAATCCGCCGTCAGCCCGCCTTTTCGGCTAAAATAGACAAGTTTTTCACCCCCATTTTCAAGGCGTGCTCCGCGTTTGTCTGGGCGCGCCTTTTTGCTTGATCGGCACTGAATGAATCATATTCGTAACTTCTCGATCATTGCGCACATCGACCACGGCAAGTCGACGCTCGCCGATCGCATCATCCAGTTGTGCGGCGGACTGTCCGACCGCGAGATGGACGCGCAGGTGCTCGACTCCATGGATCTCGAGCGCGAACGCGGCATCACCATCAAGGCGCAAACGGCGGCACTGAGCTACAAAGCGCTCGACGGTCAGGTCTACAACCTGAATCTCATCGATACCCCGGGCCATGTCGACTTCTCGTACGAGGTCAGCCGCTCGCTGTCCGCCTGCGAAGGCGCGCTGCTCGTGGTCGACGCCAGCCAGGGCGTGGAAGCGCAGACGGTCGCCAATTGCTACATGGCGATCGAATTGGGCGTGGAAGTCGTGCCGGTCCTGAACAAGATCGACCTGCCCGCCGCAGACCCCGAGAACGCGATTTCGGAAATCGAAGATGTGATCGGTATTGATGCAACCGACGCCGCGCGTTGCAGCGCGAAGACGGGCCTCGGCGTGAGCGACGTGCTCGAGGCGCTGATCGCCAAAGTGCCGCCCCCGAAGGGCGATCCGGACGCGCCGCTGCAGGCGCTGATCATCGATTCATGGTTCGATAATTACGTCGGCGTGGTCATGCTCGTGCGCATCAAGAACGGCACGCTGCGCCCGAAGGACAAGATCAAGATGATGGCGTCCGGTGCGATTTATCCGGTCGAAAGTCTCGGCGTGTTCGCGCCGAAAGCCACGAATCTCGCGTCGCTGTCGGCGGGGCAGGTGGGCTTTATCATCGCGGGCATCAAGGAGTTGCAGGCGGCGAAAGTGGGCGATACGGTCACGACCGTCGCGCGCCCGGCCGAAGTGCCGCTGCCCGGTTTCAAGGAAGTGAAGCCGCAAGTGTTCGCGGGTTTGTATCCGATCGAAGCGAATCAGTACGACGCACTGCGTGAATCGCTGGAAAAGCTGAAGCTCAACGACTCCTCGCTGCAATACGAGCCTGAAGTGTCGCAAGCACTTGGTTTCGGTTTTCGATGCGGCTTTCTCGGTCTCCTGCACATGGAGATCGTGCAGGAGCGGCTCGAGCGCGAATTCGACATGGACCTCATCACCACGGCGCCGACCGTGGTGTATGAAGTCGTGAAGCGCGATGGCACGCTGATTCAGGTCGAGAACCCGGCCAAGATGCCGGAGCCTTCTTACATTGAAGAAGTGCGCGAGCCGATCGTGACCGTGAACCTCTACATGCCGCAGGAGTATGTGGGCGCGGTGATCACGCTCTGTACGAACAAGCGCGGTTCGCAGATCAACATGCTGTATCACGGCCGTCAGGTCCAGCTCACGTACGAAATCCCGATGGCGGAAATCGTGCTGGATTTCTTCGACCGGCTGAAGTCGACGTCACGTGGTTATGCTTCGATGGATTACGAGTTCAAGGAATATCGCGCGTCGGATGTGGTGAAGGTCGACATGCTGATCAATGGCGACAAGGTCGACGCGTTGTCAGTGATCGTGCACCGGTCGCAGAGCCAGCATCGCGGACGCGAAGTGGCGTCGAAGATGCGTGAACTGATTCCGCGGCAAATGTACGACGTGGCAATCCAGGCGACTATTGGCGCGAATATTATCGCGCGCGAGAACATTAAAGCATTGCGTAAGAACGTTCTGGCAAAGTGCTACGGCGGCGATATCTCGCGAAAGAAAAAGCTTCTGGAAAAGCAGAAGGCCGGCAAGAAGCGCATGAAGCAAGTCGGTTCGGTCGAGATTCCGCAAGAAGCTTTCCTCGCGATTCTTCGCGTCGAAGATTAATAAAACAACCGGAAACGATTGATGAATTTTGCGTTGATTCTTTTGGTGCTCGTCATCGTGACGGGGATTGCGTGGGTGTTCGACAAACTGGTGTTCGAGAAGCAACGGCGTCGGGCAGCAGATGCAGCGGTAGCGGAATTCGATCAGCAGCAGGCACGCCTTGAGCCCCGTTTCGCCGATGAAAACGCGCCGCAAACGCGCGCTCGCCTGCGCGATGAAAAGCTCCGCCAGCCATGGTATCTGGAATATTCCGCAAGCTTCTTTCCGGTGATCCTGGTGGTGTTCGTGGTGCGCTCGTTCGTAGTCGAACCGTTCAAGATTCCGTCGGGATCCATGGTGCCGACACTGCTGGTAGGCGATTTCATCCTCGTCAATAAATTCGAATACGGTCTGCGCCTGCCGATCAGCAATACCAAGCTGACCGGCGGCACGCCGCTCAAGCGCGGTGACGTCGTCGTGTTCCGTTATCCGAAAGACGAGTCGGTGGATTACATCAAGCGCGTGATCGGCCTTCCCGGCGACACCATTGCGTACCAGGACAAGAAGCTGACCATCAACGGCAAGCCGGTTCCGGAAACAGCGTTGCCGGATTTCTTCGATGACGAACGCATTGGTTATGCAAAGCAGTTCGAAGAAGATCTCGACGGCCGCAAGAATGCGATCCTGAATAACGCGCAGGTGCCGCCATTCGTCATCGGCGCCGACGACTTCCCGTTCCGCGACAACTGCAACTACAACGCTCAAGGCGTCATTTGCAAAGTGCCGGCGGGTCACTATTTCATGATGGGCGACAACCGCGATAACAGTGCAGACAGCCGTTATTGGGGTTTCGTGCCGGATGCGAATATCGTAGGACGCGCATTCTTTATCTGGATGAACTTCAGCAGTTTGAAACGCATTGGGGTGTTCCATTGAAGCGCGGTTTTGATAGCGGGTTTGATCAGGATCACAAGCAGTAATTTCGTTCGACAACTACGCCGCGTCATCGCGGCGTAGTTGTTATTGCAAGTCACCTTTGAGCCGCCTAGAAACAGCACGAAGAAGCGCGGCTAACGTGTGCTTGTGGTGTCATTTTCCTTGCGGTTTTTCGGCCTGACAGCCGGATTCGCCCCTCCCGGCGCCCGCGTTATACTCTGCCCATGCCCTCAACCCCGTTGGAAAGCCGGCTCCAGTACGAATTTCGCAATGCGGAATTGCTGCGCCAGGCGATGACCCACCGCAGTCACAGTGCCACGCACAATGAACGACTCGAATTTCTCGGAGATTCCGTTCTAAATTGCGTGGTGGCTGCGCTTTTGTTCCAGCGATTCGCAAAACTCGACGAAGGTGATCTTTCTCGCGTCCGTGCAAATCTCGTCAAGCAGCAGTCGCTGTATGAGATTGCACAGGCACTGAATGTCTCCGAGGCGTTGCGGCTGGGCGAGGGCGAGTTGCGCAGCGGGGGCTTCCGCCGCCCGTCCATATTGGCTGACACGCTTGAGGCCATTTTCGGCGCGGTCTTTCTGGACGGTGGTTTTGACGCCGCGCTTCAGGTGATCAAGCGGCTTTACACGCCAATCCTCGATCATATCGATCCACGCACGATCGGTAAGGACGCGAAGACGCTGCTGCAGGAATATCTGCAGGGCCACAAGATTGCATTGCCGACCTATACGGTCGTGGCTACGCACGGCGCGGCGCATAACCAGCAATTCGAAGTCGAATGCACGGTGCCGAAGCTCGATGTGAAGGTGTCCGGTTCCGGTGCGAGCCGGCGCGCGGCCGAACAGGCTGCGGCAAAGAAGGCGCTCGATGAGCTGGCTTCCGCCGCGCCGGCCATGACGGCGAAGCCCAAGCGCAAGGGTTCGCGCGCAGCCAAGCAGGCGGAGCTGGAAATCGTACCGGGCGTCACGGGCGTGCAGGCGGCGCTCGACCTTCGCGCACCGGACCGGCGCGAACGTGCACGCGCCAGCAGCAGCAATAGCGCCAGCCAGAGCAGCAACACGCATAACGATCCCGAGCGTCCGGCCACCGCGCCGTTCGCCGTGATTCGCGCATCGCATGTGGAACCGTCGGCGGGTGCATTCGCCGGTGCGGAGAAAACCGAGCGGTCGACGATTCATCGGACGGAGAAGGCGGAGAAGGCCGAAAAAGCAGCGGCGGAAGCGCCGGCGGTCGCAAACGAGGGCGCGGACAAGTCATCGGTTGCGCACGTTGAATCCGCAGGGGATAAACCTGTGCATAACCCGGTGGAAAAAAGCGCCGCGAAAGCAGATAGTGCAGGTGAAAAGGCCGTCGCGAAACAAGCCGACAAGCCTGCAGTGAAAAATGCTGAAGCGTCCGGTATCGAGAAGCCCGCTGTCCCCGCGCGGCAGCGTGAAGACGTGTCCGCCGCGCATTGCGCAACGGCCCCGAAGGGCGCAGAGAGCGTTGAAGCGCAGGTTGAAGTGCACCTGGAAGAAAGCGTCGATGAAACTGTCGTACGCGCCGCCGATACCGGCCACTGACGAGCGCTCTGAAGCCCGCCACTGAAGCTTGCACGCTTCCGATCACAAGCATAATCCCGACGCCACGCGTCCCCACGAATTCACCGAATCTGCAGCCGCACAATTATGAACGCACCCACTCCCTCTGGTTTCCGCTGCGGCATGGTCGCGATCGTCGGTCGGCCTAATGTCGGTAAATCGACCTTGATGAACGCACTGGTAGGGCAGAAAGTCAGCATCACGTCGCGCAAGGCGCAGACCACGCGCCACCGCATCACCGGCATTCACACGCTGGACGACGCGCAGTACATTTTCGTCGATACCCCGGGTTTCCAGACCAAGCACAGCGGCGCGCTGAACCGTTCGCTGAACCGCGCGGTGACGTCGACGCTCACGTCCGTCGACGCAATTCTGTTCGTGATCGAAGCGGGTCGGTTTGGTCCCGACGACCAGAAGGTGCTCGACCTGATTCCGAACGACACGCCGTGCCTGTTGATCGCGAACAAGCTCGACCACGTCAACGACAAAGCGACGTTATTCCCGTTCATGCAGAAGATGAGCGCGCTGCACGACTTCAAGGAAATCGTGCCGATGACCGCGAAGCATGCTGATGACATTACGCGTCTGATGACGGTCGTGAAGCCGTATCTTCCGGAAGGTTCGCCCATTTACGGTGAAGACGATCTCACCGACCGCAGCGAGCGTTTTCTCGCCGCTGAAATCCTGCGCGAGAAAGTGTTCCGCTGGACCGGTGACGAATTGCCTTACACGAGCACGGTGATGATCGACAAATGGGAAACCGAGGGCCGTTTGCGCCGCATTTTCGCGACCATTCTGGTCGAACGCGATACCCACAAGGCGATGATCATCGGCCAGAAGGGTGCAAAGCTGAAGCAGATCAGCACCGAAGCGCGCCAAGACATGGAGCGGCTGTTCGATGGCCCCGTGTACCTTGAAACCTTCATCAAGGTGAAGAGCGGCTGGGCGGACAACGAAGCGGGACTGCGCGCCTATGGGTACGAATGACGCGTGGATGACCCAGTCCTCCGACGCAGAATCCGATCCGCTCGCCGACGATAATTTCAGCGCCGACGAACCTTCTCCCCCTGCGCCGAAAAGGCGCAGGACGGCGTCGGCGTCCGCGAAATCGGTCGCGCCTAAAGAGTCCAAAGAGCCCAAAGCGCCAAGACCGCCGCGCGCCGCGCCGCGCTCGGACTTTCGTATCGCGGAGCAACCCTCGTTCGTGCTGCACAGCTATCCGTATCGCGAGACGAGTCTCGTGCTCGACGTATTTTCCCGCGATCACGGCCGCGTTGCGTTGGTCGCCAAGGGCGCCAAGCGCCCGCATTCCGCATTGCGCGGCGTGCTGCAAACTTTCCAGCCGCTGGGTTTATCGTGGACGGGGAAGGGCGAAGTCCGCACCCTGACGCAAGCGGAATGGGTCGGCGGCATGTTGCCTCTTGCGGGCGACGCGTTGTTATGCGGTTTCTACGTCAACGAATTGCTCGTCAAGTTCTGCGCTCGTGAAGACGCGCATCCTGCGTTGTTCAATCATTATGTGTTGACGTTGTCGCGTCTCGCGCACGGTGAGCCCGCCTTGCATGCGCTGCGTTCGTTCGAGCGGGTGCTGCTGCGTGAAACCGGTTACGCGATGGCGTTGAATAAAACCATCGCGCGCCAACCCGTTCTCGCCGATCAAAAATACGTCTTCGATCCCGAACGCGGTGTGCGCGATGCATCGGATGATGTACCGTCGCAATGGCCGGTGATCGCCGGTCAAACCCTTCTCGACATGGAGAAGGACGAATACAGCCGCCCGCAGACGGCCGCGCAAAGCAAGACGTTGATGCGTTTTCTGCTGAATGTGTATCTTGGCGGCACGCCGCTCGCCACCCGTCAAATCCTGATCGACCTGCAAAATCTATGAGCTTCTTTCTATCGTCGCCCGCTAACGTGATCGATCTGGGCGTCAACATTGATCACGTCGCCACGCTGCGCAACGCGCGCGGCACGCAGTACCCCGACCCGATCCGCGCCGCGCTGCAAGCCGAAGAAGCGGGCGCCGACGCCATCACGCTGCATTTGCGGGAAGATCGCCGGCATATTGTCGATGCTGACGTTCACGCGTTGCGTCCGCTATTGAAAACGCGCATGAACCTCGAGTGCGCGGTGACGCCGGAGATGCTGGATATCGCGTGTGGCGTTCGTCCGCACGACGTGTGTCTCGTTCCGGAAAAGCGCCAGGAACTGACGACCGAAGGCGGGCTCGATGTCGCCGGCCAGTTCAACGCCGTGAAAGCCGCGTGCGAGCAGTTGCGTCAGGCGGGCGCGCGGGTGTCGCTGTTTATCGACGCCGATGAAACGCAGATCCGCGCCGCGTATGAAGCCGGCGCACCGGTGATCGAATTGCATACCGGTTGTTATGCCGAAGCCCACGACGAAGCCACCCGCCAGAAAGAGTTTGAGCGCGTCGCGCGCAGCGTCGATTTCGGCAATTCCCTTGGCTTGAAAGTGAATGCCGGGCACGGTCTGCATTACACCAATGTCCAGCCGATCGCGGCGTTGGAAGGCATCGTGGAATTGAATATCGGCCATGCGATCGTGGCACACGCCATCTTCGCCGGCTGGGACAATGCGGTGCGCGAGATGAAGGCAATCATGGTGGCGTCGCGCCTGGCCGCCACTGCTTCGCGATAAACGCGAGATAAACGATAAGCGCCAACAACCCAACTCAGGCCCAACGATGGCGATCTACGGAATAGGTACGGATCTCGTTCAGGTAAGCCGCGTGGCGGGCGTGATGGAGCGCACGAAAGGGCGCTTCGCTGAGAAGGTGCTCGGGGCTGACGAACTTCGCATTTACCATGCGCGTAAAGCGCGCTCCGAAGTCCGCGGCCTCGCCTTCCTCGCGACGCGGTTCTCCGCGAAAGAAGCGTTTTCGAAAGCGATCGGACTTGGCATGCACTGGCCGATGACATGGCGCGCGCTGCAAACGCTCAACGAGCCGAGCGGCAAGCCAAAGATTGTCGCGTCGGGGGAACTCGCCGACTGGATGGCGGTGCGCGGTATCACGGCCCAGGTCACGATCACCGATGAACGCGATTACGCGGTGTCATTCGTGATCGCGGAAACGGGCGTGAGTCCGCACGCGACCCCAGGCGTGAACCCAGAAGCGCACACAGCACCCAAAACCCCCTGACTTTTTCGCTCCCAATTTGAACTCGTTAAAACGCATTCCCGGGCCGGTCATGCTCGACGTGGCCGGCACCACCCTCTCCGACGCCGATATTCACCGTATCGACCATCCGATGACCGGCGGCATCATCCTCTTCGCACGGCATTTCCAGGATCGCGCCCAGCTCGTCGCGCTGACTGACGCGATTCGCGCGGTTCGTGACGACATCCTGATTGCCGTCGATCACGAAGGCGGCCGCGTGCAGCGTTTCCGTACCGATGGCTTCACCGTCCTGCCCGCGCCAGGCAAGCTCGGCGAACTGTGGGACCGGGACGTATTGCTGGCGACGAAAACCGCGACCGCGTTCGGTTATGTGCTCGCGGCAGAGTTGCGGGCGTGCGGCGTCGACATGAGTTTTACGCCCGTGCTCGACCTCGATTACGGGCACTCGAAGGTGATCGGCGATCGTGCGTTGCATAGCGACCCGCGCGTGGTGACGATGCTCGCCAAGAGCCTGAACCACGGTCTCGCGCTCGCCGGCATGGCCAATTGCGGCAAGCATTTTCCGGGGCATGGGTTTGCATCGGCGGATTCGCATGTGGCCATGCCCGTGGACGACCGTTCGCTCGAGGACATCCTCGCCGCCGATATCAAACCGTACGACTGGTTGGGCCTGTCCTTGGCGTCGGTGATTCCGGCGCACGTGATTTACCCGCAGGTCGATGAGAAACCCGCGGGCTTTTCGCGAGTCTGGCTGCAGGACATCCTGCGCGGCAAGCTCGGTTTCAACGGCGCGATTTTCAGCGACGACCTGTCGATGGAAGCCGCCCGCGCCGGTGGAACGCTGACCGAAGCGGCCACGGCGGCGCTCACGGCAGGCTGTGACATGGTGCTGATCTGCAATCAGCCAGACGAAGCGGAGAAGGTGCTGGACCGGCTTACGTTCGTGCAGACTAAGGCATCGCAGACCCGCTTGCGGCGGATGCGGCCACGAGGCCGTGCATGGCGCTGGGGCAAGCTCATGGCACAGGTGGAGTATCAGCAGGCGCTGGCACTGGTCAAACGTGCGCTGGGCTGAAAGGCTTTCTACCGTAGGCGGGTGCAGATGAGCGCAGCCGTAAAAAAAGCCGCTGGTTCGAAAGAACGGGCGGCTTGTTTCAATCAACGTCCGAATCACTCCAGCTTCATGCGCTGCAGCTTGTTGTAAAGCGTCTTCGGGCTGATCCCGAGCAGCGTCGCCGCGCGGTGCCGCGTGCCGCCCACCGCCTCCAGCGTGGCACGAATCAGCATGTCTTCGACATCGGCGAGCGCCGTGCCCACCGTCACCTGCACGCTGCTGCCGTTCAATCCACGCCCGCTTGCGCCGCTTTGCTCGTCGGCGCGCAAGGTTTCGATCACATCGCCGGATGCGTGATACGCGCGGCGCACCCGTTCGCGTAGTTCGCGCACGTTGCCAGGCCATTCGGTCGCGAGGCACTCGCGAATGAAATCCGGGCTCACGCGTTTGGGAGCGCCGCTCGTGATGCCGCTCACGTGGGTCTCGCGATTCAGTTCATCGACGAAATGCTCCGCCAGCAAGGCGATGTCATCGCCCCGGTCGCGCAAGGGCGGCAAGGCGATCGACGACGCATTCAGGCGCAGGAACAGATCCTCGCGCAATTTGCCGTCGGCGACCGCGTCTTTCACCGGCGTACGCGTCGCGGCGAGCAGGCGGAAGTCCGTGACGATCTTATTGCTGCCGCCCACGCGCATGAAGGTCTGCGAATCGAGCGCGCGTAGCAGCGCTTCCTGCTGCGGGATCGGCAATGCATCGATCTGGTCGAGGAACAGCGTCCCGCCACCCGCTTGCTCAAGCAAGCCGGGTTCGCGGTTCTCCGCGCCGGCAAACGCACCGCGTTCGTGGCCGAACATCAGGCTTTCCATCGAACGATTGCTGGTTTCGTTAGCCGCGGCGCAGTTGAACGAAACAAACGGACCTTTGCGACGCCGGCTCATCTCATGCAGCGTGCGAGCGGCGACTTTCTTGCCGGTGCCGCTTTCGCCGCAAATCAACACGGCCGCTTCCGTGGGCGCGGTGTGTTCAATCAGATCGTAGACATGCTGGATCGCACCGCTGCGTCCAAGCAATCCGCCGAAATGGCCGAGGTCGCGCAGCGTGGAGCGTAACCCCCGTACTTCTTCCGTCAACTCGTAAGGGCGCGGAATACGGGCGAGCAAGCTGCGCAGGCGCGGGATGTTGACCGGCTTTAGCAGATAGTCCCAGATCCCTTGCCGCAAGCCCTCGATCGCGCTCTCCACCGTCGCGTTACCCGTCATCACAATCACAGGCAGCGCACCACCGGGCGGTTGCGCCGGCAGGTTGTGCAGAAGGTCGAGACCGCTGCCGTCGGGCAGGTTCAGGTCGACCAGCACGACGTCCGGGATGAAGCGCGTAAGCGCCGAGCGCGCTTCGGCGAGCGTGGTCGCGGTATCGACGGAAAAACCGTCGGCCGCGAGGATGGCGGACAGGCCGGAAAGGCTGTTGGGATCGTCTTCGACAATCAAAGCGTGTGGCATGGCGGACACAACGTATTAAATGGTCTGAAATTCGTTCCGCGCCGGTCGCCTTCAACGGCGAGATCCAGCGGCGGACGCCTCGATGCCGGGCTACGTCGGTGTGGGCTGCGAGCGGGGTGACGTCAAGGTGTCAGTTTCCGCCCAAGTTTCCAGCCCTGTCCCGACGCTGCGGGGTCTTTGTCCTGCGCTTCCCGATGTGCTCCTGAAGCGTTCTCCTGAAGCGTTTTCCTGAAGCGGCGGTTTCGTTGGAGCATGGGCTAAGCACGCCCTGCTCCCGACGCAATCGCTTAGCCCGTTGGCGTGCGATTGACGTGCTATTGCGGCTTCACGTTCAGTTCGTTCTTGACCGACTGCACGCCTTCTACGCCGCGCGCGACCGCCACCGCTTTTTGAATCTGGTCCGGCGAATTCACAAAGCCCGACAACAGCACTTCACTCCGATACGTCGTCACACTCACTGCCAGCGACTTCAGGCCCGGATCTGCGAGTAATGCTGTTTTAACCTTGGCGGTCAGTGCTGAGTCAGCGGTGTACTCGCCAGCCGACTCATGCGATGGTGTCGACGAACATCCTGCAGTGATCGCGATTGCCGGTACGGCGCATGAAACAGCAAGAACAAGACGGGCAAGAGCGGTTTTTGTAATTGGCATGGTCGTGTGTTGTTGTTGGAAAATTCGACGCCGTCACAGCGCGGCCACAACTAGCGCAGCAGGTTTCATGCCATCTTCATGTTTATAAAAAATCAAGGTTTTAGCACTGAACATCGCATCCGATGCAGGGATCATCCGGAAATTTCGAGAAACGGTCCGGTAAAGTTTGCCTGAATTGGCAATAATGTTCAGCAAAAAGAAAAAGCGCCCCGAAGGGCGCTTTTTTTATTCTCATTTTATTCTCGTTTACCTGAAGCGCGCAGCCGGCCTTGGGCAGCCGGCCGGCCGAACCATTAGGCGCGGCTGCGGTACTCGTTGGTACGCGTATCGATTTCGATCTTGTCGCCAATACCGCAGAACAGCGGCACTTGCAGTTCGAAACCCGTCGCGAGCTTGGCCGTCTTCAGGACCTTGCCCGACGACGTGTCGCCCTTCACTGCCGGTTCCGTATAGATGATCTCGCGAACCAGCGTGGTCGGCAGTTCCACCGAGATGGCTTTCTCGTTGTAGAACACCACTTCGCACGGCATGCCGTCTGCGAGGTAGTGCAGGGCGTCGCCCATCATGTCGGCTTCGACTTCGAACTGGTTGTAGTCGGCGTCCATGAACACGTACATGGGGTCGGCGAAGTACGAGTACGTCACTTCCTTGCGGTCGAGCTGGACGACGTCGAACTTGTCGTCCGCCTTGTACACCGATTCCATGTTGCCGGTGGAAAGAAGGTTACGGAACTTCATCTTCACGACCGCGGAATTGCGGCCGGATTTGTTGTACTCGGCCTTCAGCACGACCATGGCATCGCTGCCGATCATCACGACGTTGCCGACGCGGAGTTCTTGTGCGGTCTTCATATAAAAAAACTGTCCTGTACGAAAATGTGAGCCTGATCGCTGCAGTGTCGACGGCCGGCTCGTGGCAGGGTTGCTTGCTTTAATCGAATAAATCGCAAACCCGGGCGCTGTAGCCGCCTCACTGAATATTCATTAACTACTTCCACCGTGCTTATTCCACTGTGGAATTCGTTCGGAACTGATGGCGCTCCAAACTGCAAGCCGTTGGATAACCGCTTATTTTAACTGAGTTTTCGCGAATTCCGCCAGATTTCCAGCCAGATCGCCAACGCTTGCCAGTTCCGATGCCCAATCGGCGGCGCGCCGTTCCAGCAGCGCGCGGTTTTGCCAAAAATCGTTCCAGTCCGGGGTGCCCGCGCTGTTCCATGCGTGCCAGAAGCGTTCGAGCGAGGCCCGCGCCTTGTCCGGCAAGCCGTTCGCGTAGTGCGCGAGCGCCGCGTCGAGTTTCGGCAGATGGGCGTCATCGCCTTGCGGGTAGATGTGCCAGACAAACGGCTTCTGCGCCCATTGCGCCCGCACGAACGAATCTTCGCCGCGTACGAAATTCAGGTCAGCGGCCCAGAGCAGGGCGTCGAAAAGGGGCTGTTCGACAAAACCCAGCCCGTAGGCCGAGAGCGATCCGCTGGTCGCCTTCGCCCCCGCCTGAAAGTCCGGCAGGCCGAAAAACCGCGCAACCGCACCGGAAATGCGCCCTTGCGGCACGAGCAACGCGATCGGCGTGGCGCAATCGCGCCATTGTTCAAGCAGTGTATCGACGGCGGGATTCTCGTACGCGAACATTGAAATGACGGTAGTGCCGGAGGGCGGCGGCGCGATGCCAACACGCGCGTGCCACCAGGCATTGCGATCGAACGCCCTGCGCTCGGCATCAAGCGCACGCTCTTTCAGCACACCACCGGTACCGGGGCCCAGGCCGGGGAAAAAGAACGTCTTGTTGAGCGCGTAGCGCGGATGCGGAGACGGCCTCAGGTGAAAATCCGCGACCCAGTCCTGCGCGCTCAGATATTCGAGATTCATCCACACGGGCTTCTTCTCGCGGCGTGCCATCGCGCTCACGTACACCGCCGGCAATTCGCAGCCGAACGCCTCGATCACGACATCGGCGATCTGCAGCGTGTCGCCAACGTGCGACGGCGCATGCCATTGCTCGATCATCACGCCCGCCGCCCTTTGGCGGTCGAGCGCGGGATCGACCGCGGGGCAGAGCGCATGAAAGGCCTTGAGGTCATCGACGAACAGCCGCACTTGCCAGTCGTGTTCGCCGGCCAGTTGGCGCGCGAGCCGCCAGCAGACGCCGATGTCGCCGAAATTGTCGATGACCGCGCAGAAGATGTCGCACGCGATGCCGGTGGCCGGAGCGCCAGGCTCGACGCTGGCGTGGCCGGAAGCAGCCGGCAATTGTTCCGATGAAGACGGCATGGGCAATAGAGCGGCGATGAACCGCTAATGAAGGGTGAAGAATGGTGGGCAGCGGTTTGAACTAAACTGGCGCTTTCAAGGATAGCGATTCGCGCGGCGCGCTGCGTTACGGTTGCGTTACGGTTGAGTCAGGGGCTTGCTGGGCGAGCGTACTTGCCGGCGTATTGCGCGGGTGACTCGGGCGTCCGTGGCTTCGTCCATGCGTCGTGCTTCGTCGATGCTCCGCTCGCAACCAATAAATCATTTTGCCAAACTCAAGCTGCGCGTTCCCCGCCATCATCCCTGCATGACAGACTCTGACGTTTTTGACCCTAAAAAAAGCCTGGCTCAGTTGCCGCACCTGCCGGGCGTGTACCGCTATTACGACGAGCAGGGCAACGTGCTGTACGTCGGTAAGGCGCGCGACCTGAGAAAACGGGTGTCGAGCTATTTTACGAAGACACTGCTTTCTCCGCGCATCGCGATGATGGTCACGCGCATCCGCAAAATAGAAACCACGGTCACGCGCTCCGAAGCAGAAGCGCTGCTGCTCGAGAATAATCTGATCAAGGCGCTTGCGCCGCGCTACAACATCCTGTTTCGCGACGACAAGTCGTACCCGTATCTCAAGCTTACCGGCCACAAGTTTCCGCGCATGGCGTATTACCGTGGCGGCGTTGACAAGAAGAACCAGTACTTCGGCCCGTTTCCGAGCGCGTGGGCCGTGCGCGAAAGCATCCAGATCCTGCAACGGGTTTTCCAGTTGCGCACTTGCGAGGATTCCGTTTTCAGCAACCGCACGCGGCCTTGCCTGCTGCATCAGATCGGGCGCTGTACGGGTCCATGCGTCGGTCTGATCAACGAGGAGGATTACGCTCGCGATGTGTCGAACGCATCGCGCTTCCTGCTCGGACGCCAGGGCGAAGTGATGAAGGAACTCGAACAGAAGATGCACGCATTCGCCGCCGATCTCAAGTTCGAACAGGCCGCGGCCGTGCGTAACCAGATGAGCTCGCTGTCCACCGTTCTGCATCAGCAGGCCATCGAGGTCGGCGGCGATAACGACGTCGATATCCTCGCGGTCGTCGCGCTGGGCGGCAAGGTGTGCGTGAATCTCGCGATGGTGCGCGGCGGCCGGCATCTCGGCGATAAAGCCTATTTCCCGACGCATGTAGAAGCGGCGTTGGCGATAGAAGATGCGATGCAGGAAGAGCTTGCCGGCGATGACTTCGTGGACACCGTGGCGAATATCGTCATTGAACAAGTCGATGCGCCGGCCGATGAAATTGCACTGCCCGCCGGCACGCTCGCGGCGCGCGAACAGGCCTTCGAGGCCCACGCTACTACCGGTGAAATGCAGAAGGAGATGGCCGAAACCGGCGACGCGTCGCTGAATGACGCGACGGAATCGCAACGTCAGGGCGCGCTCGAAGCTGAAGTCCTGGAGGCGTTTATCGCCCAGCATTACATCGGCAATCGGGTGCCGCCGGTGCTGGTGGTGAGCCACGCGCCGACGAACCGCGAGCTGGTCGATCTGCTGATCGAGCAGGCGGGGCACAAGGTCGTGGTGCTGCGCCAGCCGCAGGGACAAAAGCGCGCGTGGTTGTCGATGGCTGAATCGAATGCAAAGCTCGCGCTCGCGCGGCTGTTGTCCGAACAAGGTTCGCAGCAGGCCCGCACGCGTTCTCTTGCCGACACGCTCAGCTTCGAAATGGACGATCTCGCGCAGTTGCGGATCGAATGTTTCGACATCAGCCACACGATGGGTGAGGCGACTCAGGCATCGTGCGTGGTGTATCACCATCACAAGATGCAGTCGGCCGAATATCGGCGCTACAACATCACCGGCATCACGCCGGGTGACGACTACGCCGCCATGCGCCAGGTCCTCACGCGCCGCTACGAGAAGATGCTGGCGCTGGCCGCCGCTCGAGCCGCCGATGAACCGCCGCGGGAAGCGGTGGAATCGGCGGAGCCGGTGGAAGCGGCCGAGTTGGAGGCCGAAGCGCAAGAAGAGCAAACCAGTCCCGCCGAAGCCGATGTCGCTGAACCCGTACCGTCGGGCGGCCGCTTGCCGAATATCGTGTTGATCGATGGCGGCAAGGGCCAGGTCGAGATCGCGCGGCAAGTGTTCGCCGAACTGGGCCTGGATGACAGCATGCTGGTCGGTGTGGCGAAGGGAGAAGGGCGCAAGGTGGGCCTCGAGACCTTGATTTTCGCCGATGGCCGCGCAGCGCTCGAACTGGGCAAGGAGAGCGCGGCGCTGATGCTGGTCGCGCAGATTCGCGACGAAGCGCACCGGTTTGCGATTACCGGCATGCGCGCGAAACGGGCGAAGACGCGGCAGACATCGCGGCTCGAGGAACTGGAGGGCATCGGCGCGAAACGGCGTCAGAAGCTGCTGTCGCGTTTCGGCGGTTTGCGTGGGGTGCAGGCGGCGAGCGTGGAGGATCTGGCGAGCGTCGAAGGCATTTCGCAAGCCCTCGCCGAGCAGATCTACCGGCAGTTGCATTGAGCGCAACGTCCGGCCGTTCAGCCCGTCGTCTTGTGACATATAGGGCGACGCGGCACAATGGCACCTCTCTATAAGAGTCACGCCCATGCCGTTTAATTTTCCGATTTTCCTGACGTGGCTGCGAATTGTGCTGATTCCGCTCGTCGTGGGCGTCTTCTATTTGCCGGACGTGATGATGAGCCCGGACCATCGCAACCAGCTTGCCATGGTCATCTTCGTGCTGGCCGCGCTGACTGACTGGTTCGACGGCTACCTCGCGCGCAAGCTCAATCAGACATCGGCATTCGGCGCGTTTCTCGATCCCGTTGCAGACAAGCTCATGGTCACCGCCGCGCTGCTCGTGCTCGTGCAGCTGATGCGGCTGAACGCGGTGATTGCACTGGTAATAGTGGGGCGTGAGATCACGATTTCGGCGTTGCGGGAATGGATGGCGCAGATCGGGGCATCGAAGAGCGTGGCGGTGAATTCGCTCGGCAAATTCAAGACTGTCTGCCAGATGGTCGCGATCCCCATGCTGCTGTTCTACGGGCCGCTCAAGATTGCAGGCACGCCGCTCGTTATCGATACCCGCGTGTGGGGACTCTGGCTGATCTATGTCGCTGCATTTCTTACGGTCTGGTCCATGCTCTATTACATGAAGCTCGCATGGCCGCAAATTCGCGAGCGCGGTGGCATGCTTTGATTCAGATTGGCGAGCGTTTAAAAGTGATGGGGTACATACAAAGCGCTTGACACTAAAGTTGGCCTTCTCCATAATCTCGTTTCTGTCGGGTGAACGCAGAAAACAGCGAAGCCTGATGAAGGTCAAAAGCAGTAAATTGGCAGAAGAAGTCAGCAAGATGCGGGAGTAGCTCAGTTGGTAGAGCGCAACCTTGCCAAGGTTGAGGTCGCGAGTTCGAGCCTCGTCTCCCGCTCCAAATTAGGAAGGTCGTTGGCAATGGTAAGCCGGCGGCTGGCAGTAAGTGCAGGACCATGCGGGAGTAGCTCAGCTGGTAGAGCGCAACCTTGCCAAGGTTGAGGTCGCGAGTTCGAGCCTCGTCTCCCGCTCCAAAAAAAGGGGAAGCCAAGCTTCCCTTTTTGTTTGGTAGACCAGTTCACAATGTGGTGAAGTTCGGTTGGTTTTGCCAGATACGGAATGCAATATGTAAGTCCCCGCTTCTGGCGCGATAGCAAAGCGGTTATGCAGCGGCCTGCAAAGCCGTTTAGGCCGGTTCGACTCCGGCTCGCGCCTCCAGAGATTCAAAGAAAAAGCCCTGACTTGTCAGGGCTTTTTCTTTGTCTGCGGCGATCGCGCAGACAACTGGCGGGTCGATCTACGCGCCAGATAAACAATGTCGCGCCAAGCGTGCGGCAGCCAGATCCCACGCAGCGCACCCAACGCTTTTGAAGAGGATCGGTTGATCCGGCGAACCGATCCACGAGCGCTCGATGACACCGGCCAGCGAGCCGACCCTGTCCCAATCGACGTTCGCCTGAATAAGATCGCCGGCTTCGTGTTTCGCGCCCGCCGGATCGTCCACCAGGATCTCGCTTTGATGCACGATCGACGCGGCGATTTCGGCTGCATCCGGCGTGAACGCGCCGACTCCCACCACCAGTCGCCCGGGGCGCGCGGCATCGCGGTAGACCGGGGTCTTGCTCGTAGTCAGTGTGACAACGACATCGACGTCTCCGGGGATCATGTCGCCCTCGAGCGGTATCACTCGTGAGCCTGGTTTTGCATGCGCCGTCGCGAACCGGGCCGCCGCTTCGGGCGTCGATCCTTTGACGTACAGAACCGCCTCGGGGAACAGCGCCGCAAACGCTTCGGCATGGTTGCTCGCCTGCTTACCCGTGCCGATCAGCAGGATCGATTTCGCGCTTTGGGCAAGGTTGCGGATGCCCAGCGCCGATATCGCGGCGGTGCGTCTGCCCGTAACCGTCGGGCCGTCGAGCGAAAAGAGCAGTTGTCCGTTGGTGGAGTCGTATGCCGTGACTTGGCCGTGAATCGTCGGCATGCCTTGCGCCCGATTGCCGGGACACACGTTCACGAGCTTGTGGATCGCGATGTCTGCTGCACTCGCCGGCATCGAGAGCATCACGCCGCCTGCCTGCAGCGGCACGACCAGCCGCTCCGGACTTTCTATTCTGCCCGCTGCATAGTCGACAACCGTTGCGCTCAAGGTATTGACCAGTTCGGGATAGGGAAGCAGCGCCGCAGTCTGTTGTTCGTCGTAGGATCGGGTCATGTTCATCGCACCAGGAAACCGTAGGTCAGTGGATCGCGGTCGTCGATGATCCAGTTGGCGAAGCCGCAAATGTACGCATTGCCCTCGACTTCCGGGATGACTGCATCGAACGGTCCGAGCTTCGTTTCGCTGAGCACGCGCCCATTGAATACCGTGCCGATCACCGACTCGTTGATCAGCGTTTCATCTTTGCCCAGCAGGCCACGCAAGTACAGTTGCGCAACCCTGCCGGCCGTGCCGGAGCCGGTCGGCGAGCGATCGACTTCACGATCGGCGAAGACACAGCAGTTCGCCTGCGTGGAGCCCGCATGCCGCGGTTGATTCGCGATGATCGTGCCGTAGATGTGATTCAGCTCGGGGATTTCGGGATGCTCCACCTTGACCGCCGCATTGGCAGCGGCCTTGACCTCGGCGCCGAACTGAATCAGTTTGTCGATGGCCGATTCGCGTATGGGCAGGTCGAAGGGAGCGCCATCGGTGTAGAAATAAAACGCCCCGCCGAACGCGATGTCGCCGGTAACGGTCCCGAACGACGGTGTCTCCACCGTCACGTCACGTTGCCAGATGAACGAGGGCACGTTCACGAAGCGCACGTTGCCCGCGTGATTCCCATCCCATTGCACGAACGCTTCGATGAAACCACACGGAGCATCTATTCCCACGCGTGTTTCCGGCGAAGTCCGTTCGACCCAGCCCAGTTCCACCGCCGCTGTCGCGAGGCCTATCACGCCATGGCCGCAATGATCGCTGTAGCCCTCGTTGTGCACGAAGATCACGCCAAAATCGGCGCCTTCGCTGACGGGCTCCGTGAGGTAACCGCCGTACATGTCGGCGTGACCGCGCGGCTCGAACATGAGCGCGCGGCGAATGTGGTCAGCATGCTCCTTCAGCCAGGCGCGACGAGCGACGATGGTCTTGCCCTGCATCTTCGGCAGACCGCTCGTGACAATGCGAAATGCCTCGCCTGCGGTATGAACCTCGACCGTGCTAAGTGCTTGCGTGATTTTCATATCGATTTCAGGTGGATCACTCGCCGTATGCAACCGGCAAGCCGTTCTTGATGACATACACGGTCGTGGGCGCACCCTTCAGATCGCCCTTCGCGTCGAAGGAATACGTTCCCGCGATGCCCTTGTAGTCCGTCTTCGCCAGTTGCGCGATGAGCTTTGCTTTGTCCGTGGTCGTGCCGGCCTTCACCATCGCGTCGGCGAGCAGCATCATGCCGTCGTAGTAGCTGACCGCGTAGACCTGCGTATCGGTGTGATACGTGTCCTTGTAGCGCTTGAGGAAGTCGCGGCCCGCAGCCGTTTTCTCGAGCGCCGTGCCGCCTTGCGCGCAATACACGATCGATGCATCGTCGCCCGCCACCTTGCCCATGTCGGCAGAGCAGATGCCGTCACCGCCTAGCAGCTTCGCCCGGAGTCCCCGCTGGCGCATCTGCTTGGCCATCGGCGCGCCCTGCGCGGCGTAACCGCCGAAGAAGATCACGTCGGGATTCTTGGCCTTGATGGTGGTCAGGATGCCGAGGAAATCGGTCGCGCTGGAATTGGTGTACTGGTTGTCGACAATCTTGATGCCGTGCGCCTTTGCCACGCTTGCAAACTGTTCCGCGACGCCTTGGCCGTAAGCCGTGCGGTCGTCGATGATCGCCGCGGTCTTCGCTTTCAATGTCTTTGCAGCGAATTCGGCCATGGTGCCGCCGAGCTGCTCGTCACTCGCGCCAATGCGGAAGATATTGTTGAAGCCCTGTGTCGTCAGGGCGGGATTCGATGCGACCGGGAGCATCGGGATGCCGGCGGAATGGTAGATTTGCGACGCCGGAATGGCGACGCCCGAGTTGTACGGTCCCAGCACGGCAACCACACCGCTATCGCCGAGCTTTTGGGCGATCTGAACACCAATCTTGGGATCGGCCTGGTCATCTTCCGAGTCCAGTTTGAACGTCACCTTTTTCCCCGCGACTACCACGCCTTTCTTGTTCAAATCCTCGACGGCCAACCGCGCGCCGTTTTCGTTGTCCTTCCCGTTGACGGCCTGTGGGCCGGTCAATGGCGCCGAATGACCAACCGTCACGACTTCTTGCGCGTAGACGCCGGCGTTGGCAAAAGCCGCCGTGGCGACCAAGAGACCTGCGACAGCCTTTTTCATTTGGGTAATCTCCGAGGTGAACTATACTGGTTTTAAATGTAGACCAAAATTGGTTCTCGAAGCAACCATTTCAAAATGCCGGGACCGGTTTTGGTCTTTCCGGTGACCATGTTTGATGAGATTCAACGATGGCAGCAATTCACGCAGAGCTCGACGGCTCATTCCGCCCGCGGCAGATCTACGAGCAAGTGTCTGAAAAAATCCGCGATGAGATTGTTGCAGGCCGGTTCTTGCCGGACTCACGGCTGCCGTCGGAGCGCGATCTCGCGGCATTGTTCGGTGTTGGACGGCCCGCCGTTCGCGAGGCGATCGGCGCGCTGCAGAACGAAGGGCTTGTCGTCACGAAGCGCAACTCGGGGACGTTCGTCTGCGGTGACGTCATCGATCGCCTGTCGCATCGGAAGGCGGATACCGGAGCGGCCGACTTCAGTCCCAGTTCGACGCTCGACGTACGAATGGTTCTAGAACCGGCAGTAGCCCGGCGCGCGGCTGCGCGCGCGCAACGCGACCGGATGGCCGAGCAGTATCTCAGTCAGATGGAAAACATCTACGACATCGACGACCCGGCACAGCGCGCGTTATGGAATAGCAGCGACCGCTTGTTTCATCGGCAACTGGCGGTGATGACGGGTGATGCGCTGATGGTCAAGATCGCTGATGAAGTAGCCAGTTCGATGGACCAGCCATTGTGGAAGCGTCTGAAAGACGAGGGAATCTACGACGCAGGCCGGATTCGTCTTTATGTGGCTGAACATCGGTTGATCTATGAGGCAGTGGTTCAGGGCGATGCGGATGCCGCGGCGTTCTACGTTGAACAGCATATCAAGCGTGTGGAACGCGATATCGCGCCAAAGTAGACGGTGTCCGGACGCAAAGACCTGAGGACCGGTCAACCTTGAAGCTGCGGCCAAGCTGAATGGCCGCCCCTCGCGACTCTCCGGGTCAGCGCCTCAGCGTCCGCGTACCGTCTCAACGAGTGTTCTCCACGGGCTGTTGGCGCGCTTGCGCGCGGCCCAGCGGTGATTTGGCAATGCCACCGCAAGCCAGGGTTCGCTATGCCCGGCGAAGCGTCGACCATGAAAGCGGTATGGCGCCTCAAAGAGATCAAGATATGCGCGTCGATAATGCTCAACCATCGCGGCTTCCTGATAGTACGTCTCCATCCACTGCCGCGAGGCCGCGCCCAGTTCCGTGCGTAGCGACCGGTCCCATAGCAGTTCGCGAAGCGGACCCTCGGCTTCCTCAAGCCGTACATCGATCCAGGGCAGTTCGAGGGCGCCTGTCATCGCTCTAAGCTGAGACTGAACGCGATTGTCCAGATGACCCAAGGTGGGCTTCCCTTGCGACAACGCTTCCAGCCCGCTCAAGTGATAATTCCCAGTCACGCATTCGTCGATGGCAATCGCCGCTTGTTGCTTGGCCCGCAAACATGCGTCATGCGGCGTATCGACAATCAATTGAAGCTCGCATAAGCCCTTGCGCTCCAGTTTGCGCAGCAGTTTGAGGGTTTGCGGAACGCCCTTGGTTTCCCAGCGAGTTTTCCACGCAGATGACCTGCCGCTCGGCGAAAACGTGACGAGCGGCATGCCGTGCGCGTCGGCATTGCTTTCCGGGGCGGGTAGATAGCGAGGATCGTTCAGCGGGATCACATTGGGAACCACCCTGGCGAATGGGTAATAGCGCTCAGGACCCTGCGCAATAACGAGTTGCGGCACGTCCTCGTACACAATCCGCTGGACCACTGCGGCGTTACCCTTGGCCCAGAGATCCGGGGCCGAATGGTATTGCTTGATGATTTTCTTACCGCCGAATCGCTGATGGAAGTTCGGACCGAAGGTCTCATCGATCGAAAAGAACTGATGGACGTGAATGACGTCGGCATCGGCAATGACGTCGAGCGCCTGTTGCTGCTGAGTCTTCCAGTCGAGATCGACAGCAAAGGTTCGGCTGCGATACGCGCTGCTATTGAAGACGATATGCCGCGCCTGGACGTCGGTGAGCCGATTAAGTGCAGAAACAATGTTGCCGGGACTACCCGCCACCGGCGTATTGGAAATATGAACAACCTTCATTGCGCGATGCCGCGCCAGGTAAGCTCATACGCCGTCAGCCGCGGACTATTCCTGTTCAAGGGATACATGAGCCAGCGAGTGCCAGTCGTCTTTTTCAATAATGTCGCTCCCGAGCGCACTCTGGGCCGAGAGGTTCACCACGCGTACGCCGCGACGGCTCAAGAGCGGGGCGGCATGGCGAAACGACGGTTCTATAAAAGAATTGAAATCTCCGTCCAGCGCGCTTGGCTGCATGGTCTCTTTAGTTTCGTAGAAGCGCGGTGTTTGTGCCGCGTTCAACAAATCGAGTCCATGCATGAAGATGGTGTTGAACCCAAGGGAGGTGAGCACTTGCAAACCCGTGTAGGCCACCGTACGGCCATCGAATATGCCCCGGCTGATATTGAAGCTGAAACCTAAAGTGGGTTCTTCATCAAACAGCACAAGATCCGTGCTCGCATGCGTGGAAAGGAGTTCGTGTTTAAGTAATGCGCGCTTGCAAGCGGGGTATTGAATATCTTCAATCAGGTACACCCGGCAACGAAACTGGGATAACGGGAAGTATTGCGCGATGTACCATAATACTAATGGGGTAACAAATAACGTCAGCTTTTGCTGAACCACGCGTGCTACCAGATCAGGACGCTTTCGGACAAACCCGGCATCCACGATGCAATAATATTCAAACCGGATTGGATGTTTATCTTGTAAAGCAATCGCGCCGTTTACTCCCATGACGTTATGGAGATCAAGCGCACCATAATCGATGTCATTGACCGACGGGCCCGTGGCAATCAGATGGCAATCCCCCGTCTGGGATGCGAGCAGGTCATCGGGATTCTCGACCAGCAAATCATGGCCTTCAATCGACATGCGTTTCAGGAACCCGCGCGAATCCCGCTCAATTGACACGCCGTGCCACAAACGCTCGTTATGTCGAAACGCATTGGAGTGGGACCAACGATAAACAAGCTTGAAAAACGTGCTGGACAGGCGTTGTGCCGGCTTCGGCCATGCATATTCGTGAACGACGGACATCTCGCTTGCAACGGATTGCGATGGCCTTATCTGGTCTACCGAAATCATAGAGCGCACCACTCCAGAAATGCGACGGGGAAATGAAGCGCCCGACTGGGTGACGACTAGTCTAATTAAACGTCACCTTCCCTGCGTTACAGTCAGTCCCACAACAGTTACACCTTGTTACCAGTTCATTAAGGTTCGTTTAACTTAATTAGGGAACGGTCATCCGGATTAACTCGGTAAAGGCGAAGTCCGGAAAGCCGAGGTGTCGATCACGCATCTCCAGCACCGCGATTGACCAATGCGGTTGACCGGTCAAGCCATGCCGGCAGCACATCGCGCAATTGCCCCGACCGCAGATAAGGCACGGCCGCGAGCCGGCTCGGCTGCGGCAAGCCGACTCCTTGAATCCCCGCAAGCAGGCAACCATGCTCGTCGTCGATCTGGAGAAACCTGTCGAGCTTCACTTTTGCGAGCTGACCGGCCGCGTGGAAATCGAATCCCTGGCAGGATCCATTCTGACCCGCCGAGCACTTGATGCCGACGTGGCGTGACAGATCGCCGAGCGTGCGCGGTGCTTGCCTCGCGCGGCATAATTACAGGTTCAGACCTCTCAACATCTTCATTTCCCAAGACGCGAGGCGTCGAAAATTCCCACCGAAAAGTCCCTATGACCGAGCCATTTTCCGAATTCGACTGGTGCTGGAAACCATTCGCCGACCTTAGCGCACTTGACGTCTACGCCATGCTGGCGGCGCGCAGCGAAGTGTTCGTGGTGGAGCAGCATTGTGTGTACGGCGATGTCGATGGACAGGATGTCGATGCGTGGCATTTGCTCGTGTATCGGCGTTCGGCCGATGCACGGCCGGTGCTCGCCGGTTATTTGCGAGTCCTGCTGCCGGCCGCTGCTGAAGGCACGAAAGAAACAGAAGACTCCGATATCCGCATCGGCCGTGTACTGACCACAGCCGGCTTTCGCGGCATCGGATTAGGTCAGGCGATGCTCGAACGCACACTGGGTCTTGTCGGCGAACAATGGCCCGGCCAACCGATACGCCTGCATGCACAAGCGCGATTGCAGCGCTTTTATGCGGGCTTCGGCTTCGAGCCAATCTCCGATGTTCACGTGGAAGACGACATCCCTCACATATGGATGCGCCGGTCATAAAAGAACTGCGGCGTTAAGCCGTCACCAGTTCCGCTCGCGCCCGCTGCTGGACCAGCCGTTGACGCGTCGACAACCTGAGCCAATGGCGCATCGCGATCAACGCACCGATCACACTCATCATCGACCCGGGGATCCACAGCAGCAAACCGCCGATCTGCTGATCGCGCATGGGGCTGATCCACGTGAAGGCGCGTCCGCAGATGGAATAGATCGGATAAAGCTCGTGCGGCGTGAAGAAAATATACGCGCCGAGCATGATCTGTGGCGGAATCGCGGCAATCACGATCAGGATGCGGCGTCCAGGCGCGAGCCGCGCGGGAGGCGCCGGGCGCGAATCGAGCACGAGCCACCAGAACAGCAGGCCGTCGATCACCATGCTCCAGTTCATGATGCGGTACAACCGCCAATCGAGCATCGCCTTGAAGTGGATCGGCGAAAGCAGCCAGAAGTAGATGAGCCCGACAAACAGCACCACCGCGACAACCGGATTAAAAATCACCTTGAACAAGATGCGCGCCGCGGCCGTGTTGAGCGCGGGCTTGAGCCAGCGTTGCCGCCAGGTGAACGGAATGCCGGCCCGCAGCGCCGCGCCCGGATACGACAGCGCAATAAAAAACGGCCCAAGGTGATGCAGCACCAGATGTTGCAGCCGATGCATGAAGAATTCATGCTCGAAGAAGTAGTCGAGCCGGGTATGCAGCGCGACGTAGAGTGCAGTCAGGCCGAACCAGAACGACACGTGCCGCGCGAGCGACACGTGTGCTCTTTTCGCGCCGCGCGCGAACAACACGGCCGCGATCAGCACGGCGATCACGACGGTGGGCGAAGGCTCCCACGGATCGAGCCAGTAGAGAATCGAGGACATGTTGACGGTAACGCTCAGGCGGTGGTTAATGAGTGAATTCAGGAATCGGTCGAGTCGATCACGCGGCGCAAATCGTGCGTGATCGTATCGATGGAATCGCTCTCGGTGGCGAGCAGGCGCGCGTGGCCGTGGCTATCGAAGATATAGACGGCCGAACTATGCGTGACGTCGTACGCGCCGGACGGATCGCGCTTCTCCATCTGGTAAGCCACCCGATACCGTTTGGCAATGCTCTCGATTGCCCCGTCCGTGCCGGTCAGTCCAACCGCGTGCTGCGCGTCGAACGCGCGCACGTAGTCGTGCAGCGCAGCCGCGGTATCGCGGGCGGGATCGACGGTGATAAACACAATGCGCGTGTTTTTAGCATCGGGCCCAAGTTGCTGCATGACTTGCATCAGCCGTGCCATGGTCTCCGGACACACGTCCGGGCAGTGGGTGTAGCCGAAGTACACCAGTGTTGTCTGGCCCTGGAACGACTGACCGGTGACGGGTTTGCCTGTATCGTCGGTGAGCTTGAAGTCCAGGTCGGGCAGGTGGCCGCTGACATCGGTCAGCTTCCAGGGCGTTGTATCAGGGCGCGAGCATGCAGCGAGGCCAGCGCTCAGGATCAGGGCGGTGAACAGAGTGGCTAGAGTGGCGAGTACGGCGGCGAACCAGCCCTTGGGTTGAAAACTGAACCAGGAAGACATTTTGCAACTCGGATGAGGGGAGGGTGCATCAAGCAAGCAACGCGGACGAGGGATCAAGGAACTGTCCGTGAAGCCGCCCGGGTGCCGACTCTATCTCAGAATAGAAGCTTACGCCGGGCGTACAGCCGAGCTGGCGCGTGGTCGAGGCGTTATGCCGCAGGGCCGCCGGTAAAGGTTGAAAGTTAGTCGAAGCAGGTTTGAAAGCTGCTTGATACTTGGCACAGGGTGTTGGCTTGCCGCGTGAGCGTGCAACGAACGGTCCAACGCCGCTTTCCCAGACAGGGTTACAAAGCGCGGTAACATGCGCACACTTTTCCGGTCCTTCTCCGGCTGAAAGGCAGATATAGATGCAAAACCTCCCAGACAAATTCCCGCTCGCCACCACCGCTTTTTTCTTTGATTTCGACGGCACGCTCGTTGAACTCGCGCCCACGCCGGACGGCGTGACCGTTCAACCGGTCGTGCCCACCATCCTCAGCGCATTGCGTCGCGCGACCAACGGTGCGGTGGCGATCGTGTCGGGGCGCGGGATTGACAGCATCGACTCGTTTCTTGCAATGCCCGATCTGCCCGTGGCGGGTTTGCATGGCGCCGAGCGGCGCGATTCGAACGCGGATGTCCACCGCGTCGGTTTCAACGACGAGCGGCTGCTGCGCATGGAACATGTGCTCGAAGGCGTGGTGACGGCCAATCCCGGCATGCTGCTGGAGATCAAGGGCGCGGCGCTCGCGCTGCATTATCGGAACGCGCCGGAGCGCGGCGCAGCGGCGCGTGAGGCGACCGAGAAACTGGTTGCGCGATACGCCGATGCGTACGTGCTGCAGCCCGGCAAGATGGTTTATGAAATCAAGCCAAAGGATGTCGATAAAGGCCGCGCGGTAGTGGCTTTCCTGAACGAGCCGCCGTTCGCGGGGCGTCAGCCGGTGTTTATCGGCGACGACCTGACGGACGAGAAAGGCTTCGCCGTGGTGAACGAGCGCAATGGTGTGTCGATCAAGGTCGGCGCTGGCGACACGCTCGCGCATTCGCGGGTGGAATCGGTTGGTGCGCTGCTCGACTGGCTGCAGCGTATTGCGGGAATTGACGGGGTAGAGAGTTCTAAAGGGACGCGTTCGTGAGCAGGCTGATCATTGTTTCGAACCGGGTCGCGCCAATCTCCGAAGGCGGCCCGGCGGCGGGCGGCCTGGCGGTCGGTGTCTACGACGCGCTCAAGGAAACCGGCGGCATGTGGTTCGGCTGGAGCGGCGACGTGGTGGCGGAGCCGCCGCAGAGTATTACGCTGGAGGAGCGCGGCCGCGTGACGTTCGCGACCATCGGCCTGGCGCAGCGCGACTATGACCAGTACTACCGTGGCTTCTCGAACGCCACGTTGTGGCCGGCGTTTCACTATCGTCCGGATCTGATCCAGTTCGACCGCGACGAATTCGATGGTTATTGCCGCGTGAACCGTTGGCTCGCGAAGCAACTGGCGCCGCTGCTGAAAGCTGACGACGTCATCTGGGTCCACGACTATCACCTGATCCCGTTCGCCCAGGCGTTGCGCGATGAGGGCGTGACGAACCGCATCGGCTTCTTCCTGCACATTCCGTTTCCGGCGACACAGGTTCTGCTTAGCGTGCCGCGCCATCGCGTGCTGGTCGAGGCCCTGTGTTCCTTCGACCTGCTCGGATTCCAGACTGCGCCTGACTTGCGCGCGTTTTGCGATTACATCGAGACGCAAGCGAATGGTTCGGTCGTACGCATCGCTGGCGAGCCGAATGCGGTGAGCGCGTTCGGCAAGACGCTGCGGGCGGCGGCTTATCCGATCGGCGTTTATCCTGATGAAATTGCCTTGCTCGCCAAAGACGGCGAAAGCGGGCGCGAAGTCCAGACCGTCAAGACGACGCTGCGCGACCGCAAGCTGATCATGAGCGTCGACCGGCTCGATTATTCGAAGGGGTTGGTCGAGCGCTTTCGTGCGTTCGAAAAACTACTGGAGCATCAGCCGGCGCAGCGCAACAACGTGTCGTTCGTGCAGATCGCGCCGCCTACGCGCGCCGATATGGACACGTATCGCGACATCCGGTTGCAGCTCGAAGCGGAATCCGGGCGCATCAACGGGCGGTATGCGGAGCTCGACTGGACGCCGATCCGCTATATCCATCGGCAATATGAGCGGCCCGTGCTCGCCGCGTTGTTTCGCGCGTCGCACGTGGGGTTCGTCACGCCGTTGCGCGACGGCATGAACCTGGTCGCGAAGGAGTACGTGGCGGCGCAAGATCCCGACGATCCCGGCGTGCTGGTCCTGTCGCAATTTGCGGGCGCGGCGCAGGAATTGAACGGTGCGTTGATCGTCAATCCGCTCGATATAGCCGGCATGGCGGACGCGTTGGCCGCGGCCCTCGCAATGCCGCTGAAAGAGCGGCAGGCCAGGTACACGGACATGTTCGCCCAGCTCCGCGAGAACAATGTCTCGGTCTGGCGAGACAACTTCATGCGCGACCTGCAGGCGTAAAAAAGCCGCTTCGGTCTGATGAATCCGAAGCGGCTTTTTTTTCGCTTGAGTTTCGACTGAGTCTCGCTTGAGTCGCTAATCGATCGAGTCGCGACGAAGCAAGCTCAGGTCGATTCAGCTTTCGCCGCAAGTTGTTGCGAGGGCATGGTTGTCGGTGGCAACTTGCCATGCTGCTTGGACAGCAGTTCCCGATACAACCCGGGCCGGTTGCGCAACTGATCCGGCGAACCATCGTCGATCACCTTGCCGGCGCTCATCACGATGATCCGGTCGAAGCCTTGCAGCGTCGACAACCGGTGCGCAATCGCAATCACTGTACGGCCGACCATCAGCCGGTCGAGCGCTTGCTGAATTGCTTCTTCTGACGAACTATCGAGCGCCGACGTGGCTTCGTCGAGCAGCAGGATCGGCGCGTTTTTAAGGATCGCGCGCGCAATGGCAATGCGCTGACGCTGTCCGCCCGACAGCTTCACGCCGCGGTCGCCGACGATTGTGTCGAACCCTTCCGGCATTGCGTCGATGAAGTCCGAGCAACGGGCCTCGCGGGCGGCGGCGAGCACTTCTTCGCGTGACGCGTCCGGGCGGCCATACGCAATGTTCTCGTACACAGTCCGGTGGAACAGCGAAATGTCCTGCGGGACGAGCGCGATCGACAACCGCAGGCTGTCCTGGGTAATCAGCGAAATATCCTGCCCATCGACCTTGATGGAGCCGCCCTGAGGTTCGTAGAAGCGTTGCAACAGCGCGAGCACGGTGGATTTTCCGGCGCCCGACTTGCCGATCAGCCCAACACGCTGACCCGGCTCGATGTGCAGGTTGAATTTATCGAGAATCGGCCGGCGGCGCGGATACGCGAACGTGACTTCCTCGAAATCCACCCGTCCGCCTTGCGGCACGAGTTCCGTTGCGTCGGACCGGTCGGGCATGCCGTGCGGTTCCAACAGCGTCTGCACGGCTTCCGCCAGACGCGCGACGTGCTGCGTCACATCTACGAGCGCAACAGCCAGATCGCGGGTGCCGTGCAGAATCGTGAAACCGAGTGAACTGACCAGCACGATATCGCCGGACGTTGCTCGCCCCTTCGACCACAACCACAACGCCCAACCAAGCAATCCAGCCGAAAGAATCGCGGTCACGACGGCGTGGAACAGCCGCAGCTTCTCGAGATACAGCAAGCTTTGCTGGCGCGCGACCATTTCGGCCTTGACCGTCGAGCCGAAGCGCTTTTGCTCGCGAAACGTCATACCGAATGCACGCACGAGCGCCATGTTGCCGATCACATCGACCAGCTCACCATCAACCGATGCAGCTTTCGTCGCAAACGTGTGATGCCGTGCGGAGCCCCGCCCGGCGAGCCGGTACAGCACAAGCGCGAGAATGGCCGATGCGAGCATCAGACAGCCGGCCATCAACGGATTCACCGCAACAATCATGACAATTGCACCGATCACCGCGATGCACGGCGGCAACACGTTCCACGCCATGGTGTTCTCGGCGGTATAGATCGCATTCGACGTCGCCGTGATCCGGCTCGCCAGCATGCCGGGCTGTTTCTCCGAGAAGTACGTGGGGGAATGGCCGCTGAGGTAAGAGAACAGGTCGCGCCGCAGGTCGCCCGTCACCACGACGAACGCGTGCGCGCCGACCCAGCCGCCGACTCGCCACAGCATGTTGTCGGCGGCGATCAGGCCGACCAGAATCATGAAGGCGGACCAGAGCGGACCCGGATGGCCGCGGCCCTGGCCTAGCACGTCGATCAGATGCTTGATCGCGTACTGCGAGGCGAGCGCGCAGCCGACCGCTGCCAGCACGCTGGAAAGCACGATGGTGTGCGCGACAGGATGCCGGCGGATGTAACGGAACAGGAAGGCCAGCGGGCGGTTTGCATAGCTCGCTAGCTTCGCGTTGTGCACGTTACGCTGAGAGACGGTGAGTTGGTCCAATGGTCGTTTTCGGTCGAGTAGAGCGGTTGAGCGCGATGCTTCGCCGTGGCCGCATACGCGGCGCGTCTGGCCAGCGAGGCAATGGTGTGCCGATGGTGTGCAGCACCGATTGCTGAATTGTAGCGAGTGTAGCGAGCCAAATCGTCTCGCATAATGCTTTCCGTGGTGCATTTCCATCAGCCAGAACTGATTTTCAGCAAAAGTGCGTCGGCTGAACCGGGCAATCAATGCCCGCTGCAAACGAGTCTTGCACCTTCCACGGTCCGCCCGGTGTTGTTCGCGGTACCTCGACGTGAACGCGCTTCAACTGACAGCTACGCCCTTGGCAGGATGAAAGCACGTCGCGGTCCCGCTACCTGCATAGTGGCGCTAATGGCCAATCCGGCAGCGTATGAGTCTGTTTTAGACTAGCCGGATTTGGAGGATGTCACAGCGCTTGGCATTCGGAGCGTGGCTGCAACCGGTTTGAGTCCATGTGGAACAGCCTAGAACAGCCTTGATAAACAAGGGCTTGCAAAGTGTATCGACGGTGTAACAACGTAAATAAGTTGAAATGTAAGCTTGGAAACCTTGTAAAAACCGCGATACTTCACCCCGGGTTTCCCCTTAGGCGTTTTGACAGGTTATTGTAGGTTCCGGTCAACGGCTCCGCAGGTGGTGCGTTTATGGCTGGGTGCGTTGCATTTACGAGATGGAATCGATCTTGCTCTGCCTGATCACGCTCTGAAACAGACGCCCAACAGCCATAGCAGCAGCAACACCCAAGCAAACAGCGAAGCATCGCGATTTTTTTCTCGTGCTATCGGCCATTACGCTGGAGACACCAGCACCGTGCCGAGTCCGGGTAGGGCGATTCGCTTGATTTAACGACCGATGCCAAGCGCATCAATTTTGCCTGACATTATTAGGAGTTTCCGACATGCGAATCGCTCAAATCGCGCCTCTTCACGAAGCCGTCCCCCCCAAGTTCTACGGCGGCACGGAGCGCGTGGTGTCCTATCTGACCGAAGCGCTGGTTGAGGCTGGTCATGACGTCACTTTGTTCGCGAGCGGTGATTCGCAAACGTCGGCGAAGCTCGAAGCTTTCTGGCCGCAGGCGCTGCGCCTCGACCCGACCATCCGCGACACGATGGCGCCCCACATGCTGTTGCTCGAAGAAGTCCGCCGTCGCGCAGACGAATTCGACGTGCTGCATTTTCACATCGACTACTACCCGTTCTCGCTGTTCTCGCGTCAGCCGGTGCCGTTCCTGACGACCATGCACGGCCGTCTCGACCTGCCGGAACTGCAGCCGATCTTCAGCACGTTCAACGAGGCGCCGGTCGTGTCGATCTCCGACAACCAGCGTCAGCCGTTGCCGCAAGCCAACTGGCTCTCGACCGTTTATCACGGCCTGCCGGAAAACCTGCTCACGCCGATCCCGAATGTTGAACCGGGCTACCTCGCGTTCCTCGGCCGTATCTCGCCGGAAAAGCGCGTCGACCGGGCAATCCGTATTGCCGGCGCAGCGGGCATGAAGATCAAGATCGCGGCAAAAATCGATAACGCCGATCGCGCGTATTACGAAGAGCAGATCAAGCCGTTGTTCGCGCTGCCGCACGTGGAATACATCGGCGAGATCAGTGAGTCGCAGAAGACCGAATTCCTCGGCAACGCGCACGCGCTGCTGTTCCCGATCGACTGGCCGGAGCCGTTTGGCCTGGTGATGATCGAAGCCATGGCTTGCGGCACGCCTGTGATCGCGTTCAACCGCGGATCGGTGCCGGAAGTGATCGAAAACGGCGTGTCGGGTTTTGTCGTGGAAGATGAATTGAGCGCGATCGCTGCAGTGAAGCGCCTCGACACGCTGCCGCGCGCCAAGGTGCGCCAGGCGTTCGAAACGCGTTTTTCGTCGAAAGTCATGGCCGCGCGTTATGTTCAAACATACGAAGAACTGCTGCGCGCCAAGCGCCGTACCGTTCTGCGCGAAGTCAACGCTGGCTGATTTTGCGTTCGTCAGTGATCTTGCAGAAACCGCCTGATTGCTGACTTGCCGCTAGCTTGCTGATTGAGCGAAAACAACGCCCCGTGCGCCGTCAGGCGCGCGGGGCGTTGTTGTTTTGACACACTGTGGGGGCAAGCTTCACGCGTTATCGTCGGGATGAGCATGCCGGTCCGATGCCGTTTTCGACATTCTCCCTATAATGTGCGGGCCTCGTGAAATGCAGTGCAGCATGGAAACGAACGCGTGGATGGGTGTGGAGTCTCCTGAAAATCGCATCGCGCGGCAGGAGGAACTTACCGCGCTTACCGGGCTAAAAAGGACAGTCGTGAACAGGAGCGAAGTTTGGCGAGAACGAAGCAGAGTAGCGCGAGCCCGGCACCCGGTGCTGGCACTGTGTTCGCGCTGCGGGCGATCGGACTCGTGCTGGCCGCGCGCTGGTTGTTCTCGATGTCGCAGATGGGCTACCTCGCTTCCATGCGTGCGATGACTTCATCGCCGTGGGCCTGCGTCACGATCGTGCTTCTGTTCCTGCTCCTGTTCCTTCCTGGCGCCCGGGCGCGCGCAGAACGGCCGCTGCATCCGTTGCCGCAATGGCTGCGGCAAGCCTTGCGGCTTCTTGCGCTGCTGAGTTTTATGTTCGCGGTGTGGTCGGTCGGGTTCTTTACGTGGACCGCCGGCTGGAAAAACGCCGTGCATGCACTGGCCGAAACCAATGGTTGGCTGCTCGTTGCGCCGGCGCTTTATGGCGTGGTGTTGTGGATTTGCCGGCCGCGCGCGCTCTGGCGCACGAATATTGCGGCACGCCGGTTTGCTATCGGCCGTTATGCTATTTCCATCGATACCACCACGCGCACCGCCGTCGTTTGGGCCGAAAGCCGCAAGCTCGGTCAGTACGATGCGCGGGAGTTATCGGTGAAATGGCCTGAGGGGATGGGTGAAGCCGCGATTCCTGATGGTTCTTCCGCTACGTTGGAAGGCCCCGTTGCCGCCGTCGCCGTCGTGCCGGAGAAGCGCGGTTTGTCCGGCCGGGATGCGCGCGCCAAAATGGAACTGCTGTGGGATTCGCCCGCGGCCGCGGGACATAATCGCAAAACCGTCTTCCGCGCCGCGCTGGCAAGCGAGGGCGACCGCAAGACCGCGCGCGCGCTCGACCTGTCGTTGCGCCAGAGCTCAAGCATCGGGACTTGAACCTGAACGAGCGCTAAGCAAGCCGGGGTCAGGGTTGGCGTCCAGGCGGTCATTAAGAGGTGTATGGCATGACACAACGCATTCTTTTGATGAGCAGTTCGCGCAAGGACCAGCTCGGTTATCTGGAACATGCCGGCGAGCAGATTCATGTTTTGTTGAAGCATGAGCCTCGCAAGGTGTTGTTCGTACCGTTCGCGGCCGTCACGTTCAGCTTCGATAGCTACGAAGATCGGGTCAAGCCGGCGTTTGAGCGTCTTGGCTATTCGCTGGAATCGATTCATCACAGCGACGACCCGGTCGCTGCGATAGAACAGGCAGAGGCGATAGCGATCGGAGGCGGCAACACGTTCGCGCTGCTCAAGCGACTCTACGATGCCGATATCGTAGATGCGATCCGCGCGAAGGTGATGGCGGGTACGCCCTACATGGGATGGAGCGCGGGAAGCAATGTAGCGTGTCCGACGATCCGTACCACTAATGATATGCCCGTGGTCCAGCCGCCGACGCTCCGCGCGCTCGGACTTGTACCGTTTCAGGTCAATCCCCACTTCATTAGCGGTAAGCCTGCCGGGCATAACGGCGAAAGCCGTGAGGAGCGCCTTGCGGAGTTTCTCGCGATCAATGCGCCGGAGCAGGTGCTGGCGTTGCCAGAAGGGTCGGCTTTGTATTCGGATGGTACGCATGGCACGGTGCTCGGCGAGCGTCATGCGGTGCACTTTCTTGGCGATGGGCGAGTGCAGACCTTGCGTGAAAACGAGACCTTTCCGCTCGCGCACATCGAAGGTCCGGCCGATATAAGCGATTGGCCTGCGTTTGGAGGTTGATCGCGGAGGTTGTCTTCGTCCGGGCCAGGACCTAATGGAACTGTTCTAAGAAGGGCATTGAACTCTTACGGTCTTGACGAAACGAGCCCGGTGTTGGCGGATGTGGCGCTGGCTGGCATTTTTGTTTGGGTAGTTCCAAGACAGTAGCCGCACCGTCCGCTGCACAGTCCAGCGACGTTACCGCTCGCACAAAAAGAAAAAGGCCCTCAAGCAATTGCCTGAGGGCCTCTTTCAACGCAATGCACACTCAATCGCGAAATCCTGGTGGGTGGTACAGGGATTGAACCTGTGACCCCTGCCGTGTGAAGGCAGTGCTCTACCGCTGAGCTAACCACCCGAAGAGCTTTGGATTATGTCAGAGCTTCTCGATTTCGTAAAGCGAATCTTTGAGCACTTCACTTCAATAACCGCCTTTGCCTGGATCAGGGGCCAGCCGCGACCTCAACCGCGATCACCGTTTCGATCCGCCACACGCTGGTCCCCTTGACCGCCTTGTCGAGATCATCGAGGACGGCGAGATGTGCGCTCAGTTCTTCCTCCGATGCCGCCAGCACCGGCAACTGCAGATCATCGAGCGAGATACGTGGCGCGTGACCTTCGCCGGTCGCCGGCATCTCGCCGAGCATGTCGATCACCAGGCTTTCCTGGCCACGCGTCATCGCCAGATAAACTTCTGCCAGCAATTCCGAGTCGAGCAGGGCGCCATGCAGCGTCCGATGCGCGTTGCTGATGCCAAACCGGTCGCACAACGCATCGAGCGAATTGCGCTTGCCGGGGAACATCTGCTTCGCCTGCACGAGCGTATCGATCACACCTGCGCACACTTCCTTCACACCGGACATGCCGACCAGACCGAACTCCACGTCCATGAAACCGACGTCAAACGGCGCGTTGTGAATGATCAACTCCGCGCCCGCGACGAAGTCGCGCAACTCGGCGGCGATATCGGCGAACTTGGGTTTGTCGCTCAGAAATTCCGTGGTCAGGCCGTGCACCGCGAGCGCACCCGGATCGCTGTCGCGTCCCGGATTCACGTAGAAGTGCAGGTTATTGCCGGTGAGCCGTCGATTCACAAGCTCGACGCAGCCGATTTCAATAATACGGTCGCCCGTGCGGGCGTTCAGGCCAGTGGTTTCGGTATCGAGTACGAGTTGGCGCATAGAGATAAGAATTAACCTTCGGCGAGTGAAGTGACGCCGCGATTCGCGAGCGCGTCAGCGCGTTCGTTTTCCGGATGACCCGAATGGCCTTTCACCCAGCGCCATTCAATCTGATGCTGAACAACCAGCGCATCGAGCCGCTTCCAGAGATCCGCGTTCTTGACGGGCGTTTTCGCCGCCGTCATCCAGTTCTTCTTTTTCCAGCCGTGGATCCATTCGCTGATGCCCTTCTGGACATATTGCGAGTCGGTGTGAATGACCACGCGACACGGCCGCTTGAGCGCTTCGAGCGCCGAAATCACGCCCATGAGCTCCATGCGGTTGTTGGTCGTCGGCGTTTCGCCGCCGAACAATTCTTTTTCCTGATCGCCGAAACGCAGGAGTGCGCCCCAGCCGCCGGGGCCGGGATTGCCTTTGCAGGCGCCGTCGGTATAAATGTCGATTACTTTGTCTGTGGTGTCTAAGGTCATCAATGCTCGTTGCGTGTATGGGGTGCGGCGACCGG
The DNA here is from genome assembly GCF_002220365.1 of Caballeronia sordidicola. Taxonomy (GTDB): domain Bacteria; phylum Pseudomonadota; class Gammaproteobacteria; order Burkholderiales; family Burkholderiaceae; genus Caballeronia; species Caballeronia sordidicola_C. The sequence continues at coordinate 109,451 of NZ_MTHB01000023.1, read as the reverse complement.
GGCGAGCCCCGGTGCGAGGGCAGGTTTTTTCAGCTTGCGCGGCCCGATCAGGCGCATGCCGCGCACGCGCTTGATGGCCGTGATCATGTAGGCGGCGCCGAAAATGGGCCACCAGCGGTCGCCGGCGGCTTCCATGAACTGATAGCGCGCCAGCCACTGTTCGGTCAGAAGAGGCGGACGATAGCAGCCGAAGCGCCCGCGTTCAAGGTCGAATCCGAGTAGCTTGATCCAGTCCTTGATCCGCGTGAACGCGATCATTTCGTGTGCGGACGGGACGAACGGTTTGCCGGCAACCTTGCCGAGCGACTGCCGCGCACCCCACAGGCTCAGGGAATTGAAGCCCAGGATGATCAACTGTCCTTCAGGCACCAGCACGCGTTCGGCCTCTCTCAACAACCGATGCGGGTCGCTCGTGAATTCCAGCGTGTGCGGCATGACCAGCAGATCGACGCTCTGCGCTTCGAACGGCAAGTCGAGCAGGTCGCACCACACGGCGCTGCGTCCTTCCGGCGCGTGCAGGCCGCGGCTTGCCGACGGCAGCGATGTCACGCCCGGCCGCGCGTCGGCCGAAACTGGCGGGGGTAGCGTGAAAGGCGCGCTGGCGGCGCTGGCGGTATCGAGCACGAGGCCTCGATACGGCATGCGATTCTCGCGTAACGCGTCGAGCCCGGGCAGGCCGAGTTGCAGCGCGTGATAGCCGAAGATATCCGACACCACGCGGTCGAGCTGTGCCTGCTCCCACTCGAGCACATAGCGGCCGGGCGCGGAAAGTGTCCAGGCGGGCCAGTCTATAATTGTTCGCTCTGACATGTTCGGGTGAGCCGCCTTATGAAAACGCTTGAGTACGTGCCGGTTCCGGCGTTCGAAGACAACTACATCTGGCTGGTGTCGGACGGTCACAATGCCGTCGTGGTCGATCCTGGCGACGCCGCGCCCGTCGAAGCCTATTTGACGAAACGCGGTTGGCGTCTATCCGCTATTTTACTCACGCACCACCATCACGACCACGTCGGCGGCGTCGCAAAACTGCTCGTTAGCCAATCAGCCGACGGGGAAATTCCGGTGATCGGCCCGGCTGGCGAGGCTATCGAGCATCTGACGCGGCGCGTGAAGCAAGGCGATCACGTCAGTATCGCGAGTCCGGCGCTGGAATGCTCGGTTATCGACGTACCGGGGCACACCGCCGGACACATCGCGTACTTCCAGCCGAGCGACCCGCAAGGCACGCCGCATCTCTTTTGCGGCGACACCTTGTTCGCAAGCGGTTGCGGCCGTCTGTTCGAAGGTACGCCGCAACAAATGCTCAATTCACTCGATGCGCTCGCGGCGCTCCCCGACGCCACGCTCGTTCACTGCGCCCACGAATATACGCTGTCGAATATTCGTTTCGCCCGGGCGGCCGAGCCGGACAACGTTGCGCTGGCGCAATGGCAGAAGGAAGCGGAGGGCTTGCGCGAGCGCAACCAGCCGACCATTCCGACGACGCTCCTGCATGAACGAACCGCGAATCCGTTCCTGCGTGTCGGTGAAAAAAGCGTACAGGCCACGCTTGCCGCCCAGTTTGAGCGACCGGTGCGCGACCGGCTCGACGCCTTCACACTGATGCGCGGCTGGAAGGATAAATTTCGCTAACCCGTGCCGGCCTGCGGTTATCTTCATCTGAAACGTTGAAAACCATTGCAGGCCCCGGATTTTGCAGTGTTTTTTGCATTTATATTGACGTGATGAGTGCGCTTCCGTACTATCGGGTCCAAATTTCCAAGCACATTTTTTGGAATCCGAGACGTTCATGCGATTGATTTTAAGTGCGCTACTCGTCCTGACTTTGGCTGCATGTGCCAGCCAGGGACCGACAGCGACCAACTCCCTTTCTTCACTTCCTTCCGCTCAGAATCAGCAAACCGTAGCAGACACCATCCGCAAGACTGCTGCCGCCAAGGAAACGATCAACGTCGACAAGACGTCGCTCGATTCACTTAGCGGACCCGACAGCGATTTGTGGGGCCGTATCCGCCGTGGTTTCCAGATTCCCGATTTGCAAAGCGACCTGGTCGACATGCAGGTCAACTGGTACGCGCAACGCCCGGACTACGTCGAGCGCATGACTGGCCGCTCGCAAAAATACCTGTATCACATCGTCGAGGAACTCGAGCAGCGGCACATGCCGACTGAACTCGCGTTGCTGCCGTTTATCGAATCGGCCTATAACCCGCAGGCGTTGTCGGTCGCGAAGGCCGCGGGCATGTGGCAGTTCGTGCCGGGCACAGGCCGCGACTACAACCTGAAGCAGAACATGTTTCAGGATGAGCGGCGCGACGTGCTGGCGTCGACCAGCGCGGCGCTCGACTATCTTTCGCGCCTCCACGACATGTTCGGTGATTGGGATCTGGCACTCGCCGCGTATAACTGGGGCGAGGGCAATGTGCAGAAGGCGATCGCTAAAAACGAGGCGATGGGCTTGCCGACAGACTATCAAAGCCTGCGGATGCCGAACGAGACGCGCAACTACGTGCCAAAGCTGCAGGCGGTGAAGAACATTGTCGCCAACCCGCAAATGTACGGGCTGACGCTTCCTGATATTCCAAATCACCCGTATTTCGTGACGGTTACCACGTCGCGCGACATGGACGTGACGATGGCCGCCAAGCTCGCGGGCATGACGGTAGAGGAGTTCCGTTCGCTTAATCCGTCGTTCGCGAAGCCCGTGATTCTCGGCGCAACGAGTCCGCAGATTTTGCTGCCCTTCGATAACGCCAGCGCATTCCAGAAGAATCTGAAGTCGTATTCGGGGCAGTTGTCGTCGTGGACGACTTACACGGTGAGCGAACGTGCGACGCCTGCGGTTATTGCGCAGAAAATTGGTGTCGACGCGGACACGCTGATGTCGGTGAACCGTATTCCGGCGGGCATGCGATTGAAAGCGGGCTCGACCATCGTGGTGCCGCGCAGCGATGACGACGACGAGGACATCAGCGCTGACGTCGCCGAAAGCGCCATGCTGGCCGTTGAACCGGACGTTCCCGATACCCGCAAGATGTTGATCCGCGTTCGCCGTGCGCAATCCATGTCGACCTTCGCCGATCGCTACAACGTGTCGATCTCGCAGGTCAGAAGCTGGAACCGTACTCGCCGCGATTCCGTCATGCCCGGTCAGCTGATCGTGCTGCACGTGCCGGTCGGGCGCGCTGTCCCGGCCGAACCCGGCCCGGTGCGCGTGGAAACGGTGGCTGCGTCGAGCCGCAACAGAGGGGGCGTGACCAAAATCGGCACCCATGTGCCGGAATCGAAGAGCGCGGCGCGTGGCGGCAAGGCCAGCGCTCCGGCCAAGGTGACACGGGTAACCGAAAAATTCAACGCACCGTCCAAAGCGGGCAAATCGGCCGCGCTCAAACCTGAAGCAATATCCAAAACCACGAAATCAACCAAATCGACAGACAAAAAGAAGAAGCAATAACCTGTCTGCGCGGTCAAGAACCCACGCCGTCACCAAGGTGACGGCGTTTTCATTCGCGCGTGCGCGTTAAACTGCCGCTTCATATAAAAACCCTGCGCTGCACATGACGTCTTCCGTTCGGCTTCGCGTCTTTTTTCTGTTTTCCGCCGGCTATTTCGTCTCGTACGTGTTCCGCGGGGTGAATCTCGGCTTCGCGCCTTACATCACGCACGACCTGGGTTTATCCGGCGCAGATCTTGGGTTGCTCACGTCGCTGTATTTTCTTGGTTTTGCGGCGGCGCAAATTCCCGTGGGCATGTTGCTCGATCGCTTTGGCCCGCGCCGGGTCACCGCCGGCATGCTGTTGTTCGCGGCGCTAGGGATCGGCGTGTTCGGTGCGGCGCACGGGATCGGCGCCATGATGCTGGGACGGCTGCTGATTGGCGTGGGCGTTTCCGTCTGCATGAGCGCGGCGTTCAAGGCGCTCGCGCAAATCCTGCCCGTGGCACAACTTCCGATGGTCAACGGCCTCGTGATGGCGGTGGGCGGCCTCGGCGGCGTGGTGGTCGGTTCGCCGCTCGCTCTTCTGCTCGGCGTGACCGACTGGCGCAACGTCTGCTACGGTCTCGTGGTAATGACACTCGCGGTCGCGACGGCCATCTTTCTTTTTGCACCGGAGCATCGCGACGGCGTGCATCGAAAAGCCGGCATGCTCACTCAGTTCAAGGGCACGTGGCACATCCTGGGCAGCGGTGCGTTCTGGAAGATCGCGTCGTTTTCGGTCGTCACGCAAGGTGTCTTCTACGCCATGCAGTCGCTATGGATAAGGCCCTACCTTCTCGATGTCATGGGCCTGAGCGCTCAATATGCCGCGGTGCTGGTATCGGTGCTCGGCATCGCGATGATGATCGGCTGCGTGGGTTTCGGCGTGGCGGCGCGCGGCCTGCAGAAACGCGGCGTCACCGTGTATGCGTTCTGTGGCTTCGGCATGGCGCTGTTCGTGGTTGTGCAGGTGCTGATGCTCGTGCGGGCGCCCATTGCGCCGGCGTTGCTGATTGCGTGCTATGGCGTGTTCGGTGGAACTGGAATCCTGAGCTACGCCGTGATGGCCGAGTATTTCCCGACGCACATGATTGGCCGCGCGCACAGCACGCTCACGCTGGTGCTCTTCATCCTGATCTTCGGCCTGCAAGTCGGCATAGGCGCAATGCTGTCGCGCTGGCCGGCTCAAAGCGGCCACTATCCAGCCGCGGCACATCTGAGCGTGTGGGGCGTGCTGATCGCACTGCAGGTTGCCAGCGCCATCTGGTATGTCCTGCCGAGCAGTGTTCTCGAAAAGCGTAGCGGCGTGGCGTCATGATCGCCGCACGCCCACTGGATAAGGCTCGCAGCGTATAACCTGGAACGCGTCTTGCGTGTGATGCGTCTCAAATTTGGAGGGAAGGGCGGTTTCCGGCTATAATTCGAAGGTTTGAGCAAATCAACCTACACCCTAGCGCCTACCTCCCACTCACCGTTCATCCGCCGCGCCTTGCAACACGCGCGCATCCCGCCAAACGCCTGATTCGCGCGTCCAGTCATTGGAGCCCGATCCGGAGAAACCGGCGAGTCTTGCGCCCGATGCAATCGAACGCGATGCGGGTCTGCGCGCGCCACTTCACGGCCGCGCGCGACCCCACGGTCGGATGACAGGTCGGCAAACAGGGTGTTCCAAAGGAGCCTCCCGTGTTGCCGTCATTCTCTCCCGCAATCCTCGCACTCGCCGACGGCACGGTCTTTCGTGGTCACTCGATCGGCGCGTCCGGTCACACGATCGGCGAAGTGGTGTTCAACACCGCTATCACCGGTTATCAGGAAATCCTGACGGACCCGAGCTACGCCCAGCAAATCGTCACCCTGACGTATCCGCACATCGGCAATGTCGGTGTGAACGCTGAAGACGTCGAATCCACCAAAGTCCATGCCGCCGGGCTGATCATTCGAGATCTGCCGGTGCTCGCCTCGAATTTCCGCTCCGAGCAATCTCTCGCCGACTATCTGAAAGCGGAAAACGTCGTCGCTATTTCGAACATCGATACACGCAAGCTCACGCGAATCTTGCGCGACAAGGGTGCGCAAAACGGCTGCATTCTCGCCGGGGACGACGAGGCCAAGGCTTTGGAGCTCGCGCGCTCGTTCCCTGGTTTGTCGGGAATGGATCTCGCCAAGGTCGTATCGACGAAAGAAAAGTACGAATGGACGCAATCTGAATGGCGTCTGGAAAGCGGCTACGGCGAGCAGAAAGCGCCGCAGTACCGCGTGGTCGCATTCGACTACGGCGTGAAATACAACATCTTGCGCATGCTGGCCGAGCGCGGTTGCCACGTCACGGTGCTGCCGGCTGAGTCCACTGCCGCCGACGCCCTCGCGCTGAACCCCGACGGCATCTTCCTCTCGAACGGCCCTGGCGATCCGGAACCATGCGACTACGCCATCCGCGCCACGCGTGAATTCATCGAACGCGGCATTCCTACGTTCGGGATTTGCCTCGGTCACCAGATCATGGGTCTGGCAGTAGGAGCTAAGACCATGAAGATGAAAACGGGCCATCACGGTGCGAATCATCCGGTGAAGGATCTCGAGAACGGCCGCGTGGTGATCACGTCGCAGAATCACGGTTTTGCCGTGGATGCCGCCACGCTGCCCGCCAACGCAAAGGTCACGCATACGTCGCTGTTCGACGGCACGCTGCAAGGTTTTGCGCTCACCGACAAACCCGCGTTCTGCTTCCAGGGCCACCCTGAAGCGTCGCCGGGACCGAACGATATTGCGTACTTGTTTGACCGGTTTGTCGGCCTGATGGAAGCGCAAAAAGTAGCGGCCTGATTCACGCAACGACAAAACAGAACACACGCAACACAATCATTGAGAGCAGTTATGCCGAAGCGGACAGACATCAAGAGCATCCTCATCATCGGCGCGGGACCGATCATCATCGGTCAGGCGTGCGAGTTCGATTATTCGGGCGCGCAGGCGTGCAAGGCGCTGCGCGAGGAAGGCTACAAGGTCATTCTCGTCAACAGCAATCCCGCGACGATCATGACCGACCCGAATACGGCCGACGTCACGTACATCGAGCCGATCACGTGGGAAGTCGTTGAGCGCATCATCGACAAGGAACGTCCCGACGCCATCCTCCCAACCATGGGCGGACAAACCGCGCTGAACTGCGCGCTGGATTTGTTCCACCACGGCGTGCTGGAAAAGTACAAGGTCGAGTTGATCGGCGCGTCGCCGGAAGCCATCGATAAAGCCGAAGACCGCCAGAAGTTCAAGGAAGCGATGACGAAGATCGGCCTCGGTTCGGCCAAGTCGGGCATCGCGCATTCCATGGAAGAAGCGCTGCAGGTGCAGGCGGAGATTGCCGCGCTGACGGGCAGTGGCGGTTATCCGACCGTGATTCGTCCGTCGTTCACGCTGGGCGGATCGGGCGGCGGGATTGCGTACAACAAGGAAGAGTTCGAGGAAATTTGCCGTCGCGGACTGGATTTGTCGCCGACGCGTGAATTGCTGATCGAAGAGTCACTGCTGGGCTGGAAAGAGTTCGAGATGGAAGTAGTCCGCGATACCAAGGACAACTGCATCATCGTGTGCTCGATCGAAAACCTGGACCCGATGGGCGTGCATACCGGCGACTCCATCACGGTCGCTCCGGCGCAAACGCTCACCGACAAGGAATACCAGATCCTGCGTAACGCATCGCTCGCCGTGCTTCGTGAGATCGGTGTGGATACGGGCGGCTCGAACGTGCAGTTCGCGATCAACCCGAAGGACGGCCGCATGGTCGTCATCGAGATGAATCCGCGTGTGTCGCGTTCGTCGGCGCTTGCATCGAAGGCAACGGGTTTCCCGATCGCCAAGGTCGCAGCAAAACTGGCTGTGGGCTATACGCTCGACGAGCTGAAGAACGAGATCACGGGCGGTCAGACGCCGGCATCGTTCGAACCGACTATCGACTATGTGGTCACGAAGATTCCGCGTTTTGCATTCGAAAAATTCCGCGAAGCCGATGCACGCCTGACGACGCAGATGAAGTCGGTCGGCGAAGTGATGGCCATTGGCCGCACGTTCCAGGAATCATTCCAGAAGGCGTTGCGCGGTCTGGAAGTGGGCGTCGATGGACTCGATGAAAAGACCACCAGCCGTGACGAAGTGATTCGCGAAATTGGCGAGCCGGGTCCGGACCGTATCTGGTTCCTGGGCGACGCATTCCGTCTTGGCCTGAGCGCCGAAGAAATTTTCGAAGAAACGGCTATCGATCCGTGGTTCCTCGCGCAGATCGAACAGATCGTCTCGAAGGAAAAAGCGCTGAGCGGCCGCACGGTCGAGAGCCTGACCAAAGAGGAAATGCTGTATCTGAAGCAGAGCGGTTTCTCGGATCGCCGCTTGGCCAAGTTGCTTGGCTCGGATCAAACGGCTGTGCGCAAGCATCGCCACGCATTGAAAGTGCGTCCGGTGTACAAGCGCGTGGACACGTGCGCGGCTGAGTTCGCGACGAAAACCGCCTACATGTACTCGACCTACGAGGAAGAGTGCGAAGCGAATCCGACCGATAAAAAGAAGATCATGGTGTTGGGCGGTGGCCCGAACCGGATCGGGCAGGGCATCGAGTTCGACTATTGCTGCGTGCACGCAGCGCTCGCGATGCGCGAAGACGGCTATGAAACCATCATGGTCAACTGCAACCCCGAGACCGTTTCCACCGACTATGACACGTCCGATCGTCTGTACTTCGAATCGCTGACACTGGAAGACGTGCTCGAGATCGTCGAACTGGAAAAGCCGGTTGGCGTGATCGTGCAGTACGGTGGCCAAACGCCGTTGAAGCTTGCGCTGGATCTCGAAGCGAACGGTGTGCCCATCATCGGAACGTCGCCGGACATGATCGATGCCGCTGAAGACCGTGAGCGTTTCCAGAAGCTGCTGCAGGACCTGAACCTGCGTCAACCGCCGAACCGCACGGCGCGTGCCGAAGACGAAGCGCTGCGCCTGGCCGAAGAAATCGGTTATCCGCTGGTCGTGCGTCCGTCGTACGTGCTGGGCGGCCGTGCGATGGAAATCGTCCACGAGCCGCGTGACCTCGAACGCTACATGCGCGAAGCCGTGAAGGTGTCGCACGATTCGCCGGTGCTGCTGGACCGCTTCCTGAACGACGCAATTGAATGCGACGTGGACTGTATTTCAGATGGCGAGGCGGTGTTTATCGGTGGCGTGATGGAGCACATCGAACAGGCGGGCGTGCATTCGGGTGACTCCGCATGCTCGCTGCCGCCGTATTCGCTGTCGCAGGAAACTATCGACGAACTCAAGCGCCAGACGGGCGCCATGGCGCGTGCGCTGAACGTGATCGGCTTGATGAACGTGCAGTTCGCGATCCAGCAAGCGGTGCAGGAAGACGGGTCGAAGAAGGACGTGATCTACGTGCTCGAGGTCAATCCGCGTGCTTCGCGGACGGTGCCGTACGTATCGAAGGCGACGGGCTTGCCTTTGGCGAAGATTGCCGCCCGCGCGATGGTCGGCCAGAAGCTCGCCGACCAGGGCGTCACGAAAGAAGTGATCCCTCCGTATTTCAGCGTCAAGGAAGCGGTGTTCCCGTTCGTGAAATTCCCGGCTGTCGATCCGGTGCTCGGACCGGAAATGCGTTCAACGGGCGAAGTGATGGGCGTGGGCCGCACGTTCGGCGAAGCGCTGTTCAAGTCGCAGCTCGCGGCTGGCTCGCGCTTGCCGGAAAGCGGTACGGTGTTGCTGACCGTGATGGACGCGGACAAGCAGAAGGCCGTGGAAGTCGCGACCATGCTGCACGAGCTCGGCTACCCGATCGTGGCGACCAAGGGCACGGCATCGGCTATCGAGGCAGCGGGCGTGCCGGTGAAGGTGGTCAACAAGGTGAAGGATGGCCGGCCGCACATCGTGGACATGATCAAGAACGGCGAGATTGCGCTGGTCTTCACCACCGTTGACGAAACCCGTGCCGCCATTGCCGATTCCCGCTCGATCCGGATGAGCGCACAAGCCAACAAGGTCACGTATTACACGACCATGTCGGGTGCCCGCGCAGCGGTCGAAGGGCTGCGTTATCTGAAGGACCTGGAAGTCTATGATTTACAAGGACTCCATGCTCGCCTAAACTAAGGCTTCTGATTCGAGTCTCAGCAGTATCAGCAGTCTCCAAATGAAGTCTAAGTTTCAAGGGCCGCGGTTAAGCGGCGTCTTCCTTTTTTACCGGGAGATGCACTTAACCGCGGTAATTTTTTTACGTCTGCATTTTTGCGTAATGAGTTGTTTATGAGCACAGTTCCTTTGACTAAACGCGGCGCAGCGTTGCTGCGCGACGAATTGCAACGCCTCAAATCCGTGGAGCGTCCGGCTGTCGTGAATTCGATCTCCGAAGCCCGCGCGCAGGGCGATCTGTCGGAAAACTCCGAATACGACGCGGCCAAGGAGAAGCAGGGCTTTATCGAAGGCCGCATCGCGGAGATCGAGTCGAAGCTGGCCGGGGCACAAGTCATCGACCCGACCACGGTGGAAGCCGACGGCCGCGTGATTTTCGGCGCAACCGTGGAACTGGAAGAGACGGCCACGGGCGACACGGTCACCTACCAGATCGTCGGCGACGACGAAGCAGATATTGACCATGGGCTGGTGTCCATCAGCTCGCCCATCGCCCGTGCGCTGATCGGCAAGACCGAGGGCGACGTGGCGTCGGTGCAGGCTCCGAGCGGCGCGCGCGAGTACGAAATCATCGCTGTCAAGTACGTCTGATGGCTCATCGATTCTTTCGGATTATCGCCATGATCTGGGTCGGCAGCGTGCTGACGCTCGGGTACGTGGCGGCGCCGGTGCTGTTCAGCATGCTTGACCGGACATCGGCGGGATCGGTTGCGGCGCAACTGTTTCGCATCGAGGGTTTTCTCGGCGTGATCTGCGCGCTGCTGCTGCTGGTATTGGCTAACCGCCTCGTTCGAACGGGTTTCGCAGAATACAAGCGGACCCGCTGGGTCATCGCGGGCATGCTGCTGTGTGTGCTGATCGGCTATTTCGCGCTGCAACCGTTCATGAGCGCGCTGCGGGTGGCGGCTCAGGAAGGCGGAATGGAACTCGCGCAATCGCCGTATGCAAGCCGCTTTGGCATGCTGCACGGCTTATCCAGCGCGTTCTACCTGGTTGAAAGCGTGCTAGGACTGATGCTGTTCTGGCGCCTGCCGCCCGGACGTTTCCCGGTGCAATCGGCCATTCCGAAGGGAAAGACAGCCAGCGTGGCGGCACGTCGCGCGCGCGGTTAAAAAAGCCGGCCCTGCCCGAGCGTATCGGGCAGGGCCGGCTTTCTGCTTTTCCAGGTGAGCGCGGAAAAGCTTATTTCGACGATTGATGGTGACGCTTGGCGCTGGGCAGACGCTTCTTTGCGCGTTTGACGTTGCCGCCAGCCGTCACACGTTCGTTGCCGCGAACCAACAGCTTTTGCTTCTTCGGCTTGCGGACCACAGGTGCGTCACGCGTGATCTTGACGACCTTGACCACGCGCGGCGCACGTCCCTTCGACGACGTTTCGGCAGCGGCTTCTCCGGCGCTCGGAGGCGCTATGCGATTGGCGCCACGGACACCGGCAGCGCGCGAAGGCTTGGCCGCTTGGTCGCTGTCCGGCCGCCACACGACAAGCAACTTGCCGATTTGCTGGATCGGCGCGGCGTTCAGCCGGTCGCAGATTTCCGCGTAGGCTGCGACGCGGGCTTCGCGGTCGTCACCGAACACGCGGATCTTGATGAGCTGATGTGCAGCAAGGTGCACCTCGATCTCGGTCAGCACGGCCTCGGTCAGCCCTTCGCCGCCAACGAGTACGACGGGCTTGAGCGCGTGGGCCTGGGAGCGCAGGTCGGCGCGTTGGGCGGGAGAAAGTTTGAGAGCTGGCATGAGAAGTAACGGACTCGACTAAAATGAGGGGCGCCGTAGCGTAAAAGCGGCTAAACGGTCGCGATTGCAAAACAAAGACGGGCAGGGCGGGACGCCTTGCTCAAGAAAATGACGGACGACGCGAGGCGGTGCGGCAAGTAACGGACTTGATTTTAACGAATCTTTAATCGCCGTAGCTCGGACGCCGCCCCTTGCCAGATAAGCCCGAAGCACGTTATCAGCCTCGGGCCTCCGGCAAACGTCGCTGGCAAGCACAGGGCGCAACGGCGCCGGTATCGGCTAGCCACTTCGGCTGTCCACATCGACGAAGGCTGCTTCGTAAGCCGGCAAATGAGCTGGCAAATGAGCTGGCAAATAAGTTGCCCAGCAAATGAGCAGCACCCCGAATTAGACGCGTATTATCCGCTAAAAGCACAGTTTCACGCAGCAAGAGTTCATTCTTAATGGCAAAAAACCGCTTCAATTACTCGTGGCTGCACGACCACATCAACGACCCGTACGTGAAGCTCGCGCAGCGCGAGGGCTATCGGGCGCGCGCCGCGTACAAGCTGAAGGAGATCGACGAGCAGGATAAGTTGATCAAACCGGGCCAGATCATTGTCGACCTGGGCTCGACCCCCGGGAGCTGGAGCCAGTACGCGCGCAACCAATTGGCCAAAGGGTCCAAGCGCGGTGAAACGCGCGAAGGCGGGATTGATGGCAAGATCATCGCGCTTGACCTGCTGCCCATGGAGCCGATTGCCGACGTGATCTTCATCCAGGGCGACTTCCGCGAAGACTCGGTACTGGACCAATTGAAGGAAATTGTCGGAGACCATCAAGTTGATCTTGTAATTTCCGACATGGCCCCCAACCTCTCAGGGGTCGCGAGCGCAGATGCAGCGCGAATGGAACATCTGTGCGATCTGGCGCTGGACTTCTCGCAGAATCATTTGAAGCCGGAAGGCGCCTTATTGGTCAAATGTTTTCATGGCAGCGGCTATAGTCAAATAGTGGAGAAGTTCAAGCATCAATTCAAAATCGTCGCGCCGCGCAAGCCGAAGGCGTCGCGCGATAAATCGTCCGAAACGTTTATTTTGGGCAGGCAACTCAAGCGTCGGGATTGAGAGTTGCGGGTGGAATCGCCGTCAGGGACCGTTTGTCTTGGCAAGCGTTTTACCGGAAATGTCCAAACAATCGGGTCCTGACCGCTATCCTCGTGCTAGTTAAAGGCTATAGCAGGGGTTTGCGGTCTGGATTAGAATGCTTTGGTGGTGCCGCAAGGCGAATGTAGGCGCCCGTCTATGAGTGAAGGAGTGGTGCTTTGAACAACAATATGTTCTCTAAGGCAGCGGTGTGGCTGGTTATCGCACTGGTGCTGTTCACGGTGTTCAAGCAGTTCGACAAGCCCCGCGTCCAGGAAGGTGTTTCGTATTCGCAATTCATGGACGACGCGAAGACCGGTAAGGTCAAGACAGTTACCGTTCAGGGCCGTAATCTCACCGTTACTCCCGCAGACGGCCAGAAATATCAAATCGTGTCGCCTGGCGATATCTGGATGGTCGGCGACTTGATGAAGTACGGCGTCCAGGTTAGCGGCAAGGCCGACGACGAACCGAATGCGCTTGTTTCCGCGCTGTATTACCTCGGACCGACGATTCTGATCATCGGTTTCTGGTTCTTCATGATGCGGCAAATGCAGGGCGGCGGGAAAGGCGGAGCGTTTTCGTTTGGCAAGTCGCGAGCGCGGCTGATCGACGAGAACAATAACGCGATCAATTTTACCGATGTCGCAGGCTGTGACGAAGCGAAGGAGGAGGTCTCCGAGTTAGTCGACTTCCTGCGCGATCCGCAGAAATTCCAGAAGCTGGGTGGACGTATTCCTCGCGGCGTGTTGCTGGTTGGGCCTCCGGGTACGGGTAAGACGTTGCTGGCGCGCGCCATTGCCGGCGAAGCGAAAGTGCCGTTCTTCAGCATCTCGGGTTCGGACTTCGTTGAAATGTTCGTCGGTGTGGGTGCAGCTCGGGTGCGCGACATGTTCGAGCAAGCCAAGAAGCACGCACCGTGTATCGTGTTTATCGACGAAATCGATGCTGTGGGCCGTCATCGCGGCGCCGGCATGGGCGGCGGTAACGACGAGCGCGAACAGACCTTGAACCAGATGCTCGTGGAAATGGACGGCTTCGAGGCGAATTCCGGCGTGATCGTGATCGCTGCAACCAACCGTTCCGACGTGCTGGACAAAGCGCTGCTGCGTCCGGGTCGTTTCGACCGCCAAGTGTATGTCGGCCTGCCGGATATCCGCGGTCGCGAACACATCATGAAGGTCCACCTGCGCAAGGTGCCTATTTCGAACGACGTCGATGCATCGGTGATCGCACGCGGTACGCCGGGCTTTTCGGGCGCCGATCTGGCGAACCTTGTGAACGAAGCTGCGCTGTTCGCAGCGCGTCGCGGCAAGCGGATCGTCGAAATGGCGGACTTCGAAGACGCGAAGGACAAGATTTTCATGGGTCCGGAACGCAAGTCTGCTGTGATGCGTGAAGAAGAGCGTCGCAACACGGCTTATCACGAGTCGGGTCACGCGGTGGTGGCCAAGTTGCTGCCTCACGCAGATCCGGTTCACAAGGTTTCCATCATGCCGCGTGGCTGGGCGCTGGGCATTACGTGGCAGTTGCCGGAGCATGATCGCGTGAACTTGTATCGCGACAAGATGCTCGAGGAAATCGCCATCCTGTTCGGCGGCCGTGCAGCAGAGGAAGTGTTCCTGAACTCCATGTCTACGGGTGCTTCGAACGACTTCGAGCGCGCGACCAAGATGGCTCGTGACATGGTGACGCGTTACGGTATGTCGGATGTGCTCGGCACGATGGTATATGTTGATACCGAGCAGGACGGCGTGTTCGGCAAGATGGCGTCAAAGACGGTATCCGAAGCCACGCAGCAAAAGGTTGATGCTGAAATTCGCCGGATTCTTGACGATCAGTATGGCCTCGCCCGCAAGCTGCTGGAAGACAACCGCGACAAGGTCGAAGCCATGACGAAGGCACTGCTGGAATGGGAAACCATCGACGCAGAGCAGATCAGCGACATCATGGGCGGTCGTCCGCCGCGTCCGCCGAAGAATCTGCCGCCGCCGTCGGGTGATCCGTCGTCCGGTGGTGGAAACACCGGCGCGGAAGTCAAACCGGGTAACGCCACGGCTCCTGCTTCAGCCTGACGCGATCCTGAGGCAAATCAGAAGGGGCTGGTGTGTTTTCACACCAGCCCTTTTCCGTTGGGGCTCGCTTTTTGAGGCCACGCGGAGCAGGTTCATTGGCTTGGCTGGCCATTGCTTGAGCTCCGCCGCATGCACTTCGAATGGCGGTCCGATCGGCGCCCAACGGTCTAAAAACGTAGCTTCTTCATCGCATCGCTCGACCACTATGCTGTCTTCACCTTTGCCGGACAACTTTCACATTGTTGCTCAGCCGCTTCAATGCGGCCGGTTTACGCTGACCTTCGAGCGTCCGCTGATCATGGGCATTCTCAATGTCACGCCGGATTCGTTTTCAGATGGCGGCCGTTTCGTCGCGCGCGACGCGGCGCTCGCACAGGCCGCCGAGATGATTCGCGACGGCGCCGACATGATCGATATTGGCGGTGAGTCGACCCGCCCGGGCGCGCCGCCCGTTCCGCTGGACGAAGAGCTCGAGCGCGTCATCCCGGTTATCGAAGCGTTGCGATCGGCGGGTGTGCCGCTTTCCATCGACACCTACAAACCCGCCGTCATGCGCGCTGCGCTGAACGCCGGCGCGGATATGGTCAACGACATCTGGGGCTTGCGTCGTGAAGGCGCGCTCGATGCGGTCAAGGACAGCACGTGCGGGGTCTGTGTCATGCATATGCTTGGCGAGCCGCAGACCATGCAGATGCATGAGCCTGTGTACCGCGATGTCGTGGCAGAGGTGCGGGAATTTTTCGAGGAACGGCTGCGTGCGCTGATGGCGGAGGGAATCGGCGCGGAGCGGATCTGCCTCGATCCCGGATTTGGGTTCGGCAAGTCCGTGATCGATCATAATTACGCTTTGCTGGCGCATTTCGCCGAGACACGGCCCGAGAATTCGCGCGTCCCGTTACTGGCTGGAATGTCGCGCAAGTCGATGCTTGGCGCGGTGACCGGGCGAATGCAACCGGTCGAGCGCGTGGCAGCGAGCGTGGCGGCGGCGGTGTGCGCGGCCGAGCGAGGCGCGGCAATTGTGCGGGTGCACGACGTCGCGGCAACTGCCGATGCATTGAAGGTGTGGCAAGCCGTGCGCGCTGCCGTTAAGCGTAATGCAAGACACAACACAACTCAATGAGCGGCGCTTCGAAAGCATAGGCATTGCGATTGCCTTGAGAGGTTTGGATTTCACCGTTCGCGCTTAATTTTGCGCAAGGATAAGAACGAAACAATGGCACGTCGATATTTTGGAACAGATGGTATTCGCGGCAAGGTCGGCGAGGCTCCGATCACGCCTGATTTCGTGTTGCGGCTGGGCTATGCAGCCGGGAAAGTACTGGCGGGAGCGGATCGATGGGCGCAGCGCGGCAGCCGCCCGACCGTGCTGATCGGCAAGGACACCCGGGTGTCGGGGTACATGCTGGAAGCGGCACTGGAGTCGGGTTTTTCGGCAGCGGGTGTTGACGTCATGCTGGCCGGCCCGATGCCGACGCCGGGCGTCGCCTACCTGACGCGTGCTCTGCGCCTGGCGGCGGGCGTGGTGATCAGCGCATCGCATAACCCGTACTACGACAACGGCATCAAGTTTTTCTCCGCTGACGGCAACAAGCTCCCGGACGAAGTCGAGTTGAAGATTGAAGCGCAACTCGAGGAACCCATGTCGTGCGCGCCGTCCGAGCTGTTGGGCAAGGCCCGCCGGCTAGACGACGCACGCGGCCGCTACATCGAATTCTGCAAGAGTACGTTCCCGGCCAGCTTCGATTTGCACGGTCTCAAGCTGGTGGTCGACTGCGCTCACGGCGCTGCGTACGACGTCGCGCCGCAGGTTTTCCACGAGCTTGGCGCGGAAGTGGTGACGATCGGCGTGTCACCGAACGGCTTCAATATCAACGACGGCGTGGGAGCCACTGCGCCCGACGCGTTGGTGCGCGCGGTGAAAGAGCATCGTGCGGATATCGGCATTGCGCTCGACGGCGATGCGGATCGCCTGCAGGTCGTCGATGCTTCGGGACGGCTCTACAACGGCGACGAATTGTTGTACGTGCTGGTGAAGGACCGCATTGCGACGGACGGGCATGTGGACGGCGCGGTCGGTACGCTGATGACGAACATGGCGGTAGAGGTTGCGTTGAAGCAGGCGGGCGTGCAGTTCGTGCGCGCGGCCGTGGGCGACCGCTACGTGCTGGAGAAGCTGCGTGAGAACAACTGGATGCTGGGCGCGGAAGGGTCCGGGCATATCCTGTCGCTTGACCGGCACTCCACGGGCGACGGCATTGTTTCGGCGCTGCTCGTGCTTGCGGCAATAAAACGCGGCGGCAAGCCGCTTGCCGACCTGCTCGACGGTGTGACGCTGTTCCCGCAGAAGCTGATCAATGTGCGCATGAGCCCGGATGCCGACTGGAAGAGCAGCGACGCCATCAAGCAGGCAATCGCAGGCGCCGAGCGCGCGCTGGAATCCCATGGCCGGGTGCTTATCCGCGCGTCGGGAACGGAGCCGGTGCTGCGCGTGATGGTGGAGGCTGCGTCAGAGGCGGATGCGCTCGCACACGCCGAAAGTATTGCGAGGGTGGTGAAGGACGCAACAACCTGATCGTAGAGAAGGACCTGCATACAAAACGCCACGGTTTGCGCCGTGGCGTTTTTGCATGTCGACCTCCGCCGCGAATTCAGGTCTCGGAATTGGATCAAAAGGAAACGACCAATCCAAGGAATCACACGACCCAAGGCCGCGACATCACACGGCATGTCCGGTCAGGAAAATATTTGAAAGAAAACCAGCTGAATAGCCTCAACCGCAGTCCCATCAAGCCTCCGCATTCAAATCATCACACCATGAACTTTCGCGATCGTAAGCCTGTTGTCACGCTGGCTTCATCATTAGTCATCGGACTGTCACATTGAAACCCTATCCTTCGCGGTGTCGAGCCACTTGCTCACAACCCTGGAGATCACATGAAATTGATGCACACCGCGCTCGCAGGCATCGTCGGCGCAATGTTCGCGATGTCGGCGCAAGCTGCGGACATCACCGGCGCGGGCAGTACCTTCGCTGCACCGATTTACACGAAATGGGCCGATACGTATCAGAAGTCAGGCGGCGGCAAGGTTAACTATCAAGGAATCGGTTCCTCGGGCGGCATCAAGCAAATCATCGCGAAGACGGTGGATTTTGCTGGCTCGGACGCACCGCTTAAGGACGACGAGCTGGCCAAGCAGGGGCTTTTCCAGTTTCCGACAGTGGTTGGCGGCGTAGTTCCGGCGATCAACGTGCCGGGTATCAAAGCGGGTGAGATGACGCTGTCGGGTGAAGTTCTCGGCGACATCTACCTCGGCAAGATCAAGAAGTGGAACGACCCGGCTATCGTCGCGCTGAATCCGAAGCTGAAGCTGCCGGATGACGACATTGCTGTCGTACGCCGCGCCGACGGTTCGGGCACGAGCTTCATCTGGACGAACTATCTGTCCAAGGTGAACGCTGAGTGGAAAGCCAAGGTGGGTGAAGGTTCGACGGTCAACTGGCCGACGGGCACGGGCGGCAAGGGCAACGACGGCGTCGCCGCGTTCGTCCAGCGTCTGCCGGGTGCTATTGGTTACGTGGAATGGGCGTACGCTAAGCAAAACAAGATGACGTACGTCGACCTGAAGAACGCGTCGGGCGCGGTGGTCGAGCCGAAGACGGAAACGTTCAAGGCAGCGGCAGCGGGCGCGGACTGGTCGAAGTCGTTCTATCAGATCCTGACGAACGAGCCGGGCAAGGACGCATGGCCGATCGTGGGCGCAACCTTCGTGCTGCTGCACACGACGCAGGACAAGGAAGCGCAAGGCGCGGAAACGCTGAAGTTCTTCGGTTGGGCGTTCAAGAACGGCACGCAAGCAGCGAATGACCTCGACTACATTTCGTTGCCTGATTCGGTGATCGCCGAAATCGAAACGCAGTGGAAATCGAAGGTGAAGGACGCATCGGGCAAGGCTGTCGCGCAGTAAGCTGCTTTTTCTTAGCGGTAAGCAACAAGCATCTGGCTTTTTTGTCCGTATTGCCGCGCGGCATCCGCCGCGCGGCCCTTCCGAAGGTTCCCATGTCGGACATCAACTTCTCATCGACTCCACCCGCCAGCCGCGCTCAACGCGCTCCGGGACGACTCGGTGATATCGTTTTCGGTGGGTTGACGCGGCTTTCCGCCGTCATCACGCTGCTGCTGCTGGGCGGCATTATCGTGTCGCTGGTGGTGGCCTCGCTGCCTACGCTGCAAAAATTTGGCCTCAGTTTTCTCTGGCGTTCCGACTGGGATCCACAGACCGATAGCTTTGGCGCGCTCGTGCCCATCTACGGCACCATTGCCACGTCCATCATTGCGCTGATCATCGCCGTGCCGGTGAGCTTCGGCATCGCGCTGTTCCTGACCGAGCTCGCGCCCGCATGGCTGCGCCGGCCGCTCGGCGTGGCAATTGAACTGCTCGCGGCCATCCCGTCGATTGTCTACGGCATGTGGGGTCTGCTGGTGTTCTCACCCATTTTCGCGACTTATTTCGAAAAACCGCTGGGCAAGCTGCTCGGCAATGTCTGGTTTATCGGCCGCTTTTTCCAGGGGCCGCCCATCGGCATCGGCATTCTGTGCGCCGGTGTGATCCTGGCGATCATGATCATTCCGTATATTGCGGCGGTGATGCGCGACGTGTTTGAAGTCACGCCGGTCTTGCTGAAGGAATCGGCGTATGGCATTGGCTGCACGACTTGGGAAGTGATGTGGAAAATCGTGCTGCCCTTTACGCGAACCGGTGTGATTGGCGGCGTGATGCTCGGCCTCGGCCGCGCGCTTGGTGAAACAATGGCCGTGACGTTCGTGATCGGCAATACGAATCTGCTCGATAACGTCTCGCTGTTTTCTCCAGGCAACAGCATTACCTCGGCGCTCGCCAACGAATTCGCTGAAGCGAGTCCGGGACTGCACACGTCGGCGTTGATGGAGCTCGGTTTGATCCTGTTCCTGATTACGTTCATCGTGCTTTCGCTGTCCAAACTCATGCTGCTTCGCCTCGAAAAAGGGGAGGGTGGCAAGTGAACCGGACCACTACTCAATTCCCCGGCTCCGGCAATCCGGAACGGGAAGAAGCCACGCGCATCAAGTTGCAGCGGCGTCGCCGCGGCAAGAACGTGCTCGCGCTGGTGTTGTCGCTGGCTGCGATGGCATTCGGTTTGTTGTGGCTCGTGTGGATTCTGTTCACCACGGTCAAGCTGGGTATTGGCGGTTTGTCGATCGATCTGTTCACGCAGAACACGCCCCCGCCTAATACCGATGGCGGTGGTTTGCTGAATGCGATCGTCGGCAGCTTGATGCTCGTGCTCCTCGCCACGTTCGTCGGCACGCCGCTCGGGATTCTCGCGGGCGTGTATCTCGCCGAATATGGCGACAAGCGCTGGCTTGCGAGCTTGACGCGTTTCATTAACGACATCCTGTTGTCCGCCCCGTCGATCGTGATCGGCTTGTTCGTGTATGCGCTGGTGGTCGCGCAAATGGGGCGCTTCAGCGGTTGGGCGGGCGTGATCGCGCTGGCGTTGCTGCAGATCCCCATCGTGATCCGTACAACGGAAAACATGCTGCGACTGGTGCCGAACGCGCTGCGTGAAGCGGCCTTTGCACTCGGCACGCCGAAGTGGAAGATGATTTGTTCGATCACGCTGAAGGCGTCGGTCAGCGGCATCGTGACGGGCGTCCTGCTGGCTGTTGCACGCATCACTGGCGAAACCGCGCCGCTGCTCTTCACGGCGCTGTCCAACCAGTTTTTCTCGTGGGACATGAATCAGCCGGTGGCGAACCTGCCCGTCACGATCTACAAGTTCGCGATGAGCCCGTTCCCCCAATGGCAAGCGCTCGCGTGGGCCGGCGTGTTCCTGATCACGCTCGGCGTGCTCGGTCTGAACATCCTGGCACGCACGATCTTCTCGAAAAAATAAGGCGGAAATCATTCCATGAACACAGTCGCAAGCGATGTGAGCGCCCGGAACGCTAATCCGGCCGCCAGCGGTGATAACGCAGGCACAAGCCCGGTTGAGCGTGGTGCTGTGCCGGGCAGCTTCAAGCCGGCCCATCACGCGCCGCCGGTTGGATCGATGAAACCGAAGATCGAGGTGAACAACCTCAACTTCTTCTACAACAAGTTTCATGCGCTGAAGAACATCAACCTGCGGATTCCTGAACATAAGGTGACGGCGTTCATCGGTCCGTCGGGGTGCGGGAAGTCGACGCTGCTGCGTACATTCAACAAGATGTACGCGCTGTATCCGGAGCAGCGCGCGGAAGGCGAGATCCTGATGGACGGCAACAACCTGCTCGATACCAGCCGCGATATCTCGCTGCTGCGTGCGCGGGTTGGCATGGTGTTCCAGAAGCCGACGCCGTTTCCCATGTCGATCTACGACAACATTGCGTTCGGCGTAAAGATGTTCGAGCAACTGTCGCGCTCGGAAATGGACGACCGCGTTGAATGGGCGCTGACGAAAGCGGCGCTGTGGAACGAAGTGAAGGACAAGCTGCAGCAAAGCGGCTATGGCCTGTCGGGCGGACAACAGCAGCGACTGTGCATTGCGCGCGGCATTGCCATTCGCCCGGAAGTGCTGTTACTCGACGAACCGTGTTCCGCGCTCGACCCTATTTCGACGGGCCGCATTGAAGAATTGATTGCCGAACTGAAGGATGATTACACGGTGGTGATCGTTACGCACAACATGCAGCAGGCGGCGCGTTGTTCGGACTACACTGCTTATATGTATCTGGGCGAATTGATTGAATTCGGCGATACGGAAAAGATCTTCATCAAACCGTCCCGCAAGGAAACGGAAGACTACATCACCGGCCGGTTTGGTTGAATCGCGCGGCTGGGTTTGTCGCCACGTTGTCGCCGATTCATAACGGGCTAAAAAAAGGACTTCAGGAGCACATATGTCCGATAAACATTTGTCGAGCCAGTTCGACGCCGATCTGAATGCGGTGTCATCCAAGGTGCTGGAAATGGGCGGTCTGGTCGAATCCCAGATCATCAACGCCATGCAGGCGCTCAATACGTTCGACATGGAAATTGTTGAAGCGGTAGTGCTCGCCGAACAGCGCCTGAACACCATGGAAGTGGAGATCGACGAGGAATGCAGCAACATCATTGCGCGCCGTCAGCCGGCCGCGCGTGACCTGCGTTTGTTGATGGCGATTTCGAAAACGATTACGAATCTCGAGCGCGCCGGCGACGAAGCCGAAAAGATCGCCAAGCGCGTAAGGCGTATCAATGAAGATGGCATGGGGCGTAACGTCAATATCGCGGAAATCAAGTTGTCCGGCGAAATGGCGGTCTCCATCCTGCGCCGTGCGCTAGATGCATTCGCGCGCCTGGATACGGTCGCCGCCGCTCAGATCGTTCGTGACGATAAAGCCATTGACGAAGAATTCCGCGCCTTCGTGCGCAAGCTGGTCACGTACATGATGGAAGATCCGCGCATGATTTCGGCGGGCCTCGACTATCTGTTTATCGCTAAAGCGGTCGAACGGATTGGCGATCATGCGAAGAACATTGCGGAATTCATTATTTACATTGTGAAGGGAACGGATGTCCGCCATGTGTCGCGCGATCAACTTGAACGCGAAGCACTGAGCTGATTCTGTTGTGATCCGGATGTTGGTTGTTTAACTTACGCGAAGAAGGTTACAGAGGTGCCGATGCCCAGCAGCATTCTCGTTATAGAAGACGAACCCGCGATTTCCGAATTGATTTCGGTGAATCTGCAACACGCGGGCCATTGCCCCATTCGTGCTTATAACGCGGAACAGGCGCAAAACCTGATCAGCGACGTCTTGCCCGACCTGGTACTGCTCGACTGGATGCTGCCGGGTAAATCCGGCATTGCCTTTGCTCGGGAATTACGGGGCAACGAACGCACGAAACATATTCCGATCATCATGCTCACTGCCCGCGGCGACGAGCAGGACAAGGTGCTCGGACTTGAAATTGGCGCGGACGATTATGTGACGAAGCCATTTTCGCCGAAAGAATTGATGGCGCGGATCAAGGCGGTATTGCGCCGGCGCGCGCCGCAATTGACGGAAGACGTGGTTGCAATCAACGGCTTGCGTCTTGACCCGGCTACCCATAGGGTGGCAGCGCATTCGAACGGTCAGGGAAGCGACGATATCAAGCTCGATCTCGGACCGACCGAGTTCCGCTTGCTGCACTTCTTCATGACGCATCCTGAGCGCGTGCATAGCCGCACGCAATTGCTGGATCAGGTGTGGGGCGATCACGTATTCGTGGAAGAGCGAACGGTGGACGTGCATATCAAGCGTCTGCGCGCAGCCTTAAAGCCGGCTGGATGCGATGCTATGATTGAAACGGTTCGCGGCAGTGGTTACCGGCTGGCCAAGAGCGCTTGATGGAGTAAATGAGAAGAGTGACTGAAGCCCGCGGCCAATCGTGGTCGCGTGGCAATAATCTCGATCCGCTAATTCATGAATATCATCTGGACGCGTTCTCTCGTGTCCCTCGCGTTGCTCGCGGTATTGAGCGGGATTGTCGGCGCGCTGTTCGGAGTGCGCGCCGCGCTCTGTTTCGCGCTCATCATGCTGGTTCTGCAAACCCTCTTCACTACCTTTCATACGCAGCGCCTGTGGCGTTTGCTCGACGCCCCCGTGTACGGCGAAGTGCCGAGCGCGCCTGGCGTGTGGGGTGAGATTTACTATCGGCTGCATAAGCTTGCGAAGCGCTGGCACGCGCAGGTGCGCCAGGTCGAGCAGCAGCATTCACGGTTTATCCAGGGCATTCAGGCGTCGCCGAATGGCGTCGCCATGCTCGACGACACCGACCAGATAGAGTGGTGCAACGCTATTGCCGAAACCCATTTCGGTCTCGACGCCAAACGCGATCTGCGCCAGCACATCACGCATCTCGTGCGTCAACCGGACTTCGTTCGTTATCTCGCTTCGCAGCATTACGAGTCGGTGCTGGTGATGCGGGGGATGGGACTGAACCGGCAGCATGTATTGTCGGTGCAAATATTCCCCTACGGAGAAAACCGGAAGCTGATTCTGACCCAGGACATAACGGAACTGGAAAGAACGGATTCCATGCGCCGCGATTTTGTCGCGAACGTTTCGCACGAGTTGAAGACGCCGTTGACCGTGCTGTCCGGCTTTCTTGAAACCATGCGCGAATTGCCGTTGAATGAATCCGACCGGGCGCGATATCTGGAGATGATGGAGCAGCAGTCGTCGCGGATGCAGAACATCGTGCGCGATCTGCTCGTGCTCGCGAATCTGGAGGGTGATGTCAAACCACCCAGCGACGACGTTCTCGATATGCGCGCGGTACTGCGCCATCTTGAAGAAGACGCGGATAATCTGTCGAACGGCCGGCATCGAATTACATTCGATGTGGATGAAGCGTTGACAGTGTCCGGTTCGGAAACGGAGATTGTCAGTGCGCTCGCGAATCTGGTGACGAATGCGATTCGCTATACGCCGGATGGTGGAACGATTGATGTTTCGTGGCAGCGCGTTCGGGATCGCGCAGTGTTTTCCGTGCGAGATAGCGGACTCGGTATTCCGGCCGAACATATTCCGCGCTTGACTGAGCGGTTTTATCGTGTGGATAGAAGCCGTTCACGCGATACCGGCGGCACGGGCCTTGGGCTTGCGATCGTGAAGCACGTATTGCAACGCCATCTGGCCGACCTGGAAGTCAGGAGTGAGGAAGGGCGGGGAAGCACCTTCTCGGTGAAGTTTGCGGCCGCCCGCACGGCCTTGAGGAAATCGATTGCCGCTTGAGGGAATGACGCGGCTTGACGTGCCTTGCGGCAGCGCACGTTCAAGCCTTCATTCAGACCAGTCAGTCAGACCAGTCCTTCAGACCATCAAGGGCAGAACTTCGCGAGCAGGCCCAATTGCGCATTGCGCATCGACTTGCCCGGACGCCGCCGCTGATAATGCCCGTCGCTTTGCATGAGCCACGCCGACTGGTTATCGCCGAGAAACACTGAGAGTCCTTCGGCAATCACGCGCCGTTTCAGGCGCCGGTCGTTCACCGGAAATGCCACTTCCACGCGCCGGAAGAAGTTGCGATCCATCCAGTCCGCACTCGACAAATACACCTTCTCTTCTCCGCCCGCGTAAAAATAAAAGATGCGGTGATGCTCGAGAAAACGTCCGACGATGGAGCGCACCGTAATGTTCTCGGACAGGTCTTCCACGCCGGGTTTCAACGCGCAGACGCCACGCACGATCAGGTCGATTTTCACGCCTGCCTGTGATGCTTCATACAACGCGATGATCACGGTCGGTTCGAGCAGCGCATTCATCTTGGCGACAATCCGCGCTTTCTTGCCCGCCCGCGCGTTGTCGGCTTCAGCACGAATGGCTTCCATCAGATTCGGATGCAGCGTAAAAGGCGCTTGCCAGAGCTGATGCAGGCGCAGCTCGCCGCCGATGCCGGTGAGTTGCTGAAACACGTGATGCACGTCTTCGCAGACTTCCTGATCCGAGGTCATCACGCCGAAATCGGTATAAAGACGCGCGGTGCGCGGATGATAGTTGCCCGTACCCAGATGCACATAACGCCTGAGCATCATCTTGCCGTTCTTGGAAACGCGCCGCACGATCAGCATCATTTTCGCGTGGCATTTGTGGCCGACCACGCCGTACACCACGTGCGCGCCCACGGCTTCGAGCTGCGACGCCCAGTTCATGTTCGTTTCTTCGTCGAAGCGTGCGAGCAGTTCCACTACCACAGTCACTTCCTTGCCGTTGCGCGCGGCTTGCATCAGCGCGTCCATCAGCGGCGAGTCGGTGCCAGTCCGGTAGATGGTCTGCTTGATCGCCACCACCTGCGGGTCCTTGGCCGCCTGCAGCAGCAGCTCGAGCACAGGCTGAAAACTCTCGTACGGATGATGCAGGAGGATGTCGCCCTGATCGATGGCGTCGAAGAGATTCGATGTTGCCGCGATAGCTTTCGGCACAGCCGGAATATGCGGCACGAACTTCAGGTCCGGTCGATCGACCATCTCGGGCAACTGCATCAGACGCACAAGATTCACCGGCCCGTCCACGCGATAACAATCGCGGTCGTTCAGCTCGCTTTCGTCAAGCAGGCGCCGGATCATGTGCGGCGGCGTTTCCGCCGACACTTCCAGACGTACCGCATTGCCCAAATGGCGCGCGGGCAGTTCGCCCTGCAGCGCGACGCGCAGGTTGGTGATTTCGTCTTCATCGACGAACAATTCGCTGTTGCGCGTGATGCGGAACTGGTTGCAACTGCGCACGACCAGATGCGGGAACAGCGCGTCGACAAAACGCTGCAGCAAGGAGCTCAGCAGCACGAACCCGTGCGGATACCCCGACAGCGCTTCGGGCATGCGCACGAGCCGCGGCAGCGCGCGCGGCGCCTGCACGATGCCCATCATTGCCTGGCGGCCGAACGCGTCGCGGCCCTCCAGCTCGACCACGAAGTTCAGGCTCTTGTTCAGCACGCGCGGAAACGGATGCGCGGGGTCCAGTCCGATCGGCGTCAGTACCGGCAGCAACTCGTTCTGAAAATAATCGCGCGCCCAATCGGTCTGCGCTTCGCTCCAGGATTCCACGCCGTGAAAGTAGATCCCTTCACTTTCCAGCGCGGGAAACACGGTGTCCTGGAGCATGACGTATTGCTGATGGACCAGGCGATGCGCGCGCTCGACCACGAGGTCGTACACATGCTGCAGCGACATGCCGTCGGGCGAGAGCGAGCCCGGGTTGTCGCGCATCTGTTCCTGCATGCCGGCCATGCGGACTTCAAAAAATTCGTCGAGGTTGCTGCTGGTAATGCAGATAAAGCGGAGCCGTTCGAGCAGCGGGACGGCGGTATCGGCGGCCTGCGACAATACTCGTTCGTTAAAACCCAGAATGCCCAGTTCGCGATTAAGAAGGGGATAGCGTAAGGACATCGATAGTATTGGCAGTCAAAATAACAGAATGTGCAAGGATCGCTCGGAATGCATCACAGTATGATGACGTTTTTGTGAAAACGTGGTGTCATAAATCTAACGCAGGTCTCGGGTAAGGTTGATTCTGGCAAAGTTTGCCCTGCGTTGCGTCCTGTTTCCTCGACCAGACGAAATCGATTCATTGGGGCAGTTTGCTGCATTGGATTATTTACCAGACCAGCACAGTCCTCCGCTTGGACTTAAAATTGGCGCGCTGCTGCGGCTCGGCGTGTTCAAATGCGGCCCGGACCGCTTGGAGCTGCAAGGCGCTCGCGGGCACAACCCTACGGAACCTGGAAAATCGATGGTCAACCCCCCTCATCTTTTGGCAGCCGTAGATCTCGGATCGAACAGCTTCAGGCTGATCGTCGGACGCGTCGAGGAGACGCCCTCCGGCAGTCCGATCTACCAGGTCGACGCGCTACGTGAACCCGTGCGGCTTGCGGCCGGCCTGTCGCGGGACAAATTCCTCGACCGGGCCTCGCAACTGCGCGCCTGGGACGCGCTGAAGCGCTTCGGCGAACGGCTGCGGGACTTCCATCCCGACCATGTGCGCGCGGTCGCGACGAATACGTTGCGTGTGGCTAAAAACGCCGACGAATTCCTGGCCGAAGCTCAGAACGCGCTCGGATTTCCGATTGAAGTGATTGCCGGTCGGGAAGAGGCGCGCCTTATTTATGCAGGCGCCGCGCATTCGGTGCCGGCGAGCGCAGGCAAGCGGCTTGTAGTGGATATAGGCGGTGGATCGACGGAATTTATTATCGGCTCGCACTATACGCCCATTCATATGGAGAGCCTGTATATAGGCTGCGTGAGTCATAGCCGGCAGTTTTTCGCAGCCGGTAATGTCGATGAATATTCAATGCGGCAAGCCGAACTCGCCGCCAAGCGCGAAATCGAGATTATCTCGAGCGAATACAAGCAGACGGGCTGGGATCAGGCAATTGGATCATCAGGTACGGCGCGGGCGCTGGCCGAGCTGATCGAAGCGAATGGTTTCAACGATCCAGGCATCACCCACGGCATTTCACGCGGCGGGCTGGAGAGGCTGAAGAGGGCGATGATCAAGGCCGAGAATGTGAACCGGCTGAAGTTGGTTGCGTTGAAGGCTGACCGGATTCCAGTGCTCGCGGGCGGCTTGTCGATCATGCTGGGCGTGTTCGAGGAACTGGGGATTGAATACGTCGATACCACCGATGGCGCGTTGCGGCTCGGCGTGCTCTACGACCTGCTCGGGCGCACGCAGCACCAGGACATGCGAACGGTGACCGTGGAGGGGTTCAAGCGGCGCTATGCGGTGGATGGCGAGCAATCGGGCCGTATTGCCGAACTGGCGATCAGCTTCTATGAGCAGCTGGAAGCTGTTGATGTCGATGCCGAACGGCGGATCGAAAATCGCATGTTCCTGGGATGGGCGGCGGCGTTGCACGAGATCGGCCTGTCCATCTCGCATAGCGCTTATCACAAGCATTCTGCGTATATCGCGAGTCATGCGGATATGCCCGGGTTCTCGCGGACCGATCAGGCGCGCTTAGCTGGGCTGGTGCTTGGGCATGTGGGGAAGTTGGGCAAGCTTTCGCAGGCCCGGGATGTCGACTGGACCTTGCTGTTTTGTCTGCGGTTGGCTGCACTGCTTTGCCGGCGGCGGGCGGATGTCGGGTTTCCGGCCATTCAGGTCTCGGTGGCCAACGGCGGGTTCGATGTCCGTTTGCCCAACGATTGGGTCGCGCTCAATCCGCTTACCGACTACAGCCTCGTTCAGGAAGCGGCTGAGTGGGAGAAGATCGGCAAGCCGTATCGGGTAGTCTATACGGGCATTTGAGAATCCCGGCGGGAAGCGATGGCTTCTCTTGGGCCACTGCTCCCTCGAATGTCTCCTGATGCAAAAATAGGTCGGACTTCGAACCTGTTTTTGCGCTTGAATAGAATACGCCTTCGCGCACGGTCAATTCGGCATCGCAGTGCATCGGAGTCGTCGCGCCAGCGGTGTTGGTTTGATTGTTATTGCTGGCGCGCTTTGTCTCTTCCGCTTTTTTGTTGCGCGTTGGCGTTGTCAGTCGGCCATGAAGTGACGCGCGTAGCGCTCCCCTATCTCCGATATACGCAGCAAGGTCAGGAAGTCCGCCGTATTGAAATCGGGGTCCCACGCCGGTGCGCCGCAGATTTTCGCACCCAGGCGCAAATAGCCCTTCAGCAAAGGTGGCGGCGCTACCTTGGCGCCCGTCCGCAGTTCCTGCACCGGCAATGGCGTATGCGCAAATGCCCGGTATTCCGGCGATGTCAGCGCTTCCTTTTCCAGCCCCTCGTACAGATCGGCGGCGTAGTGGCCACCGTCGGCCATTGCGACGCTCGCGCAGCCCAGCATGGTCTCGTAGCCATTCTGCTTCATGTACGCCGCCAGGCCACCCCACAACGACATGATTACGCCACCGCTGCGGTAATCCGCATGCACGCAGGAGCGGCCGAGCTCCACCAGCTTCGGGCGTAGATGCGCGAGGCGGGAGACATCGAATTCGCTTTCGGCATACAAACGTCCAGCACGCGCCGCCTGATGCGGGGGCAATACACGGTACGTTCCCACCACCTTCAATGTGTTCAGGTCGCGGACCAGCAAGTGGTCGCAAAAGGCATCGAATGCGTCTACGTCCAGGCCCGCCGGACCCTTCAGTTGTGCCCCCATCTCGTCGGCGAACACGCGATACCGCAGGCGCTGTGCTTCGCGCAATTCAGCTTCGGAATGCGCCCACGACACCCGCAGCCGATGTTGCCCCGCCACGGTCTCCGCCGCATTCGGCAATCGCCGGCGGAGTTCGGCAACGTTTGAGCCACCAGACCCGCTCAGTCCATTCGATGTGCTCAATAAAGCGAGTGTCGTCGATTTCTGCATTGGCAACCCCAAGTGGATTTGGCTGACGTATTACCGTTAGCCGCCAATGTAAGTATTCCGAATGACGCTCGCATGGCGTGACTATGACGATTCAATGAAGCGTCACCGCGACGCCACGGTTTTGCCGCCTTTGGGGCTGTGTTGGTTACGACTACAGTCTCTTGCTACAGCAAGTCAGGATTGGTCACCGCGCGCAGCACGACTTGATCGTCGCCCGCGCGGGAGCGTTGCTGGAACCACCAGATGCCGCTTTTCTTCAGAGTCCATTCGGCTTCGTGGCCGGTCATCAGCGAAGCCGCGACGCGCCCGAGTGTCGGTTGATGTCCGACTACAACAACAGTCTCCGCGACGCCGCGCGGCCACTGCGCGGCATCCAGCACGGCCTGGGCGCTTGCACCCGGCGCCAGTTCCTCCACCACGCGATACCGGTCGCTGAACGCTTCCATCGTCTGGATCGTGCGGGTGGCTGGACTGACGAGAAACACCGCGTCGTCGTCTAGCCGGCTCTTCAGCCACTTCGCCGCTCCCTGCGCCTGTTTTACGCCGCGCGGCGTCAGTTGTCGCACGAGATCGCTCGCAGCCTGGTCTTCTGCTTCGGCGTGGCGCCAGAGAATGAGGTTCATCAATGTCTCCTTTTGGGGGCCTTTTTGGGGCTTGAGGTTTGCTTACGGTTTTCAATTCGGACCGGTGAAGGCCGCGAACGTGCTGCGACTTCGGCCCGACTCCACGATCGAGATAGTTTCGATTGCGCGGATATCAGTAAAACGCTATCATCTCGTTCTTGTCGGAGCGTAGCGCAGCCTGGTAGCGCATCTGATTTGGGATCAGAGGGTCGAAGGTTCGAATCCTTTCGCTCCGACCACGTTTCAAATGAAGGGGTCACGAGTTTAACTCGTGACCCCTTTGCCATTTCTGGCGCTGTTGCAATGACGGGCGCCGCGTCGCCTGCGCCCAGCGTTTCCGTTCTCTCGCCAATCCGCGATATCGTTTAATCTTGTGCGTTCACCTTCCGTATTCGTTTCCGAACTTCCTGACCTTCTGAACCTCATTTCCGGGCCGTCCATGCCGCGTTTCGCTGCTTTGCTTATCTGCTCCCTGCTCCTGTCCGCCTGTGCCGACGCCACCGTGCCTCATCACACGCCGCCGCAAGATCCACCCGATTACAAAGGCGTGCCCACCGATACCACGCCCCCGGTCATGATCATTGCGCCGGCCAAGCCTGAGCAGCCGCAATAAAGCCATGACGCCGCGCGCCTGGAGCCTGCCCTTATGCTGCAGCGTATAATCCGCCTATGAACATGCCCGCCAACGACGCCCAGTCTCACGTCCACTCGTCCGCCGACGCGCTCCAGGCGGCGGTTACGATGGCCGACGATTATTGTCGCGAGCGTGGTCAGAAACTCACGCCCATTCGCCGCACCGTGCTCGAGTTGCTGCTGGCTTCGGGCCGCGCGACCAAAGCGTATACGTTGCTCGACGAAATGCGGGCAATGCATCCGAACGC
The DNA here is from genome assembly GCF_002220365.1 of Caballeronia sordidicola. Taxonomy (GTDB): domain Bacteria; phylum Pseudomonadota; class Gammaproteobacteria; order Burkholderiales; family Burkholderiaceae; genus Caballeronia; species Caballeronia sordidicola_C. The sequence continues at coordinate 78,507 of NZ_MTHB01000023.1, read as the reverse complement.
GTCGCCTCCCACGGTGTATCGGGCGCTGGATTTCCTGCTGTCGGCGGGGCTGATTCATCGGATCGAGTCGATCAACGCATTCACCGTCTGCCACGATCTCACGCATTGCCAGCATGGCGTGCTGATCGTGTGCCAGCAATGTGGCCGCGTGACCGAGTTGCAGCAGCAAAAACAGTTGCGCCAGAGCCTGATGTCCCAGGTCGAGGCGAGCGGGTATCGGCTGGCGGGCGACGACATCGAGTTAAAGGGGATCTGTCCGGCATGCCAGGCCGCTGAAGATCCCAGCGCGCATCAGCACGATCACGGTCACGACCACGCGTCGCATTGATCTCCACGCGCAGCGCATAAAGCGCAGCGCACGCGAATAGGCCGTTTCCGACTTCAGTCGGAAACGGCCTTTTGTATTCGTTTTTATATTCGTTTTTGCATTCCCTCGACGGCTGCAAACACCGATATAGCCGAGATATAGGGTCTCTGTGAGTTCCGCGGGCCCAGACCGTCAAACTCCTGAGCGGAAAGTCGGAGCAGGGCGCTGGCGCTCAAACTGACAGCCCAAAAAAGCGAAGCCCCGATGCGGGCACACCGGGGCTTCTGACCCGCGAAGACTGTTCGCGCAGAGAATCGCGGGCTGAAGGCATTCTAAAGTGCATCAATCGAGCTGATTGTGATCACTTGTATCAACGCGTAACCCAATGTGCGTGGGCGTTTCCAGAGATTAAGCGTGTCTGGTCAACGAAGGCCGCGACACGTAATTACTACGATCGAAAAGCAGTTTCGACGGCGTGTTATGCGAACTTCTTGCCGCAACGGTATGATCACATTTCCTGATATCGATTCCCGATCATGACCTCGTTGTGGATTTTCCTCGCCATTTGTCCGATCGCGCTGGGTTCGTTGCTCGTGTTCGCCTCGCATATCGACCCGTTGTCCGGTCGCTGGCGCGGCGCGCAACTGCTGGGTTCGCTGGGTCCGCTGGGTCCGCGATCAAACCTGGCAGCAGGTGCACACGTTGTGCGCCTTGTCCGCTCGATCAAGAAACACGCGAGCGCTATTGTTTGCAGCGAATCACCATCGACCGGTTCTTGACGTTCGCGCCGAAAATCCCGGCCACCGTTCCGCCGGACGTTGCGCCGTTATCAACATCCTTCGACACCACGTCGTAGCCGTACGAGCCGCACATCTCGCCCGCCTTCTTGTAGCATTCCCCCCAGCTCGTACTCGCGTCGCCACCGCTGCAGTTGATCGCAAAGCCGGTGTCACCGGACGGCAGATAGGTCATCTTCGCCGAGTCGGCGCAGCCACCGAGCGTCAGCGCAGCCGCCATAACCGCAGCCGTCGCGGCTGCTTTTCCAAGCGTCGTCACGCAAAGTTGTAATTTCATCGATTCTTCCCTGTGTTTAATTGAGCACGCCCCCCTTCGTTGAACGTGCCCGTCTTCAATTGAGCGGTGCGTTACCGTGCCGGCAAATAGCGCGATGGATCAATCGAACTGCCTTTGTAGCGCAATTCAAAATGCAACATCACGCGATTCGTGTCGGTGTCGCCCATTTCCGCGATGGGTTGACCCTGAGTGATGCTCTGGCCCTCCTTCACGAGCAGCGCACGGTTATGCGCGTACGCGCTCAAGTAGTCGGCGTTGTGCTTCACGATCAGCAGGTTGCCGTAACCGCGCAGCCCGTTCCCCGCATAGACCACCGTTCCCGCGGCCGCCGCCACGATCTGCGTCCCGGGCGCGCCGGCAATGTCGATACCCTTCGAACTCTTACCATCGAAACCGCGAATCACGCTGCCTTGCGTCGGCCAGATAAGCGAAATGCTGGTGGCCGGCGTGACCAATGCGGATGACGGCGACGAATCCGATGCATCCGCGCTGCTTGGGCGGGCCGGCGGTGCTGATGACCCGGCCGGAGTCACGCTTCCCGCCGGTGGCGCCACACGCAGCACCTGGCCGACTTCGATCGCATTCGGGTCGGTGAGGTTGTTCCAGCGCGTGATGTTCTGGACCGATGTCCGGTTCGCCCGCGCGACCTTCGACAACGTGTCGCCCCGTTCTACTCGATAAAACCCTGGGCCGACCGGCGCGGAACCGCACGCGGCGAGCACGGCGACCAACGTCACGCAGGTCAGCCGTCGAATTATTTTTACCAAACCCAAAACCTCGCAAAGCGCCGCACGAACCGACAACGCTGCGGCAGACAAACCGGAACGCGCATCGGCGAAATGTCCGATTTTACCGTCCCGGCGTCGCTGCCCTCAGAAGCGGCCCAGATGGCCGGCTCGTTGCCCCGCTTCTTTCCCCGCTTCCTGTCCCGCTTCCTGTCCTCTTCAAGCTGCCGGCGAAACGCTCAGCCGCAGCGCTGCCGTTTCAGTTTTCCCCGGCGCGAGCCAGCGCAGTCCACGGCCGTTGTGAATTGCATCGGGAAGTCCGACCCACGGCTCGATGCAGTAGAAATCCGATGTGGGCTCCAGGGTCCAGGTCGTCACGGCGTACCAAGGTACCGAGTCGGGCCGTTGCAGGTCGAAATTCACGGCGCGCTTCAAACCTGGTGTGACAAGGCGAACCGGGTTGTCAGAGGGGCCGGTAAGACAATGGAAACGATCCACGATGTTGGCGTCGTCCAGCGCGTAGCGCGCTGCACCCGCCTGCGGGTCACTGATGGAGCCATCGTCGAGTTGCCGGCGGGTTTCCGTGCGCGGTAATTCCAGGCTGCTGATGCCGCGCTGATCGTGCGGCAGGGCGAAGTAGAAATGATGACCCGAGTAATAGGGCAGCGGTACTTCGCCGGGGTTCGACGTCGTGAGTTCGACATCGAGTGTCACGGCATCGACCAGCCTGTATGCCGCCTCGAAACGAAACGCGAAGGGATAACCCTGGCGCGTGAAATCGTTATCCACGAGCGTCATTCGTACGCCGTGGCCGTCCGGGTCTCTCCGATGTTCGAACGGGAGATTGCGCGCGAAACCGTGCATGGGGAGTTCGTGCACGACGCCTTCCTGATCTCGCCACTTGCCGATCTCGCCATCAACGAAATGGCGGCCGAGAAACGGGAACAACAACGGGTTGCCGCCGCGAATCTTGACGAAATTGGACCAGTCCGGCGCGGCCGGCCAAAAAATAACGGGCTCGCCGCCAACGCGCCACGTCATCAGCCGTCCGCCCGCGCGCGGCGCGAGTTCGAGAACGGCGTCATCGAACGTGATTTCCAGGATGTCTTCAGGCTGGGATGACATGTGGGTGGTCTCCTTGAGTAAGTGGACGAACCGCGTATTCAAACAAGTGTTCGAACGAGCAACGAGCAGGCGGCGTGGCGCGATGAGCGGCTCAATTCTACGGGGAAACCCTTTTGGGGAAATTGCGACTGACACAGGCGCTTTCATTACCTCGATAATGCAAGCTCGATGTAACGCGGATGAAACATCTTTCGACCTTGACGATCTCACACAGATTGATGGGTCCTGCCGAACAACGAGGATGATATGGATCTGGCGATGATGTTTGGAGTCTTCATTTTTGGCACGTTCGGTGCCGGTACGCTGCTGTTTTTATACAAGCTGCGCCCGTGACGCAGATGTGACGCTATCCCACAAAAAGCCCGTTCTTACAACGGGCTTTTTTATTTATTACTAAATAATTCGATTATCCAAACGATTTGCTTTCGATAACGAAAGGCACTACGCAAAGGCTTGGCGCTGCTTTTGGTGACCGGCATAATCGGGCCGGTTTGCTTGGCAGTTTGCTGCACCGCCGCGGCTATGTGCCTGTCGCCAATAACGAAAGAGGATCGACGCGTGACTTTGTGGTTTCTGATTTTTCTGAGCGTACTCCAGGGTGTGACTGAATTGTTCCCGGTCAGCAGTCTTGGACATACGCTTCTGGTGCCCGGCCTGATCGGGATGCACATCGATAAACACGCGCCGCAGCTGTTGCCGTTCCTGGTCGCGTTGCACCTGGGCACGGCGCTCGCGCTGCTGTGGTACTTCCGCAAGCGCTGGATTGCGCTGATCAAGGGGTTTATCGGATCGCTACGCGGCCGCAAAAACGCCGATGGCCACATGATGTGGGCGCTGATCATTGGCACTATTCCAACGGGTATCGTCGGGCTGGTGCTTGAAAAGCGGCTCGAGGCGCTGTTCCACGATCTGCGGATCGTCGCGGCGGCGTTGATGGTGAACGGCGTGCTGTTGTGGGTCGGCGACCGGCTGACGCGTGCGCGCGCTGAGCGCTCGCCCGAAGACCTCACGTTCAAACAGGCGTTCCTGGTTGGCCTCGCGCAGATCGGCGCGCTGATTCCGGGTTTTTCGCGCAGCGGGCTGACGATTATCGCCGGGGTCGGCGCCGGAATGAGTTCCGAGAAAGCGGCGGAGTTCTCGTTCTTGCTTGGCACGCCGATCATTTTCGCGGCTGGCGTGCTTGAATTGCCGAAGCTGTTCCACGCACCGGATCAACTCTTCGATGCCGCCCTCGGTGGCGTGCTGACGGGAATTGCGGCTTACCTAAGCGTGCGTTTCCTGATGCGTTACTTCGAAGGCCGCGGCCGGCTGGCCGCTTTCGGCTTGTACTGCGTGGTCGCGGGCGCGTTCTGTCTTGGCTGGTTCATGCTGCATCAGCAACCGGTTTAAGGGCTTGAACGCGAGGGTTTGAATCGCATTCGAGCGGGCGAGGTCTCGGAATGAGGCCTCGCATCCTTTCGATGAGGTAAAATCCCGGATCATCTGCAATGCGGCAGTAGCTCAGCTGGATAGAGCATCGGCCTTCTAAGCCGAGGGGCGGGGGTTCGAGTCCCTCCTGCCGTACCAGAACCTCAGGTTCGCCTCAACGCCTCGGGCGTGTGAAACCACAGCATCGCATGATGTTCCGCAGGGCGAGCCACGCGAACCCGCCACCGCTTCAAAAGTCCTTACGCCTACCGCGCTGTCAGCGCATCCTGGTCCCGCCACACGTTGTCCTTCACCGTCACCGCCTTCGGAATCAGTTTCGCGCGGTAGAACATGTCCGCCACGCCCTGCTGGGTCGCGACAATCTTCTCGTCGATCGGTCGAGCGCCATACGGCACCCGGCGTACCCAGGTCTCCACAAGCCCGGCATCGAGCCCGATTTTCGGCGCGAGCAACGCCGCCGTGTCCGCGGGATGCTGCGTGACCCATGCGCCGGTCGTCCGCAACTGATCGATCACGGCACGCACCGCCTGCGGATTTTGGGTGGCGAAGCTGCGCGTGGCCTCGTAGAAATTGAACGGCTTCGGCAACCCGGTGTAGTCCGCGAGCGTGCGCACGGTCAGCGCCTTCTGCGCGGCGGCGTAATACGGGTCCCAGACGATCCATGCATCGACATCGCCGTTTTCGAAGGCCGCGCGGGCATCCGCGGGCGCGAGATAAACCGGACGGATATCGTCGAGCTTCAGGCCTGCTTTCTGGAGCACTGCAAGCAGCAGGAAGTTCGAACTTGATCCCTTTTGCAACGCAATGCGCCGGCCTTTTAGCTCAGCAAGCGAATGAATTGGGGAATCGGCTTTGACGAACAGCGCTTCGTTGGTTTCTCCGCCCGGCTCGGCGCCGACATAAACAAAATTCACGCCAGCAGCCTGCGCAAAAATAGGGGGTGGCGCGCCCGTATAGCCGAAATCGATGTTGCTTGTATTGAGCGCCTCGAGCAATTGCGGCCCGGCGGGAAACTCATACCAACTGACCGTGTAGCCGAGCGGCTTGAGTTTTTGTTCGAGCGAACCCTGGGCCTTGAGCACGGCAAGCAGGCCGGCCTTCTGAAAACCGATCCGCAATTGCTTCGCGGGCGCACTCACCGCATCTTGTGCCGACGCAGACAGCGGCAACAAAGCGAACGCAGCAGCAACCCATAACCCTGCTAATGACAACGACAAGCCCAGTTTTTTCATGGAGATTTCCGTGCGAGAAGAGATATCGTCGACCATAGCGGCGATAAGTTTGCACGTCGAATAAGGGATGCTTCGAAGCTAATGACGGAATACGAAAACAGGAATGCGAAAGCGTTCGACGATAAAAAAAGGCAGCCGAAGCTGCCCTTGATTCATGTCGGATTGCGACAAGGCTATGGAGTGAGTTGCCGGCATAAAAACACCAGCGTGAGCAATGCGCCGATCCAGAATGCGCCGCCTATGGCGGTCATCACGCGCGGCCAGATTGACGGCTGCGTAGCGCCGCGCGGGTCGGCAACGTAGGAGCAGCCTGACCACTCGGACCGCTCGGGCCGTCTGGCCAGCATCCGGTCCATCGCTATGAATCCCTTGGGCATCGTGATCGCACACGCGATAATGGCGATGCACAGCCACTCGTAGAGCGTCGGCGTCTGGGCGGTAGCGAGAAGGGTGTCCATGATCGGATTTGAAGCGTAGTCGACAAGCTTCCGATATTAGTTTTCCGCCCCCAATGCCTCTATCAGACACTTCTGAGATAGTCTTCTGGCGCTCTGAAAATCAGAGCACATGGCCATTCGGCGGACGTTAGGCGCTTGCAAAGTCCTTATGCCCTCATGCTATCCTCGACGCCAGATGATCATGATTTATCAGTCGATCCAGAGCGTTTCTGACTTTTTGAAACGCGATTATGGCAATGGTCGCGAATAATGCAGTCATACCGATCTTGCCGCGATCTTGCTGCGGTCTTGCTGATATCGCCAAAATCCAATATCTCAATATCAATACCAACAAGGGAGAGTGCTTCATGTCATACCCATCTTTCGCGCTCAAGCGCGTCTCGGTGCAACTCGCCGTGAAACTGATCGCAAGCTGTGTTGTGCTTGCCGGCGGCGCGGCACACGCTGCCAACCTCGGGTTTCTCAACAACACGCCGATCACCTACATGAAGCAGCGTGACTTGCAGGTGCTCAACAACGCGGCGCACTCGGCGCTTGACACCAAGCAAGACGGCGAGTCGCTCGACTGGAACAACGAAGGCGCGGGAAATTCGGTTGCCATCAACGGCACCATCACGCCGTCGGATACGAAGAAGGACGGCGACCGTACGTGCCGCAAGCTCACCATAGTGGCGCGCGCCAAGGGTCAGACGCAGACCTGGGCGCCGACCGTCTGCAAGCCGGATGGCGGTAAATGGGCATTGTTGAAACAGTGACCCGTTTCAACCAGCCCGACGTTTCCTGTCACGCGCTATCGCGAATCCGGAAGGCCACTTAAATGGCCGACCGGACGGTTTCGTGTGGCGTCGTGATTCTTAACACGCAAGGAGACGTGTTGCTGTGCCATGCGACCGAGACGTCGCACTGGGATATCCCGAAAGGCCAGGGTGAGGCGGACGAACAACCCGTGGAAGCGGCATTGCGGGAACTCGTGGAAGAGACGGGGATCGTGATGAAAGCGGAGCGCTTGAAGGATCTCGGGCGCTTTGTTTATCGCCGCGACAAGGACCTGCATCTGTTCGCGGTGCGAGTGACCGACGCAGAAGTAAAGCTTGAAGAGTGCGTCTGCGAATCGTATTTTCCGCGTCGCCGGGACGGCGCGATGATTCCCGAAATGGACGCGTACAGATGGGTCGCGCCGGTTGATGTCGATCAGTACGCAAGCCGCAGCCTCGCGCGCTTGTTCCAGACCACGCTGTCGCTGACGGAACTACACCAGACGCTCGCCTGAGCCGCAGGGCTAGGGCGTGCGCCCGGGGGCACCATTGATCAACGCTTGCTGCTTGGTCACGCTAGTCGTCGGAGGAGTGGTCGCTCGGATCGGCGAACAGCGCCCTCATTTCTGGCGACAGAGGGAACCGCAAGTTGATGTTGTCGGGGGGAATGGGCTGCATGAACCACTGGTCGTAGAGTTTTTCGGCTTCGCCTGAGCGCTCCATACCGGCAATCACGTCATCGGCCAGTTTCTTGAAGACCGGGTCGCCCTTGCGCATCATGCATGCGTAGGATTCATGCGCGAGCGGGTCACCGGTGACAATGTATTCGTTTTGAGCGGGACCTTCCTGAGCTATCTTTCCGTACAGCAACGGGTCATCCATCACGAATGCCACGGCGCGACCGGTTTTCACCGCATCGAAAGCTTCTGCATGGTCTTTCGCGCTGATGATACGCAGATCGAGTTTCCGGTTCAGCGACAGTTCCCGCAGTAGCTGTTCGTCGGACGTACCCGCTGTGGTCGATACCGTCTTGCCGGCGAGATCCGCGTAGTTGCGGATGCCGGATTTGCGCTTCACCACCATCCGGATGCCGTAACTAAAGAAGCTGTTCGAGAACGAGACCAATTGCTCCCGATCCCGAATATGGGCGGTCGAGCCGCATTCCAGGTCGATCTGGTGGTTCACCACATACGACAATCGGTTCGCTGACGTAACGACCACCGTGCTCACGGCGAGCCGGGGTGTTTGCAAGCGGAGTCGGACTTCGTCGACTATCTTGAGCGCGATGGACTGTGAATAGCCGATGGGCCGCCCGTTCGCGTCGAGATAGGAGAAGGGGACCGACGACTCGCGCACGCCGAGGACAATGGTGTTGTTCTCGGCGATCTTGCGTAGCGTAGGCGAGGACAGGTCGACCGTGCCCGCGAAAGCCGCTTGCGCCGCGATCAGCAGCGCAAGCGCGCACGACACGCGAGATGCGCGTGACGTGCTTGAAGCGTCCAGCGCGCGGATGAACGACCTTGGCAAGGTGCGTTGCAAAGCATCCCCCACAACAGGTGCGAGCGTCCGGCGGGACGCGCCGATGGCCTTAAGCCGGCTTGGTCCAGCTATCGCGCAGGCTGACGATGCGATTGAACACCGGCATGCCGGGTTTCGAATCGATACGGTCAGCGACGAAATAGCCGTGGCGTTCGAACTGGTAGCGATCTTCGGCGTTTGCCTGGCGCGCGCCCGGTTCAAGATAAGCGCGCACGATGCGCTTCGAGTCGGGGTTCAGCGCATCGAGAAATTCCGCGCCGCCGGCTCCCGGTTGCGGTTCTTTGAAGAGGCGGTCGTAGATCCGTACTTCGGCTTCATATGCGCCTTCCGCGCTGACCCAGTGAATGGTGCCTTTGACCTTGTAGCCGTTAGCGCCTTCCGTGCCGGACCTGCTGTCGGGGAAGTACGTGCAATGCACGGCCGTGATGTTGCCGTGCTCGTCCTTGTCAGCGCCCGTGCACTCCACGACGAAGCCGTACTTCAGCCGCACCTTGTTACCCGGGAACAAACGGAAATAGCCCTTTTTCGGTACTTCCTGGAAGTCCTCGCGCTCGATCCACAATTCGCGTGAAAACGGAAATTCACGCGTGCCGCGCTCAGGATGATGCGGATGAACCGGCGCGCTGCAAGTTTCGCTCGTGCCTTCCGGATAGTTGTCGATGATCAGTTTCAGCGGGTCCAGCACCGCGATCGCACGGGGCGCTTTTTCGTCGAGATCGTCGCGCAATGCGCCTTCCAGCACGCTCATGTCGATCCACGAATCCACCTTCGTCACCGCCACGCGGTCGCACATGAGCCGGATGCTTTCCGGCGTGAAGCCCCGACGCCGCACGCCCACGATAGTCGGCATGCGCGGATCGTCCCAGCCGTCCACATGATTTTCCGTCACCAGTTGCAGCAGCTTGCGCTTGCTGGTGATCGCGTACGTCAGGTTGAGTCGGGAGAACTCGATTTGCTGCGGCAGCGGACGGGTGAACTTGCCGTCATCGGCGAGTTGATTCAAGAACCAGTCGTAGAGCGGACGGTGATCTTCAAACTCGAGCGTACACAGCGAATGCGTGATGTTTTCGAGCGCGTCCGATACACAGTGCGTGTAGTCGTACATGGGGTAGATGCACCACGTGTCGCCGGTCCGGTAATGATGGGCGAAACGAATCCGGTAGACGACGGGATCGCGCATGTTGAAATTCGGCGACGCCATGTCGATTTTGGCGCGCAGCACGTGCTCGCCCTCCTTGAACTCGCCCGCTTTCATGCGGCGGAACAGGTCCAGGTTCTCTTGCGGCGTGCGGTCGCGGAACGGCGAATTCTTGCCGGGCTCTTGCGCCGAGCCGCGCGTCAGGCGCATTTCTTCGGCCGACTGGCTGTCGACATAGGCCTGGCCGCGTTCGATCAGCAGTTCGGCGAATTCGTAGAGCTTGTCGTAGTAGTCGCTCGCGAAGTACAGGTGTTCGGTGCCGTCCTTGTTCCAGTCGAAGCCGAGCCACTTCACGGCGTCGATGATGGAATCGACGTATTCGACACTTTCCTTTTCCGGATTCGTGTCGTCGAAACGAAGGTGGCAGACGCCGCCGTAATCACGCGCGATGCCGAAATTGACGCAAATACTCTTCGCATGACCGATGTGCAGGTAGCCGTTCGGCTCGGGTGGAAAACGTGTTTCGACCCGCTGCGACCATTTGTCGTTGCGATTGTCTTCGTCAATGATATTGCGGATGAAATTGGTTACCGCCGGAGCGTCGTTGCGATCGGTGTTCATGCGAGAAAAAGGAGAGCGGACGAGGGCGCTAGCGTTGAAGACCTGCGGCTTGCGTTCGGTAAGACTTATCTGGTCGTTCGATTCTACCTTAGCAAGAGGGGCAGGACAGCGCGCGCCGGGATTTTGCCGCGATGTGCGGCGTGGCTGCGACACCCGGGAACCTGGCGTGGTTGCTGTGCGGTTGTAACCAGGCCATGACCTTTTCGATACGGGTTGTATCCAGCGTAACGGGACGTAAATCGAATTGTCGGCGTTGATGGGAAGATTTTAAGATAGCCTCGCGTTCCGAAATAATGAATTTGAAAGGTTTGGGATGCGAGCGGTATCGACGATAAAAAGGAAAATTTCATCATGAACAAGATCACGCGGGTTTCTTTTCAGGTTGCACGGGTCGCGGCAATTGGGGTGTTTATCGCTTCGTTTTCGGCCTGCGCGATGAACCGTACGCAGGCGCACGCGGGCATTGGGGCGGCGGCCGGCGGTGCTTTGGGTTATGTGCTGACCGGTGGTCCGCTCGGGACGGTGGCGGGTGCGGCGGCGGGCGGATTGATTGGGGCGGGCGTGAGATAAGGGGAGAGCTAAGGGGCGAGCTAAGGACGGGGCTTTCTCACTCTGATTGTGATTCTCGTTAGTGCCGGTGGACGGTATCGGGGTTGCGGGGCTCGTGGGCTGTGTCGGCGCCAGCGAAAAGCCCCTCCAAACCCCGTATAATCGACAATCCCATTTTGGCACCCGGCACCCGGCCCTCGCGCGCGATCAGTGACTACAGACAAAAAGTCAGAAGCTTCGCCCCGAGCGCCGCCGCCGTACAAAACAGCAGACCCGCACGCCATGAAAGCCGCCGACATCCGCGAGAAATTCCTCAAGTTCTTTGAATCGAAGGGCCACACGATCGTGCGCTCGTCCAGCCTCGTGCCGGGCAACGATCCCACGCTGCTGTTCGTCAACTCCGGCATGGTTCAGTTCAAGGACGTCTTCCTCGGCACGGAGAGCCGCCCTTATTCGCGCGCCACGACCTCTCAGCGCAGCGTCCGCGCGGGCGGCAAGCACAACGACCTCGAAAACGTCGGCTACACAGCACGCCACCACACGTTCTTCGAAATGCTGGGCAACTTCTCGTTTGGCGACTATTTCAAGCGCGACGCGATCCACTATTGCTGGGAACTGCTTACCAAGGTCTACGGCCTGCCCGCCGACAAACTCACGGTCACGGTCTACCAGGAAGACGACGAAGCGTTCGCCATCTGGGAAAACGAAATCGGCGTGCCGAAGGACCGGATCATCCGCATCGGCGACAACAAGGGTGCACGGTACGCATCGGATAACTTCTGGACCATGGGCGACACCGGCCCGTGCGGCCCGTGCTCGGAAGTGTTCTACGACCACGGCCCGGAAATCTGGGGCGGCCCGCCGGGATCCCCGGAAGAGGACGGAGACCGCTTCATCGAGATCTGGAATCTCGTGTTCATGCAGTTCAATCGCGACGTCCAGGGCAACATGACGAAGCTGCCCAAGCAGAGCGTCGATACCGGCATGGGCCTCGAGCGCCTCGCCGCGGTGCTCCAGCATGTGCACAGCAACTATGAGATCGACCTGTTCCAGACGCTGATCAAGGCGGCCGCCCGTGAAACGGACACACCGGATCTCACCAACAACTCGCTGAAGGTGATCGCGGACCATATTCGCGCATGCTCGTTCCTGATCGTCGACGGCGTGATCCCCGGCAACGAAGGCCGCGGTTATGTGCTGCGCCGGATCGTGCGCCGCGCTATCCGCCACGGCTACAAACTCGGCCGCAAGGGCGCGTTTTTCCATAAGCTCGTGGCCGATCTGGTCGAGGAAATGGGCGCGGCCTATCCGGAACTCAAGGACGCGCAAACCCGCGTCACGGACGTTCTGCGGCAGGAAGAGGAACGTTTCTTCGAGACGATCGAACACGGCATGTCGATGCTCGAAACCGAACTCGCCACGCTCGACGCCAAGGGCTCGAAGCAACTGGACGGCGAACTTGCGTTCAAACTCCACGACACATTCGGCTTCCCGCTGGATCTGACCGCCGACGTTTGCCGCGAGCGCGGCATCACCGTCGACGAAGCCGCGTTCGACGAAGCCATGGCACGTCAACGCGAGCAGGCTCGCTCGGCCGGCAAGTTCAAGTCGGCGCAAGGCCTGGACTACGCGGGCACGAAAACCACGTTCCACGGCTACGAAAACGAAATCTTCGACGACGCCAAAGTGGTCGCGCTTTACGTGGACGGTGCACCGGTAAAAGAAGCGCAGGTCGGCCAGCAGGCCGTCGTCGTGCTCGATCACACGCCGTTCTACGCCGAATCGGGCGGTCAGGCGGGCGATCAGGGCGTGCTCGCGAACGCAGCGGTGCGCTTTGCGGTCGCCGATACCCTCAAGGTCCAGTCCGACGTCGTTGGCCATCACGGCACGATCGAGCAGGGCACGCTGAAAGTGGGTGATGTGGTGAAGGCGGAAATCGATACGGTTCGCCGTCTTCGCACCGCCCGCAATCACTCGGCTACGCACTTGATGCACAAGGCGCTGCGCGAAGTGCTCGGCAGCCACGTGCAGCAAAAGGGTTCGCTCGTCGATCCGGACAAGACACGCTTCGACTTTGCGCACAACGCACCCATGACCGACGAGCAGATTCGTCGAGTGGAAGAAATCGTCAACACGGAAGTGCTGGCAAACGCGCCGGGCATCGTGCGTGTGATGGCGTATGACGAGGCGGTGAAGGGCGGCGCGATGGCGCTGTTCGGCGAAAAGTACGGCGACGAAGTACGCGTGCTCGACCTCGGTTTCTCGCGTGAACTTTGCGGTGGCACGCACGTGCATCGCACGGGCGACATCGGCTTGTTCAAGATCGTGATGGAAGGCGGCGTCGCGGCAGGCATTCGGCGCGTGGAAGCGATCACCGGCGACAACGCCGTGCGCTTCGTGCAGGAACTCGATGCGCGGATCAATGCGGCTTCCGCCGTGCTGAAGGCGCAGCCGTCCGAACTTACGCAGCGCATCACGCAAGTTCAGGAACACGTGAAGGCGCTGGAAAAGGAACTCGGCGCGCTGAAGTCGAAGCTCGCGTCCAATCAGGGCGACGAACTCGTGTCGCAGGCGGTTGAGATCGGCGGGGTGTTTGTGCTGGCGGCTCAATTGCCAGGCGCGGATAGCAAGACACTGCGCGAAACCGTCGATAAATTGAAGGACAAGCTGAAGAACGCAGCCATCGTGCTGGCAGCAGTCGATGGCAATAAGGTCAGCCTGATTGCGGGCGTGACGGCGGAAGCATCGAAGAAGGTCAAAGCGGGTGATCTGGTGAACTTCGTCGCGCAGCAAGTCGGCGGCAAGGGCGGCGGACGGCCGGATATGGCGCAAGCGGGCGGCACCGAGCCGGAGAACTTGGCATCGGCGCTGGCCGGCGTGAATGACTGGGTTAAGGGAAAGCTCTAAGCGCTTAGTTCTTTAGCCGCTTTAACCGCATGAGAAGGCCCGTTCTGAAGTGACGACAGAACGGGCTTTTTTGCGTCTGCGAGAGCCATCTTTCATCGCGGCCAACGAGGGTGGATGCCGTCATAAGACCGTGGTCCCGTTTGCGGCGCGATGTTTCTTGACGCTAAGGCGCCCGCGATCTGAGGCGAACCGGATCACGCCGAACCGACTTCATCCATCAAGAACCGAAAGCGAATTGACAGGTACGCGGCTTGCCCTTTGTATGTCAGCGCAGGCATGAAGCTCTGCGCGCCGACTACAAAAGGAACCTGTCTCATGAAACAAACTCTCGTCACACTCGTCGCCGCGTCCTCGATGTTTTTCGCCACGGGTGCCGTCTATGCCAAAGGATGTCTGGAAGGTGCGGCGGTAGGCGGCGTGGCGGGCCACGTTGCGGGCAAGCACGGCGCGCTCGGCGCGGCCGGCGGCTGCGCGGTCGGTCATCACGAAGCGAACAAGAAGGACAAAAAAGCGCAGCAGGCCGCGGGATCTGATCAACCCGCCGCAAAATAAATCGTAAAGCGGTCGGAGGACGGGGGACAAACAGGCACCGGCATGGCAGTTATTGACGTCTCCGCGTTTTCACGCATGAAACGTTAAAATAACGGCCACGCTCACCATTGCCCTGGCCCCTGACCGCATGCAACATTTTGCCTCCGACAACTACGCCGGCATCTGCCCCGAAGCGCTCGCCGCGCTCATCGAAGCCAACAACAGCGGCCATGAACCGGCCTACGGCGACGATTCCTGGACCCAGGGCGTGTGCGACCGCATCCGCGACCTGTTCCAGACCGACTGCGAAGTCTTCTTCGTGTTCAACGGCACAGCGGCCAATTCACTGGCGCTCGCATCGCTCTGCCAGTCGTATCACTCTGTGATTTGCCACGAGCTCGCGCACATCGAAACCGATGAATGCGGGGGACCCGAATTTTTCTCGGGCGGCTCGAAGTTGCTGACGGCACCGGGTATCGACGGAAAGCTTACGCCGGATGCGATCGAAGCCATCGTCACGCGTCGTGCCGATATCCACTATCCGAAGCCCAAGGTCGTCACGCTGACGCAGTCCACGGAAGTGGGCACCGTCTACAGCGTGGAAGAGATTCGCGCGATCGCGGCGATCGCGAAACGCCGCCATCTGAAAGTGCACATGGACGGTGCCCGGTTTGCGAACGCGGTTGCGTCGCTGAATGTGCATCCGTCGGAGATCACGTGGCGCGCGGGCGTAGACGTGCTGTGTTTCGGCGGCACGAAGAACGGCCTGCCGGTCGGCGAAGCAGTGATTTTCTTCGATAAGGCGCTGGCCGTCGACTTTGCGTATCGGCTGAAACAGGCGGGGCAACTGGCGTCGAAGATGCGGTTTATCTCGGCGCCCTGGCTCGGCCTGCTCAATAACGATGTCTGGCTGCGCAACGCGCGCCATGCAAACGCTATGGCGCAACTCATGGCCGAGCGGCTGGAAGGCATAGACGGCGTGAAGGTGATGTTCAGGCCGCAAGGGAACGCGGTGTTCGCCGAGTTGCCGCCGGCTGTTGCGCAAGCGCTGCGCAACAAGGGCTGGAAGTTTTATCAGTTCATCGGCTCGGGCGGTTGCCGGCTGATGTGTGCGTGGGACACGCTGCCGGAAACCGTGGAGCAGTTCGCCGCCGAGATCCGCGCGCTTTGCGCGGCTTAATGAATCCACTGACCCCACTGACCCCACTGACCTTTTTCGGATCCTCTGACCCCAGACCATGATCGAATACCAATTCTGTCCACGCGATGCCAACAAGCTGGTCGAACGCGCCGATGCAAGCCACGAAGGCGGGCGCGTGCGACTCGCGTGTCCAGACCCGGAATGTGGCTTCGTGCACTGGAATAATCCGCTGCCGGTGGTCGCGGCGATCGTGGAGTACGAGGGCAAGATCCTGCTCGCGCGTAACGCGGCGTGGGTCGAGGGCATGTTTGCGCTGATCACGGGTTTTCTCGAGAACGGCGAAACGCCCGAAGAGGGCATCGCGCGGGAAGTGCTGGAGGAAACGTCGCTGGTCGCGGAATCGGTGGAACTGGTCGGCGTGTACGAATTCATCCGCAAGAACGAACTGATCATCGCGTATCACGTGAAGGCGAATGGGACCATCAGCCTGTCGCCCGAATTGCTTGAATATCGTCTGGTCGAACCGGCAAAGCTCAGGCCCTGGCGCGCGGGAACCGGCCATGCCGTGGCGGAATGGATGCGCCGGCGCGGCCTGGCCGTGGAATACGTGGACCGCCCCGGGCAGTAACGTCCATAAGTCCGCACGATACATGGCGTCCACGCGGATTGACGGACTCCCGCTGGACTCCTAACATACCTGACGCTCCACTTAACTGCGTCAACCGCGGACACACGTCATGGCCTTCATCTTCTACGTTACTCACATCCACCTCGGCTTCGACGCGCTCGCCATGCTCGACAGCGAATGCACGCGCGTGGGCATCAAGCGGCCGCTGATCATCACGGACAAAGGCGTCCTGGCCGCGGGGCTGGTGTCGCAAACCGTCCAGGCGCTGGACCTGGATGCGGGCGCGGTTCCCATCTTCGACGAAACGCCGTCGAACCCGACCGAAGCGATGGTGATGAAAGCCGCCGCGCTGTACAAAAGCGAAAACTGTGATGGTTTGATCGCCGTGGGCGGCGGTTCATCCATCGATCTGGCGAAGGGTGTCGCGATCATGGCGACCCATCCGGGGACGCTGACGGAGTACGCGACCATAGAAGGCGGCAGCAACAAGATCACCTCAGAGGCCGCACCGCTGATCGCCGTGCCGACCACCTCGGGCACTGGCAGCGAAGTGGCGCGCGGGGCAATCATCATTCTCGACGATGGCCGCAAGCTCGGCTTCCACTCGTGGCATCTGCTGCCCAAGTCGGCGGTTTGCGATCCGTCGCTGACGCTGGGCTTGCCGCCCATGCTCACCGCTGCAACCGGCATGGACGCGATCGCGCATTGCATCGAAACGTTTCTTGCGCCGGCGTTCAATCCGCCTGCGGATGGCATCGCGCTGGATGGGCTGGAGCGCGCGTGGGCGTCTATCGAGCGGGCGACGCACGACGGCCAGGACCGCGACGCACGCCTGAACATGATGAGTGCGTCGATGCAGGGCGCCATGGCGTTCCAGAAGGGTCTGGGCTGTGTGCATTCGCTCTCGCATCCACTGGGGGGACTGGTCGTGAATGGGCGCACAGGGCTGCATCACGGCACGCTGAACGCGGTCGTTCTGCCGGCCGTGCTGCGTTTCAACGAAAGCGCGCCGAGCGTGGTGGCCGACAAGCGTTTTGCACGGATGCGCCGCGTGATGAATCTCGCCGCCGATGCCGATCTCGCTCAAGCCGTCCACGACATGACCGAGCGTCTCGGCTTGCCGACGCGCCTGTCGCAAATGGGCGTCGAGCAAGACATGTTCGACAAGGTAATCAAGGGTGCGCTCGCCGATCATTGCCACAAGACCAATCCGCGCGAAGCGAGTGCGGACGATTATCGGCGGATGTTGCAGGAGTCGTTCTGATTCATGAGCCGCCCTGTCCCAACGACGCGCGCGGATTATCCGCATTTCCTGTCGATCGATACGCGCTGGTCCGATAACGATCTCTACGGCCATGTGAACAACGTGGTGTATTACAGCTACTTCGATACGGTCGTGAACGAGTATCTGATCCGGTACGGCGCGCTCGATCTGGAAGCGGGTAAGACGATCGGGCTCGTGGTGGAAACGCATTGCAGCTACTTCGCTTCGCTTGCGTTTCCCGAACGTATCGACGCCGGACTCCGCGTGGTTCAGCTCGGTACAACGAGCGTGCGTTACGAGGTGGGCATCTTCAGCGCGGGGTCCGAGCAACCCGCGGCGCAAGGGCATTTTGTTCACGTCTATGTCGATCGCGATACGCGCCGTCCGGTGCCGTTGCCGCAAGCGCTGGTTGTAGCGCTCAAGCCGCTCCTGAACGGTTAGTTCGCGCGACGTGACCTCGTTCGTTCAGTGGTTCGCGATCAACCTTCTGAATGGAGTGAGCGTCGGGTTGCTGCTGTTCATGTTGTCGGCGGGATTGACGCTGATCTTCAGCATGATGGGCGTTCTCAACTTCGCTCACGCGAGCTTTTATATGCTCGGCGCGTATGTGGGTTACGCACTCGCGGCACATGGGGGCTTCTGGTTTGCGCTGGTTATTTCACCGCTACTCGTTGGTGCGCTCGGCGGCTTGTTCGAGCGGTGTCTATTGCGCCGGATTGAAATGCGTGGTGCGCTTGCCGAGCTTCTGCTGACCTTCGGCGCGGCTTATCTGATGGCAGAAGCGGTGAAGCTCGTCTGGGGTGTTGCGCCCATTAACGCCGTTGTTCCTTCAAGTCTCGATGGCCCGTTGTTCACGCTATACGGCGCCGCATTCCCGCGTTATCGCGCGTTCATGATGGGTGTGTCGCTGGCCATGCTGGTGGCTTTGTACGCCGTGATGCGGGTTTCCCGGATAGGGCTTGTGGTAAGAGCCTCACTCACCCATGCGGCGACTGTCGAGACGCTTGGGCATAACGTACCCCGTGTGTTTACCCTGGTATTCGCGACAGGCACCGCGCTCGCTGCGCTGGCCGGCGTGATTGGTGCGCCGCTGTTTGTCATTGAACCTTCGATGGCGGAGAACATCGGGCCAATTGTCTTTGTTGTCGTGGTCGTGGGTGGGCTGGGGTCGGTGGGCGGCGCGCTTGTGGCATCGCTTCTGGTCGGTTGCGTGCAGACGTTTGCCGTCGGGACCACGTTGTCGCTTGGTGGCATTGCCCAGTTTGCCGGCGCTTCGTTGCCTCCTCTGTGGGCTTCCTTGAGCGTCGCGCAGATCGCGCCCGTGCTGCCGTATGTGCTGCTTGTCGCAATGCTTGCGCTACGTCCACGTGGGCTATTCGGGCAGCGTGGAGATGACGATGCTTGACAAGGCAGCGCTCTCTTTGCGTCAGGCTCTTCCGTGGCTGCTCCTCGTGGCCGGTCTTGCGTTGCCGCCGCTCTTCACATCGCAGAGCTGGTTGCTCGCCTATCTCGCGCAAACCGCTGCCATGATCGTGTTTGCGCTCTCGTTCAATCTGCTGCTCGGCGAGACAGGATTGCTGTCGTTCGGACATGCCGTGTACGCAGGTCTTGGTGCGTTCGCGGCTGCTCACTTCTTCAATCGATTCGCAGTGCCGCTGCCCTTGCTGCCGTTGATCGGCGGCGTATCGGCGGCGCTTGCGGCGGTCGTATTCGGCTTCTTTTCAACGCGTCGCGCCGGTACGACTTTCGCGATGATCACACTTGGTATCGGCGAACTCGTCGCAGCGGGCGTTTGGCTCGTGCCCGGATGGTTCGGCGGCGAGGGCGGTGTTCCTATCGACCGTGCGAGCGGTCCAGCCGTTTTCGGCCTGAACTTCGGACCTTCGATCCAGGCTTATGCCCTGATCGCCGGATGGTGTCTGCTGGCGTGCATCGCCATGTTGGTTTTCTCGCGCACGCCCTTCGTGCGAGTGGCGAATGCGGTGCGCGATAATCCCGTGCGTGCTGCAACCATCGGCTTCGATCCGCGCCGTGTGCGCTTTGCGATGGTGATAGTCGCGGCGTTTTTCGCGGGCGTGGCGGGAGGGCTAGGGCTGATCAATGTGGAACTGGCATCGGCGGAAGGGGTGGGACTCGCCCGTTCGGCAAGCGTGCTGATCGCAGCAGTGATCGGTGGGACTGCGACGTTCTTCGGCCCCGTTTTGGGAGCCGTGATACTGACGTTTTTCAGCGTGGCGGTGGCGAGCGTATCGCCGGCGTGGGTGGCCTATCTTGGACTGTTTTTTGTGTGGGTCGTGGTGGTAGCGCCCAAGGGCTTGGCGGGCTTCGTTGCTGCACGATCACGTGAGGGTTACGCGGCTATCGCATTTGCATTGTGCGCCGTTGGCGCTTGGCTGCTGGCGATCGTCATTGCTATCGAGCTCGCCTACGCGCTGCAATTCGATAGCCATGGCGACGGCCTTGCGCACATCGCGGGTTTCCTTCTTGATGGCCGGCATGCGGCTCCCTGGTGCTTCGCGATCTTCAGTGCTGTGATTGCTATTCTGTTCACACGACATGCCCGGAGCGCACGATGAACATCGCGCTCGAACTAAAGCACATCACGAAGCATTTCGATACGACGCAAATCCTTCGTGGCGTCGATCTGAGCATTCGTCAAGGCGAACGCCATGCGTTGATCGGTCCCAACGGTGCCGGAAAATCCACCTTGTTCGACCTGATCGCGGGGCGCACGCAACCGACGAGCGGCCGCATTGCATTGAACGGCGTCGACGTGACGGGAATGCGCGCTCATCGGCTGGGACGCAAAGGCCTCGCGCGCAGCTTCCAGAACACAAGCGTGTTCACGGGTCTGACCGTGCGCGACAACGTCCGTTGCGCGGTGCTTGGGTCTCGCGTGGCGACCTGGAAGGATCGATGGTTCCGCTCGAGCGTGATTGACGCGGAGGCACATCGCGTGTTGGCTGCAATCAGCTTGCTCGATCGCAGCGATGCACTTGCCACAAGCCTCAGCTATGCGGAGTTGCGCGCTCTTGATCTAGGGCTTGCGCTGGCCGCGGGCGCATCCGTACTATTGCTCGATGAACCCACTGCGGGCATGAATCGCGCTGAAGCCGCTCGTGCGCTTGCTTTGATTCGTGAGACAACGCAGGGCAAGACGTTGTTGATCGTGGAGCACGATATGGAAGCGGTGTTTGCACTCGCCGACCGTATTTCAGTGCTTGTGCAAGGCCGCATTATCGCGACAGGAACGCCCGCTGAAATTGCTGCGCACCCAGTGGTTCGCGCCGCCTATCTCGGCGCAACGCCATGACGACGCTACTTGAAATCGATGGCCTGAACGCATGGTATGGCGCGAGTCACGTGCTGCACGGCGTGAGTTTGCGTATCGGCGAAGGTGAGATCGTGGCCTTGGCGGGACGCAACGGTTCGGGACGTTCCACGCTCGCCAAAGCGCTGATGGGGCTGGTGCACGCGCAAGGGGTGGCGAACTTTCGCGGGGTATCGATGCTGGGGAAACGTCCTTATGCAATCGCGCGCACGGGCGTAGGTTACGTGCCCGAACAGCGCGATGTTTTCCCGACGCTAAGCGTGAGAGAAAACCTGCAACTCGGCATGAAGCGGGGTGGATCGCGGTTCACCATCAGCGATGCGGAGCAACTTTTCCCCGTGCTGCAAGAACGCGCGGCCGTCAAGGCGGGGAGGTTGTCGGGAGGCGAGCAGCAAATGTTGGCGCTTGCCCGCACGTTGATGGGCGATCCCTCGTTCGTGATCGTCGATGAACCGACGGAAGGACTCGCACCGCAGGTCGTGGTGCAAGTCTCCTCGTGCCTGAGAAACTTGCGGGAACGAGGCGTGGCGATTCTATTGATCGAACAACGCATGAGTATTGCGCGTGAGCTGGCCACGCGCGTCGCCGTGATGGGGCACGGCACGATCGTCTTCGACGACACGCCCGCCGCGCTTGCCGCGAACGAGCGCGTGATCAGCGAATGGCTTTCTGTGGGCGGTTAGGTGAGAAGGTAAGCTACAAGGCTAAGTCACAGAAACAACTCACGAAGCCTTGCTGTCCCTCTCCACGATCCATTCATGCTTCGGATCGTTTTTAAAGTGCCAGGTCCTTTTGTCACCCGCCATCACGTTCAGGTAGTAGTTGTCGTAGCCGTACGGCACCACGACAGGGTGATAACCGCGCGGCACCATGACGACGTCATGATCTTCAACGGCCATGGTTTCATCGAGATCGCGCTCATCGGTGTAGACGCGTTGAAAGGCAAATCCTTGCGGCGGATTCAGCCGATGATAATAAGTCTCTTCAAGCGAACTCTCCACCGGCACGTTGTCCCTGTCGTGCTTGTGCGGCGGATAGCTTGAAGCGTGACCGCCGGGCGTCCTTACCTCGACTACAAGCAAGCCTTCTGCAGGCTCGGTTTGCGGAAGAATATCGCAGACGTAGCGCGTATTCGCGCCTTTACCGCGGGTTGAACGTGTCATCTGCGATGGCTCGATCAATCGCGGCGGGTACTTGCCCGTAGCGGGCGCGCTCGCCACACCGACTTGCGCATCGCGATCTGCTCGTATAGTCGCCGCAAGCCTCGGCGGCAGATAAACCGCGTAGGGCGCGGTGTCCTCGAACACGCTGTCGCGCGAGCCGAGTTTCTCCCATTTATGTTCTCCGGCTTCTATGCTCACCGTCCCCGATAACACGACGATGCACACTTCACGCTGCGCCTCGTTCACATGCA
The DNA here is from genome assembly GCF_002220365.1 of Caballeronia sordidicola. Taxonomy (GTDB): domain Bacteria; phylum Pseudomonadota; class Gammaproteobacteria; order Burkholderiales; family Burkholderiaceae; genus Caballeronia; species Caballeronia sordidicola_C. Next base: position 56,340 of record NZ_MTHB01000023.1, on the reverse strand, counting down.
CGATGTCGCCGGTTTCCAGCCGATAGGCCGCGAAGCCCACGTGTTTCCATAAAGCAGTTTCGGGCGTGACGCGCGCGATGGTCTGGCCTTCGCGCGATGCCTTGACGAGCAGGCTCATGCTGCCTCCTGAAGGGTTTGATCGACCAGTGCGCGCAGTGTCTTGTAGCCTTTTTCAGCGTAAGCATAGCTGGTTGCGATAACGGGATCCTGCTCCGCCTCAACCACCAGCCAGCCTCGATAACCATGCTGCTTCAATCGGGTAATGATCGATGGGAAGTCCACCGTGCCGTCACCGGGAACGGTGAACGCGCCGTTGATCACCGCCTCCAGGAAGCTCCAGTTACGGTTGCGGGCAAGCTTGGTGATCTCCGGCCGCACATCCTTGCAATGCACATGGCAGACGCGCGCGATGTGCTTGTTGAGAACCGTCAATGGATCGCCGCCCGCGAACGTAATGTGACCGGCGTCGAAGAGCAGGCCGACGGCTTCATGGGTGAGGCTCATCAGGCGATCGACGTCTGCAGGCGTTTCCACATAAGCGCCCATGTGATGGTGATAGGCTACCCGAACGCCGCGGGACAGCGTGTATTCGGCAAAGGTGTTCAGGCGTGTTGCGTACTCGTTCCAGCGATCATCGGAGAAGAAGCGCGGTCGCTGATACAGCGGCCGCGGTGCCCCTTGGATAGAGTCCGAGACTTCGCCGTAGACCATGACCGTTGCGCCGTTTTTTGCAAGCAGGTCGAGATGCGGACCCACGGCCGCGATCTCGTCCTCGGCGCTGCGTTCGGCGAGCCGTCCGGAATACCAGCCGGAGACGAGCGCGAGGTCATATCCGGCAAGCAGCGTTTTTAACGCTTCCGGCTCGCGCGGGAATTTGTTGCCCAGTTCAAACCCTTCGTAGCCGATCTGCTTGCCTTCGGACAGGGCCACGCTCAGCGGTGTCTCACCGCCGAGCGAGGGCAGGTCGTCGTTCATCCACGACAGCGGATTGATGCCGATCCGTACATCGAACTTGCTCATCGCTTATTCCTTCGTGCGCTTCGAACGCGCGGTAATTTCATGTTCATAGTTTGCGCGCGCCGAGCGCACCGCTTCACGCGACGATACTTCAGGCACCGCGACTTCCCACCACCAGCCGCCTTCTTCTGTAGGCCGTGCGGGATCGGTGTCGATGCTGATCAGATACGAACGTGTGGATGCGCGTGCGCGTTGCATCGCGGCTTCGAGTTCATCAATATTAGCTACATGCTCAGCGCTCGCGCCGAGCGAGCGTGCATGCATCGCAAAGTCTATAGCGGGTGCGCCCTCCGGACCCTGGCGGCAATCGTCGATCAGGTTGTTGAATGGAGCGCCGCCGCATGCTTGCTGCAAGCGGTTGATACAGCCGTATCCGCGGTTATCGAGCAGCACCACGATCAGTTTGGCCCCGAGCATGACGGACGTCGCCAGCTCGCTGTTCATCATCAGATAGCTGCCATCGCCGACAATCACGATCACTTCGCTTGCCGGCCGCGCGAGCTTCGCACCGAGACCGCCCGCGATCTCGTAGCCCATGCACGAGTAGCCGTATTCGACGTGATAGCCGCCCGGTGTGCTCGTGCGCCATAGCTTTTGCAGGTCGGCGGGCAATGTTCCGGCTGCGCATACAACCACGTCATGCGCCGCCGATTGCGCGCTTGAGCGCTGGACCGAGCCAATCACATCGGCTTCGCGCGGCAACGTGTTGTCATCTTGAGGCGCGCTCGTTACCTGGTCGACGGTGGCACGCCAGCTATCGGCGAGTTCATGTGCGCGTGCGGTCCACGGTGGCGACGCGCGCCAGTCGCCGAGCGCTGCACTCAATGCGCCGAGGGCAAGACGTGCATCGGCTTCCACCGATAAAGCGCCTTGTTTCAAGGCATCGAATGCATTTGCATTAATGCCAATCAGCTTCGCCTGCGCGAACAGCGTATTCGATCCGGTTGTGAAATCCTGCAGCCGGGTACCGACGGCGAGTACGCAATCCGCGTCATGCGCGAGTTCGTTGGCCGCGTCCGATCCCGTTACGCCAATGCCGCCAAGATTCAGCGGATGATCCCACGCGAGCGCACTTTTTCCTGCTTGCGTTTCGGCTACGGGGATACCGTGACGCTCGGAGAAAGAACGCAATGCGTCGGTTGCGAGGCCGTAGAGAACGCCGCCGCCAGACACCAGCAGGGGCTTTTTAGCCGCGCGCAATGCAGCGGCGGCCTGTGCGATTTCTTCATCGATGGGAGAGGGTGTATGGAACGGAACCACACGCGGCTCGAAGAACGACGCGGGGTAGTCGTAGGCCATTGCCTGCACGTCCTGCGGCAGCGCGAGGGTCACCGGTCCGCACAATGCGGCGTCTGTGAGCACCCGCATTGCGCGCGGCAGCGCAGTCAGCAATTGCGCCGGATGCACAATGCGGTCGAAGTAACGCGAGACGGGTTTCAATGCATCGTTCGCGGAAATGCCGCCGTCGGTGAAATCTTCTACTTGCTGCAAGACCGGATCCGGAGCGCGTGACACGAACACATCGCCGGGTAGCAACAACACCGGCAACCGGTTCACATGCGCGAGCGCAGCGGCGGTCACCAGGTTGGTCGCGCCCGGGCCAATGGACGTGGTCACTGCCATCATGCGGCGTCGAAAGTGCGCTTTCGCATACGCAATAGCCGCGTGCGCCATCGCCTGCTCGTTATGCGCGCGATAGGTCGGCAGCGTCTCGCGATGCGCGTACAACGCTTCGCCAATGCCCGCCACGTTGCCATGCCCGAAGATCGCGAAGACACCACCGAACAACGGCTCACCATCCGGGGTTTGCTGCGCGGCGAGATAGCGGACCAGCGCTTGCGCGGTCGTTAATCGAAGCGTGCTGTTCATGCTGCCTGCTCCTGCGTAAGCGCTTGCGTGGCGTTCTTTGTCCGTGCTGCGCGCCATGCATCGATCAGCGTTTCGAATGTTCGACGAACCCGCGTGATGAGTTCGGCGTCGTCGATGGAACCCGCCAGCCAAGCGTGACTCGGCTCGTGAAAGATCGTCCTGCCGACGGTGAATCCACGACATGTCTTCGCCAACGCCGCCTGCTTAAAGCCTTCGGACAATTGATCGACAGCCGCCGATAAGCCCAGCAGCACTACACCCCGGCACGCCGGATCACGCTCGGCAATCAGCGCATCGACCGCTTGCCACTGCGCTGCGCTCATGGGTTCGAGCTTCCACCACTCGGGATAGATGCCAAGGTTGTAAAGGCGTTTCAGCGAGCGCAAAGCGGTATCTTCCTCGATCGGTGGACCGTTCTTCGGCACAATGATTTCGAGCAATAACTCGTGTCCGCTAGCCTGAACCGCGTCGTAGAGGGCGCGAATCTGCGCTTCCTGTTCCAGGCGAAGATCGTGCGGATGATCAGGATGATAGTGAACCAGGCATTTCGCGACATGCTCGCGCGGCCACTCGATCAGCGTCGTGCCGATCGACCGGCCATGATCGAAGATCAACGGCATCGAGCCGGGCAATTCCACCGGGCGGCCGATCCACCAGCCACGACCCGTTGCTGCGTTCAACGCATCCTGGCCGTAGCGGTCGTCGATCAGAACGCCGATGCGTCCCGTTAGGCCGCGCTCCTTTTCCGTCTGAGCCACGGCTTCCACGAACAAGGCCTTGAGGACTGCAATCCGAGCCTCATCCGCGCCGGTTTGCTGCGCGAGATCGAAGAACTGGTTGCGGTGATCGAAGGCAAAACCGAGCACTTCGTCCCACGTTTTACGAGCTGGCGTGACACGATGCAGACGCGCGAGCGTTGCATCGCGATCGGGCCTGCGCATGCGGGCAGGATCGGCACGCGCGGCATCGAGGAAATAGGTGAGTTCGGCGGGCGTCGGCATGGCGGGCGCGCAACCATGACGCGATACAACCAGCCCACCGCATGCATTCGCAGTGCGCGCACAGACTTCCAGCGATTCGTCTCTCAGCCACCCGGCGAGAAAGCCGGACGCAAAGGCATCGCCCGCGCCGAGCACATTCAGCACCTCCACTTCAACGCCGCGATAAACCGGCGCATCGTCGATGGAAACCGGCACGGCACCGTCGATAATCGAGCAGCCCATCGGTCCGCGCTTGACCACGAGCATCGCATCCGTCACGGCGCGAACGGCCGCGAGTGCGTCGATCATCGTGTCCTTGCCGCCTGCAATCCGGAACTCCTCTTCCGTGCCGATCACGAGATCCATCAACGGCAAGATGCTTTGCAGGTGAGCGGTCACCCCCTCGTTCGCGATGAACCGGGTCTCGCCATCGGCTTTGCCGGTCAGCCCCCAAAGTACTGGCCGGTAATCGATATCGAGCACCGTGCGGACCTGGTTGCGGCGCGCGTAATCGAGCGCACGGCGGCTCGTGCGGTTGACCTGATCGGTGGAGAAATGCGTGCCCGTAATCAGCAGTGCCTTCGATGAAGCGATGAACGCCTCGTCGAAGTCGTTTTCATCGACGGCCATGTCCGCGCAGTCATCGCGATAAAACACGAGCGGGAACGTATCGCGGTCTTCTATGCCCAGTAGGACCAGACCCGTCAGCCGAGCGTGATCGATCCGCACGTGGCTGGTATCGCAGCCTTCGCGTTCGAGCGTCTCGGTGAGAAAGCGGCCCATGTGGTCGTTGCCGACGCGCGAAAGCATCGCGGATTTGAGGCCGAGCCTCGCGCACCCGAACGCAATATTCGCCGACGAGCCGCCGAGATATTTCGCGAAGCTCGACACGTCCTCGAGCCGTGCGCCGACTTGTTGCGCGTAGAGATCGACCGCGAGCCGCCCGAGGCACACGATGTCGCGGGTTCGTCCGGTTGCGAAGCGCGATCCGGTTGGTGATTGCAATGCCATGTTCAATCCTGTTCTGTAGATGACGACGAATGCAGCGGTTGCGCGTGCTGGCTCAAGCTGGAGCGCCCTCGAGTTCGTTCATCATTTCCTGCATTTCGGCGCCGCCCGCCATCATGTCGAGTACTTCGTTCTTGGTGATCGTGTCTTTCGTGAACGTGCCCATCGACTTGCCGCGATTGAGCAGCGTGAACGAATCCCCGATGGGATACGCGTGGTGTACGTTGTGCGTAATGAAGATCACGGAGATGCCTTTCGCGCGCGCCGTGTGGATCAACTTCAGCACGTTGAAGCTCTGCTTCACGCCTAGCGCTGCAGTGGGTTCATCGAGGATCAGAACACGCGCGCCGAAGTGGATTGCCCGTGCAATGGCGAGACACTGCTTTTCACCGCCCGACATCGTGCCAATAGGCTGATGCGCGTCCCGCACGTTGATACCCATTTCGGAGAGCCGCGCGCGCGATGTTTCTGCCGCGAGGTCCAGGTCCATCACGTTGATAAAGCCGAAGCGCTTTTTCTGCGGCTCGCGTCCCATGAAGAAGTTACGTGCCACCGACAGCAGCGGTACGAGCGCGAGGTCCTGATAGACCGTTGCAATACCGAGATCGAGCGCCTCTTTCGGTGAGCCGAAGCGGACCGGTTTTCCATCGACGAGATACTCGCCGGAAGAGGGCGTATGGACGCCCGCCAGCGTCTTGATCAAGGTCGACTTGCCGGCGCCGTTGTCGCCAAGCAGGCAATGCACTTCGCCGCGTTTCAGGCGCAGCGTGACGCCGTTCAGCGCGATCACCTTGCCGAAAAACTTGCTGACGTTTTCCAGCGCGAGGATGGTGTCGTCGGGCGCGGGCGGTGCGCTCCGGATGGGATCGGACATGGTTTGTTCTCCTTGACCTTATTGAGCCTGTTTATCAAGCCCGTTCATTGAGCTTGTCTATTGAGCTTGAGACACGCGGCGGCGCACGTAGTGATTGAACAGTACGGCGATCAGCAGCATCATGCCGAGGAACACGCGGAACCAGTCAGAGGGCACGCTGGTGTAACCAATGCCGATCTGGACCACGCCGAAGATGAGCGCGCCGAAACATGCGCCGACCACCGAGCCGTAGCCGCCGGTCAGCAAGGTCCCGCCAATCACCGCGGCGATGATCGCCTCGAATTCCTTTTCGAGGCCCCGGTCTGCCGCGGCCGAACCGATGTCGCACACCTGCAGCACGGCAAACAGACACGCACAGAATGCGGTCAGCACAAAAAGCGAGATCTTCACGCGCCGCACCGGCACGCCGACATTCTTGGCCGCGACCGCGTCGCCGCCGGCCGCAAAAATCCAGTTGCCGAAACGGGTCTTCGCGAGGACGAACGCCCCAATGGCGGCGAGCACGACCCACCAGAGGATGACTTTCGGAATGCCCGGTACGAGCGGTTGGCCGTTGTCGAGCATCTTCAGGATTCCTATGTGCCCGAGCCACACGAATAGATCGCGGAGGGCGACACCATGGAAAAGAGTGTTGGCAAACCAGTCTTTCGCGGCAATGTCGCCTACGCCTGAAACGATCGTCCGGTCGGCGAACATGATCGACAGAGCGAGCGTCAGGCCGCGCAGGATAAACAGGAAGGCCAGCGTGACGATGAACGACGGCAGCCGCGTGCGCATGACGATATAGCCGTTCAGCGCGCCGAGCAGCATGCAGCCCGCGAAGGCGAAAATGATCGCGAGCCAGATCGGCCAGTGAAAATACACGGTGGGAATGGCGACCATCATCCCGGCGAAACCGATCATGGAGCCGATCGAGAGGTCGAACTCGCCCGCAATCATCAACAGGCAGGCGCCGACGGCGAGGATGCCCAGGTAAGCGGACACCTGCGACCAGTTCATGATGCCGTCGAGATTGAACATGCCCGAGCCGCCGGCGGCGATCCCGAACACGACGAAGACCAGTACGGCTCCGGAGATCGCTGCGAATTCCGGACGATTCAGGATGTGCCCGAAGCGGGATTCGCGGCGGATACGCTCGTCGGCGGAGGCCGCGGCGGTAACGGTAGATGAGGTGGATGTCGCGACGTCGTCAGACGGCTTGCGATGTCCAGAGAGAATAGGTTTTCCGGCTACGCCCATGATGTCTCCTTCGTCTTTCATTCGCGATGCGGCGTTGGTTCACGGGGCGAACATGCTGATGCGCGAGCGATACAGGTGAATGGTGCGGATGACGTGATGAAAAGCTGCAGTGCCTGCACATGCTTCGAAGATGGCGGCGCAGTGCTCAGGTCATGCTTGAGTTCATGCCTGGATTCAAGCTGGCCGCGCCGCCATCGGGTTTAGCGGTACTGTCCTGCGTACTTGAGGACCTTGTCGACGTTTTCCTTGGTGATAAAGCCCGGGCCTGAGCCGATATTGCGCGGCCCATAGGACGGAGCGAGCCCGTAGGTGGCAAGCCGCGCCTGGAACTTCGGATTCGCTTCGAGGGCCTGGCGAATCTTGACCGGATCGGTGGTGTGATCCTTCTTCACGATAGCCAGCACCGCGACCGGGATATAACCCTGCAAGTAGGGCTGCTGGTCGATGGCGAACTGGATCGTGCCATCCTGGATTGCCTTCGCGATGTCGGTGTCGAAGTCAAACGTCGCGAACCAGAGCTTGCCCGCCACGCCCATCTGCTTGAGCGCCTTGATGGTCGGGTCCGCCGACAGCGGGCCGAGGGCGAGCACGGCCTGGGTATCCGGGTGATTACGCAGATACGCGCTCACCTTGGATTGCACCGTGGTCGGATCCTGGCCTGCGTCCAGCGTGGACGACTTGAAATCGACGCCAAGCGCCTCGGCGAAACCGCGGCAACGTTCGAATGAAGCCGGATTGGTCGCGTAGTGGTTCACGCACAGGAACGACTTGATGCCAGCAGCTTTCGCCTTCTCGCCCGCCGCTTTACCGGCCGTATATTCAGGCTGGCCGACGTGCATGATCGCGCCGAGCTGCGCGCTTTGCTCCTCGGTGCCGGAGTTGATCGTGATGAGCGGAATGTGCTTCGCCGTGACCTTGGAGATTGAACCCTTCAGCACGTCGAAGTCGGCAATGGTGACGATCACGCCGTCATAGTTGCGTGCTGCTGCCTGTTCGATCAATCGCGCCATATCGGCAATATCGCCGTTCGGCGGATTGCGGTAATCCGTCTGGACATTGAAGTCTTCGTCCGCCTGTTTGATGGCGTTCTTGATCGTGTTCCACCACGAGTCCGAGTCCGGCGCGTGGCTGATCAAAACGAAATGGCCGTCGGGAGCAGCGTGCGCTGCCTGACTGCTCAGTGCTGCTGCGCCGCACAACGCAGCGGCAGCCGCGAGCGCGCGCAGGGCGCCTCGGCGATTGCAAAGTCTCATTGTCTCCACCTATCACGGTTGTTGTTCTGAATGAGCATCCGGCGTCTTGCGTTCAGCGCGTAACGCCCCTTGCTCAGGACCAAGATTAGGACAAGTTTCGTCGCTCTGCAATAGGAAGTTTAACTATTCGAACTTTGGAAAAATAATTCCATTTGTTCGATCAGGTATCTATAATCGGCTGCATCGAATACAGAACACACCACGAGCACGACATGCAGGAAGACACGCAAGACCCCCAGGAGACGACGGAGGTCCCCACAGTTGACGAACTGATGCAGCGGATCGCCGAGGCCTACGACGCATTGCCGCGCCAGCTTAAAAGCGTGGCGACTTACATTGAACAGCATCGCAGCAACGTGATGATGGATCGGACCGGCGACATCGCGAGCGCGTGCGGCGTGCATCCCTCGGCCGTCGTGCGCTTCGCGCAGCGCTTCGGCTTCTCGGGCTTCTCCGACCTCCAGGCAATCTTCAAGCAGGCCTACACGGGCCAGAACGGTTCCGCGCAGAGCTATCAGCAGCGGATCCGGAAACTGATCGATGAAAAGCCGGGCAAGTTGTCGGGCGGATCGGTGGCGCGCGAATTTATCGCGGCGAGCCGCAGCGGGCTGGAAGAGCTCGAAGCCGGTCTCGACGACGTCCAGTTCGAAGCCGCGGTGAAGATGCTGGAACAGGCCGAGAACATCTACGTGGTCGGCGTGCGGCGCTCGTTTCCGGTGGCGAGTTATATCGTCTACGCGCTGCAGCACACGGCCAAACGCGTGCACTTGGTATCCGGTTTCGGCGGCATGTATCGCGAGCAGATCCGCAGCGTGAAGAAGGGCGATGTGGTGGTCGCGATCAGCTTCGCGCCGTACGGCAAGGAGACGCAGTATTGCGTGCGCGCGGCGCAGCATCACGGCGCCAAGACGCTGGTGATCACCGATGGCCAGCTTTCGCCGCTCGCGCGTCACGCGAGCGCGCATTTGTTCGTGAAGGAAGGCAGCGCGTTCGCGTTCCGTTCGCTCACGAGCACGATCTGCTTGTGCCAGGCGCTGTTTATCGCGCTTGCGTACCGGCTTGAACTGAACGTAGAAGAATCAAGGGAGACAGGCGGCTATGACGATTGATGTGGCAGTGTTCGGAGCAGGACGGATTGGCAAGATCCACGCGGCGAACCTGGCGAAGCAGCCGGGCGTGCGCCTGAAGTACGTTGTGGATGTAAACAAAGAGGCCGCCGCGGCATTGGCTGCGCTCCACGGCGCGCAAGTCGCCGATGTGGAAGGCGCACTGGGCGATGCATCGATTGGCGCGACTGTCGTGTGTTCAAGCACGGACACGCACGCTGACCTGATCCTGAAATCGGCGGCGCAAAAGAAGCATGTGTTCTGCGAGAAGCCGGTTGATCTGACGCTCGAGCGCGCACGCGCTTGCGCCGATGCCGTCGCGAAAGCCGGCGTGGTCTGCATGATCGGCTTTCAGCGTCGCTTTGATCCGACCTTTGCGGCATTGAAGGCACGCGTGGAAGCGGGTGAGATTGGGGACCCGGAAATGCTGGTGATCACGAGCCGCGATCCGGGCGCGCCGCCGGTGGAATACATCAAGCATTCGGGCGGCATTTTCAAGGACATGCTGATCCATGACTTCGATATCTTCCGCTGGATGCTCGACGACGAAGCCGACACGCTGCACGCAACCGGAAGCTGTCTGACGGACCCGGCGATTGGGCAGGCGGGTGATGTCGATTCAACGGCGGTCACGATCCGCACCAAACGTGGCCGCTTGTGCCAGATCAATACGACGCGGCGTGCGGCGTACGGATACGACCAGCGTTTCGAACTGCTTGGCAGCCAAGGCATGCTGCAAGCCGGCAATGTTCGTCCCACTGAGGTCACGGCGTATTCCAAGACCGCTGTATCGAACGATGTGCCGGAAGCGTTTTTCCTTGAGCGTTATCGCGCGGCATACGCGCTGGAAATCGCCCATTTCTTCGATGCTGTCCAGGAAGGCAAGCCGGTCCGTACGACGGTCGCGGATGGCCTGAAGGCGTTGGAACTCGCCGAGGCGGCCACGCGATCCTGGCGTGAAGGAACGATCATCAAGCTGGGGGCGGCATGAAAGCGCCCGTGCGGATTGGGATTGTCGGTTTAGGGCGGCTCGGTCAGCGTCATGCACGCAATCTGGCGTGGCATGTTCCGGGCGCGACGCTCGCCGCAGCGTGCAGTCCGGTCGCGGCGGAACGCGAGTGGGCGGCGGCCAACCTGCCCGAACTCACGCTCTACGAAGACTACGGGTCGATGCTGAAAGACCCATCGCTCGATGCCGTCTGGCTTGTCACGCCGACTTCGCTGCACGCTGACCAGATCATCGCGGCGTTGCGCGCGGGCAAGCATGTGTTCTGCGAAAAACCGTTGTCGCTGGATCTGGCGCAGTGTGATCGCGTGATTGAAGAAAGCGCGCGGGTTCCGCATCTTCAGGTGATGATCGGTTTCGTGCGCCGTTTCGACGCAAGTTATCGCGATGCCTTCAACAAGATCAGCCAAGGTGCGATTGGCCGGCCATTCATGGTCCGTTCGCAAACCGTCGATAAAAACGATCCCGATGGTTTTTTCGTCCGTTTCGCGCCGACATCGGGCGGTTTGTTCCTCGATTGCAGTGTCCACGACATTGATCTCGCGCGCTGGATGTTGGGTAACCCGCGCGTTACACGTGTATTCGCCAGCGGCACGATCGCGATCCACGAAGGGCTGGCGGAATGCGGCGATATCGATAACGGTGTCGCCATCTGCGAATTCGAGGGCGGCCGGCTGGCGGTGTTCCAGGCATCGCGGACCAGCGCCCACGGTCACGATACCCAGACGGAAGTGATCGGGACGGGTGGGGCGCTGTCGGTGGGGCACAATCCGCGGGCGAATCGCGTCGAGATCTACGATGCCGGCGGCATCCGCAACGAATGCACCCCGACCTTCTTCGAGCGCTTCGAGCAAGCGTTCCTGAACGAAGCGGAGGTGTTCGTGGCGTCGCTGAGCGCAGGCCCCGCGACGGGCTTGACGCTCGACGACGCACGTGAGGCCACACGCATCGGGATTGCGATGCGGGAGTCTCTGGCCAAAGGCCAGGCGGTGAATCTTTAAGCACTGGGGTAAAATCGAATCCTCATTAGCGGGATCACTAAGCGGGTTCGAACAAGGCTTAATTCGATGGAAGTGCACAAGGAAGTCGATGCGCGCGGGCTCACGTGCCCGCTGCCCATCCTGCGGGCGAAGAAGGCGCTGGCCGATATGCAGAGCGGTCAGATATTGAAAGTGCTGGCGACCGATCCGGGTTCGCAACGTGATTTTGCGGCGTTTTCGAAGCAGACGGGCAATGAGCTGGTGGAATCGACGTCGCACGACAAGGTGTTCACTTTCCTCATGCGACGCCGCTGACTGACGAAAGGCCAATAAAGAAAGGCCAATAAAAAATGCTCATGGGTTTAAACCATGGGCATTTTTTTCTTACGGCCGCAAACCACCTGTTGGTGGTTCAGGGTTCACAGGTCAGGCGTTAGCGCTCACCCGATCAGATGCGGCGAACGCGTGTTCAAGTATTCCTGGAAATCAGCCGCCACTTCCGGATGGCGCAGCGCGAATTCCACGGTTGCTTTCAGATAGCCAAGCTTGCTGCCGCAATCGAAACGCGTGCCGTGATACTTGTACGCGAGCACTTGTTCGTCAGCGAGCAAAGACTGAATTGCGTCCGTCAGTTGCAGTTCGCCGCCCGCGCCCGGTTTCAACGCGCGGATGTGATCGAAGACGCGCGGTTTCAGCACATAGCGCCCGACCACGCCCAAGTTTGACGGCGCATCGGCGGGTTCCGGCTTTTCCACAATGCCCGACAGCTTGAAGATATTGTCTTCCCATTCTTTCCCGTCGATCACGCCATATGACTTGGAATCCTGAGCGGGGATCTCCTCCACGCCGATCACCGAACTGTGATAGTGATCGAACACTTCGATCATCTGCGTCATGACGGGCGGCGTGCCGTACAACAAGTCGTCCGCGAGAATCACGGCGAACGGGTTGTCGCCCACCAGCTTTTCGGCGCACAGCACCGCGTGGCCCAGACCGAGCGCTTCGGCCTGGCGCACGTAGAAACAATCGACGTGGCTTGGTTTGATGCTGCGCACGAGATCGAGCAGCTTTTGCTTGCCGCGCGCTTCCAGTTCGGCTTCGATCTCATACGACTTGTCGAAGTGATCCTCGATTGCGCGCTTGCTGCGGCCCGTCACGAAGATCATCTCCGTTATGCCGGCGGCCATGGCTTCTTCGACCGCGTACTGAATCAGCGGTTTGTCGACGACGGGCAGCATTTCTTTCGGGCTGGCCTTGGTCGCGGGGAGGAATCGGGTACCGAGACCCGCAACCGGGAATACCGCTTTCGTAACTTTTAGCATTTGATGACCCTGATCCTCTTATCGTGTTTAAACGTCAAGCCTGAAACGGTGGGCATGGAAGCAGATGCCATGATGCAGGTTGATGCGTTGATAAAAAAGTGCGGCGAGATTAATTCTTCAAGAATAAATACGCACTTTGCTATAAGGCGGAACAAGCAATCGGTTGTTTCCAGAGTTTAGCCGGCCATGCTTGGCCGGCTAAGGCCGAAGCCCCTACGCCGGAAGCCGCGACAACTGTGCTTTCAACTTGTCAGCAGTCGATTCGAATTCCGCCAGCCGCTTGCGCTCCTGCTCGACCACCGCAGCCGGCGCGCGTGCCACGAAACTCTCGTTTTCCAGCTTCACACGGGCCTTCGCGATTTCCTGCGTCAGTCGATCCACTTCCTTTGTGAGCCGTTCGCGTTCAGCGGCAACGTCGATTTCAACCTTCAACACCAGCTTGTTCGTTCCTACGATAGCAACTGGCGCGCCACTTGCCTCTGCGTCGAGCGCGGATTCGTCGGAAATGATCTTGACCTCCGACAAACGCGCCAGCGCCTGGACATAAGGCGCAAACGACTTGAGCCGCGCTTCGTCGCCGGTCGCCAGCAGCGGCACTTTGACCGCTGGCGACAGATTCATCTCGCCGCGCAGATTACGACATGAATCGATAATGGCCTTCAGTTCGGCTGCCCACTGTTCAGACGATTCATCAATTTTAGACGGCTGCGCGACCGGGTAGCGTTGAATCATGATAGACGCGCTCTGCCCGCCTTCTGCCGCTTGCGGATACTGGTCCGTCAGCGGTGCGACCTTCTGCCACAAGGCTTCCGTGATGAACGGGATCACCGGATGCGCCAGGCGCAGCACCGTTTCCAGCACGCGAAGGAGGGTGCGGCGGGTGGCGCGCTGCTGCTCCGGCGCGCCGGTCTGAATCTGTACCTTGGCCAACTCGAGGTACCAGTCGCAATACTCATCCCAGACGAATTTGTAGATTGCGCTCGCCACGTTGTCGAAGCGGTAATCGGCGAAACCCTTCTCCACCTCTGCTTCCACACGCTGCAAAAGCGACACGATCCAGAAGTCGGCCTGAGAGAAGTGAAGGTATCCACCCGGCCCGCAATCACCTGCCTCGCATTCCTCCGGCTTGCCGAAACCACAGTCGTGGCCTTCGGTATTCATCAGGACAAAGCGGGTCGCATTCCACAGTTTATTGCAAAAATTACGATATCCCTCGCACCTTGCCAGATCAAAATTCACATTACGACCGAGCGTTGCCATGGACGCCATCGTGAAACGCAGGGCGTCCGTGCCGAACGGCTGAATCCCATCCGGGAATTCCTTGCGGGTTTTTTTCTCGATTTTTTCGGCTTGCTTCGGGTTCATCAGGCCGGTAATTCGCTTCGCGACGAGCGTTTCCAGGTCGATGCCATCGACGATATCGATCGGGTCGAGCGTATTGCCCTTGCTCTTCGACATCTTCTGACCTTCCGCGTCGCGCACGAGACCGTGGACGTAGACGGTGTCGAAAGGGACCTTGCCGGTGAAATGCGTGGTCATCATCACCATCCGGGCGACCCAGAAGAAGATGATGTCGAAGCCCGTCACGAGCACCGAGGAGGGCAGGAAATGCTTGAGTTCGGGTGTTTCGTCCGGCCAGCCGAGCGAAGAAAATGGGACGAGCGCCGATGAAAACCACGTGTCGAGCACGTCGTCGTCGCGTTTGAGCGTGCCGGTATAGCCTTTTTCCGTGGCTTCGGCGCGGGCCTCTTCTTCGGTCTTCGCCACGAAGATTTCGCCATTGTCGCCGTACCAGGCCGGAATCTGGTGACCCCACCAGAGCTGGCGCGAGATACACCAGTCCTGGATGTTTTCGAGCCACTGGTAATACGTCGTCGACCAGTTTTCAGGGACGAACTTGATTTCGCCGTCGCGAACCACGTCGAGCGCCGTTTCAGCGATCGATTTGCCTGGATGGAACGTGCCTTGCGGCGCCGGCTTGCTCATGGCGACGAACCATTGGTCGGTGAGCATCGGTTCGATCACCACGCCGGTACGGTCGCCGCGCGGCACCATCAGCGCGTGCGGCTTGACCGATTCCAGCAGGCCGAGCGCGTCCAGGTCGGCCACGACCTGCTTGCGTGCGACAAAGCGATCCATCCCGCGATACTTTTCCGGCGCGTTGTCATTGATTTTTGCGTCGAGCGTGAGGATCTCGATCATCGGCAACTTGTGGCGCAGGCCGACCTGATAGTCGTTGAAGTCGTGCGCGGGCGTGACCTTGACCACGCCGGTGCCGAACGCGCGATCCACGTAGTCGTCCGCGATCACCGGGATTTCCCGGTTCGACAACGGCAGCATGACCGTCTTGCCGATCAGGTGCGCGTAGCGCTCGTCCTCCGGATGGACCATCACGGCGGTGTCGCCGAGCATGGTTTCCGGGCGCGTGGTGGCGACTGTCACGTGGCCGGAGCCGTCCGGCAGCGGATACTGGATGTGCCACAGGCTGCCTGCTTCTTCTTCGCTCGCGACTTCCAGGTCCGAGACGGCGGTGCCGAGTACCGGGTCCCAGTTGACGAGCCGTTTGCCGCGATAGATCAGGCCTTGCTTGTACAGCGTGACGAACACGTCCTGCACGACGGGCGACATCTTGTCGTCCATCGTGAAATATTCGCGCGACCAGTCAATGGACGCGCCCAGGCGGCGCACCTGACCCGTGATGGTCGAGCCGGATTGTTGCTTCCATTCCCAGACGCGTTTCAGGAATTCTTCGCGGCCGAGATCATGGCGCGATACGCCTTGCGCATCGAGTTGCCGCTCCACCACGATCTGCGTGGCGATCCCTGCGTGATCCGTTCCAGGCAGCCACAGCGTGTTTTCGCCGAGCATGCGGTGGTAGCGGGTGAGGCTGTCCATGATGGTCTGGTTGAACGCGTGACCCATGTGCAGCGTGCCGGTGACGTTCGGCGGCGGGAGTTGGATCGAGAAATCTTTTCGGCCTTCGATCAGGGTCGGCGCAGCGTAGCCGCGCTTTTCCCATTCCGGGCCCCAATGGGACTCGATGTTCTGGGGCTCGAAACTCTTCGCAAGCGTGTTGTCACTCGTGTTGTCACTCATGGGGTGGAATCTGCCGAAAAATGCGTAAAAGAAGCGGGGGTCGGGGAATTATAAGGCGTAGACAGGGTGGGGCCGGCGCGAAGGTTCTTCATTCGCACTCGGGGTTGTGCTTCGGGTTCGGGTGGGTGCCGGGAAGCCGGGCGAGCGAGGGCGTCCAAAACCCAACTGCCAACGGCCACCGCCCCTCCGATTTATAATACCCGTCCCACCGGAAAACTCCCCTCATGCCCGATCTGCTCGCCAATCTGAACCCTGAACAACTCGCCGCCGTCACGCTGCCGAACGAGCCGGCGCTTATTCTCGCGGGCGCGGGCAGCGGCAAGACGCGCGTACTGATCACGCGTATCGCCTGGCTGATCCAGCAGGGATTCGCGTCGCCCCCGACCATTCTTGCCGTCACCTTCACGAACAAGGCCGCCAAGGAAATGATGGCGCGCCTGACCGCGATGATGCCCATCGACACCCGCGGCATGTGGATCGGCACCTTCCACGGCCTGTGCAACCGCATGCTGCGCGCACATTTTCGCGACGCGGGCCTGCCGCAGACGTTCCAGATCCTCGATACATCGGACCAGTTATCGGCGATCAAACGACTGATGAAGGGCCTGAATATCGACGACGAGAAATATCCGGCTAAAAATCTCCAGTACTTCATCAACAACGCCAAGGAACAAGGCCTGCGCCCAAAAGACGTCGACGCGACCGATTCCTTCAACATGAAGTTCGTCGAACTGTACGCGGCCTACGAGCAGCAATGCCAACGCGAGGGCGTCGTCGATTTCCCGGAGCTGCTGCTGCGTTGCTACGAACTGCTTGCCCACAATCCGCCCCTGCGCGCGCACTATCAGGCGCGCTTTCGCAACATCCTGGTCGATGAGTTCCAGGACACGAACAAGCTGCAATACGCGTGGCTGAAGATGCTGGCCGGAGAGCACAACGCCATCTTCGCGGTCGGCGACGACGATCAGTCCATCTACGCGTTCCGTGGCGCGAACGTCGGCAACATGCACGACTTCGAGCGTGAGTACCACGTGCGCAACATGATCAAGCTGGAGCAGAACTATCGCTCGCACGGTCATATTCTCGATACCGCCAACTTCCTGATCGCCAAGAACTCGCGGCGCCTCGGCAAGAATCTTCGCACCGACGCCGGTCACGGCGAACCCGTGCGCGTGTACGAGGCCGCGACCGATACGCAGGAGGCGGCGTGGATCGTCGAGGAGATCAAGGCGATGATCCATGCCGGCTCGGCGCGCGGCGAAATCGCCATCCTGTATAGAAGCAACGCGCAGTCGCGGACCATTGAACACACGCTGGTGAACGCGGGCATTGCGTACCGTGTGTATGGCGGCTTGCGGTTCTTCGAGCGCCAGGAAGTGAAGCACGCGCTGGCGTATCTGCGCCTGATTGACAACCCGAACGACGACACCGCGTTCGCTCGCGTCGTGAATTTTCCGACACGCGGGATCGGCGCAAGGTCGATCGAGCAACTGGCCGATGCCGCGCGCCTCTACAACTGTTCGATGGCTGCCGCTGTTCCCTATGTGATGGGCAAGGCGGGTTCGAGCATCGGCGCGTTTGCGCAACTGATCGCCAAGATGCGGGCCGAAACGCAGCAGATGAGCCTGCCCGAAACCGTGGAATACGTGGTTCGCGCAAGCGGTCTCGCCACGCATTACGAGAACGAGCGCGAAGGTCAGGACCGGCTGGAGAACTTGCAGGAAGTGGTGAACGCCGCAGCGGCGTTCGTGCAGGAGGAGGGCTACGGGCTCGATACCCCCGCGCGCTCCATTCCGCTTCGTCCGGGCGCGACGAACGCGCCGGAAATCGGCTTGGCGACCGATGATCCGTCCGTCGACGTGCTCGACCCGGAGAGCCCCGCCGATCCTGCCCAAAATCCCGACACCATGACGCCGCTGGCCGGGTTCCTCTCGCACGCATCGCTCGAAGCCGGCGATAACCAGGCGCAAGCCGGTCAGGACGCCGTGCAACTGATGACGGTACACGCCGCCAAGGGCCTTGAATTCATGGCGGTTTTCATCACGGGCTTGGAGGAGGGCCTATTCCCGCACGAGAACAGCGCGCAGGAAAGTGACGGACTCGAAGAGGAACGCCGGCTGGCCTACGTAGCGATCACGCGGGCGAAGGAGCGGCTGTATCTGTCGTTTGCACAGAGCCGGATGTTGCATGGCCAGACGCGCTACAACATTCGTTCCCGTTTCTTCGATGAACTCCCGGAAGGCTCGCTCAAGTGGCTGACACCGAAGGTCGAGGCGGGCGCGCGCTGGGGCGGCCGGTCGGATAACGCCGGCTGGGGCCGCGACTGGTTCGCACGGCCCGACAAGGAACGCGCTGCATACGCCGATCCCGATGCCGGCAAGCCATTGCCGGCTTTTGCCAACAGCCAGCGCGCCGCCGATACCGGTTTCAAGGTCGGTCAAGCCGTGTTTCACAACAAGTTTGGCGAAGGCACGGTGATCGGGCTTGAAGGAGCGGGCGCCGATGCCCGTGCTCAAGTCCGCTTCAAGCGCCACGGCGAGAAGTGGCTCGCGCTGGCGGTGGCGAAACTGCAGGCGGTGGAATGACTGCGAGCGTGAGCCGTCTCGGCATCATGGCCGCGTTGCCGCAGGAACTGGGCGACCTGATCGAATCGATGCACGCGGGCGGTGACGTGCGTACGCAAATCATCGGCCGGCGCGAGTACCACGTCGGCATCGCACATGGGGTGCCGTGCGTGGTGACGCTCGCGCGCGTCGGAAAGGTGGCTGCGGCCGCGACCGCGAGCGCGTTGATCCACGTGTTCGGCGTGACTGATATCGTGTTCACCGGCGTGGCCGGCGGCGTCCGGAAAGACGTCCGCGTGGGCGACATCGTGATCGGCGAAATACTGATGCAGCACGATATCGACGCGTCGCCGTTATTTCCGCGCTTTGAAGTGCCGTTGCTGGGCATGGCGCGCTTTCCCGGCGATGCCACGCTGAATGCGGCGCTGGCAGACGCATGCGGAGCCTTTCTCGCCGATGACCACGCTGCGTTAGAGGCGCGGTTTGGCGTTCACCCGCCGCAGTTGCATCGTGGGCTGATCGTGAGCGGCGACCGGTTTGTTTCCAGTCACGACGAGGTGGATGCGCTGCGCGCAGCGTTGCCCGATGCGCTGGCCGTCGAGATGGAGGGCGCGGCGCTCGCGCAAGTGTGTTTCGAGCACGGTGTTGCATGCGCGGTTGTGCGCACGGTCTCGGATACTGCCGATTCCGACGCGCCTGAGTCCTTCCTTGAATTCCTGCACGCGCTGGGCGGGACCTATTCATCGGGGATCTTGCGGCGGTTTTTGTCCGCGTGGGATTCCAAGGACGACGTACTGCTTCCTTCCTGAACGCCGCTTTCGCGACGCTCTAGACTTTCGCCTATGGGCGCGGCGGCGCCTCCTCCCGTGCGCCGGAATGCACGCTAAAGCGCTGCATCCTCATACGCGAATATCGCCGCGGTGGGGCGGGTGAGTGCCATCTTTCTCCCGCTGCCGCCTCCAGTTCCGCTACATAACCTGCCTCTCCTCCTGACTCGCTCCTCAAAAATCGCTCTTGTAATTGCGAATGATTCGCAATTACAATGTTCGCGACGACAGGAGGTCCACATGACCGAAACGACGCCCGACTCCAGCCGGGCACAGCGCGCAATCTCCGCGAGCGCCGCACGGATGATCGAGACCACGCGCCGCGCATGGCTAGCCGAAGCAACGCAGCCCACCAGCGGTATCGCCACGCAGCCCCGGCAACCCCGGTTTTCACGTCGTCCGATAGTCACCAACCTTGCATTAGCCATGAATTTCTGGAGTACGAGACCGCTGTGATTGCTACCCCATCACCCTTGGCCACGTCCGTCAGTCCCGCCGCCGTGATAGACGCGTCCGACGCGTTCAATATTCCCGACCAGCGCATGCACGATGCCGGCCGCTTCCCGCTCGTGCGCTTGCGTCGACGCGCAGTGCAGCCGGGCTATGCGTTCGGCTGGGGCGCCGAGATGCAGCGGTTGTTATCGTTGAAGACGCCGTTTGTGATCGTGTCGGAACATGACGCCGATGAAACCGCCGACGACAAGCACCTCCGCAGCGCGTGGCTGCGTTCCCACCGTGAAACGCTCGCCCTTTTTTGCCGCGGGTTTATTGTGATCGAGCCGAGGATAGAAGCGCGGGCGTCGACGCGGGAAGCCGTGCGCGACGCAACGCAGGGCAGCGGCGTGCGAATGGTCGTGGTGTCCAGCATGCGGGTGGCCGGCGAACTCGCGCCGGTGCTGCTCAAGCATTCGGCAAGCGATCTGGAAAAATCCCGATCAACCGATAAACCACGCTTGCAGATGCCGTAGCAGCGCATCGCGGCCTTTGTTTGAACGATGACCGGCGACGTTGCAGAAGCGGTCTCCCGGCGGACGACTCAGGGCCGTCCCTCTCTAGCAGCGCACCACGGCCTGAACTATGCTCAGGAGCAATTCGCCCGCGCCTGGAGCTGATCCAGGCGTGGCGTTCCGCTACCGGACAGGGTTCAGACAGGGGTTCGAATGCCGACTTATCGTGAAGCTCATCGCCGTTCGATCGAAGATCCGGAATCTTTCTGGGGCGAACAGGCGCGGCGCATCCATTGGGAAACGCCGTTCGAGCAGGTGCTTGATCGCAGTAATCCACCGTTCGCGCGCTGGTTTGTCGGCGGCAAGACCAATCTCTGCTACAACGCCGTCGACCGGCATCTCGCCGCCCGCGCTCAGCAAAATGCGCTGGTGTATGTATCGACGGAAACGGGCATCGAGCGGCGCTACACCTACGCCGAGCTGCATGCCGAAGTGAACCGCATGGCCGCGGTCATGCGCTCGCTCGGCGTGAAACAGGGCGAGCGTGTCCTGATCTATTTGCCGATGATTCCGGAAGCCCTGTTTGCGATGCTGGCCTGCGCGCGGCTCGGCGCAGTTCATTCGGTCGTGTTCGGCGGCTTCGCAGCCCCGAGCCTGGCGGCGCGCATTGATGACGCCACGCCCGTGCTGATCGTCACCGCCGACGCCGGTGCGCGGGCGGGCAAGGTGATCGATTACACGCCACTCGTGGACGAAGCGCTGGCACGCGCCACGCATAAGGTGCCGAAGGTACTGTTGATCGACCGCCAGCTCGCGCCGCAAAGATTGCAGGCGCCGTATCTCGTTTCCTACGAGCCGTTGCGTGAACAGTTCTTCGACGCCCATGTCCCGTGTGTCTGGCTTGAATCGAACGAGCCCTCTTATGTGCTCTACACGTCTGGGACGACCGGCAAGCCAAAGGGCGTGCAACGTGACGTGGGCGGGTACGCGGTGGCGATGGCGGCATCGATGGAACATATCTTCCAGGGCAAGCCTGGCGACACCATGTGGACCGCGTCGGACGTGGGCTGGGTGGTCGGGCACAGCTACATCATCTATGCGCCGCTGATTGCCGGCCTGACAACGCTCATGTACGAAGGCACGCCGATCCGCCCTGATGGCGGCATCTGGTGGCGGATCATCGAGCAGCACAAGGTCAACCTGATGTTCACCGCGCCGACCGCGTTGCGCGTGCTCAAGAAGCAGGACCCGAAGCTGATGGAGCAGGCGGATTTATCGAGTCTGCGCACGTTGTTCCTGGCGGGCGAACCGCTGGACGAACCCACGGCACAGTGGATTCAGGGCGCGCTGAAAAAGCCGGTGATCGATAACTATTGGCAGACCGAAACTGGCTGGCCGATGATCGCGATTCCTCGCGGTATTGAAGCTTTGCCGCCGAAGCTCGGATCGCCGGGTGTACCGTCGATGGGCTTTGCATTGACTGTGCGAAACGAGGCGACGGGTGAAATCTGTGCGCCGGGTGAGAAGGGCGTGATCACGCTCGATTATCCGTTGCCGCCGGGTTGCATGCAGACGGTATGGGGCGACGATTCGCGCTTCATCAAGACGTACTGGGAAAGCGTGCCGGGGCAGCACCTGTATTCGACCTTCGACTGGGGCGTGACCGACGAAGAGGGTTACGTCACCATTCTGGGACGCACCGACGACGTGATCAACGTGGCAGGGCATCGGCTGGGTACGCGTGAGATAGAAGAGGCGTTAAGCACTCACGTGGCCGTGGCTGAGGTGGCGGTGGTGGGCGTGGCCGATTCGGTAAAAGGACAAGTTGCACTGGCCTTCGTCGTATTACGTGATGCTCGGGCATTGGAAGCCGAGGGCGTGCGCGAAGCGCTTGAAGCCGAACTTTGTCGGAGCGTGGATGCGCATTTGGGTGCGATCGCCCGTCCCGCCAGAGTCCACTTCGTGGCCATGCTGCCGAAGACTCGTTCGGGAAAGGTACTACGGCGTGCGATTGCTGCGTTGGCCGAAGGGCGCGACCCCGGCGATCTTCCAATGATCGAAGATGCAGGGGCGCTGGTGCAGGTGAAAGAGGCCTTGGCGCGGCAGTAACCGATCTTTTTTTACTTCACCAAAGTGCGCAACTCACGCTCCGCCCGGGGCGTAAGCCGCTGCGCCTCTTTCGTGAGATTGACTTGCATGGTTGTCTCCGCGATTTCGTGAACCGCCTGCTCAAGCTGGTAGGTGCCTTTGGCCTTGAGCCAGTCCATGACTTCCGCCAGATGCCATATTGCGGTGCTGCCCTCGTGCACCGGCGATGGAAAGGTATCCGCGTTCGCGAGCATTAACTTGCGCATGTTCTGCCGCGTTACGCCGATTGCGTCGGCGACGTCGGTCAGGCCGACAAAATCCGGTGACGCTTCAACGAGCGCGGCCGACGGAACAGCCGACTTGACATCCTTCAAGGCGCTCATCAATGCCGTTTGCGCGCTGTCTGCTTCCCGCGTAAATGCCAGTGCAATCCGGCCTGGCTGACCCACGCCGATCAACGCGTCGTCGCATCCTGCGGCACCGAGACGTCCGATCAACGCTTCGTGATCGCAGTCGCTTTCCGATAACCGGTACTTCAATGTGAACGTGTATTCCATGGCGTTGCCTTGCTTGAGACCGTTGATTGTCCGGAAACTTTGTCTGACTGAAACGTGCAGTTGTCGACCACGCGCTTGATGGCTCGCGCATGATTCACCGCATTCTTCGGCGTACTCCACACACTGGTAATACAGAATTCGCCGCAGCGGCACTCGGCTGCGTTGTAGGGGCAATAAATCCGTCCCCACGCATGGCTTCCTCCTTGTTCGACGCGCCAGCCATGCGTTTGCGCGTGCTGCAATGCTTCTTCAATTTCCTTCTTCTGATGCTGTGATCGAGTCATCGTAAGCCCCATATTGGAGGCGCCCCACAAGGTTGTCAAGTGACAACCTTGTGGGGCGCCTGGAACGTCGACACGAAAACTCGTTTTAGAGTTGTCTGTTCGTCGGTCGTATGTGTGTTCTGCTCACATGACCGTGATCATCACGCTTTAGCCGTCACCGTTTTTTCCTTCGCATCCCGGGTATTTGGCAGCAGGATCGTCAGGATTCCGATCAGCGGCAGGAACGAACAAACCTTATAGACATAATCGATGCTCGTCGCGTCAGCCAGATGGCCAAGCACTGCCGCGCCGATGCCGCCCATGCCGAAAGCAAAGCCGAAAAACAATCCCGCTACCATGCCGACCTTGCCGGGAATCAGCTCGGTTGCATAAACCAGAATGGCCGAGAACGCGGAAGCCAGAATCAGTCCGATCACCACTGACAACACGCCGGTCCAGAACAGGTTTGCAAACGGCAGCATCAGGGTGAACGGCGCAACGCCCAGGATGGACACCCAGATGACAACCTTACGGCCGATCCTGTCGCCTACGGGACCGCCCACGATCGTACCCACCGCCACTGCCGCGAGGAACCAGAACAAGTGCACCTGCGCGGTTTCCACCGGCAAATGAAACTTGCTGATCAGGTAAAACGTGAAGTAGCTGCTGATGCTCGCCAGATAGAAGTATTTAGAAAATACGAGCAGCATCAGGACCGTCATGGCGAGCATGACTTTATTGCGCGGCAATGCCGACACCGCGGCCGAGGCACGTGCCTTCTTCACCGCCGGGTGACGTTGGTACCAGCGGCCAATGTTTGCCAGCACGACGATGGCGAGGAGTGCCGCCGCCGAGAACCACGCAATGCTGCGTTGCCCATGCGGCATCACGACCAATGCGGCCAGAAGAGGCCCGAGGGAACTGCCCGCATTGCCGCCGACCTGGAACACCGACTGCGCAAGCCCGTGGCGCCCGCCCGATGCCATGCGCGCCACTCGCGAAGACTCGGGATGGAAAATTGACGATCCGCACCCGACGAGGGCCGCGGCTACCAGCAATACCGGAAAGCTTCCGGCCATCGACATCAGCAGCAAGCCGCACAGCGTAAAACCCATGCCGACCGGCAGCGAATACGGTTTCGGATGTTTGTCGGTATATAAGCCGACCAGCGGCTGCAGCAGCGACGCCGTGATCTGGTAAGTCAGCGTAATCAAGCCGATCTGCCCGAACGACAACGAAAACTCGCTTTTGAACATCGGGTAGATGGCAAGGATCAGCGACTGAATCATGTCGTTGAGCAAATGCGCAAAACTGATCGCGCCGAGCACGGAGAAGGCTGTGCGCGAAACGGCAGGGCTCAAGGCGGGTGCGGCGCCGAGCGCGCCTTTATCGATACTTGTCTGCATGATGATGGCTGGAAGTTGTCTCTCGTCGTATTTCGTGGTCGGTCAGAAGCGCGTCAGAAATGCAAGGATGCGCCGTCTGGCAATAATTTTAATGTGTCCTCTACGCATTGTCCGGCCAAAGTTTGTCGCGAAACGGACAGCAGTTTGCCCCCGCCTGGCGCGCGCACGCCCGCTTTTGGTGAGACAGACATAAGTTTGCGACGGGCGGGGGAAACTCGTCTAAAGAAGCGCCGTTTTTCGCCGTAGACCATTGATGTAGCCGTGCGCCCCGCCCAAGAAGCAGGCCGTGCGATGCCAATCAAAACTGGGGAATTCAATAGATGAAACCTTTTTCGCTGCGGGGTAATCCTGGCGCTCAATTTATTCCCGACGGCGGCGCCAAGGCCGCCGCCCGGGCGATGGCCAAGATCGCCGGCACGAGCCGCCATTCGTTGTCTGTCAAGGCGTCGCTGCGTCTCGCGTTCGCGTTGCTGCTGGTTGGCTCGTTGGTGATTGGCGTCATCGCGCTGACGCAGATCAGCCGTCTCAACGGTTCGACGGAATCAATTTATCGCGAGGGGTATGTCGCCAGCCGGAACGTTGAAGAACTGCGCAGCGCCGTGCTGCGCGCGAGCCGCTCGCAAAAGATGCTGCTCACCGCGACCACCGCGAAGGAGCGCGACGAACTCGGCGCGGACGTCGAACATGCGCTCGCCGATATCGGCCGCGAGCAACGTAACCTGCAAAGCTACGCGGACCCCACGGGCGACCAGAAGCGCCTGGCGACGGCCGTTGGCGCATGGAGCACCGACCTGCGCGCCTTCGTCAAACTGGTGAAGGAACAACCGCTCGACCTGTCGCAGATGAACTGGCAGGTCGGAATCATGGACGTCTCGCTGCTGGTGGCAACAGCCAAGCTGGAAAAGCTCGTGAATACGCTCATTGAACAGCGTGGCGCGGCAGCCAAGGCGACTATCGACTCGGCGGCGTCCATCTATCACGAATCGTTTGTGATGGTCGCCCTGTTGACGCTCGTGCTGATCGTGCTGGCGTTCGCGGTAAGCGAATGGGTCGTGCGGCGGCTCGCGAAGCAGCTCGGTGGCGAACCAGTCTATGCAATGGAAATTGCGAGGAGGATCGCGGCGGGCGACCTGTCGAACCTCATCTCGATCGCCAAACGCGACAACACCAGCATGCTGCACGCGCTTTCCGGCATGCAGAAGGATTTATCGACGACGGTCGGCGAAATCGCGGCCAGCGCCGAGGCGATCGCCTCGGCGTCCGGCGAAATCTCGCAGGGCAACGTGGACTTGTCGCAGCGTACGGAGCAACAGGCCGTCGCGCTGGAAAAGACGGCGTCGAGCATGGAGGAGTTGACGTCCACCGTACGCCAGAACGCCGAGAACGCGAAGCAGGCGAGTTCGCTGGCTCACAACGCATCCGAGATTGCTGAGAAGGGCGGCGTGGTGGTCGGGCGCGTGGTGGCGACGATGGAGCAGATCAATGCAAGCGCGAAGAGTATTGGCGACATCATCGGGGTGATCGAAGGCATCGCGTTCCAGACGAACATCCTCGCGCTCAATGCAGCGGTTGAAGCGGCACGGGCCGGCGAAGAGGGGCGTGGCTTCGCGGTCGTCGCCGGGGAAGTGCGGAACCTCGCGCAACGGTCGTCGGCGGCGGCGAAGGAAATCAAGGGCTTGATCCACGCATCGGTGGCGCGTGTTTCCGATGGCTCGACCTTCGCTCACGAAGCCGGCGCGACCATGGAAGAGGTCGTAAAGGCGGTCAAGCGGGTGACGGACATCATGGGTGAGATTTCCGCGGCGTCGGCGGAGCAGAGCAGCGGCATCGAGGAAATCAATCTCGCCGTGACGCAAATGGACGCGGGCACGCAGCAGAACGCGGCGCTGGTCGAGCAAGCGGCGGCCGCGGCGCAGTCGCTGGACGATCAGGCGCATGCGTTGAAACAACTGGTTGGCAAGTTTCAGCTGGCGTGACGTAACGCGGTATGCATGCCAATCGACGAATGCAGGCTTGCTGAACCGCAAGCCTTTGTTCTAGAATTCGCGACGGGCGCGGCAGGGCGCCCGGTCTCGCGAAAGTGAAAACACCTGTCACGCGTTATCTCTTCATCTGGATAAACCGCAACGTTAAACCTTTAGCCGCAGCGAGAACGGCGCAACAAGGAGAAACGTCATGTGGTCAACATCCTGTCCCAGCTTTGCCAATTCCGATCTCACCAATACCGAATTTCTTCGACGCCACGCGCGCCGGCTGCTTCGTCGCGCTCACGCGGACAATACGAGCACGGCGATGCCCGTCGTGCGCCGCCTGCTCGCAGCGGGCGTAACCCGCGCCGAGACGCTCGCGCAGCTGCACAAAACGCGCACTGAGGTTCAGCTCAAGCACATATTGAACATGCTGGCGGTGGAGTTGGGTCATGTCGGCTGGGACGCTTGCAAGCCGGTGCTTGATACGCGAGAACCGGCCGTTATCGATCGATACCGATTCGATGCGGGCGCTTTCGGCGACTACGAGAAGGTGTGGTTTGCAGGTGCTGGCGCCGCGCGTGAATGGCAGCGCGAGCATGGCGGGTACATCGTGGAGTACGGCGATCAGGCGGTGGCCATACTCTGGCGTGAGTGAGAACGAGCGTCGGGACCCGCAACTCGCGGTCCCGTAGCCGGTTCGTGACCTTGGGGTCACGAACCGGCTACGCACCCGTTGAAGCACGAAAACGCTAAAGCAACTCCACTTCCTTCCAGTCCGCATTAGAAAAAAAACGACTCAGTTCCCGCATGAGTTCATTCAGCGCGGCCATTTCCGGCTGCGTGATCTTGCGTACGTTCTGCGCTTGCGTCCAGTCGCCATAAAGCATGGCGACGGTCGACCCGTTCGCCTTCACGGGTAGCAGGACGAACGCGTGGGCGTCGCCGAATGATGGTTTGAACCAGCGCGGCAAGCGGGCTTCGATCCGTGGATCGCGAGCATTCTCGATAAAGATCCCGACCGGGTTCGAGATCGCCAGGTGGAACACATCAGGCTCGAACGCGGCGGGAAACGTCAGCGACGGCAACAGGCTCTCCACACCCGCCCCAAGTCCGAGCCGCGCGTGGAACTCGTTGTTGGATTGGCGCACGAACACCACCGTGCGTGAAAACGCGAGCCCGGCGAGCACCGCTTCCGACGCCAGCGCAAGCACGGCGCTCAGCGCGTTCTTTGACGGCAGCGAGCGCAAGTCCTCAAGCCCCGCAGCAATCCGCGCTTCCGCCGATAACCCCGCGCGCGCGATGGCATCGGCGTCCGCGCGCAGTTCCACGATCTCCCGCATCACGCCGTCGTTCGAGTCCTCGTTCGCGAGCGCGAGACTCATCGCGGCGAGCGTGGAAGCGTCGGTCAGCAACACGCGGCTGTAGCGGTTCGCGATGTCCACCAGCGACGACTCACGATGCGTCTCGTCGACATGCTGCGCGGTGAGGGCATCGGCAACTTCGGTGGAGTAGTTGGTGACGGCCTGCAGCCAGCGCACATGGCGCGGCGTTGTTTCATCGATCGGGGCGAGCGGGTCGCGGGTCAGCATGCCGGTGCGGATGGTCTCCGGCAGGCGCCAGCGGTCCGCGGCTTCCATGCCGATTTCCTCGAAGGTGACGCCGAGCAACATGCTGCATGCGAGGCTGTCGCTGATCTGCTCGGCCGTGGCCTTGCGGCGCAACTGATCCCACTCGGTCTCGAGATAGAACGCCACCAGCAGCTTGCCAATCTGACGCATCAGCGTGCAGACGACCGCCTCTTCCGACGCGCGGAACTCACTGTGCTCGGTCACTTGCCGCGCAACGGTGCCTGAGAGCAGCGTGCGATTCAGTTCGAGCTTGGCGTCAATGCGCCGTGGCGCACTTTGATGAAAGTGATCGACCAGTTTCAGCCCGACCACAAGATGGCCGACCGCGTCCATGCCGAGCACCATCAGCGCGCGCGTCACGGTGGTGATGTTGCCGCCGAACGAGATGTACATCGCGGAGTTGGCGAGGCGCAACACCTTCTGCGTGAGGCCGAAGTCGGACAGAACGACCTGGACCAGGGCGGTAAAGTCCAGGTCGTCGTCGCTCATTGCGGACACAGTAGTGCGGAGAGCCTGGGAGAGCATCGGAAAGTCTCCGCGCTCGCTCATGCGCCCCCACAGCTTGTCCAGTAATTCGGCTTTGGAATTGCTTGCCATGCGATTGTGTGAATGCCTTACACGTTCCGGACCGGGTGCCCGGAACGGCTTGAATCGTCAACCTGGGTCGAAGTGTAATGCGCGGAAAAAAGCCCGCACAAATTCTGCATAAACCCTATAACGGCGCGCTCACACGGAAGCTTTACAGCAGACCATCAATGAAACGCTGCAATAGCGCCCGTCCTTGGCCTGCGCCGACACAAAAACGTGACGGTATCTTATAAAGGCGCCTGGAGAAAGAGCGTTTTATCCTGAAAGCAACGCATCAGGTCGCCGGCGGGAAGGGCTTTGCTGATCAGCCATCCCTGGATCTGGTCACAGCCCATCTCGATCAACAGTTCGCGCTGCGCCTGTGTTTCCACGCCTTCCGCCACGAGTTCGAGCCCCAGCGATTTTGCCAGGCCCACGACCGCGGCCACAATTGCCTGGTTGTTGCGCGAGGTCAGCAGGTTTTCGATGAAGCTGCGATCGATCTTCAGCTTCGACAGCGGGAAGCGCTGCAGGTAGGACAGGCTGGAATAGCCGGTGCCGAAGTCGTCGACGGCGAACGCAATGCCAAGCGCCGCCAGCGTTTCGAGCAGGCGGGTAGCTTCTTCCGGATCATGCATCAGCAGGCTTTCCGTGATTTCGAACACGAGCCGGCTCGGATCGAGGCCGGTCAGTTGCAGCGCCTCTTTCACATTTTGCGTGAAACGCTTGTCGCGGAATTGCTGCGGCGAGACGTTTACCGAGACGTAGTCCAGCACGAAGCCTTCGCTGTCCCACTGCACCAATTGCATGCACGCGGCCTTGAGCACCCAGTTGCCAAGATAGTTGATCAAGCCGATCGATTCCGCGAGCGGAATGAAAGCTGTCGGGGGAACGAGGCCGTGCACCGGATGCTGCCAGCGGATCAGCGCTTCGACGCCGACCACGCCGCCGCCGCGGCTTTGCGTGATTGGCTGGAAGTGCAGCGAAAACTCGCCGTTGCGCACGCCTTCGTAAAGATCGGCTTCCAGGTTCAGGCGCTCGGCGTTGCGGGGGTCGTCGTCGGGAACGTGGAACACGACAATATTGCCGCCCGAGGTCTTCGCCTGCGCCAGTGCGTGGTCGGCCATGCGCAGCAGGCTGCTGCTATCTTGCTCGATTTCGTCGGGAAAGATGGCGGCGCCTATGCTCGCCGACAAATGCGTATGTTGTCCGCGGTACCGGTAAGGCTGTGCGATCGCGCTCAACACCCGCCGCGCGACATCCTCGGCCGCCGTGGCCGCTTCAGCCGAGGTGCCGGCCGAGAACAGCACGGCGAATTCGTCGCTTGCCACGCGCGTCACACGCTCGCCGGCGCGTGCTGCATGCTGGATGCGGCGAGCCGTCTCGCGCAGCATGTCGTCGCCAGCGTCGTAGCCGAGTGCGCGATTGATGCGCTGGAAGTCGTCGATATCCACCAGCAGCAACGCCGCATGCGTGTGCGTGTGAATGGCCTCGGCCTGGGCGGCATCGAGCGCGCTTTTCAGCGCTGTCAGGTTCTCGAGTCCGGTCAGTGAATCATGATTCAGCGCGTGCCGTAGGGCAGCTTCGCGGTCGCGCCACTGCGAAACCTCAAAAGCGGCGAGCGCGAAGCCGGGCAGATCCGGCGTGTGCGTTGCGACGATCCGCAGTTCGACGAGGATCGGCGTGGTCAAGGATTTCAGCAGATGCAGCGTCGCGGTCTCCAACTTGCCGCTTTGTTGCGCGCGCGCGACAAGCGCGTCGAGTTCATCGATTTCATGCGAAGGCACCAGTTCGTGCAACGTGAGCGAGCTCAGGTAGTCGCGGTGATAACCCAGGAACTCGATGCTCCCCGCCGATACATAGCAAAACCGCAGCGACGCATCCACTTGCGCCACGAAATCGACCGCGGCGAGGGTGGCTTCCGTGGCGACGCTTGGCGCGCGCTCAGGCTCATTCACCGCAGCCGGATGCAACAGGTGAAGCGGCGCGGGCGAAGCCGAAGCTGGGACGGGCCGTCCCGTTTTGGTCCCCCGAGCACTGTGCGATATCGATCCTGGGTGGGTGAGCGGCAGAGAGTCGTGACTACCCGTAGCCAGCACGGGCGCAGGCGTTGCTTCCACTGTAGCGAACCTGACGATGCAGTTGGGCAACGTGGTCGCGATCAACGTCCTGACAGTCGCGCGCACGGCGACGCTGGTTTGGCCGGCTAGGGCGATCCATGCATTCAAGCGCTGGGCGGTGATCCGTTTTACTGGCATGTTTCGGTTTATAGCCTGTCTGATTGCGCGCCGGGCCGGTAGGGGCGCGGCGCTCGCTGTCCGGCCAAGCGCGCTGCATCGCGCATCGGCTGTCGATGTTCCGTCGATGCGGGCGTGAGCCAGCGCAATATCCGGTAACCGCGACTCGGACGCGTTCTTTGCAAGTTAACGGTTATGCCCCGAAATTCTTTAGAGGAATAGCGTAGCGCCCGAGAGCCACGGCCCCGGCGGGTTTCACGCAATTTGTCGACATCACGATTTGGGGTAGAGTGCGGCTTGATAGTTACAAATCGTGAACCGGTCAGTTGGTCCGTCGAAAGTGGTGTTGCGCTATCGTCTGGCCGCTATCTGAGCACTGGTTTGTAAGTTAAACCCTTGTGCTAGCCCTTAAGCCAACCTCTCAGGCCAATCGTTTGAGCTAACCGCTGTCTGGTTGCCATTCAGTCAACCCCGTTCCATTGCTGCACGCCATGATCGCGTCCCCAAGCCGATTGCCGGAGCCGGCCCTGAAGCCAGGCGTATTGAACGCGCCGAGCGCACGCATTGTGTCGTGCGAGGTCTGGGTGACGGCCGCCCATTGCATTGAGCCCGCGGTTTCGCATCAACTCAGCAGGTCCATTCATGCCGCCGGTTGATCGGAACTTGACCCGGCGCGCTGCGCACAACGCCGCGGACAGTCCCGCGGCGGCGCCCAAGGGCGAGGCAAAGCTTGCCGCGCCCGTTCTTCGCGAGCCGGAAAGTGTCTATCTCGGCCGCCAGCCGATCATCGATCGCAACGGTGCGCTGCATGCATACGAACTGCTTTTTCGCGACAGTCCGGATAACCGTGCGCGCATTTTCGACGACGTGCAGGCCACTGCCCACGTTGTCGCGCGAACGGTCGGCGAGATCGGTTTGTCGGCGGTGCTTGGCGATCACCGCGGCTTCGTGAACATGAACCGCGACCTGCTGTTCGACGACATTGTCCACATCATGCCGCCCGAGCGTTTCGTGCTCGAGATTCTGGAAACCGTCACCTTCGACGCCAAGCTTTTCAAGCGCTGCGCCCAGTTGCGCGCGGCTGGCTTCCAGTTCGCACTAGACGACGTCGTGTCGCTCACGGAACCCCTGCACGAAGCGTTGCCTTACGTGGATTACGTGAAGGTCGACTTCCTTGCCAGCCGGCGCGCCGATCTGCCTGGACTCGCGGCAACGCTCAAGCAACATGGCAAGACGCTGATCGCGGAAAAGATCGAAACGCACCAGGACTTTGAAGAAGCCCGCAAGCTCGGCTTCGACCTCTTCCAGGGTTACTTCTTCGCCCGTCCGCAAGTGCTTGTCACGCGCCGCTCGAATCCGTCGCGCACGGCATTGTTACGTCTTCTGGGCGTGCTGTCTGGCGAGCCTGATTTCAGTGAACTCGAGGCCGAGTTAAAGCTCAATCCAAACGTGGTCGTGCAGTTGCTGCGGCTGGCCAATTCAAGCGCGTTCAAATTGAGCCGGCCGGTGTCGTCGTTGCGCGAGGCCATTGCCGCGACCGGTACCCGGCAGATTTCGCGCTGGACCCAGCTGCTGCTCTATGCGGACGGCCGCCACTTGCCGTGGCGTTCGGACCCGCTGGTGCAATTGGTCGGGACACGCGCGCGTTTCATGGAACTGACGGCGCGCGCCATGCGGCCATCGAGTGAGGAATTCGCCGATGCCGCCTTCATGACCGGCATCTTTTCGCTCGTGCATGTGGTGGTGGATTTGCCGCCGGTCGAGATCATGGATTTGCTGAAGTTATCGAAAGAAATGTGCGCTGCGATCGTCGATGGCCAAGGTCCACTCGGTGCGCTGTTGCGACTCTCGCAGGCGGCGGAAAGAGGCGATGCGCCGGAGCTGGATTCGAGCATCGGTTCAAGCGTGGATTTCAAGGTGTTGACCCCGGCTGTGCTTGCCGAGCTGCAGTTCGAGGCGGCCACGTGGTTCGGTGCGCATCGGGTGGAGTAGGGATCGTGTTTGCTGCGTTAATGAGTTGTTCCGTTTGTCCAGATGTGCGCGTATCACGCAAATAGAGGAGTCTCATGAAGCGAAAGTTTGCTGGGAGAATGCTGGGAGTGTCGCTGGGCGCAGCGCTTGCCGTGTATGCGCTGGTGGCTTATGCAACGCTAAAGCCCGGCGATCACGCGCCGGTGTTCACCGCGCAGGCGTCGCTTGGCGGCAATGTCTATGAGTACTCGCTCGCCGACGAGTTGAAGAAGGGGCCCGTGGTCCTGTACTTCTATCCGGCTGCGTTCACGAAGGGTTGCACGATCGAGGCGCATGAGTTTGCTGATGCCGTCGATGAATACAAAGCCCTGGGCGCCACGGTGATTGGTGTGTCGCACGACAACATTGACACCTTGAAGAAGTTTTCGGTGAGCGAGTGCCGGAGTAAATTCCCGGTCGCCGCCGACGGCGATGCGAAGATCATCAAGCAATACGATGCCACCATGCCGCTGGTCAGTTCCATGGCTAATCGCGTGTCATACGTGATCGCGCCGGACGGTACCGTGATCTATGAATATACGAGCCTGTCGCCGGACAAGCATGTGGCAAACACGCTGCAGGCGCTGAAAGACTGGAACGAGAAGCACAAGACCCAATAACATAACCAGCCCTGTAAGGTTTTGATCGATGCCGATTATTGTTGCGCTCGTTGTCCTGGTTGCCGTGATCTACGGTGCGGTCTGGTCGTTTCACGTGTTATCGGCGGCGTACGGTGTGAGTGTTGCGATTGGCGCTGCGATGTTCGCGGTGCTGGTGGTGGTGAGCATTGCGGTGTATTTCTGGCTGCGGTGGAAGGAGGTCGCCCCGAATGTCCACGATGGCGACTGGACGCACGAACTCAAGCGGGATTGGGGCGGCGTGCGGCTCGCGGCGGCCAAGCGATTGTGCGAGGTGAGGGTAGGCGGCCAGGTCGGCATGTATATTTTTGCGGACCTGCATGGAGCGCGGATGGAGGCTGCGGGGGCGGCCACGCCGGGCGCCTGGCAAGTCGCGCTGAACGTGAAGGATACGACGCAGCCGCGCTGGAACCTGCCGATGCAGGACCGGCGCGAGGCGCACAAGTGGTGCAGGATTTTGGAGAAGGCCGCCGCCCAGACTTTGTGACGGGCTGCGCGTTCACCATGCTGGTGCCGCAGGTCTAGTTCTGCCAACTCCGGGACGCTTTCGATTGAATAATCGATATCGGAGCGGACGACGCGCGTCACCTCCTCCCGTATTTCTTCAAGTCTGCCATTAAATGACGCGAACTTCGCTGGAGCGCTTCGAGCGATTGACTGCTACCGTGCAAAATGCGAACGGCGCGACCTCTGGCGGCCGCGATAACACCCGCGATAACACCCGCGATAACACCCGCGGTAACACCCGCGATAACACCCGCGGTAACACCATTAACGGGCGTCATTGGCGGTCCCGTGGACATTGCTAGCGCTAATAACGGACATCGGCAGATATCCTACACGTTGGGTGCCGTGCCGATGACCTGTGAACCACGCCCGGTTACTCGTTAACCAACATTGATAGGTGGGTCATTGCAGAAGCGCAGGACGGTGCAGTAGAGCGACCAGCACCGTCCGTTCAACTGTCAAACTTTGGCCGTACCGTCGTTAGCGGAAGCCGCCTGCTAATCGTACACCGGCCACGTATGCCGTAGAGAGAACCGAGCAAGATTGAAGTTCCGGAGTCGACTTGGTCTCTGTTGCGCAGATTGCAGAAAGGTCATAGGAAAAGACGCCGTCAAGTGCTAACCGAGCTTGATCGGTGAAGCGGTTCTGCTTCTTATAGTTCCTATAGGCGAAGTCGTGCCGAAGGCAAGCGTTCACAAAGCTGTAATTAAACGGTTGGTCCGCCGAGTACGAACATGCATCGCTAGACCAGTCAAGTGCAGGAGCAAGAAGATTGGCCGCCCTCGCAGCCATAAAATCGGGGAGCGTTGTGTGCAGTATCAATTGATCTGTTTTGGCATTGAGGTCCGCGGCCGAGATAAGATCTGCCGAGGCGATTGTGCTCGCACCTCCGATTGCTGTAGCTATCAGTACGACTAATGAAAATCTCAAATTTTTAGAAAACATTTTTACTCCAATACGAGTTCAGGGGGGCTGAACGAATAACGGGTATTCAGCGCTACGTCGTCAAGCCGATTTGCGTCATCGATCGACTGTCCGGTACTTCCAACAAAGGGATTTCTGCGGGTCCTTATGCCGCAAATAGAGATCAACTGACTAGTTGATATTTTATTTCGTGATACTTACTTGTTTTCGCCCTGTAAATATCACGGGGCTACGATACGTAAATAGATTGAATATTTCCAGAAATAAAGTTTATTTGTTTTGGGATTTGTCTTATAGGAGAGACGTCAAAAGCGAAGTGCAACACCTATCTCATATAGGGTGTCGCAATGCCCGAAGAAACGTCATACCAGCGACTCCACCTGAAGAGCGCCTAGAGATCGCCTAGAGATCGCCGCCTGCGGCGACGAGACGTGAGTATCCGGGTCATGGCCCGGATACTCACGTCTCGTCATTCCGCAAGGCATCGCGCATCTCGCCGAGCGCGTATCAGAGATCATCGAAGACCCATCCAACGAATTGCCCGGATTGCTCCGGCAGCAGTTGCTGCACCTGATGGATCATCTCAAGGCGCTCTACCGGCAGGTGAACGAGATTGAGGCCGAGATCAAGACCTGGCAACGCCGGAATGATCTGTCCTTCAAGGCGGAGAAGATACCGGGTATGCGGCCGTCACCGCTACGGCGCTGGTCGCAATCATCAGCTATGCGAAGCACTTTCAGAATGGTCGACAACTGGCGGCACGGTTAGGCCTGGTTCCCAACCAATACTCCAGTGGAGGAAAGTCGAATCTGTTTGGTATCACCAAGTCAGCGCGGTGATCCTTATTTGCGAACGTTGCTGGTTCATTGCACCCCGCTCGGTGATCTTTTCATCATGAAGCAAGGGCGTACAGCAAGGCTGGGTGCATGAGTTGATAAAGTGGCGCAATCACAACGTAACCGCTGTCGCTATGGCCAATAAAATTGCACGAATTGTCTGGACACTGCGGGCTGGAAGCGAGCGGAATCGACCTACATGTGATATCCCATGTCGCCGCGCACCTTGCCGCGAAATACCCAATACGACCACACCACATAAAGCACGATAACGGGCAGCAGGAACATCGTCCCGATCAACAAGAACTGCTGCGAAAGCGGCGTCGTGGACGCATCCCACAACGTCACCGACGGCGGCGCGATGAAAGGCCAAAGGCTGATCACAAGACCGGTGAAGGCCAGGAAGAACAACCCGATCGAGCACATGAACGGCACCACTTCGCGGCGTTTCTCCAGCGCCGACCATAACGTCCAGATCAGCAGCACCGTCAGCACCGGTACCGGCGCGAACACGAAGCTATTCGGGAAGCTGAACCAGCGTGCCGATATGCGCGCGTCCTTCAGCGGTGTCCAGATACTGATCAGCAAGATAAACGCGACTACGCCGAACAGCACTTTCTTCGCCATGCCACGTGCCCATTCCTGCAACTCGCCTTCCGTTTTAAGTACAAGCCAGGTCGTGCCCTGCAGCGCGTAGCCGAAGATCAGCCCGACACCTGTCAGGAGCGGAAAAGGCGCAAACCAGTCCCAGCTCGTGCCGGCAAACACGCGTCCGTGAATGGGAAAGCCCTGCATGAACATGCCGAGTACAACGCCTTGCGAGAACGTTGCGATCAGCGAGCCGTAACCGAACGCGCCGTCCCAGATCCACTTGCGCGCGCCAACCACTTCGCGAAATTCAAACGCCACGCCGCGAAAGATCAAGCCGAGCAGCATCAGCAGGATCGGAAAATAAACCGCCGGCACGATGATCGCGAACGCAAGCGGAAAGACCGCGAGCAAGCCGCCGCCGCCAAGGATCAGCCAGGTTTCGTTGAAGTCCCAGACCGGGGCGACGGAGTTGATCATCAACTGGCGTTCAACGGGGTCCCGGCGCAGCAGGAACACCATGCCCACGCCGAGATCGAAACCGTCGAGCAGCACGTACATGAATACCGCGAGCGCCAGGATGGCGGCCCACATCGGTACGAGGTCGAGCATCATGATCTCCTGGAAGGGGGAACGACGTCGTCCGGGCCGACGGGTTTGACCGCACTTGCGCGGCCCGATGCGTTAGCCGATGCGCCAGGCGATGCATTGGCCGATGCCGCCGATAACGGCCGCGCCGCGCGCGTTTCGGGTTGCAGGAGGGCGTGGTCGGTATCGACGTGTTCGTCGGCCGGGCCGATCCGCACGAGGCGTCGCAGCAGGATGAATCCCGAGCCGAAGATGACGATATAGGCGAGCACATAGAGCAACCACGAAAGCCCGACATCGCCGGCTGTCAGCGACGGCGTGACCGAGTCGCGGGTGCGCATCAGTCCATACACGGTCCAGGGCTGGCGGCCGGCTTCGGTCGTCGTCCATCCCGCCAGCACGGCGATAAACCCGAGCGGCATGCCGTACGTGGCGCAACGCAGCCAGCGCACACTGGTCTCGAGCTTGCCGCGGGCGAACAGTACGATGCCCGAGAGCACCAGCGCGAACATCAGCAACGCGATACCGACCATGATCCGGAACGCGAAGAACACCACCGCCACGTTCGGCCTGTCCTCACGCGGGAAGTCCTTCAGGCCACGCACAGTGCCATTCGGATCGTGCGTGAGGTAGATACTGCCGAGCACGGGAATAGAAATTTCGAAATCGTTGCGCTCGTTGGCCTGGTCGGGAATCGCGAAAATAGCGGCGGGCACGCGCGACCCGGTGTTCCACAGACCTTCCATCGCGGCAACCTTGGCAGGCTGATGTTCAAGTGTGTTCAGTCCATGTGCATCGCCGATAACCATCTGCACCGGCACCATGATCACGAGAAAGATCAGCGCCATCTTGGTCATCACGCGGCTTTCCTCGAGCGCGCGACCCTGCCGCAAATAAAGCGCGCCGACGCCGAGAATCACGAACGCGGCCGTGACCAGGAAGGCGCTGACCGTATGGCCGAGGCGGTAAGGGAAGGAGGGCGTAAAGATGGCATCGAAGAAACTTGTTACTTCGAAGCGGCCGTCGGGAAGGATCTTGTAGCCCGCCGGTGTCTGCATCCAGCTATTCACCGCGAGAATCCAGAACGACGAAATGACCGTTCCGGATGCGACGAAAACCGCTGCCAATACATGGGCCCATTGCGGTACCAGCTTGCGCCCAAAGAGCAGGACGCCGAGAAACGCGGCCTCGAGAAAGAACGCGGTCAGCACCTCGTAGCCCATTAGCGGGCCGATCACGCTGGCGGTGGCATCGGTGAACCGGCTCCAGTTGGTGCCGAACTGGAACGGCATCACGATCCCCGACACCACGCCCATGCCGAATGAAACCGCGAATATCTTCAGCCAGAACGCGGAAAGCCGCCTGTACACGTCCCGTTTGCTTATCCACCAGAGCAATTCAAGGGTTGCGATAAAACACGATAACCCGACAGTGAACGCCGGCAACAGGATGTGAAACGCAATCACCCAGGCAAACTGGAAGCGGGATAGCAAAACGGCATCGAACTCCATGAACACTCCGCGCGAGAAGTTTCAAATGGGTTGATTCAGCGGCGCGCCAGCCACGTCATGACGCCAGATACAGCATTGTGGCGCGCCTGTCGCGGCGGTGTTTCACGCATCGACCGCTGCGTACTGCTTTAGATTAAAGCAGGTTTGGGTGAAAGGACGTTTTTATTTCTCGGCGCCATTCGAGGAAGGATTCACTGCTCGAACGGATTGGCGCAGCGCATAAAGGTGATGTCAGCGAGGCGGCCGCGGGTTATTTCAGCTTTTGATATTTCTTATATGGCAGCACGCAAAGCGGTGTAACAGGGCTGACCCGAGGGCTGACCCGAGTGCTGAAACCGGCTCGAATGCCGCTGGATGCCGTGGCCCGCGAGCGACTGTTTTGCACAACCGCTATAATTACACTTCTATTACATGCCGCAAGGACGACCCTGCGCGCGTCAGTCATATCGGGGACGGCCCCGTTTTTCGACGGGAGTTTCTTGTGTCTTGGTTTCTATTGCTGATCGCCGGCCTGCTTGAAGTGGCATGGGCCGCGGGTCTTAAAACCTCCGAAGGTTTCACACGGCTCTGGCCGTCGGTGTTCACGCTGGTCACAGCGGTTGGCAGCTTCGCGTTGCTGGCGCTGGCGATGCGCCAGTTGCCGCTGGGTACGGCTTACGCCGTGTGGACGGGTATCGGCGCGATCGGGGCGTTTGTGTTCGGGATTGTCATGCTGGGCGAAGCGCTGACGGTTGCGCGAGTCGCGAGTGCTGCACTGATCGTGGTTGGACTGATCGGATTGAAATTGTCGTCTGGGCATTGAATCCGATGGTCTAGCGCACTGCGGCGGCTTTTTGTCGCGGTCCGTCGCGGAGCATTAAAGGGATCGCAAAAATGACCGTTAAATAGTACAAGACGGAGTTCAACGCTGCCTGTGATGTGGTTTCCCGATTAAGGGCTGAATCAGGAGCGTTGGATGCTGAACACGTCGTTATATGTCGCAATGCATCAACACGCTGCGCGTGGCTATAATGACTTTCAGTTGTCTTGAAAAATTCACCGGATTCGGCAGCCTGAGCTTGGCCGCATGATTTGGCCGCATGAATCCGGACAGCGCCAGAATAAGGTGGGCCGGGTCAATACCGGGCCGTATCCATTTATCCCCAGCCCGTCGCCGGGCAGCTTGAGCGGCGGGTCAGGCATTCGTAGCCAGATGCGCCGGAATCTGCCCGGCGCTCGGGCGCGGGGCGAGCAGCGCGCAAGGAGACGGTCATGCTTGAAGCACTTTCGCTGGCAGCGGGTCTTTCGTGGGCCAGCGGGCTGCGACTGTACCTGACGGTGTTCGTCGCGGGGCTGTTCGAGCGCATGGGACTGGTTCACCTACCCGACACCCTCGCGGTGCTGGGTTCTCCGTGGGTGATCGGCGTGGCGGCAGCGCTCGCCGTGGTCGAGTTTTTCGCCGATAAAATCCCCGCCTTCGACTCCCTCTGGGATGCCATCCACACCTTTATTCGCATTCCGGCCGGCGCGGTGCTGGCCGTCGGCGCGTTCGGCCACGCCGATCCGGCACTTCTGACCGTGGCCGCGCTCGCCGGCGGTACGCTCGCGGGTGCCGCGCATTTGGCGAAAGCCGGCACGCGGGCACTCATCAATTTATCGCCGGAACCGGTGTCGAACTGGGTGGCATCGGCGACCGAGGATTTCGGCGCGTTGCTCGGTATCACCCTCGCGTTGTTCGTGCCGTTGCTGTGCCTCGTCCTGATCATCGCGTTCCTGTTGTGTGCCGGCTGGGCATTGCCGCGGCTCGTGAGAGGCGTGCGCGGTGGCTTTGGGCGGATGGCCAAGCACATGGTGCCCGTCAGCGCACGTGTGAATCCGGGCGTCGGCCGGTTCAGGAGCAAGCACGATTGAGTACGAGTAGCCTGGGCGGCGAGTTGAAGCAGGATTCGAAGCAGGATTCAAAGCAGCAAGGACTGAGCTTCACGCAGATCGCGCGCCAGTCGTTGCGAATGACCGCGCGCGACTGGCGCGCGGGCGAGTTGACCATGCTCATCCTGGCGCTTGTGCTGGCGGTTGCCGCGCTCGCGAGCGTCGGGTTTCTCGGCGACCGGATGCGCCAGGGGCTGGAACGGGATGCGCGGCAGATGATTGCTGCGGATTTTGTCGTGCGCGCCGATCATCCGGTCGATCCCGCATTCGCCGCAGAAGCGGCTCAACTCAAGCTTGAGACCGCGACCACCGCGATCTTTCCCAGCATGATCAGCGCGGGTGTTCCGGGAAATGCGTCCGTCGCGTCCGCCCCGCCTGTCGCCCGCCTTGCTGCGTTGAAGGCCGTTTCGCCTGGGTATCCGCTGCGCGGTGCGGTGAGTATTGCGACTGCGGTCGATCAGCCGGGCACTGCCACCACCTCTATTCCCGCACCCGGTACCGTCTGGGTCGACCCAGCATTGCTCGATGCGCTGAAAGTGCCCGTCGGCGCAACCGTGCGCGTCGGTACGCGCGCGTTCAAGGTAGCGGCGGTCATCACACGCGAACTCGACCGCGGTTTCTCGTTCGTCAGCTTTTCGCCGCGCCTGATGATGCGTGCCGATGAACTCGCGTCCACCGGCCTCGTCACGTTCGGCAGTCGCGTGACCTATCGGTTGCTGGTGGCGGGACCGGAGGCGCAGGTCAAGCAGTTCGCCACGTTCGCTCGCGCAAAAGTGGATGACGGCAAGCTGCGCGGCGTCGCGCTCGAATCGCTGCAGGACGGCCAGCCGCAAGTGCGTCAGACCATCGACCGAGCCAGTCATTTCCTCACGCTCGTCTCGCTGCTCACCGCGCTGCTCGCGGCGGTTGCCATCGCGATGGCCTCGCACCGCTTCGCGCGCCGCCATCTGGATGGCTGCGCCGCGATGCGCTGTCTCGGCGTGAGCCAGGGGACGTTGCGGTTTTTGTTCATCGGCGAATTTTTGATGGTCGGGCTGCTTGGCAGCGCGGTGGGTGTCGTGCTTGGCTTTGGCGGGCATCTGGTATTGCTTGACTGGCTGGGAACGCTCGTCGATGTCGAATTGCCGCCGCCCAGCGTCTGGCCCGCGCTGCAGGGGATTGCGACCGGACTGGTGCTGTTGCTTGGTTTCGCCGTGCCGCCGTTGCTGCCGCTGACACGCGTGCCCCCGATCCACGTCATTCGCCGGGAACTCGGCGACGCCGGCCGGGTAGCGTGGATCGCCTACGGCGTGGGCGTGCTGCTGTTCGCCGGTTTGCTCGTGCTCGCGGCGGGCGAATGGAAACTGGGCGGGATCGTAGCGGGCGGATTCGCGGGCGGTCTGGTGGTGTTTGGCGGCATTGCACGCGTGGCGCTGTGGGCGGCCGCGCGACTTGTGCGCAGCGAACGCGTGGGCGCGGGCGTGGGTTGGCGATACGCGCTGGCGTCGCTTGAGCGCCGCAGTGGCGCGAGCGCGCTGCAGATCACGGCGCTTGGCATCGGCCTGATGTGCCTGCTGCTCATTGCGATGACGCGCAGCGACCTGATCGCCGGCTGGCGGCAATCGACGCCGCCGGACGCGCCAAACGAATTTCTCATCGATGTCCAGCCCGACCAGCGCGCCGGCGTGACCGATTACCTCTCGCAACATGGCCAGGCAGACGCGGTGTTATCGCCCATGGTGCGGGGCCGCCTGATCGCCGTGAACGGCAAGGCGGTGAGTCCTGACAACTACAAAAAGGCCGACGCAAAGCGTCTGGTGGACCGCGA
The DNA here is from genome assembly GCF_002220365.1 of Caballeronia sordidicola. Classification (GTDB taxonomy): domain Bacteria; phylum Pseudomonadota; class Gammaproteobacteria; order Burkholderiales; family Burkholderiaceae; genus Caballeronia; species Caballeronia sordidicola_C. The sequence continues at coordinate 14,219 of NZ_MTHB01000023.1, read as the reverse complement.
GTTCAACCTTTCGTACACAACCGAATTACCCAGCGATAACCGCGTGGTCGGCGGCGACTGGTACGGCACGGACGGTAAGGCGCAGGTATCGATAGAAGAGGGGCTTGCGAAGATCATCGACGTGAAGCTCGGCGATACGTTGCGTTTCGACGTAGCCAGCATGCAGGTCGAAGGGCCGGTCACGAGTCTGCGCAAGGTCGACTGGAATTCGTTCAAGGTGAACTTCTTCGTGCTGATGCCGCCGCCGTCCATCAGTGATTTGCCGGCCACGTTCATCACGAGTTTCCATTTGCCACCGGGACAGCAGGGTTTGATCGACGGCTTGATCAACAAGTATCCGAGCGTGACCGCCATTGATATCGCACCGATTCTCGCGCAGATCCAGCGCGTGCTGGAGCAGGTGATCGGCGCTGTGCAGTTCCTGTTCGTCTTCACATTAGCGGCGGGCGTGCTCGTGCTGTACGCGGCGCTGGCCGGTACGCGCGACGAGCGTGTGCACGAGTCCGCGTTGCTGCGCGCGCTCGGGGCGTCGCATAAGCAGGTGCGCTCGGTGCAGACCGCGGAGTTCGTGGCAGTGGGCGCATTGAGCGGGCTGATGGCGGCGCTCGGCGCGCAGGGAATTGGATGGGTGCTGGCGACGCACGTATTCGAATTTCACATCGATTTCAACCCGTGGCTCGTGCCGGCGGGCATCGTGGCGGGTGTCGTGTGTTCAGGCGTGGGCGGCTGGATGAGCCTTCGCCGCGTATTGTCTCGGCCTGCACTGCAATCGTTGCGGGATGCGTGATCGAGACCCGGCGATCGAGACCCGGCTCAAGCATAGCCGGGCGCGATCGGCTGCCCGCGACACGAACCCCGCAGCGCTCATTGCGCCATGTCCCGATAACCCTGAAGAAAACGCATGACTGAAGCAAATATTGAGCAAGCGCCGCAACCGACGGCATTTGAACTCGTTGGTGGCGAGGAGCGCGTGCGTGCACTCGTCGACCGGTTTTACGACCTGATGGATCTCGAACCGGAATTCGCGCCTTTACGCGCATTGCATCCCCCCACACTCGAGAATTCCCGCGATAAATTTTTCTGGTTCCTGTGCGGGTGGATGGGCGGACCGGACCATTACATCAGCCGCTTTGGGCATCCGCGCTTGCGTGCTCGCCATATGAACTTCGCGATTGCATCGCCGGAACGGGATCAATGGTTGCGTTGCATGGCGTGGGCCATGGAAGACGTTGGCCTCGACGCGCCCTTGCGCGAACGCCTTCTGACCTCCTTCTTCGATACCGCCGACTGGATGCGCAATCGCTGATTTCTCTGCATGCTGCGGCGATTGTATCGGCGCGTATCGGGTCAATGAGGCCGGTTTTGCGTTTGCCTGAACTGCGGCCAGCTTTACCTCCGCAAGCGCACGGATGAGGCCATCGTGCTGACCGGTGACGCGTCGAACTTAGCCAATGCCCTCTCGCACTGTGTTTTGCGGGTCAGTCAACTACCGATATGTTTGCACCTTTTCTGATATTGGTGAAAAGCACGCAAGCAATACCGACTGTTGTCACAATCGCAGTTGCGCCGAGCGCGGCAAAACCAATCCAAGTGGCTGGCAGAGCAGAATCCAATATGACGCACACGTCGATTGGACTCATATGTGGGTGCAAACTAAAGGGCATAAGTCTCTTATCCTCTGGTTGCCTTCAAGGCCTATGCAGGTAGCGTGTGGGAGGCATTGACGGTCAGAAGGCGAGAGTGCGACGTGCTGTCAACGTTCGACGTCAACGCGTTTCCGACGTGTTAAAAGCCTGGAAGCTTAAGCGTCGGCATTCAAAATTTTTTGGTCAACTTCGCACTTCCTTCATTTCCTGAAGCTGAGTGACGCGCTGTTGTTGAGAAATAGACGTTGAGTTAAAAACTGACGCACCTATGCGTCACTGTGCGTCGATAAGTGCGAGAGGTGCGAAATTGAACCCGGACATTTGATTGGGAATACTTATTAGACTATGCCGTAATCCGTCTGCGGCCGGTTGAATCAAGTCCTGATGAATCAAGTCCTGATTCTATTGAGTGTCCTTCCTAGATGGCCGTACCCCGTTGCCGCGATAAAAATCTTGTCGGGAACAGTCGCATCACAATCATTCAGATACAACATGAATAAGCTTCGGTCAGCGAGTGCAACTTATGTGGTCGTAGGTGGGGGAACTTCAGGCTGCGTCGTTGCGTCTCGCCTCTCCGAAGACCCGTCCGCGACGGTCATCCTTCTTGAGGAAGGTCCAAGGGATTCAAGCCCCTACATTCGCTTCCCCGGCACCTACTACAAGACCGCGCAAGGCGGGCTTCTAAAGCGATATCGTTGGGAGCCCGAAATTGGCTACGAGCGTGACGAGAACGACACCATGGCTCAAGCAAGTGTCCTCGGCGGCGGCAGCTCTGTCAATGGCATGGTCTATGTGCGAGGGAAACCGCAGGACTACGACAGTTGGGAAGCTGCCGGTGCCCATGGATGGGCATTCCGGGACGTGCTTCCCTATTTTCTGCGCGCAGAAAGCAATGCCGATTTCGCAAACGAATACCACGGCACGCGCGGCTCTGTCGGTATCAGCTTCCCTGCGAGCGTTCATCCGCTAACGCGAAAATGGCTGCAAGCTTGCCAGCAGTCCGGCCTTCAGTATGTTCATGACTTTAACGGTGGCGCCCAAGACGGCTGTGGCTTATACCAGGTCGCCGTCAAGGATGGGTTGCGCTCGAGTTCCGCAAGTGCGTATCTGCGACCGGCGGAGAAGCGCGGAAATCTCACGGTGCTGGTCGGAGCGAAAGTGCTTCGAATCCTGGTACAGAAGGACCGGGCTGTGGGCGTCGAATACACGGTTGACGGTGAGAAAGAGCAAGTCCTCGCGGACAGTGAAGTCATCGTATCGTCGGGGACCATCAATTCGCCCAAACTCTTGATGCTCTCAGGCATTGGTCATGCCGCACTGTTGGAGCGACATGGCATCGAAGTGCATGCCGACCTTCCCGGCGTAGGCAAGAATCTTCAGGACCACCTTGAGATGTCGTTGGTCTATCAAATGAAAGCGGGCGCGGACAGCTACGACAAGTTCAAAAAGCTGCACTGGAAAGCGTGGGCCGCATTGCAGTATGCCGTCGCACGCAGTGGTCCCATCGCGTCCAACCTCATCGAAGGCGGGGCGTTCTGTCGAGGGACGCAAACGGACCTGCCGCCTGACCTGCAGTATTTCTTTATAGTGGGCGCCGGTGTTGAGGAGGGCACGCTAAGTGTGCCGGGCGGAACGGGATGCACGCTGAACTTTGAGCATGTACAACCGCGTTCGCGAGGAGAGGTGTCGTTGCGCAGTGCGAACGCGGATGACCCGCCCCGGATTGTGCCCAATTACATGGTAGAGCAATACGATGTTGAGCGGCTGGCCGAAGGGTTTCTCATTGGTCAGGAAATCATGAGCCAACCTGCAATACAACCGTACATCGACCGCGAGCACTATCCGGGCCGGCAGTTCGCGAGCCGCACGGAACTGGGCGAATACCTTCGAAAGAACGCACGGGCGGCGCTTCACCCTGTCGGGACGTGTCGAATGGGCAGTGACCCACTCTGTGTAGTTGACCCCGAGTTGCGGGTTCGAGGGATTGCGAACCTTAGAGTCGCCGATGCGTCGGTGATGCCCCGCATTCCGTCGGGCAATACAAACGCCGCTTGCACGATGATTGGCGAGAGGGCGTCGGACATCATCCGCGGTAGAAGTCTTGCTAGTCCAAAGTCGGCGCTGACCGAGCGCCAAGGCTAGTCGCAATGGCTCGAATGGGTGTGCTTCCTCAAGCCACCGTATCTATGGGAGTCAAAGGTGTTCCTTGATAAGAACCGCATCACGTTCAATACCACCGTCGCGAAGCATTCGACGTTGGTGATGGAACTTGATATCGCACGACGCGCCGGTTACACGGCGGTAGAAATAACGCAGGACAAGGTACGGAAATATCTCGATGCGGGTTATTCGGTCGATGACCTGCGCCGTGAGCTCGACGGCCTTATGGTCCACGGAATCGGTGCGCTTGTCGACATCGAACGGCAGGGCACCGCTGAGAAGGAACTCTCTCGGGAGGCGGATAAGCTCTTCATGTTGGCGTCCGCCATTGGGGCTAAGGGCGTCCAGATTGTCACAGGGCCGTTGGACGTTCAGGCGGTCATTGATTTCAAGGCGAACGGGTATTCGAAGCGTTACACGGGCCTCCTTCAGCATTCTCACGATGATCAGGTGAGGTTGACCGTGAAGAGCCTCGCCGCAATTGCTGGCCGCGCTCGTGACTATGGCTTGACCGTGTATCTTGAGGCGCTTTCATGGACTCCGCTCAGTTCGCTGGAGCAGCAAGTAGATATCGTACGGCGAGCCGGTTGCGATAACTTGAAGCTTGTTATTGACTTCTGGCATTGCTACACGTCGGGAGCAACGCCACAACATCTGTCGAAGGTTGACCGGGATTACATCTATGGCGTGCATGTGTGCGATTCCTTACCCCATTTGGATGGCGTACCGCTGGAGCCAATCTTGCGGGATGTGCGAACAGGAAGCGGGGTGTTGAACCTGCGAGATTGGACAGACGCCGTGAAGGCGACGGGTTTTGACGGCTGGTGGTGCAGCGAGACATTCTGCAAGAAGCAGCAGCAAGGCAACAGCTATGCAGTGGCAAAGGAATTGAAGCGGCAACTTGAAACGCTGGTCTTCAGTTGATCTATCGGAAGAAGCATCGGAAGAAGCCCGTGGCAGCATTACACAGGCTTCATTCATTTACCCTATGCGCTTGGTCACGACGAATCTGTGAAAACGATATCGCACCGCGCGCGTATATCAAGCCGGATTGAACTGGGCAATGGTCGTATCGAAGGCGTGCTTGGCGCGTACGTCGACGGGTGCTTTGCGAAGGAAGTCCGAGAGAATTTCCACCCCCCAATACTTTTGGTGAAATCCGGCTGCTTTCACGGCATCGATGAAGGATGGGCAGTTGAATTCGCCCTCACCACATGCTTTGCGGTGATACACCGAGTCGTGCATCAACGTGCCGATTGCGCTTGTCTTAGCGTCGTTGAGCTCAACGCCCTTGATAAAGTTGGCAGGGACTGCGGCAACATCTTCATAGGTAGTGCCGCTACGGACTACGTGCCAGATATCAATGATCAGGCCAGCATTTTCCCGGTTACTGTCTTGTACGATAGGAAGTGCGTCTGCGAGACTTGCAACCTTGCAAAAAGGCATGAATTCAAGTCCAACCGTTGCGTTTATCGTGCCGAAGTCGTCGCAGAGCTTCCCGAACTCGTCGGCCATCTGACTGTAATTCGTGGGAGAGAGGTCAAGGTGGCTGACTCCAACCTTTAGATTGCACATTCCCAATTCGCCACCGAACTCCAGGAATTCTCGACGTGCGCGGTCAGATGCTTTGCGACGGTCGTCGGTCGTGTACCAGTCCATCAGGATTTCGAGTTCGAAGAATTCGAGGCCGTTGTCTTTCAGAATGCGTCGAACTCCGGGCGCACCGTATTTCTGTACGCTATAGCGACAATCGTCGAGGCTTAACCCAATGCCCTTCCAGCCAGCGTTGGAAGCGGCTTCAGCGCGCACAGCGAGGCTATCCGGGCTAATCCATTCTGCATCGTCGGGGTTTGTGTTGCCCGCAATTGTCCAGAATGCTGCGAGCAATTTTGTGTCTTTGCGGGTCATTTCATTCAAACCTTGAAGGTAGTTTCATTCTATCAACCGCCGAGCCCCAGGCTTTCTAGACGGGTTCCGTTATGTCACGGAAGCGGGCGAAGCGCTTGCGCTTAAGCCGGGCTATGGCGAGTGTCCTTGCATTTGCGAGGACTCAATCATCGAGCTTCCCAATATGGAGGCCAAAGCGGCTAAGGGTGACCGCTTCAACACCCAACGGAATGTTGCGCGTCAGATAGGCGGTCAGGGTAAGCACCGTTGCAGCAATCAAAAGCCGTCTCACGTTTCGTATGCTGATCGTACCGTTTTGGCTTCGCGGCCGCTGCGGATGTGGTTTTGATGTTCGTCCCTTGCTTCCCCCAGTATTTGACTTCAAAATTCCTGCCGCAACTTCGCAAGCGGTCGCGCAGTGACGCAAACTGGCGCAGGACAACTGCTTCGACGGGTGAGCTGTCATTGACCGGGTAAGCCACGGGTAAGCCAGGTATAAGCCACAGAAGAGCCGCGTCAATCCGCGCAAGTCTGCGAGGTATTGCGAAGTTGATTGGCGAGTGTCAGCGGAGGAGACTCTTTCTCACCTTGCCACAGTCCTGCACTCAGGAGAAGAGAAATGGATCCCTTGCCTCTTGCCGGTAACTTGTCGCTCTATGCGTTGTTCAGGCAGGCTATGCCGGAGACGATGCTTGGCGCATTCGTCGCGATTGTTGCTATCGGGCTGTTTCTTTCGCTGGTGGCTATTTGGCTCTGGTTCTGGCGGCCGGACGAGTATCCGGCGAGTGCCATGGAAAAATTTCGGGATACTACGGATCTTACAATCGCCGAATCTAACAGCTCTGTGGTCGACACACGAGTAACCGAAGCAACTAGCCATCCCGCTGGCCGGTGAGTGCTCAGCCTTCGCCGCCCCATAGGATTGTCGAATTGTCACCCGCCATGTATTCCCGAACTTCCAATGGGAGCGACGAATCACTAGGCAAAAGAACCGTCGCGTTTTGCAAATGCTTCTTTTTGATTTTGCCTTTGTCGCAGAAACCAAAAGCGAGTCTCGTCGAAAACGGCTGCCGGTACGAGGATGAGGCTACCCCGGAAACCAGGCCGTACAAGTAGCGGATAGGTCGACGGTGCTGGGGCGTCAATATCGAGAAGGTGAGCTCGTTTTGCTGCTGACCTTCGAAGTCGACCATGAAAATCCGGTCCCCAATCAGGAAGCAGAAACCGTAGTACGTGAACGAATAGCCCGTTTTTCCGCTCCCGTCCAGCAGCGGGAATCGTTCTACCGTGACGTGCTGGATTGTCGACTCGGCCTCGTAGATGCACGTGACTGACCGAAGAATGCGCCCTTTATAGATGGACGAGTTGTGGTAACGATAGTAAACGCCTAGATAATCGCGCAGAGGTTCGACTGACGATTTTGCAAATGGCAGAAAAGTGGCGAACTGTGACGACGAGCGAAGTCCCATCGGCAATTCGCTTTCGAAACCTTCGTAGAATTGTTTGAAGTCGGCTGGCTGACGGTAAAGGTCAGGGACCTCCATCATGAAGTGCCGCGATATCTTTTGAAGCACCTTGTGCGAGGGTGCATGCTGACCGGCAAGGTATTTGTTGAACTGTTGCCGGTTGATGTCGAGGCTACGGCATAGACCGGCAACTGAGCTGCATGACTCGACGAGTAGCACTAGGTTCTTCTGGAGATTGGTGCGGTCTTGCGGTCGGTCCATAAGCTTGGCGGCAATCTAGAGTGGAGGGGGCACCATCAGGGTGGCGTGCGGCGTTCACACCCCAACATATCCAATCGTAGAGTGCACCGCAAGGTGCTCGTCAAAACGGGGCCGCGAACATGGGCGGCGGGGTGAAATCTGGCCGGCCGGCTAGCGAATAGTCACTTTCGAACCGCTGCCTGCATGGCTGCGAAGCGCTGCCTCCACGAAGCGCATGCCTTCAACGCCGTCGTTGACGTCTGTCAGCCAAGCGCTGGCAGCCGGAATAGGGCTATTTTCAAGCTTGGCTGCAATTTGAAGGGCCGCGTCCCGGTAAAGCTGTGCAAATGCCTCGAAAAATCCCTCGGGATGACCCGCGGGAAAGCGGGCCGCATGGTCCGCAGCGGGGCTATGGGCGCGTCCCTTTGTCAGTCGCACGGTATTTCCATTGAGCGGCGTGTGCCAGAGGAAGTCAGGATGCTCCTGGTCGAATGCGATGGAGCCCTTCGTCCCATATACGCGCAGGCGCAAAGCGTTTCCCTCGCCAGCGGCAATCTGGCTGGCAATCAGGTTGCCGCGCGCGCCGGATTCATAGAAGAGCGTGGCTTGCACATGGTCGTCAACCCGGCGACCCGGCACCATGGAGACAACGTCAGCTGACAATTTGTCAGGAAGCATGCCGGTCACGAAGCTTGCCAAATGATACGCGTGGGTTCCAATATCGCCGAGGCAACCCCCTGCGCCCGTGCGAGTCGGGTCCGTACGCCACTCGGCTTGTCGGTTGCCCTGCAGCTCAACCGGCTCTGTAAGCCAATCTTGAACATACTCCACAGCGATGAATCGGACATCGCCCAGTTCTCCCGCCGCTGCGAGTTCCTTCGCGTGGCGCGTCATCGGATATCCCGAGTAGGTGTATGTGACGGCGAGAAGCTTGTCTTGACGTTGAGCCAGGTCGCGCATTTCGATGGCTTCGGCCAACGACAGCGCGAGTGGCTTATCACAAATCACGTGGATTCCTGCCTCGAGGAACGCCTTCGCGACGGGAGCGTGCAGATGATTCGGGGTAACAATAGCAACCGCGTCGATACCGTCAGGACGCTGAGCTTCCGCTGCCGCCATGTCACGGTAATCCGTATAAATGCGCGACGGGTCGAGCAAGAGCGCGCGACCGCTCTCCAGGGCTCTTTTTTCGTCTGATGACAAAGCGCCGGCGACGAACTCGTAACAATCATCGAGCCGTGCTGCGAGCCGATGCACCCAACCAATGTAGCCACCCTGGCCACCGCCCACCATCCCAAGTCGTAGTCGACGATTCATTTCATCCCTCAACAATAAGAATTCAAGGAGCTAGCAAAGCAACGGCACACGCTGCGTGGGACAGATGTCCCCTTTAGACGGTAGTTGGCCTATCTTGCTAGAACGACATGCACGCGATGAACTGTCGGCCGCGCCGGCGCCATCGATATAGCTTCCAATTTAAAACTGGCAGGCAAGGGCGGAAACGACATGATTTGCCGCGCGAAAGAACCGTGAGGTGAAGCACCCGCAAGCTACCCGGGATTCTCAAGTCGCTTGGCGGACATCGACATTAAGAACAGGAGGCTTCAGCTCCTCGAATCGGAACTGTGCGTCCGTGAGTGAGAGGTGCGAAAACGGCGTGTCCATTCCGCACCCTCTCTTATCCGCGGGCTGACGAGCTATCAGAAGCCGCGACCTTCTACGTATTTATCGCGGAGTTCGCCGAGGTAGGCTGGAACCGTGATGTCCCACCAGCCGGTCGGATGCATGTTGCTATAAGGCCGCTCAATCGCACAAATCGCTTCGACCACATACGGCTTGCCCGACTGAATCGCGCGCTGCAAGGCGGCGCCGATTTGACGCGGATCCTCCACACGTTCGCCTTCGGCGCCAAGTGATTTCGCAAAGTTGGTGATGTGGGCCGACCACGGTGCGCCATCCGGCGTCTTGAAGCCGGTGATGATTTCACGGTCTTCGCCGAACATGTTGAGCTGCAGGTTACGGATAGCGCCCCAGCCGCCATTGTTGATGATGAGGAACACCGCCGGGATGCCCATCATGACAGCCGTCGCCAGCTCTTGACCCGTTTGCAGGAAAGCACCGTCGCCGCACACCGCGACTACTGGCTGGTTCGGTGCACCCAGCTTTGCACCAATCGCTGCAGGCAGCGCGAAGCCGATGCCCGAGAATCCACCCGGCGTGATGTGTTGCTTCGCACCGTACACCGGGAACTCGTTGAACACCTGGTTTTGCGGGTTGCTTGAATCCGTGACGACGATCGTGTTGCGCGGCAGCACTTTGCGGGCTTCAAACAGAACCTGCGAGATGGTCATTGGCGAGTGGTTACATTCGCGCAACGGACGCAGGTGCTCCAGCCATTCCGCCTTGAGTCCCTGAAGGCGTTTGAATTGTGGCGCGTTCTGGTAGTCGCGCGGCTTGGCGAGGTCGCGCATTTCATCGAGCAGCGCGGACAGAATGGCCTTCGCGTCACCGACGATGCCAACTTCGGCTGGGTAGTTTTTGCCAATTTCAAAGCCGTCGATGTCAACCTGGATAAGCTTCGTCTTCGGAATGTCGAAGGTAACGCCTGGGCGGTACGACGACGTGATGCGGTCACTGAAGCGGCAGCCAATGGACAGGATGACGTCGGCTTCACGTGTCATCGCGTTGCCGGGAATGGAGCCAAGGTCGCCGCAAGGCCACGCGTACAGCGGATGGTCTTCCGAGATGGAGCCTTTGCCCATGAACGAGGTCGTGACCGCTGCGCCAACGTGTTCAGCGATAGCAACGAGAAGTTCGGTCGCTTCGGCTGCAATCACGCCGCCGCCTGCGAGGATGACGGGACGCTCGGCGGACAGCAGCAGCTTCGCGGCCTTGCTGACGTCAACCGGGTCGCCATGCAGGCGCCCGTGCGAGCGGTGGGTCTGCGGCGCCGGCAGTTCAACGAAAGCCGATTCAGCCTGCAGGTCTTGCGGCAGATTGATGAGCGCGGGACCACGACGGCCTTCGAGCATGACGTTGAATGCTTGCGTCATCACGCCAGGGATTTGCGCGACATGGCTCGGCTGCCACCAGCGCTTGACGACCGGTTCAGCCATGCGCGGGAAGTTATCGCCATGCGGGCGGTCGATTTCCTGCAGCACGCCTTTGCCGGTCATGTAGGTGTGAACGCCACCGGTAATCAGCAACTGCGGAAACGAGTCAGCGAACGCGGTTGCAACGCCCGTGAGCGTGTTCGTGGCACCCGGTCCAATCGACGAACACACTGCCGCAATTTGGCCGGTCGCACGATAGTAGCCGTCGGCCATGTGCGAGGCGCCTTGCTCGTGCATGGCCGGGACGAGGGTGATCTCCTTCTGACGGTCCACGAACGCATCGAGCAGGGCCGTATTGCCGTGCCCCGGGATGCCGAACGTGTAAGGCACCTTTTCGCGGATGAGATACTCGACGACGATTTGACCGCCGGTCATTTCTTTCTTTTCAGCCATTTAATCGCTCCTTTGCATGGCAATTTGATACAGATGCGCGCGTTTCCGCAACACAGTTTACGTTTTATGTTTTTCGGCGAAATCTCGGTTGAATCTCGGCTAACCAAGCCTGGCTAGCCTGCGTACCCGACACCTCTTGAGGCGCGTCATGCGGCGTGTTGTGAGATCGTTCGAAAGTCTTCTTTGAGCATGTGGTCGGCTGCGCGCAGAGCCTGCGCTACGATGGTCAGCGCGGGGTTTACCGCGGCAGACGACGGCATGAATGAAGCGTCAATGACGAAAAGGTTTTCGTGTTGATGGCTGCGGCAGTGTGCGTTGATGGCGCTAGTAGCGGGGTCGACGCCAAATTTGACGGTGCCACACTGGTGCGATGTCGAGTGACGAATCAGTGGCTTCACCAGAACAATGGGATACCCTGCTTTCTTCAAAAGCGACGTCAGTTTCTCAACGAGGCGATGGTGGGGCTTCAGATTGTTTCGCTTGATCGCGAGCTGGACCTTTCCGTCACGAAGAACGATACGGTTCTCCGGATCGGGTAAGTCTTCTGAGAAGGCAATCCAGTCCATGCTGTGCCGAGCCATTGTCGACCCAACCGCTTTAGGCAGGAATGGCACGTTTGCGGAGAGCATGCCGCCTTGAAGTTTGCCGAGCATCTGGGCGTGCCCGAGAGGGAAGCGGTATTCGCCGTCACCAAAGTAAAACTGATTAAGCGCGAGCGTCTTCTGGAAGACCGTATCGTTTGTCTCGAACGACAAACCCATCAATGCGGTCTGGTTGTGTGCCATGTAGTTGCGGCCAACTACACCGGAGCCATTTGCGACGCCCTTGGGCGCGGTATCGCAGGCGGAGCGCAGCAGCAGCGCTGTGCTGTTGATTGCCCCGCACGATACGACGACAACCCCTGCGCGCAGAACCTCAACGTGTCCGTCGCGCATGACCTCCACCGCCTCGACACGTTTGCCATCGGCGCCAAGTACAAGCCGTTGGACATAACAATTCGTGAGGATGTTTACGCGACCCGTCGCGAGAGCGGGTTGAATCAGGGCTGTTTCCGCGTCGTACTTGGCACCCAGCTTGCACGGAAATCCATCGCACGTCTTGCAGCGGATACATTGACCCTTCGGGCCATAGTCGATGGCTTCCGGAAGTGCAGACGTGCTCGCTCCATGACGACGCATTGTGTCGGCCATCCGCTGAACGAGCGGCTCGGATGTGAGCTTTGGTGAGGGATAGGGTTTGCTGCGCCACGGTGCGCTGGGGTCGCCGTTGTCATCCCCATGAACGTCAAAGAGGGATTCGGCTTCGCAGTAGTACGGTTCCATGTCGGCGTAGCTGATAGGCCACGCCGGTGAAATACCTTCCTCGTGTTCGAGCAAGCCAAAGTCTTTTTCGCGGAAGCGAATCATGCTGCCGCCATAGAATTTGGTGCAGCCGCCAACGTTGTAGTAAATGTTGGGGCGGAACTCATTGCCTTGCCCGTCCAGCCAAGTGTCGTGGGCGGTGTATTTCTTCTCGTGGAATACGGACGCGACGCTCCAATTGTCTGCTTCGCGCGGAACCCAGTCGCCCCGCTCGAGCACCAGAACGTTCACCCCGTTTTCGGCGAGGCGGCGCGCAACAGTGCCGCCGCCGACTCCGCTGCCGATTACGATGACGTCGTGATTTTTTTGCATGATGACTTCGCGTATGTAGGGTCTGGCAGTTAGAACTGCTTCACTCCGTCGCGGATTGAGCAGATGTCGCCAGTATTTGCGTCCATTAAATTACGCTCAATTTCGCAACCACATTGAAACTGACGCAATCTGACGCAGTAGCGTGTAATGGTTTCGCCTTGGAGCGCGTTTTGCCCGCAGAAGCGCGTCGCGACGCTCAAGCCCGTGCGTCAGTGCGCTAGTGCTTGGGGACAATGTTTGCGGCGAGGCAAACCAGTACAAGCAGGACTGCGAGAAGTCCGAACGCCGCAGGCAAACCGACGCCGTGGGCGATAAAGCCGATGGCTGCAGGTCCAGTCAACGTACCCGCGTATCCGAGCGTCGCTGTCGCCGCGATGGCATGTTGCGACGACATGGATTTGTTGGCACCTGCAGCGGAGTAGAGAATCGGAACGATATTGGCGCAGCCAATGCCCATAAGCGCGAAGCCGGCAATGGTGAGGGTCGCATCAGGCGCGAAAACCGCCAGAGCAACGCCCGAGGCGCCGAGGGCGCTTCCTATGCGTACCACGCGTCGCGCGCCCAGCGTGGCAGCGATCCGGTCACCCGTGAGTCTCATCGCCGTCATGGTGCCGGCGAAGACCGCGTATCCCATTCCGGACTGCACTGCCGGCATCGCCTTGGAGCCGGACAGCAGGAGGGCACTCCAATCGAGCATCGCGCCTTCGACCAAAAGCAGCATGAGGCACATGCTTCCGAGCAGCAGCACACTCCCGCGCGGGAGGACAAGTGAGGAGCCCCGTGCTTGGGTCTTGTCGCTCAGGAAATGCCGCCCGAACAGGGCGAGCGCAATGACGAGTGCAGATGCGGCTGCCATCGCCGTAGCGGCTGGCGTAACGCCCGTTGACAGAGCGGTGGCAGCACTCCCGGAGCCTGCAAGGCCACCAATACTGTAGAGCGCGTGAAAGCCGGACATCATGCGCCGTCCTGAACGCTGTTCGACAGCGGTGGCGTGAACGTTCATTGCAACGTCCATTGTTCCAATTGCGCCGCCAAATACTGCCAGTACCATCCCGGTGAGGTAGAGATCGTCCACGGAGCCCAACAAACTGAGCGTTGTCGCGGCTACTACCATTGATGAATTGATGACGCGCCGACAGCCGAACTTGGAGACGAGGCCTCCACAGCTGAGCATCGCGAGGATTGAGCCGACACCCAGGCAAAGAAGAAGGCAACCCAAAGTTGCCTCGTTGATTGCAAGCCGATTTTTGACGAAGGGTACCAGTGGTGCCCAAGCCGCGACTGCGAAACCTGCCGCGAAGAATGCGCCTCTGGTTGCATGTTGTTGCCAAGATGTTACAGGAGTACCTGAATTGGCGAGACTGCAGGATGTCATCGACTCGCGTTCCTGTGTAGAGAGATTCGTGCGATTGATTCGGGAAACAATTAGTCGACGCGGCCGGCCGCAGAAATCTACGAATGCTTCTCGAAGACGACGTCAATCGCTATAAACTGTGTACTACTAGCTAAGTGAACATCAATCTAGGTGAAGATGAAAACGCCGCATGCGAGGACACCGCATGCGGCGATAAAAGCGCGAGTTAGAAGCGCGAGTTAGAAGCGCGAGTTAGAAGCGCGAGTTAGAAGCGCGAGTTAGAAGCG
>NZ_MTHB01000090.1 GCF_002220365.1 Caballeronia sordidicola | reverse complement strand
GCTGCCGCGCCGGAACTCAATCGAGTTAAAAAGCGCTTGACGTGAAGCCAACTTCGCGCGGCCGCCACCCTGCTGGCGTCTTTTTAGACGCCAGCAGGGTGGCGGCCAATGAGGATCTTTTTGATCTTCGTTGGCCCCATGTCTCTTCCCACTCTGTTTGCCGATCTCGCCGCCCATATTCAGACTCAACAGTTTCGTCACCTTGCTTGCGATCCCGAGCATCCCACGGCGTTCCAACGTCGTCGCAAATTGCCCTTGCCGGCACTGATCGCATTGATGCTCACCGGCATGCGCAAGAGCGTCCAGACCGAACTGGACGAGTTCTTCGCCCATCTGCAGCAACAGGGTGGCGTTTATCCCGAATTGAGCACGCAGTTCGGCCTGTTAGGCTTCTTTTTCCGCTCAGTGATAAAAATAAACGGCTGAACACACGGAAAATAACGAATTGAAATTTCGTGCGGCATCGCGATCATATTCGTAATCGTTACCCATTTTTCCGTGTTCACGCCATGGAATCAGGCATGGCCGCATGCCCTATTTTCGCCTCTGCAATTTTGGAGCGGAGTCGATCTGTTTTTCACAGTTTCGAGTTTTGTAATTACGACAAGTCTTTTATCAATAACGCGTGAATTTGATCTCAACCGATATTGGCGACAAATTGGTGTATTTTGGGTAAGGCGTTTTCATCGGCTAGTTCCGGCACCATGGTTTTGGTTGATCACGAGCATTATTCTTCCACTTGTATTCAATAAAATCAGGACATTCGGCGCTCCGGTTTACAACGTCGTCGATGCGATCAGCCAGTCTTTCTATCCGGCGAATTAGTACACATATTTTTGCAACCGCGGTTGGGGCGGATGCCGAATTAATGCAGTATATTGGTCACTGTCTCTTGAAGATCAATTTTACTTTGTAATTCCTATTGCTATTTTCTTTTTTTTCGGCGAATCGTATGGATATGCGCGGCTCTCGTTATTATTCAGTTTCCGCTCTTTCGCCCGGTTTTCTCCGCGCTTTGGCTCACGCGAGTCGATACCGTTATATGTGGCATGCTGATTGCGCCGTTCACCGAATCGAGGCTTTACCTCCAACTTAAGCCGACCGCGCTTCGCTCTAATCCATTTAGATTCCTCGTCAGGGCAATTCTAGTTTTAGCATTAGCCGTCCTAGCGTGCGGTGAGATTTTCCCGTTCTATACAGGCGCAATTGCGATGTGCACGGCAGTAATGGTTTGGCTAGCCTCTTATGACGACGGAATCATGTTTCGATATGTCCGGAATTCACGCGTTCTTCTCGGGGTTCGATCGCGGTCGTATTCGGTCGACCTGTCTCACGTACCTGCGTTTCTCTTGGTCATGGAATACTGCAAGGCGCGCTCAGGAGGAACCCTTGCGTCAGATGACACTTTCCGCATTCTTGCCGGACGCGTTGTACTGACTGCGGTATGTGCGGAATCGACCTATCGGATTATTGATATGCCATTTCGATTAAACGGGCGCGGAATTGTGATTCGTATGGCTTCGACACCATTGCAAAAACAGGGTGTAAGAACCTTAGGAAAAATCACATGCGAGCGTTCAGTAAATTCAGGGGACTGACAAGACGAGGCGGGCAAAAGCGTTAGATAGCTGAGCTGTATAGGCGGGGCTAGAGACCGTTTCGATCTACTGTTGAATTTGAGACTCGTAGCGCTCTCGTCGCGGTTGCCTTGTACAAGAGCGCCTAGCGGCGACCGCCGCGGTTTGCCAAACCATCCCAAATTCCGTCTGCCATTGAGTGCAGCCGTTGCAACCGCGGTGGCAGATACGCCACCGAAAAACCAACAAATAAAATCAATCGACTTAACAAACGTACACGCCAAACCCATGGCATCGGCGTTTTTCTGACCATATAGACTGTATTACGAAACATGTAGTAGTCTCGCAGCGTAGAGTGCACGTGAACGTCCCGCCAACGCAAAAACCAAGTTCGCCTAATATCGTCCCCGAGTGAATGGAATAGATGTGCATCGCAAACAGCGAATATTCGCATGCCGCATGCTTTCGCCCGGAAGCACCAATCTGTATCTACATGATCAATAAAGAGTTCATCTCGCATCAGACCGACCGTCTCTATTGCTTCAAGAGAAATTAACGTTCCGGATGAAATCAGAAAGTCGACCTCCAAGGGTGTGCCCGTGCCATCGCATATCAGGCGATTGAATCGAAGCCCGTCTCGACGCACAAACGTTGCGTGCTTGCCAGTACGGTTGTCTATTGACTGCGGCCCTACTGCTGCCAGATCCACCCCCGCCAAACGTAGAGCACGATCTCCCGCTACGAGTCGTTCGACCATGTTGAAGGCCGGCCTACTATCGTGATCAAGCAATAAGACGAAATTCGCTCCGAGGCGCCGCGCATGAGATATTCCTTTATTGTGCGCGTAGGCGATACCGCGATTTTCTTCGAGAAAATCGACCGCAACGTTGCTACCATTTTGATGCATATGGAGCCGCTCAATTGTATCGGCATTCGATCCATTGTCGACGATGACTACGTGCGCCACCTGTGAGACAAGTGCCGCCAGCAACTGCGCAAACTGTTGCGCATCCGGATTAAAACTCACAATAACAGCGCAGACGCCTGAATCAATTGCAGAACTTGACAGATGGCTAATCGCTTGACTAGCGGTCTTACCGGACGAGGCATCCTTGTTCAATTGTTATCTCCGAGACCGATTACTAAACTTGGAAAAACGCTGGCCTAAAGGGATGCGTTGGCATGCACACGAACGATTAGGTCATCCGGCCGGTTTAAAATCGGCCTGCTGAATTTCAGCGACGTTTCCATCCGGCGACGTCAAGTCAATCACCCCATTGCCTGGTCTCGCCGGCAGTTCAAAATAGAGGTCGTTCCATCCCCGCGTCACGGTCTCGTAGAACTCATTGCGCGCGCGCTCAGCGCCATATGCGAGGTGGACGTAGGTATCGGACTTGCTGCGCAGGCGCAAATGCAGAACGCCACCCTTAGTAATACCGTCATTGAGCACGAATGCAGTGTCCAGGCTTACGCGGCTCCCGCCGGCAGTGACCTTCAAAGGTAGAATGTCGGCTTTGGATTCGCGATAATTTCTTTCCGATCTCCAGTAGTACAGGTTGCCCAGAGGTTCGATATCAAACCGCTCTGTCATAACGTAAATGACAACGTCCGGCTTTTTCGTTTCAATCAGCTGCGGTAGATTGAGAGAATATCCAGGAAAAAAGTGATGATGTTCCTGAAACGTCTCTTTGAACGATCCTTGTAGAAATGGTGATAGGCTATTGCCCATTGAATCGCGTAACACCAATGCTTTTAAATTATTGGTTGCAGACGGATTGCGTGTGTGTCTAGGTAGATCAAGCACATCCGTAGCCGGATCGCCGTGCAAAGAGCTCCACGTCCCGTCTGCTTGCTGCATTTCGATGTCGGGCTGGGGCTGAGCCAGTGAATAGACGTCCCATGCGTTATCCACATGAATATTGACCATCGCATCAAACTCATTTCCATAAGTCGTGCGATTAATCTTAACCACTGGGCCAGTGCCATATGCCTTGAATCCGGAAATATCTTTCTCCAACCGCTTCGCGACCACCTGCCACGCAGAATATGCGCCATAGTCCGACCAATGGCTATTCAACATGGAGTATGTTAATCCATATTGCTTGTTTTGGATTAGCGCATGACGAAGATCGAGAAGTTCGTCGCCGGTATGACGCTGAAGCATGTCAAAGATCGAGGGTTTCCCATAACGCATGACTTGCGCCCATCTAGGCAATTTTTCCGGGTAAATGTTCGCTTTCATAGGTGCGAATACGAACACCGACGGTATTCCTTGCGATTTCAGCCAAGCGCGCTGATCGTCCAACACTTCCCCCCAGTGGCTTGCGTCGTCATTCGATATGACGCGCTGCCGGATTGCCTGAGCGAAATTCTCGTTGTGCTCATTGCCGAGAAAAACCCATCCGTCGAGACCAATACGCGCCGCGTTAGGGTTTGATGAAATTCCAAACCGATAGAGCGTCGTCGAATAAAGTTGCAATGCACCCGTCCATAAGGGGTTAGTACGACGAACCTCCTCTTCAAGAGTTGAGGTGTCGCCACCATGCAGACGGGTAAGGAGAAATGGCTTCAGCGCAGGACTATACAGGCAGGAGAGTGCCGGCATAAGCAGGGCCGCGAAGAATAACCCCGCTGGAAGATATTGTCTAATGGATCGCATGCTCGTCCTCTAGCTAAAAGCGGAAATAAAGAAACGGACTAAACGAACCAGACAAAACTTTCATACCTGAAATCAGAAAGATTATCGAGGCAGCGCCAAGTGCAGCAGACATACCAAGTCTAGGCTGTCTTGCAACAATCCAAGCCGAGATAATTGCGGGCAATGGCGTGGAAAATAAAGCCGCAGCAGCGAACAAGATCAGAATTCCTGGACTCGCAAATTGGGTCACACCGGATGATCCAAATCCCTTCGCTCCAACCATAATTTTCCAAAATAACAGCGCTTCGCGAAAGCTCGTAGCCCGAAATAGAACCCATCCAAATACAACTACTGCAAGCGTATACAGATGGAGGACGACTGCGGGCAGCCTTTTGAAAATGCTCGAAAATATTCGCTCTAATAGCAGAAATCCGCCGTGCCACAAGCCCCAGACAACAAACGTCCAGGATGCCCCATGCCAGAGACCTGTTAAGAAAAAGACGGCAATCAGATTGCAATAGGTTCTATGCAGGCCCTTACGATTCCCGCCCAAGGGAATATAGACGTAATCGCGAAACCAGAATGAAAGCGTCATATGCCAACGACGCCAGAATTCCTGAATAGTTCGCGAGATATAGGGGTAGTCAAAATTCCGCGGATAATTGAACCCCATCATCAGACCAAGACCAATCGCCATCTGCGAATAGCCCCAGAAATCGAAAAAAATCTGAAACGTATAGGCTAAGGTTCCCAACCATGCTATCCCGAAATTAACTTGGCCAGTTGGTAGCGCGAAGATCGCGTCTGCGGTCATAGCGAACGTGTCCGCGAAAACTACCTTCTTGGCTAAACCCAAAATGAACAGATAGATACCGCGGGCCATCATGTCAGCGGTAACGACTCGAGTCACCATCGCGCTGGCGATCATGTTGTAGCGAAGAATCGGCCCAGCGACAAGCTGCGGAAACATTGTGAAATAAGTTCCTACATTGATCAGGTTGCGCGTGGCTTTCACTTCTCCACGATAGACGTCAATCACATAACTTAGCGCATGGAAGGTGTAGAAACTGATTCCCAACGGCAGCGCAGCGTGAATGATACTCACTGGGGACGCAACGCCTACGCCGTGAGCGAGAACAGCGACATTCGTCGTCAGGAATGTAATGTACTTGAAATAACCCAGCAAAATCAGATTTGCGACAACGCAGCACCCAACCAAACTTTTCGGACCAAGAAGTAGTACACGCCCTTTCCGCTTCGCGCGATCGACGAGAAGGCCGAAACCATAATTTATAAGTATCGAGGCAATCAGAATCCAAATTTGGCGCTTTTCTCCAACGTAATAGAACGTGAGCGATGCGACAAACAGGTAGATGTTCTGATAGAAAATATTTCTGATCAGACCATAGCCCAAAAAAAACAAAGGGAGAAAAACAAACAGAAAGGAAAATGAACTGAATACCATACCGACTGATTAAATTGGCTGGAGAAACATCGACCGGCCCCGTATTTGCGGCCGGAGGTCTAGTTACCGTGTCAAGCAGCGCTCCTCAAGCGCGAACGCCCGCTTTACGTTCTAGCGCCAGCGCTATGTCCGCATTGCCCCAGATGGCATAGGAATCGTAGGAACGACGTGGAAACTTGTTGTACTCAGGACGAATTTTGAGCTTGTTCGTTTCGATGAACCGTTCAACCATTGTCCTCAGCGCAACCGGCTCTCCGCTAGAACAATTAATCACGCCATGATAATCTGGCTGGGTCGAGGCTAGCGCGATCTGAACGCCTAATCGGCTCACTTCGATGAAATCATAAAGCATTTCCCCGCTATTCAATGGGAATGTCTCTTTGCCTTCAGCCTCGGCAGTCAACAGTTTCGAAAAAATCGAATTATTTATCCGGTCGTCGCCGTGAATGTAATACATCCGAAGCCATTTGAAATCGACGTTATTCTTTTCACACAATAGCGTCAGTGCCTGCCTTAGGAAATTCTTAGCAACCCCATACGGATTCAACGGGTTGGCTGGCGTTTTATCCGTCACTTCGCCTACGTGATATCCGATTTCATGCATCGAACCAGCCACCGCAAGGTGTTTCAGACCGTTCGCGATCAACTTCTCAATCAGGCGGTAGTGCTTCATCATATTGCCGATATGAGCGGGATCCTGATGATTAAAGCCAGCCTGCCATGCTAGATGAATGCAGACGTCTGGCGCGCCGATTGCGTGGAACACATTGATGTTTTCATCGAACACATCAACAACGCGGTAGTCCGCGCCTGCCATGCCGACTCCACTCGTCAATTGATCCCGACCAACGGCAACCACAGTGTGCTCCTGATCGACAAGCGCCTTGACAACGTGACGCCCAACATAGCCACTCGCACCGGTTACTGATACTCTCATCGCTTTTCTCCAAACGTTTTTTGCGCGGCCGTCATCGGCGAATAATCGTTCGATACGTTGTCTTCCCTATGCGGAAAACCGGTCTTAGCGCCAACGCGAGCCTTGGATGCTTCATGATAAATTTACTACGGGCAATACGCATGCTGATCTCAAAGAACGAGCGCAGGCCCGTATGATGCGCATGCAAATTGATCCAATTCAGCTGATCTAAAATATTACCGTTCGGCAACGCGGCAGCTATCCGTTGTAACTTGTACTCAAGCTTCACATAGCTCGATGCGGCCATATCACGGTTCATCACGCAGTGCATCAGATAACCGGCGTCCTGCACCGCATAGCCAATAAGGCGCTCCAATACATGCGCCAATCCGCCGTCTGTATGATTTGGCTCGGGGTTGAAGTCCGTCCACTTCCATTCATGCTTGAACAGTTTTTCCAGCGCGATAGGTCGGAACCAGAACATCGTTCCGTAAGGGGCGAGCGGTGTGTGTTCGTCTAGCGGCGTCTTTATTTCAAGTTCTTTCGCCCAGTGCTGCAGGCCTGGCCGATTCGCAAACCATGCGTGTCCTAAGGTTGGATACGCGATGTGAACGATCGGCGGCATCAACATCCCTACGCGAGGGTTTTCATCGAAAATCCTCAACAGATTTTCAACGTAAGGCTTGTTGTACAGCAGATTCTCGAGCAAGTGCTGCTTAAAAAGACGCCCCATATTGACACTGTTTTGCGGTGACTTTTTCGAGTGTAATCGGCATATGTAGTCATATCCACCTTCGAGCACCACATCGCGACACGTGATGAACAAAGAGGACATGTCACGGCCCCGGTTCTCCTTTGTGACGCGAAGCTCCCATTTAAAATCGGGTTTGGCAAGTCGCAACTGTGCGTCAATTTTCGCGCGCTTTTCGACACTACTTGTTGTAATGAAAAGGTCGAACTGCCGGGGAATATTGACTACGTGCTCAAGCAATTCGTCGAGTAACTCAGGATAATAAAGGTGCGAAATCACTGCAATTCGCACTGCTGGCGCAGGTTGCCGGTCCACCTCTTCAACATCATTCAGAATGTGCAAATGATCTAGATTCGAATACAGAATTCGAGGAGGCGTCGTCCGGGCGACGTTCTTCCAGATCAACTCGGTATCGTAGTCGGAGTTCTGTTCGACCAGTCGAATTGCGTTCTTGAGCAACACCGCATTCTGTTCAAGAAAGAGCGGGTCGTGAAAGAACAGGCGACGCTTAAAAATCGGCGATCGATTTTCAATTGTCTGCTCAATACTTTGAAACGTTGCATATTGTGTCGGATAATCTTCAGGATCCAGATAAACTGCGGACCTGAAACCCTTGCCTTCAAAATGTGAAGTAAACTTAGACTCATGCTGAAGGATCGAGTCTTGATAAGACTTGATCTCCGGCATGTCTTGCCAGTACTTTTTAAACTCTATCGAAGCAAACATCCGCTTGCGCACGGTAATCCAGTGCGACTGAATGTGCAGAGGCAGGATACCGCGTCCTGTAAAGGGGTTCGGGCGCATTTCCTTATGCGCACTAACGCCCCAAAAGTCCACATCTTCAGAGGCGAACCGGTCGAACATTTCCGAGAACGGGAAAATGGGCGCAAAAAATGTGTAGTTCATTAGAATGAGTTCGTCGAATGCTTCGAGTCGCTCGATTCCGTATGCCTCCATGGCCTCCTTGTAAGCCCAGACATCGAAGCCAACATTTTCACGGACATATACGGTGTCGGCTACACTCTCCAACGCTTCCCGACCAATGGCGTCGAGCTTTGAATTCGACACCACAAATATCGTATCTACAAACTTACGAAGCGCTCGCAACTTATGGAGGATGAAATCGTCCACAACGCTTTGCTCGTCATAAAACATATAAAACGCAATTCGCTTCATTTCTTTCGGGCTTGTTATATTTTTTTGAATGGTCAATGAGGAGTTCATACGCTCGCCTGCGCGATCAAATGCTGCGATTCGAGGTATTGGTCAATTATGGACTCGACCGGGCCGTCGCCTCGTACCTGACCGTGCTCCATCCAGATCACGCGGTCACACATTTCTTTGAGCAGGCTCATGCTATGCGACACCAAAATCATAATGCTGGCTTGGTCGATAAATCGGTTCATTCGGGCCGTCGCTTTCTCAACGAAAGATGCATCGCCGCCTGCAAACATTTCGTCCAAAATGAGAATTTCGGGTGGCACGGCCGTGGCAATGGCGAATCCAAGCTTCATGTACATACCGGTCGAATAGTATTTGACAGGTGTATCAATAAACTCTTCAAGTTCGGTGAAAGCGATCACGTCCCGCTCAACGTTCTCCAGTAGCTTGCGTGAAAAGCCAAGGATTGCGCCGTTAAGATAGATGTTGTCCCGCCCACTCAACTCCGGCTGAAATCCTGCGCCAATTTCCAGCAAAGGTGCTATGCGCCCCTTCACGTTGAGGGACCCGCGCATCGGAGGGTAGATGCCGCAGATCGTCTTCAACAACGTGCTCTTGCCAGCGCCGTTATGCCCGACGATACCGATGCGCTCGCCGTGCTCGATTGAAAAAGACACGTCGTTCAAGGCCCAAAAGTCGTTGAACGTCCTAGGCTTACGCCGGCCAATCGACGCGATCATCTGCTTCAGCGACGGCGAATGATCGTGGTAAAGGCGAAACTTCACGCCTAGGTTAGATAGCTCGATCCTTGAATCCATCGTCACAGCCGAAAAATGAGGGTTTTTGCAAAACGCTGAAAAAGCGCGAGACCTATGAGAGAGGTCACGCAAAGCGTTACGACGCAAATACCGATAGTGTGCAAATCTGGCAGCCGCCCTTCGTAGATCGGAGCACGAAACAAACCGATAAAATAAACCAGCGGATTGACCTGAAAATAGATGTGATACTGCTTCGGTACGAGCGAGATCGGATAGATTATAGGTGTCATGTAATACACTGCCTGCATCACGATCGTAATGATGTGCGAGGTGTCCCGTAAATAAACACACACAATCGAGAAGATTAGAGCCAGCGATATTCCCAGAATACCGGTCAGCAGGAACGCAACTGGCAAAAAGAAGAGCGCGGTCGTCACCTTTGCACCCAGCGCGAAGACAATAACGAACAGCGAAACCGTGCTCAGGATGCTGTCTACGAGCAAGCTCGCGGATGCAGCAACAGGAAATATCTGCTTTGGAACGTAGATCTTCTTCAGCAAACCCTCATTGGCAATCAGCGACGAACCGCCCGCTTGAATACATCCGTTCAAAAAATTCCACGGAATGATCGCGCTGAACAGAAAGATCGCATAGTCCTTTAATCCCACGCGAAGCACGAGCGAGAACACAACGGCACTTACAGCGATCATCAATAACGGGTTGATGAGGGTCCATAGAAATCCGACTGCTGTGCGACGATAGCGCAGCGTCAAATTCTGACTGATTAATTGTGCCAGAACGTAGCGATACGAACTGAGCTCGGAAAAAAAACTAGTCATTAGTAGGAACAAAATGATTGGGAAGGCTGGTTACTGGGCGATCGCTGGGTGCACTCATTCGAAGGTGTCCGCTTCCGCCAGCAACTTACCTTCGGCGTCTTTTTTTGCAAGCAAAGGGGCGTTCTCGGCCGGCCATTCAATGCCGACAGCAGGGTCGCTCCATAACAGGCTGCGCTCGAATTCTGGATACCAGTAGTCGGTCGTTTTGTATAGAAATTCCGCATATTCTGAGACTACGCAGAAGCCGTGCGCGAAGCCCTCGGGAACCCAAAGTTGTCGGTTGTTTGCCGCAGATAAGTTGACGCCGATCCATTTGCCGAAGGTCGGCGAGCTCTTACGCAGATCGACGGCGACGTCATAGACCTCACCCGACACCACGCGTACCAATTTCCCCTGCGGATGCTTAATTTGATAGTGCAACCCACGCAGGACATTTCTAGCAGAACGCGAGTGATTGTCTTGAACGAACGCGCGTGTCAACCCCGTCGCCTCAGCGAATGCCTGAGCATTAAAACTTTCGTAGAAAAATCCACGTGAATCGCCGAATACCTTCGGCTCGAGAATCAGTACACCGGGCAACGCGGTGGGAATGGCGGTCAAGTTCATGCCACGGTCTCCGACAGAATCTGAAGCAAATAAGCTCCGTAGCCGTTTTTCGCCAACGGCTTCGCCAGTTCGGCGACCTGATCCGCCGTGATCCAACTGCTGCGATACGCAATTTCTTCGGGGCACGCAACCATCAAACCCTGGCGCCGCTGCAGCGTTGCGATGAAGGTTGAAGCCTCGAGCAGCGAGTCATGCGTGCCTGTATCCAACCATGCATAACCGCGCCCCATAATCTCCACATTCAGTTCCGCTAAATCGAGGTAGCGTTGATTGACATCGGTAATTTCGAGCTCGCCACGCGCCGAGGGCTTAATATCACGCGCTATATCGCATACTTGGTTATCGTAGAAATAAAGGCCGGTCACTGCGTAATTAGACCGCGGCTTTAGGGGCTTTTCTTCCAGCGATAGCGCGCGGAATTGCTTGTCGAACTCGACGACGCCATAACGCTCGGGGTCCTGCACGTGATACGCAAAAACGGTCGAGCCCGACTCACGAGCCGCTGCATGCTGAAGCTGAGCGACGAGTTCGTGACCGTGAAAAATGTTGTCCCCAAGGATCAGGGTCACCGGCGAATTGCCGACGAATTCGCGGCCAATAATGAATGCCTGCGCCAGTCCATCCGGAGATGGTTGTACCGCGTAGGTGAGGTTAATACCCCACTTGCTCCCGTCGCCTAGCATGTGCGAGAAGCGCGGGGTATCCTCTTCGGTTGAGATGATAAGGATGTCGCGAATCCCCGCAAGCATCAGCGTCGCCAGGGGATAGTAGATCATTGGCTTGTCGTAGACGGGCAGTAGTTGCTTCGATACAGAGCGCGTGATCGGATACAGCCGGGTGCCGGAACCACCGGCAAGGATAATTCCTTTGCGTGTCATAAGTAACGTACTCCTTTCGATTCGAACTCAGGCCGCAGCATCACGCTCGGCAATTTGTAGTACATCGACCATTTGAGCAAGCATGTGGTCAATGCCCTGCTCCCAAGTGGGGAGGTGCAGACCGAAGCTTTGCTGCAATTTCGTCGTGTCGAGGCGCGAGTTCCGCGGACGCGGCGCTGCTGAAGGATACTGGTCTGTGTTGACTCGTTTGATGTTTTCCGGACGCGCGTCGAGGCTCAATCCTGCTCGCAATACCGCATGCAGCACGTGATACGCGTAGTCGAAGCGGGTAGTTTCCCCGCTCGCCGTGAGGTTATAAAGGCCGTAGGCCTTAGGCGCAATTTCTCCCCGCAAATAACGACTCACCACCAGCGCGGTGATATCTGCCAACAGGGACGCGGAAGTAGGCGCACCAAGCTGATCGTCGACGACCGAAAGCTGAGAACGTTCGCGCGCCGCACGAATGATGCTCTTGGGGAAGTTCGATCCGTGGACGCCGAAAGCCCAAGCAGTTCGAAAAATAATGTGCTTCCTCGTTGCGGCCGCGACATACCGGTCGCCTTCGAGCTTTGTTCTCCCGTAAACGGACAGCGGGTTAGGCTCGTCCGTCTCAACGTAGGGACCTTCCTTCAATCCGTCGAAGACATAGTCCGTCGAATAATGCACGAGCAGCGCGCCGAGCGCCTCAGCTTCTTCCGCAAGGATTCGCGGCGCCTCGGCATTCGTTGCGTGTGCAAGCTCCGGTTCCGATTCGGCGCGGTCGACCGCTGTATAAGCGCCCGCATTGACAATGACTTTGGGTCGCAAAGAGCGAACCGCCGCCCGCACGTCGCCTGGACGGGCGAGGTCCAGCTGAACGCGATCGTAGCCGGTGACCTGACCGAAATGTGCAAGACTGCGCATTAACTCGAAGCCAACTTGCCCGTCGGACCCGGTCACCAGGATTACGGGCGTGGCACGGTCATTGCCCATAGTGCAAATCCACCCATTTCCGGTACTCGCCCGAAGCGACTTCATCAGACCACGCCTGATTGTCGAGATACCACTGAACCGTCTTGGCAAGACCCGTCTCGAAGGTCTCCGCCGGTTTCCAGCCGAGTTCGCGTTCAAGCTTTCGCGCATCGATTGCATAACGGCGATCATGGCCCGGGCGATCGGTCACGTACGCGATCTGGTCACGATACGAACCGCTCGCCTTCGGCTTGAGCCGGTCGAGCAAGTCGCACAGCGTATGCACGACATCGAGATTCTTCTTCTCGTTCCAGCCGCCAATGTTGTACGTCTCGCCGGGTTTGCCGCTCTGAAGCACTTCGCGGATTGCGCTGCAATGGTCACCCACATACAGCCAGTCACGTACATTCTGACCATCGCCATAAACAGGCAGCGGTTTGCCGGCAAGCGCGTTCGCAATCATCAGCGGAATCAGCTTTTCCGGGAATTGATAGGGGCCGTAGTTATTCGAGCAATTCGTGGTGAGCGTCTGCAAACCGTAGGTATGGTGGTAGGCACGAACCAGATGATCCGACCCGGCCTTCGTCGCGGCATACGGGCTATTCGGCGCATACGGCGTGGTCTCGGAGAACTGCGGATCAGTGGCCGACAACGAGCCGTACACTTCATCGGTCGACACATGCAGGAACCGGAACTGGGCTCGGCCCTCATCGCTCAACGTTTGCAGATACGAACGAACCGCTTCAAGCAGCGTGAAGGTCCCCACCATATTTGTTTGCACGAAGTCCGCTGGACCATGAATCGACCGGTCGACGTGACTTTCCGCAGCGAAGTGGAGCACTGCGCGCGGCGCATGCTGCTTCAGCAACGCATCGAGCGCAGCTCGGTCGCAAATATCGACTTGCGCAAAGACATGCCCTGGGTTGTCCCGCAACGACTGAAGCGTCTGGAGATTACCGGCATATGTGAGCTTGTCTACATTTAAAACCGGCTCGTCCGACGTACGTAGCCAGTCAAGAATGAAATTGGCTCCAATAAAGCCAGCGCCGCCCGTAACTAATATCATTGAATTTATTCAGAAAAGTTGATTATCAATACAAAGCTTGCCGCGACCATCGCCGGTGAACGTCAAGTCTCAAAACGTGCGGATCTCCTCAGAGATCGACGTGCACCACGTCGTAGTCGGTAGGCGACACGATATCACAGCGAACCTTGCTAAATGCCTGACCTATGCTGGTCAAGGGTTAAGAACTCCCCAACGGCAGTTAGTACACCCCAAATTTGATCCTGTTCATCCGGCGAGCCGGTGTGTCAGCTTAACGAAAGCTGCAGTTCACTCCGGCAGCTCGGACCGTCTGCGAAGCTCGCAACCGATCGATGAAATATCTAAAGAAAACTCTTACGTGAAAGATACAAAATCGACCCACATGTCGTGACTAAAGATAATCGCCAAGCATCATGAAATTACTTGAATACTGAAACGAGTAAGCTATAAGAGTATGCCTAAACATAGGCGCAATTATTGCGCCCGATCTGCGAGAAAATTGAGCAAGTTGAACAAAGGGGGAGTTTGCGACGACTCGACGTGAAGGCGAACTACGATGACTAACTGGATCCTGAAAGGGCCCTGAAATCGTCACGTCACAGGGCCCGTCAGGGTCGACGCGGCGGCGAAACGCGTCGCGTCGACCATTTGCTTCTTAGAACAAGAATCCCGTCTTGTTACGTTGCAAGTCTTCGTCCACCATCATCTTGCATAGCTGCTCAAGCGTCGTGTTGGGTTCCCAACCAAGCTTTTCCTTTGCCTTGGTCGGATCGCCAATCAAGAGTTCGACCTCGGCCGGCCGATGAAATTTCGGGTTCACCCGGACCAGCACCTTGCCGCTGCTGGTATCGACGCCCTCTTCCTTCTCTGCCGTTCCACGCCAGCTCAGCTCGACGTCGACGGCCTTGAACGCCATCGTCACGAAGTCACGAACGGTTTCAGTACGATTGGTGGCAAGCACGAAGGTGTCGGGTTCGGGTGCCTGCAACATCCGGTACATGCCGTCCACGTATTCCTTCGCGAAACCCCAGTCGCGTTTTGCGTCCAGATTTCCCAGTTCGAGCACGTCAAGCAGCCCGAGCGACAACTTGGAAACTGAATCGGTGATCTTGCGCGTCACGAACTCCCGGCCCCGCAGCGGTGACTCGTGATTAAACAAAATGCCGCTGGAGCCGAAGATGTCGTAAGACTCACGATAGTTGATCGTGATCCAGTGGGCGTACAACTTGGCTACACCGTAAGGACTACGCGGATAGAACGGCGTGTCTTCCTTCTGCGGAATGGCCTGAACCTTGCCGAACATTTCGGAGGTCGACGCCTGATAAAAGCGGATAGACCGGTCGACCGTGCGGATAGCTTCCAACACATTCAACGCGCCAACGCCGGTGATTTCGGCCGTTGTGGCGGGCTGCTCGAACGACACGCCCACGAAGCTTTGCGCCGCGAGGTTGTAAATCTCCTGCGGCTTGGCCTTCTCGATCAGGCGAATGGACGCACCCAGGTCGGTCAGGTCATGCTCGACCAGATTGAGCCTCGGATGATTCAACAGCCCCAGCTCGTTCATTCTCCAAAAATTGACCGAGCTCGTGCGCCTATAGGTGCCGTGAACGTCATAACCCTTTTCAAGCAATAACTGCGTGAGATAGGCCCCATCTTGTCCGGTAACGCCCGTGATCACTGCGCTCGTCAATTCCAGCTCCTTTTTCTAGATCCATCGCGCCACCTGTCGGCCCGCGAAATAGGGAGAACCCTTAACAATATGAAGAAGTGTATCCGACCCGTCTCATCACCCATCCGCCAAAACTAAGACGCGTGGCACCCTGATTGGCAGGCAGGCGAAGATCGAATCGCTGCCGGTTTCTGCTGCATTTAGCAAAAGCTGACATCTGGCGAGCAAACGAGGAGGCAATCGATCCCCAACACTGGCCCCTCGATGAGAAGATAACTCTCCAAACTTACAATCAGATGATTAATACGCACGAATCGGCCGTCGAGGCAGGCACGCCCGTCAAAGTCCAGCCGGCAGTTCAGACGTGCTGATTGTAGAGAACGAAAAAGCGATAAAAAATGACTCGGTGCAGACATGTTGCTGTTTGCCCAAGCCACTTGTTGTCAAAAAGTATTCAACATCAAAAAATTAGTTGACAGCGTTAAATCACGTTTCGGCTTTCCAGGAAAGGCGCACCCTCGGTCAAGCGGTGACCAAGCAGGGGCGCCGGAAGCCGGAAGCCATATCGAAGGTTGTCAGTTAATATGCGCGATGGACCAGACGCTTCTGAGGCAGGCCTCACCGAGCAGGCCTGATTCACCGCTGGCGCCTTTGCCGGCAATGCCCCGCGTGGCGCCCACCCATTTTTTTGTAGCCGATCGCCTCCTTTATGTTTCCTTCACCTGCCCAACACCCCGTTCCGCTCGCCTTCGGCGATATCCAGGGTTGCCGCCAAGAGTTCCAGCGCCTGCTGACCAAGGCCGCGCCGAGCGAGGCAACGCCGCTCTGGTTCGCGGGCGACATCATCAATCGCGGTCCCGACTCGCTCGGCACATTGCGCGACCTGATCGCCCTGGGGGACCGCGCAGTCACCATCCTCGGCAATCATGACTTGCATTTGCTGTCGGTATCGGCGGGAATTCGGAAGTCGAAAAAAGGCGACACCATCGACGACATCCTGGCCGCCCCCGACGCCGCCGATCTGCTCGACTGGGTCCGCCATCGCCCGATCGCGCATTTCGATCAGGGCATGCTGATGGTTCATGCGGGCGTGTTGCCGCAATGGGACGTCGCATTGACGCTCGAACTAGCCGATGAATTCCAGCGCGCACTGCGTGCGCCGGACTGGAAGGACACGCTGGCGAGCCTGTACGGCAACGAGCCGAATAGATGGAAACCCAAGCTCAAGGGCAGCGACCGGTTGCGCGTGGTATGCAATGCGTTGACCCGCATGCGCTTCTGTTCCGCCGACGGCGTGATGGACTTCTCGTCGAGCGCAGGCGTGGACTCCGCGCCTCCGGGCTGCATGCCGTGGTTCGATGTGCCTTCTCGGGCAACTGCGGATGTCACCGTTGTGTTCGGCCATTGGGCTGCGCTCGGCCTGATCATTCGCGATAACGTCATCGGCCTCGATTCAGGTTGCGTCTGGGGAGAAGAGCTCACAGCGGTGAGCCTTGCTAGCAATCCGGCCGAACGTACCGTGACACAGGTCGAATGCTCGAACTGCCGCGCAACAATGGAATGATGCTCACTGCGGCGGCGTCAGCGCCTCGAACTCGGCAACCGCCGCCGCGTCGTCGCTAACGACTGCCACTGGCGCCCTCAGCCCCGTCTGCATCCGCCGCAATGCCGCATCTACCGACGCCTGCGCTTGCTTCGCCAGCACGCGCCTGTCGGCACCCGGCTCGATCGCATCGCAGACGTAAAGATGCGCCGTCAGCGGCGTATCGCGGAGCATCGCGTTTAGCGTGAACGCCAACGTCAGGTCATCGATATAAGCCGGTGCTTCCGCCTGCCGTCCGTTCGCGTCTTCGTACATCAGGCAGATCGGCTGCACCGGGCAAGACGCCAACACAGCCGCCTGAAACAGGTTGGAGTGAAACGGCAGCAAGTCGTGCCCAAGCGACGTCGTCCCTTCCGGAAACACGCACATCAGCTCGCCGCGCACCAGCCGCTGCGACAGCTCATGCATGATGCGTTTCGCATCGCTACGTTTTTCCCGCTGAAGAAACACCGTGTCGAGCTGCTGCGCGAGCCAGCCGACCAGCGGCCATTGGCGAACCTCAGCCTTCGACACAAACGGCGTCGGCCGCCATGCGTTGACCACGTAGATATCGATCCACGACACGTGGTTGCCGACCACCAGTGCGCCGCTATCGAGCCGCGCCTGATCGTTGTGCACGACAAGCTTCATCCCGCATCGACGCAACATCTCGATCGACCAGAGGCGATTCAGCTCCATGCGCACCTGCGGCGTCGCGTTGGGGAAACGCGTGGCGACCGTCCACATCCCGTGAAGCAGATGCCCAAAAATCCGTGCTTTGCGGAAAGCGAACATGGTCAGGACCGGTCAGCGTGCTTCATAGCCTGCTTTCATAGGCAATATGCCCCGACACAAGCGTCATAAGTACACGCGCCGGCAATTCATAACCGAGGAACGGCGAGTTGTGCCCCTGGCTCTTGAGCTTGGCGGGCTCGACGAGCCAATCGGCGGCGGGATCGAAGAGACAGAGATCAGCTATTTCGCCCACGGCAATACGCCCCGCGTTCAGCTTGAGCACGCCAGCCGGCGCAGACGTGATACGCGTAAGCGCCTTCGCCAGCGGCACGCGCGCCTCACGCGCCCATTTCACCGTCAGCGACAGCAACAGTTCCAGCCCGGTCGCGCCCGGCGTGGCCTCCGCGAAGGGCAGCAGTTTTTCATCGTCGTCGAGCGGGGTGTGATCGGAGCAGATTGCATCGATGGTGCCATCCGCCAGCCCCGCGCGAATCGCGTCACGGTCACGCTGCGAGCGCAACGGCGGATCGAGGCGAAATTGCGAGTTGAAATAGCCGATGTCCATATCGGTCAGATGCACGTGATTGATGGTCACGTCACAGGTCACGGGCAAGCCCTCGGCCTTCGCCTCGCGCACAAGCGCAACGCCCGCCGCCGACGACAAATGCGACAAGTGCACCCGCGCGCCCGACACCCGCACCAACTCGAAAATAGTATGCAGCGCGATGGTTTCCGCCGACACCGGCACGCCCGACAACCCCAGACGCGACGCCACCGCGCCACTCGCCGCCACGCCGCCGCTCGCCATATAAGAGTCCTGCGGACGCAGCCACACGGCATACCCGTACGTGGTCGCATATTGCAGCGCGCGCAACAGCGTGCGTGTATTAACAATCGGCGTATCCGCCTGCGAGAAGCCGATGCAGCCCGACTCGGTCAGCTCGACCATCTCGGTGATCGCCTGGCCCTTGAGCCCGACCGTCAACGCGCCGAGCGGATACACGTGCGCCTGATGCAGCTTCTGCGCGCGAAACTTGAGCATTTCGACAAGACCCGGCTCATCGAGAACGGGATCGGTATCGGGCGGACAGACGAGACTGGTCACGCCACCGGCAGCCGCCGCCGCCATTTCGGACTCGAGCGTGGCCTTGTGTTCAAAACCCGGCTCGCGCAACCGCGCGCTTAAGTCGACAAAACCCGGCGCGAGGGCCATTCCTTTTGCATCGATCACCCGGGCCGCGTTGAAATCGGCGGGAGCATCGCCAATAGCGACGATCTTCCCCGCCGCGATAAACACATCGGCCTGGCTTTCGGTACCCGCAGCCGGGTCAATGAGCGTGCCGCCCTGAATTTGGATCTTCATGGTGTTAGTCGTGATTTCCGGCAACGATGCCCATTACCGCCATGCGCACGGCAATTCCGAAGGTAACCTGGTTGAGGATCACCGATTGCGGGCCGTCGGCCACTTGCGAATCGATTTCCACGCCGCGATTCATCGGTCCGGGATGCATCACGATAGCGTCGGGCGCAGCCAGCGCGAGACGCTCCGGCGTGAGTCCCCAGGACTTGAAATACTCTTGCGCCGAGGGCAGCAACGCACCGCTCATACGCTCGTTCTGCAAGCGCAGCATGATGATCACATCGACGCCCTTCAAGCCTTCGTCGAGGTTGTGATACACGTGCACGCCCATTTCGTTCAGATTGCCTGGCAGCAAGGTACGCGGGCCAATCGCGCGCACTTCCGGCACGCCGAGCGTGGTCAGCGCGTGAATATCCGAACGGGCGACACGCGAATGCAAAATGTCGCCAACAATCGCCACGCGCAGATTCCTGAAATCTTTCTTGTAATGGCGGATGGTGTACATGTCGAGCAAACCCTGCGTGGGGTGTGCATGACGCCCGTCGCCGGCATTGATCACGTGCACGTGCGGCGCGCAATGCTCGGCAATCAGATACGGCGCACCGCTCGACGCATGACGCACGACAAACATGTCCGCGTGCATGGCCGAGAGGTTGTTGATGGTGTCGAGCAGCGACTCGCCCTTGCTCGTGGACGACGCATTGATATTCAGGTTGATGACGTCTGCCGAGAGGCGCTTCGCGGCAATCTCGAACGTGGTCCGGGTGCGCGTGGAGTTCTCGAAGAACAAGTTGAAAACTGACTTGCCGCGCAGCAGCGGCACTTTCTTGATCTCGCGATCCGTCACGCTGACGAACTGTTCGGCGGTATCGAGAATATGCGTGACGATCGCGCGCGGCAGTCCTTCTATGGTGAGCAGATGCTTGAGTTCGCCATTCTTCGTAAGCTGCGGATTGCCTTTGAGAAAACCGTAGCGCGAAGACGCCGGTTGTCTGTCCGGCACGCTGCTTTCGGCAGAACCCTGGGTGGCCGTGTTCATGTGAATCCTGGTGGTGCGTTGTCTTTTGTCGAGGAGAGGCGGCGCTGCTGTTCTTCGTGTCCGTGCGCTTTGTTAGTCCGTACGCGCTTCGGTCGTGAAAGCCAGCGTGCCGTCGTCGCGCTGCGTGAGCACGAGCGTGGCGTTCGCGGGTACATCGACTGTACCGCCGGTGAAACGTGCCGCCATGGGCAACTCGCGGCCGCCGCGATCGGCGAGCACCGCCAGTTCCACCGACGCCGGACGGCCGAAATCATAAAGCTCATTGACGGCTGCACGCACGGTCCGGCCCGTTGAGAGCACATCGTCGACCAGCAGGATTTGTCGATTGTCGACTTCGAACGGCAGCGACGTCGGGCTGGCCTGGCTGTGCAGGCCCTTCTTGGCGTAGTCGTCGCGATGCAACGACACGTTCACCACGCCGAATCCGGCCACGTTCAGGTCCTTGGCCAGCCGTTCGGCGAGCCATACGCCGCCGCTATAAATGCCTGCGAGCACCGGAGCGCCGGCTTGCGTAAGCGACTCGCCATAAGCCGCGCGAATCTGCCCGAGCAACTCGCGATACAGCGCCTCGGCGTCAATGGAACTCATGATTTGTCGTCAAGTCCGTCTAGATACTGTTGGAGGATGACACGCGCGGCTTCGGCGTCGATATCGTCGTAACGGCCTTTTGCATTCATCTTCACGCCGTTGCGCTTCATTTCGGCTTTTGCTTCCACCGATGAATACCGCTCGTCCACCCAGCTCACCGGCACGCTGAAACGACCGTTCAACTGATTACCGAAGCGCGTGGCCAGTTGCGTCATTTCATGCGGCGCGCCGTCAGGGTGCATGGGCAGGCCGACAATCACCGTCATGGGTTTCCATTCGGCAATTAATTGACCGGCTACTTCGAAACGATATTCGCGGCTACGGTTTTCAAATACCGTCAGCGCCCGGGCGTGCCCGGTCAACGTATTGCCGACCGCGACACCAATGCGTTTCTCGCCGTAATCGAAGGCAAGCAGCGTGGCTTCGGCGCGAGTGTCAATGCGGGCGTCACCCGTCATGCGTGGCCTGCTTCACCCGACAGCATGGAAAGCGACACGCCGAGCAGCGACAACGCCGCTTGCAACTTGTCCTCGGCAGGCACGTCGAAGACGATGCGCGGATCAGCTTCCACGGTAAGCCAGCCGTTCTTGGCGATTTCGTCTTCCAGTTGCCCCGCGCCCCAGCCTGCATGGCCGAGCGTGAGCAGGAAACGTGCGGGCCCCTTGCCGCTGGCGACTGCTTCGAGCACGTCCTTAGACGTGGTCATGGCGAGGCCGCCGGGAACGCTCATGGACGAAGTGTAGACGTCGCCGTCAGCCGGATCGTGCAGCACGAAGCCGCGTTCCGTCTGCACCGGGCCGCCGAAATAGACGGGCAGATGCACGAGCGGCTCGATCTCGAGTTTCAGGTCGATGCGATTGAAAAGCGATTGGAGGTCGATGTCGGTCGGCCGGTTGATCACCAGGCCGAGCGCACCGCGCTCGCT
The DNA here is from genome assembly GCF_002220365.1 of Caballeronia sordidicola. Taxonomy (GTDB): domain Bacteria; phylum Pseudomonadota; class Gammaproteobacteria; order Burkholderiales; family Burkholderiaceae; genus Caballeronia; species Caballeronia sordidicola_C. The sequence goes on along the minus strand of NZ_MTHB01000090.1, from coordinate 17,271 downwards.
GTGATCGCAAAGGTAGACTACAGTCCCCGAGAACGTGGGATCGGCCATGCTTGGCATGGCGATCAGGAACTGATTGGTCAAATTGATGCGATCGGAAGTCTTGGACATAATTCGAATTTTAGCAAAGGCACCACTTGATGGCCGACTTTGATCTGGGGCTAGTCTGGTTTCGACGAGACCTGCGCGTAGCAGACCATGCTGCACTCTATCACGCACTAACTCGCTGTCGCCGGGTGCTGTGCGCCTTCGTTTTCGACAGCGAAATTCTCTCGCCCCTGCCTCAAAACGATCGCCGCGTGCCGTTTATTCATGCCAGCCTGATCGAACTCGATAAAACCCTGCGCGACGCGGGCGGCGGCATGATCGTGCGGCATGGCGTGCCCTCGCACGAGATTCCGGCGCTGGCCCGTGAATGCGGCGTCGACGCGGTGTTCACCAATCGTGACTACGAGCCGTCTGCAAAGGCGCGGGACGAGGATATCGGGAAAAAACTGGCCAGCGCGGACGTGGCGTTTTTCACGTTCAAGGACCAGGTGATTTTTCATCAGGACGACGTGCTGACGGGTGCGGGCAAGCCGTACACGGTGTTCACGCCCTATAAGCGCAACTGGTTAGCTTCACTGACGCCGGATGCGTTGAAGCCGTATGCGTCGGAAGACAATCTCGCTGTTCTGGGCCGCCCGCCGGCTGGTGTGAAGCATGGCATTCCGTCGCTCGAATCGCTGGGATTCAGTGCGGCACACGCGCCCGCTTTGCCGGCCGGATCGAGTGGCGCGTATCAGCTCTTCGATGACTTCCGCGACCGCATGGTCGATTACGACCGGACCCGCGACTTTCCGTCCGTCAAGGGCCCGAGTTATCTCAGTGTGCATCTGAGGCACGGCACCATCTCGATTCGCGCATTGGCCCGTACCGCACACGACGCTCAGCGTCACGGCAATCGGGGCGCGGAAACGTGGCTGTCCGAATTGATCTGGCGCGACTTTTATTTTTCGGTGCTGCACCATTTTCCGTATGTTGGCGTGCCGGGCGACCACAAGGCGTTCAGGCCGGAATACGACCGTATCGAGTGGGAAACGGGCGATGTAGCCGATGCGAATTTTGCCGCGTGGTGCGAAGGCCGCACGGGTTATCCGCTAGTCGATGCCGCCATGCGCCAGATCAATCAGTCGGGTTACATGCACAACCGCTTGCGCATGGTCGTCGCGAGTTTTCTTACGAAGGATCTCGGGCTTGACTGGCGGCGCGGGGAACAGTATTTCGAGTCGCTGCTAAATGACTTCGAGCTGTCATCGAATAATGGCGGGTGGCAGTGGGCGTCGTCGAGCGGTTGCGACGCGCAGCCGTATTTCCGCATTTTCAATCCGGTCACGCAGTCGGAGAAATTCGATACCCGTGGCAAGTTCATCCGTCATTACGTGCCGGAACTCGCCGCTTTGTCGGATAAAGACGTTCACGCGCCGTGGAAAGCGAAACCGGATGCGCTGAAGGCGGCGAGGATTTCGCTGGGTGCTGAATACCCCATGCCGGTCGTCGATCACGATACCGCGAGAAAGATCACGCTCGCACGGTATGCCGCTGTCAAGTAAGCGCAGTTGGCCGTGCGCTTCTGCAAGGGTCCTACCGCTCTAAGCTCGAGCGAAAAAACCCTATCGCGCGACAGCCATTCCCCTTTCGATCATCGCGGTCAACGCCGCCACCGACGCCCCGCCCTCCGATGGCGCGATCCCCGCCGCAGCCTGATGCAACATGGCTCCAAGCGCCTGAGCGGCCTTTTCAGGAATGGCGGCATCGAGCGGCGGGCCATCGGGTGTCGTCTGGGCCTCATACGCAATCCGCCGCCACGCAAGCCCGAGCGTATCGGCAAGCAACGCGACATGACCCAGCCCCAACGCACACGCCGCCGCACCCAGCCGATACGCCGCGTCGGCTGCCTTGAGCGCGGCCGGTATGTCGATACGGCTGGCCTCCCGCGCCGACATCCCATGCTCGATCAACGCGCCGATAGCCGGCTCGGCGCTCGTCAGGAAGTCTTCGTACGCAACGGCGTTCACGCGCAATACGCCCAGATCGCGGGTGGAAGCATCACGCGCCTGCTCCGCATTGCGCTCCCACGCGTCCTCGGACGCCTGCGACGCCGCGACATGCCAATCCACGGTCAAGCCGTAATCGCGCAACACATCGACCTGGACGGAATCCTCCGCCGATGCGCCGTATAACGCGTAATCGCGCCACAACAGCGCCAGCGCGGCGCGCACCAGCGACTTGGGCGCATGCGACAAGCCGTGCGCCTGGTCGGCCAGAACCAGATTGAAACGAGCGTACAGGCGGCGCGCGTCAGCCGCTGTGTCGGGATCGGGCTGCAAACGCAATGCCTCGATCACCGCACTTGCAAGACGCCAGAAATCGTAGGGATCAGGACCGGCGAGATCGGCAAGACAGGCGTCGAGGATAGAAACGATTTCAGCCTCGCCCTTCAACTCACCGGCCTTCGAACGCAGCAGCATCAGCAACGCACGTTCGTAGTGCGCCCGCACGCGAGCAAGGCGCTCGGAGGAAATGGAGCGCAGCGTAGCCGGGGCAATGGCGCGGCCGGCGAGCGCGAGGTCATCGAAGGAAACGGGTGCGGCCCGGGTATGCGCGGCCATCAGCGCATGCAGCCCGCGATAATGCTCGAACATCAGCGTGGAACAGGCGAGCTCACGCAGATTGCGGCGCTCCACCGCCGCGCTGAAATCACGCAGCGCCTCGGCGAACTGGTTGCGATTTTTGTCGCTCAGCCCGGCAAGCGGTGACACCAGCACCAAGGTTTCGCCGAAACGCTGCGCCGGCAGCCAGCCCGCCGACTGCAACGCACCGATCCCGCGGCGCAGGACGCCGAGCGTGTCGCCGTCGCGCATGAATGCGTGCAGCGCGTCAGTCAGCGCCATCTCCGCAATCCGCACGGCGCCACCGCGCGGATTGGGCAATGCCTGGAACGTGTTGCTCAAGCCGGATTGTGTTGTCATGGAACGCTCACGAGCCGATGCGCGGCGCTACGCCATGCATCGGATGGATCTTGATCGAACCCGGGCGCATTGTCGCCAAAATAGGCCGATGCATGCCGCCGCATCCCCTCTGGCGATAAAACCCGGACACACGCCGGAAGAGTCGAGTCGGGTCGAGCCAACTCGCTGGCCGAGCGTTCCTGCTCACTGGTGTAACGGTGGTCAAAGCGACCGTCAAGCATGCAACGAACTACGAAGCGAACCCGCGACGCAGTACGCGAACCGCGCGCCTGTTGGCCACACTTACTTGCCGCAACTTAATTGCCCACACGTAAACAAGGCGCGCCGCATGAAGGCATCCCATCCATGCGGCGCTGTATTTCCTTGCACGACGTCCAAGCCTTTGCTCAGATCTGGACCATTTCGAAGTCTTCCTTGCGTGCGCCGCATTCGGGACACGTCCAGTTGATTGGAACGTCTTCCCAGCGAGTACCCGGCGCAATTCCTTCCTCGGGCAGTCCCGCTTCTTCGTCATAAATCCAGCCACAAATCAGGCACATCCAGCTTCTGTATTCCATACTTATGTCGCGTCGGGCAATCGGTTAAATGAGTGCATGATGGTACCGGTTTGGCGGCGCGATGCCTAGCAATGCAGCAGCGCTGGTCGATCGGCCGGAATTCGGCCGGAATTCGGCCGGATTTGGACGGGATTCAGACGGGATTCAGACGGCTTTCAGGCTGCGTTAGGGCTACGCTGGAGTTTCGTTGGTCCCCTCGCCGGCACCGCCACGTGAGCGTTACACGCCGCACGACGCCCTTGCGCAAAGTATCGGTCCTTCGTTTCACCGGTTCCCGCACACTGTTTCAGCCAACTCTGGCGCGAAAAAAAGGCCATCTCATGTGCCCGCGCGACTTTAGGCCGCATAATCGTGCCGTTTGCGCCGACTCCTTGTCCGGCCGCTTCAATAGCCAATAAATTGAACACACGAATAATCCGATGCCGAGCGACACCCCACCTATTGTTCTAACTTTTGGCCTGTCCGACCCCACGGGCGGCTCCGGCCTGCAGGCAGACCTGCTGACCCTTGCCAGCATGGGCTGTCACGGACTCACTGTCCTGACCGGCTACACCGTGCGCGACTCGGCGACCTGCGACGAAGTGACCGGGCTCGACCCCGACACCGTCGGCACTCAGGCCCGCATGTTGCTGGAAGATATGCCGGTGGCGGCCTTCAAGATCGGCGCGGCGACGCGTGCGGAAGTGGTCAGCGCAATTGCAGAAGTAGTCGCCGACTACGACGACGTGCCGCTGATCCTCGCACCCGACTTCACGCTCGACGACGAACACGTGCTGGCGGCAGACGAATTGCGCGAATCGATCGCGGATTTGCTGGTGCCGCAAACCACCATGCTCGTAGCCGATCACGCCACGCTCCTGCAGCTCGCTCAGCCCGATGGCGACGCCGAAGCGCCCACGCTCGACGCCGCGATCTCGCATTTGCTGTCGCAGGGCTGCGAGTACATCCTGGCGACGGAAACGGGCACGCACCGGCATGTGAATACGCTTTACAGCGAGGAAGGGCAGATCAGGCAGGACACGTGGGATCGTACCGAGCACCGCATGATGGGCATTACCGACACGCTCGGATCTGCTATCGCCGCGTTGCTCGCGAACGGACAGGAACCGGCGGAAGCCGCACGCGAAGCACAGGAATATGTGTTCCAGGCGACCCGCGCTGCCTTCAGGCCCGGCATGGGCGCGTATTTGCCGGACCGGTTTTTCTGGGCACGTTCGAACGATGACGACGAGACACCGCCCGTGGTTATCGATACACAGGCAGATGCACCACCCGTTACACCGGGCGAAGCCCGCCACTGATATTTTCCTGGAGCGAGACTGACACATGCCGCTGCGCAAACCATCGCTCCCCTCACTCAAGCACAGCTCCGGCCCTGTACGGATCGGCTGCGCTGGCTGGGGTATCACGGACGCGGTCGCGGAACACTTCCCCGGCGACGGAACTCACCTCGCCCGCTATTCGCACGTGCTGACTTGCGTCGAAATCAACTCCAGCTTTTATCGACCGCATCGGGCGGAAACCTACGCACGCTGGCGCGATAGCGTGCCCAGTACGTTTCGCTTTTCCGTGAAGATCCCGAAGGCCATTACGCACGACGCACGCTTGGTGAGTTGCGAAACGCTGCTCGACGCCTTCCTCGAAGCCGCGACTCAACTGGGCAGCACACTCGGCTGCTGGCTCGTGCAACTCCCGCCCAGCCTTGCGTTCGACCCCGACGTGGCCAAGTCGTTTTTTACATCGATGCGTGAACGCACCGACATTCCGATCGCGCTGGAAGCACGGCACGAGAGTTGGTTCACCAAAAGCGCGGCCACCTTGCTCAAGTCGAAAAAGATCGCGTATGTCGATGCCGATCCCCAACCCGATGACTGTTTCATCAGGTATCGGGCAGATACGTCGCTGGTGTATTTCCGTCTGCATGGCTCGCCGGAGATGTATCAGTCATCGTACGAATACCCGTACCTCGATGCCCTCGCACACACGCTGCATGACCGGGCGAAAAAAGCGCACGAAGTTTGGTGCATCTTCGACAACACCGCCGCCGGCCATGCTCAATTCAACGCGCTGCGCGTGAAAAGCCGCAGGGCATTGAACGTGCGTCCGAAACGCGCTGCCGTCAGGGAGAAAGCCGATGCTTGAGTGTAGAAAATGGCTGGCGGCGCGGCTGATTGCGGGGGCACTGGTGGCAGCCAGTTCCGCTGCGGCGTTCGCGCAGTCGGCCCAGGTTCCAGCTCCGGTTCCGGTTCCGGCTGAAAACCCGACTTCGAACGCGACGCCTGTTGGCGATGGGACGTTTCTGCTGACCATTTTCCTGAAGCACGATCAGTCGAAGACGCTGCCGAAGATCAACGAACAATTGAAGGAGCAAGGCTTCTTCAAGGCGTTTCCGCCACCGGGCGTTCAGGTGGTCTCGTGGTACGTGATGATGGGTATCGGTCAGGTGGTCACATTGCGTGTCCCCGCCGATAAACTGCGCGACGTGAATCGCGCGATCGAAAATACCGCGTGGGGTGGCTATCGGACCGAGTTCTATCCGACCTACGACTACAAGGCGGTCGCCGAGCAGATGCGCGCGCAGAACAATAAGTAGCCGGGCGTTTTTTTAAGCTCAAAAAATACGCCCACAAAAAAACCCGCATCGTTGCCGATGCGGGTTTTTCTTTTGGCAAACGCCAGGCTTCCGAAGAAGCCTGCGCTGCCCTGTAACTCAGGCTAGGCCCGAAATTACATGTCCATGCCCATACCGCCCATGCCGCCGGGCATACCGCCGCCCATCGGAGCATCGTCCTTCGGCAGTTCCGACACAGCGCAGTCGGTCGTCAGCAGCAAACCTGCTACCGATGCCGCGTTTTGCAGTGCCGTACGCGTCACCTTGGTCGGGTCCACAACACCGGCTTCCACCAGGTCGACGTACTCGCCCGTTTGCGCGTTGTAGCCGAAGTTGCCCGTACCGGCTGCAACTGCTGCCACCACGACGCTGGCTTCTTCGCCACCGTTCGTGACGATCTGGCGAAGCGGCTCTTCCATCGCGCGCAGCACGATCTTGATGCCGGCGTCCTGATCAGCGTTGTCGCCCTTCAGGTCCTTCAGTGCCAGACGAGCGCGGATCAGCGCAACGCCGCCGCCAGCCACGATGCCTTCTTCCACAGCTGCGCGCGTTGCGTGCAGTGCGTCTTCAACACGTGCCTTCTTTTCCTTCATTTCGACTTCGGTCGCAGCACCGACCTTGATCACTGCAACGCCGCCAGCCAGCTTGGCGACACGTTCTTGCAGCTTTTCACGGTCGTAGTCCGACGTTGCTTCTTCGATTTGCGTGCGAACTTGCTTGACACGCGCTTCGATGTTCGAAGCTTCGCCAGCGCCGTCGATGATCGTGGTGTTTTCCTTCGCCACTTCGATGCGCTTAGCCGAACCCAGCTCAGCCAGCGTAGCCTTTTCCAGCGTCAGGCCGGTTTCTTCAGCAATCACTTGACCACCGGTCAGGATCGCGATGTCTTCCAGCATGGCCTTGCGACGATCGCCAAAGCCCGGAGCCTTCACAGCAACAGTTTTCAGGATGCCGCGGATGTTGTTCACAACCAGCGTAGCCAGAGCTTCGCCTTCGACATCTTCAGCGATGATCAGCAGCGGACGGCCAGCCTTGGCTACCTGTTCCAGGATCGGGAGCAGGTCACGGATGTTCGAAACCTTCTTGTCGTGCAACAGCACGAACGGGTTTTCGAGGATGGCGACTTGCTTTTCCGGCGTGTTGATGAAGTACGGCGACAGGTAGCCGCGGTCGAATTGCATACCTTCAACCACGTCCAGCTCGTCTTCCAGCGACTTGCCGTCTTCAACCGTGATCACGCCTTCCTTGCCGACCTTGTCCATTGCTTCGGCAATACGGTCACCAATCGACGTATCGCTGTTAGCCGAAATCGCGCCAACTTGAGCGATTTCCTTGTTCGTCGTGCAAGGCTTGCTGATTTTGCGCAGTTCTTCGATGGCAGCGGACACTGCCTTGTCGATACCGCGCTTCAGATCCATCGGGTTCATGCCCGATGCAACGTACTTCATGCCTTCGCGAACGATCGACTGAGCCAGGACCGTAGCCGTGGTCGTGCCGTCGCCTGCGTTGTCGCTGGTGCGGGAAGCCACTTCCTTCACCATTTGCGCGCCCATGTTCTGCAGGCGGTCTTTCAGTTCGATTTCTTTCGCAACCGAAACACCGTCCTTCGTGACCGTCGGGCCGCCGAAGCTGCGTTCCAGAACCACGTTACGACCCTTCGGGCCCAGCGTGACCTTGACCGCGTTGGCCAGGATGTTCACGCCTTCAACCATCTTTGCACGGGCGATGTCGCCAAATACGACTTCTTTAGCTGCCATATTCAAACTCCTTGATTCGTTTCAGTTTTCTGGCTTTTCCGTAGGTCGGACGAGATTCGCTTGAGCGGTTCGATCGTCCGGCCGGGAAAGCCAAATGGGCTTGAAGGGATTTACTTGACCAGAACGGCCATGATGTCTTCTTCGCGCATCACGAGCAGTTCATTGCCGTCGACCTTGACGGTCTGACCAGCGTATTTACCGAACAGCACGCGGTCGCCCACTTTGACGTCGAGGGCGTTTTGCGTACCCTTGTCATCGCGCTTGCCCGGGCCGACGGCCAGGATTTCGCCTTGATCCGGCTTTTCAGCTGCAGCGTCGGGGATGATGAGACCCGAGGCAGTCTTGGTTTCCTGATCCAGACGTTTAACGATGACGCGATCGTGCAAAGGACGAAGGTTCATACACACTCCTCTCTTAATGAGACTTAAAGCAACGCGGGAAACCCGTCTGGTGAGCCAAACTCACCGGGCGGAAAACTGTTAGCACTCTCGTGCGACGAGTGCTAAGTATATGGCACACCGATCGGTAATTTCAAGAAGGGATATCAACTCGGGACGAGAAATAGGTGTCGAAGCTGACCTAATAAAGCGTTCGGCTCTTTACAGCTCAGTCCGTTGGTAGCGAGCAAGTCGAGCTTGAGTGAAAGAACACTCGCTAAAACAATAGCTTAGGATTTATGCACCCGGCCGAGCCGCCACGCCACCGGACAGAAAATTCTTTGTTAGCTCACGGGAACCCGTTTGCACCCGCGGATATGATTCGTCGCCGGTTGTCATTGGCCTGGCTCTTCTGAGCTTTCACCGGCGCCTGAAAGATCGAAGTAGTCGGTCTTGAGAACGCAAGGACGCTCCGCGAGAAAATCTGCACTGGCTGTCGGCTCGTGTGCGAACGAAACCCAGTTTGGCCGCACTGGGCGCAACAGTACGGTGTCCCCTTCGCGCCGAATCTCTAACTCAGCCACTGCCTCGAACTGCATGTCCTTAGGAATCTCAACGGCCTGGCTTGCCTCGTTCATGAAAATGAACACGGTTCGCATAAAAAGCCTCCGCGAAAATGGGAAAGTACGCGTTCCATTCTATGCTCATGATGGAACGTGTCGACCAAGCCCCTGGGCGAATTCAGCCCGTGCCGCCGAATATACTAGCGCGCGTCGGAACACGCGCGGGCACCGAAATACGCCGCTTGGAAAGCTGAACCAGTGACCTCGCGTCTCTCATAATTTGTTGTTTTTACGTCGACACGCGCGGCGCACTACAATCTATGCCGCCGATGTCCTTCGTTTCATCCAGCCACCCGTCATGCAAAACCCGTTTGTTCGCCCAATTTCCCGTCTTTCGCTCGCCCTTCCGCTGCTCGCCCTCGCCGCTTGTGGCGGCAAGGACGCGCCCACGCCCAGCTACCAGGCGGAAATGTTCTCGACGGCGGCGAGTCCGTTCGCCCACAACTACGACGCCACCAGTCAGGAAACCTGCGAAGCCTCGCGCCGCGCGCTGCTGAGCCAGGGTTATGTCACGACTATGCCGCAGCCCGATACCGTCGATGCCACCAAGAACTTCCAGCCAGCGGCGGACACGCACGTGGTGGTGTCGTTTCATGTGGTCTGCACGGCGGGCGAGAACGCGAGCAATACAAGTATTGCCTACGTGAACGCGGTGCAGGACGGCTATACGCTCAAGAAAAGCGATACCTCGGCCAGCGTGGGCTTGAGCGTGCTCGGCTCGCTCTCGCTGCCGATCCGCTCGAACAGCGACTCGATGGTGAAAATCTCCAGCGAAACCGTGCCGGCAGGCAAGTTCTACGATCGTTTTTTCAGTCTGGTCGGGCACTATTTGAAGACCGTGCCGCGCAGCTCGCCCATTTCCGGCGAGAACGTCAGCAGTGAGGCGCTTGCGCCGTCGCTGATCCTGAATTCGCCGGAGCTCACGCCAACACCTATCGTCGTGCAGTCAACGGCGGCGAGTTCAGCCGCTCGCGCGGAGTTGAAAGCCGGTGCGGCGAGTTCTGCGCCAGCGGCGAGTGCGGTTTCAGCCGCAAGCGCCAGCGCCACGGCGGTGACGGCGGCCGCCCCTGCTTCCGCGCCGGCGGCGGCGTCAGCGGCCACGCCTTAAGTACTCGAAATCGGCGAGATCAAGACCCACTTCAATTCGGCACATTCACTCCGCCGCCGCCGAACGTGATCGCGTTCCCGCCAGGCGACGCCGAAATCGCCGGCAAATTATTCACCGACAAAGCCGGTGCCGCCCCCGCCGTACCGCCCCTCGGCACCGTACGCACGACCTGCGACGGCGGCAACGGCGCCCCGTTCTTCAAATGCGCCCACATCAGGTTCAGCGCCTGCAGGTTGTAATACTGCAACGGCACGAAGCGCGTATCGAAGCCCGCGACGCTCAGGAACGCATCGAAATGTTGCCCGTTCGTGACCTCGTAAAACGACAAATTGCTTGAATTGCCCTCGGCCAGCTTGTTCATTGCGGCGTACGGGCGCGACGCATGGTTGATCGGCACGAGCGTATCCGAGCGCCCCTGCACGATAATCGCCGGCTTCCCGTGCAGATTCGCCGTCACCCGGATCGCGTTGACGCTTGCCGTCATCCTCGCATCTCCGTTCGTCCACAAGCCACGCAGACAAAACGCGCCGGCGAAACTGGCGTCTGCAGTAGCGAAGCGATGGTCCGCCGCGCCCGAATTTCCCGCGTTGTAGACGAGATTGATACCGTTGGTCGGCGGCACGCCATTGCCGTTGCCGAACACGGTCAGCATCGGCGATAGGAGCGGGCTGACTCCAGCCGCCCCCGTCACGGCATTGGTCGTGCCGAAACTGAAGTTGCAGAGGTTATCGGCGACGCTCGACTGCGTGTACGCGTTGGCATACGTCACGGCAACCGCTGGCACGGCCTGCGAATCCCACATCGGCGCCTGCAAGAAGTCAGAGTCCGTCTGATAACCGGCCTGATGCAGTTGGGCAAGGGCAGCGGTGGCCTGGCTGGTCACGTCGCCCCCGGTAATCACGCCGTTCGCGGCCAGCGACGCGCAGCGCGCCGCCCGGATCGACGCGGTCGTGGACAAGGGCAACGCCGAGAGATAGGGCGCGCCCGCTGCGGCCGGCGCCAGCGCAGCGCAAGGCTGCAGCAGGTTCGCGAGCGTCATGTAGTCGGCGAGCGGCCGGCCGAACGACGCCACCGGCACGCCACCCTGCCTCACCGAAACCTGAGAAGGCACGTTCAGGTTGATTTGCGGCTCGCCCACGACCACCGCCGTGATCCATCCCTGCGTGTCCTGCTCGGCAGCCGCGAGCGACGCACCGCCACCATTGCTCACCGACGCCGCGATGGTCGTCACATCCCCGCGGTTGTAGCGGATCTTGCGCGCGGTGCCGTCAAGCGAACCGTAAGTATCGTTAAGCGCCCAGTAAGCGAACTGGATCGCTTGCAGCGTATTCGTGCCCCAGTTCTTCTCGGGATTCTGCTGCGAGTGGGCGTGTTTGAACGCGTAGCGATTCGGGAATTGCGCGTTGAACGCGGCGAGATTGGTGCTCCCGAGATTCGCCGTGAATACGCTGGTCTTGCCGGCAGCGGCGGCGTTCAACAGCGTACCGTCGATAAGCGTAATCGTGTTCGTCGCCAGTTCGTGCGCGCCGTTGCCGCTGCCTTTATCGGTGTAGGCGACCGCACAGCCGCGTTTCAAACCCCATTCCCCCGCCGCCGATATCGCCCCGTACACGCCGCGCGATCCGGACGAAGTGGCCGTGACAATGCACGGCTGGTCGGGGTTGAAACTCGCCGGGATCTGCACGAGCAAACTTACGTTGAGCGTGCCGCTGCCGTCGTCGGCGAAAGCCAGATACTCCTTGCCGGCAATCATCCCCTCGCCGAGCGTGTCGTTGCCGTTCAGGTCGACGTTCGGCCCCCAGAAGCGCCCGTAGCCGCCATTGGCGGACATATCGACGAGCGCACGATAGTTCGAATAGATCGCGAGACGTCGCAATTCAGCGGCGCTCGGCGCGGCTGCGTTGGCAATAGCGGGCGGCGTAGCAGATGCCAGCCCGTCCTTGCCCAGCCCCGCTGTCAACAGGTCATCGGTCGTGCCGTCGTAGGTTTGCGTGCGCACGCTGCCGGAGATGAAGTTCGGCAGAGAATTGTTCTGCGAACCATTGCCATTGCCGTCATCGTTGCCGTGACAGGCAGCGAGGCCGACCGCTGCCAATGCCCAAGCAAGCGCCGTGGCTACCGGGAATCGTTTCATCGTCTCTCTCCAGCACATTGTTTTTATTTGGCGTACTTCTTTCGATGCACGTCGCGAACCTGGCTCCTGCTCTCAACCAGGAAACCTGAACCAATAACGCATAACGGGTTCCGGTGCAAAGCACCGGAACCCGTTATTTAAACCACTGGACGAAACCGCGTCGCGCGCCGCAAACCCGCTGCAACAGCGCGCCGCAGTCCACGGCTCAGGGAAGTATCAGCCTCCGCCACCGTTCGGCTGACCCAGCGTAAGCTTGTTCGACACAGAGGTCACACCGCTCACGCCCTTCGCCACTTCCTCGGCCTTCGGAATCTGCGCGCCGTCCGGCACCGTACCCGTCAGCACCACTGCACCGCCGCGCGCACGCACGAAGATGTTCGACACGTCGATGCCTTGTGCCTTACTCAATGCACGACGCACATCGAGGCCGAGCTTGCGGTTGACCTTCTTCGTGGTCTTGGCCGACATTGCTGCGTCCGGCGCGGCCATGGCATCACTTGATTGAGCATAAGCGCTCGACGCTACTGCGACGCACACCACGACGCTCAGCGCCTTCAACATATCGACTACTTTCATGACTTCTCCTTTTGTTTCGCTTTGGACTTCGCAAAGTGTTGCTCTTGTGCTTCTTTTGGACCGCATCAACCCAGCGGCTTGCTACGACATCTTGCGGTCTGTGTACGACGACCCGGAGATCGACGCGCATACGACACAAACAGACCGGCGATGCTGGCGACACGGCGTTGCGAGAGACTGGCGAAAAAAACAAATGCCCGGCCGTTCTTATACGGGTGTCATGACCGTTGGCTCAAGGACATAAGCTGCTGCACATCGTGCGACGCGGCCGGTTCTGCTTCGGAGCATTTCTCCGAATGCCGGTTTGGCGGCGCGGATGCTGGTTCTACGGCGGCGAACGTCAATTTAATCCAGCCTCGCGAGAAGCGCAAAGCATTTAACAAGATGAAGCGCCCACTCGAGCGTACTTATCCATATTGTCATACCGGCTTAGGGCCTGCCCGTGATCCAACGGCACGGGCGATCCTGTACCATCGGCGAAAATTGCAACAGGGCGTGCGCAGTGAATTTAACGGCAGACGTTTCAACCTATTACCGCAAGCATATTTCACTGCTGCGACTGAATAAAGGCTTAACGCGTAGAACGAAAGGGTTTTTTAATCATCGCGTGTTGTTTAGTGAATGAGGGGATGCGAGGGTTTTCCCTTTCCCTTCGTGTTTATAGAATCTGCCGCTTTCAAGGTTTTGAGATTTTGCGTCACCGCAGGTCCCCGCCCCACCGAACCCGACAATGACTCAAACTCCCAGCCAAGAACCGCCCGCTCAGGAAACCCCGAAGAAACCCCGTACCCGGCGCATGGCTCCGACAATGGCGCGTTTCGTCGCAATCTCCTGGCGCGACCTCGCGATATCGTTCGGACCGATCCTGCTGATCAGCGCCGCCGCGATCTATCTCGCCGTGCGCCTGATCCAGCCCGCGCCGCCCAGTACGCTGACGATGTCGGCGGGAACCAAGGGCAGTTCGTTCTGGAACGACGCGCAGCAGTACAAACGAATCCTCGCGCGCAACGGCGTCACGCTGAACGTGCTGGAGTCGCAGGGTTCGCTCGATAACCTGCAAAAGCTCGAAGATCCGAAGCAGAACGTCGATGTCGGCTTCGTGCAGGGCGGCATGTCGGCGCCCGGCGCGCCGGACAAGCACGAAAATCTGGTCTCGCTCGGCAGCGTCGCCTATGTGCCACTGGCGGTGTTTTATCGTGGACCGCTGCTGACGAGGCTTTCAGAATTGAAGGGTAAGCGGCTTGCCATCAGCACCGAAGGCAGCGGCACGCGTGCGCTCGCGCTGGCGGTGCTGAAGGCGAATGGCATCGAGCCGGGCGGAGACACCGAATTGCTGCCGTTAAGCGGCGACGCCGCGGCCAACGCGCTGACGGAAGGAAGTATTGACGCTGCGTTTCTCACTGGCGACTCCGCGCAACCGCCAACCATGGGCAAGCTGTTTCGCACCCCCGGCATCCATTTCTTCGATTTCACCCAGGCCGACGCCTACGCGCGGCGTTTTCCGTATTTGAAGGTGATCGTCCTGCCGATGGGCTCCCTCGATCTGGCGAAGAACGTGCCACCGCATCCCATCCACCTGATTGCGCCCACAGCCGAGCTGATCGCTCGCGACGGCCTGCATCCGGCGCTGTCCGACCTGCTGATCGAAGCCGCGAAAGAGGTGCACGGGCGCGCTAACCTGTTGCAGACGGCCAACGAATTCCCCGCGCCACTCCAGCACGAGTTCCATATCAGCGACGACGCCGAGCGTTACTACAAGTCGGGCAAAAGCTTCCTGTACCGGACGCTGCCGTTCTGGATCGCGAGTCTTGCCGATCGCGTGATCGTGCTGCTGGTGCCGATCATCGTGGTGCTGATTCCGGGTTTGCGGCTGGTGCCGGGGTTGTACAGGTGGCGGGTTAAATCGCGGATCTACAAGATCTACGGCGCGCTCATCGGCATTGAACGCGAGGCCATGAGCGACCCCGAACCGGCCCAGCGCGAGGCGCTGATCGAGCGGGTGGACGGCATCGAGAATGCGGTCAACCAGATGAAAATGCCGCTCGCCTACGCCGATCAGTTCTACGTGCTGCGTGAGCATATCGGCTTTGTGCGGCAGCGGCTGACCATCGCGCAGGCCGCCGCACTTGACGCTCAGGGAGACAGGGTTCAGCACACCACGTAATATCGAAAGAAGAAACGACGGTAACCCGAATCACCGGGTTCCGCGACGAGCAACGCACCAGGGAGATTCATATGAGCGCCTCGGCTTCCATCGATCCGCGTCAGCCGTACTTTTTTTTCGATTTCAACTCGCCCTTTTCGTATCTGCTGCTCGAGCAGCATGAAAAGTGGCCGAACATGCCGTTCGAAGTCTTGCCGATCGACTATTTGCAGCTCCTCAAGCACTGGGGCCAGCCGATGCCGGGCAGCATTCCACCGAAGCGCGTGTTTATGTATCGATACGCGCTCTTTCGCGCCGAACAACTGGGTATTCCGTTCAAAATGCCGCCGTCGCATCCCTTCGATTCCACCAAGGCGCTGCGCTTGGCCGTGGCGGCGGGCGGGGAAATCGGCTGTATCCGCGAAATTTTCCGGTTTATCTGGAAGGAAGGCCGCGATCCGGCGACCGAGCAGGGATTCGACGATCTGTGCCGCCACGTGGGCCTGCCCGACGGCGCGAAAATGATCGAGCTCGAAGACGTCAAGGCGACGTTGCGGGCGAATGTCGAGCGCGCAGTGGAACTCGGCGTGTTCGGTGTGCCAACGTTCGTGGTGAACCAGCAATTGTTCTGGGGCGAAGACACGTTGCCGATGGTGCTCTACGTCGCCCGTTCGCCGAACTGGCTGGACGCCGCGGAAGTGCAGCGCATCAGCAATTTGCCGAGGACCGCGCCGGCCGTGTGAAGCGGCGCAGGATGGGCATCGGCAGGCGCGGCCCGCGCCGGTTAGCGGTGGACCCCGGCCGGGCCGGCTCGTATTCCATGCATAGCATGCGCGCTATGGCGTGCGCGTTCGGTCCGGCTTAACGTAGTGCAGTAGTGCATTTTCGATCGGGCGTGCACAAAGCCTGATCGTCCCGCCAAGAATTGCCACGCAACACCCAGTCCCCTGTCCCAAAGGGTCCGCCCGAAGACCGCGCTCTATGACCGTACCCACCGACCCTGCCGATTACGCCAGCTCCGCCCCTGATTCACTCGACATCTGGCTGATCCGCGTGCTGCAAACGCTGCTGACCGAGCGCAGCGTCACGCAGGCCGCGCTGCGCCTGGGGCAGACGCAACCTGCCATCAGCACGGCGCTGCGGCGGCTGCGCGAACTGCTGCGCGATCCCATTCTCGTGCGTGGCAAGCAGGGTATGGTGCCGACCGAGTACGGCGCGTCGCTGCTGCCGGCGGTCCAACGCGCGTTGCGCGAGGTTGAGTTTGTCGCCACCCCGCATGGCGCCTTCGATCCCACCACGTCACGGCGCACGTTCCGGGTCGCAGCGCCTGATTACCTGAACGACTTTTTCATGCCGACGCTGATTCGCGCGTTCCGTACAGCGGCGCCCAACGCGCGGCTGGAGATCGAGTCGCTGACGCCAACGCTCGATCACGAACGTGCACTCGATGAAGGCGAACTCGATGTGGTCGTCGGCAACTGGGAGAATCCCGAGCCGCGTTTTGCGCGCCATGATCTATTCACTGACAGCTTCGTGTGCCTGGTGCGCCGCGGTCATCCGCTGGCACGCGAACCGCTGACAACGGCTCGCTATGCGCTCGCCGCGCATCTCGCGCCCACCACGTATAGCGGCGCGAAGCGTCATCCGATCGACATAGGCCTGGAGGGCGCGGGTATCCGTCGACGCATTGTCGCGACCATTCCGTACTTCGGGCTCGTGCCGCAAGTGCTGCTGCAATCCGATCTGATCTTCACCGCCACACGCCGCTTCGCCATGCATTACGCCGCGCTGTTGCCGCTGGTGGTCATGGAATCGCCAATCGAATTTCCGCCTATCGAAAGTTATTTGATGTCCTTGCCCGAGGTTAGCCGCCCTACCGACCTGGTCTGGCTGCAAGCGCTGATGGGCGATGTCTCCATGGAGTTGACCGGGCAGTCCGCAGGCGCGGAAAACCGGTAAGCGTTTCCCGTTCCGAGGCCGGTAGCGGGCCAGATGCAAAATCTTCTTGCGCCACGGAAAATGTAACTTCTCAATAACCCGGGGCGAGCGCCAGCATGCTGTTCAAGCAGAGAGGGCGATGCGTTGTTCGAGGAGATGAGGCAGGAGGGGAATTTGATCGCTGCAAGAAATGCGGTCTGTCAGATACTCCCAGAACGAAATGTTCAGCTTGCGGCACGTCGCCTTTAGACTCGAGAACGTATCGCGGCATTGTCGGCCGAGCTCGCTGCGCGTGCCGCCACTGATCTTTCGTTTTTTGACCTGATCGCGAATGTCGCGCTCACTGCCATTGGTATGCAGCGGGACCTCAGGACGCTCCAACACCAGCAGCAACTCGGACTTGTTCATGTGAATCCGTCTGAGCAAACGATCGAGCGTC
>NZ_MTHB01000029.1 GCF_002220365.1 Caballeronia sordidicola | reverse complement strand
GGAGATGCTCAAGGGCTGGATCTCATGGGCGACGCGTTGTCGGCTTGAGCCGTTCAGGCGGCTGGCCACGACGCTCAAGGAGCGCCTGCCGGGCGTCGTGCGCGGCATGCTCGACGGTCGCAGCAATGCCTATGTCGAGGCGATGAATGGCATGCTCCAACAAACCAAGCGGGCCGCGCGCGGATTTCGAACCGTGAAGAACTTCGTGGCCATCGCCTACCTCCGCATGTCCAGGCTAAAACATTTGCCGCAAAATCCTTTGCGTCCCGCCGCCTCGCGTGATCAAGGGATTAAACGCTATCGCGCCGGCCGTCAAGTTCCACTCAAAACGGCATAGAGCCGGATTCAGGACATCCATCAGTCCTGGCGGCAGCGGTTCTGTCGCAATCTGGTAGCTCGCCACTGGCAGCACGCGACGTGAGAAAAAGGGCAGTAGCTGCCCGGTATAACCGTTGGTTGCGACCAGCACTTGCTTTACATCAATTTTGCCGCGCGCTGTATGGACAGCGAAGCGCGCGCCGGTCCGTTCAATTCGCTCCACTGCCGCATGCGAATGCAGGCTCGCGCCGCATCGCCGTGCAAGCTCGCGCAGGGCGCGATGATATTTCGCCGTATGCAAGCCGCCGTATTCATCGACGAGAATGCCACCGTAGTAGTAGTCCGATCCCACCACGGCGCGTTGCTCCGCACGCGTCACCACATGCACGGTTACGCCGGTTTTATCGCGCAGCAGTTCACCTTGCTGGCGCAGGCGCTCGAAATGCCCGGGGGTGAACGCACCAAAAAAGCGGCCGGTTATCTGTAGATCGGCGTCGAGCGATTCACTCGCTATCAGGTGCTTGAGATAGTCGAAACTCGCCATGGATTCCGCCATCAAGCGGCCCAGCCGTTCCGCCGACACGCCGCGAATGGCGTCGGTCAGCGCCAGTTTCTGCCCGCTCGACACCATGCCGCCGCTGCGCGTGCTGCCGCCCGCGCCGATCTCGGCGGCATCCAGCACGGCAACCGAAGCACCTTGCCGCGCCGCTTCCGCCGCCGCCGATAACCCGCAATAGCCGCTCCCCACGATCACCAGATCCACGCTGGGCGGCAACGCGACGCGCGACGTTTCGGGCGGCGCGGCGTCCCACCAATACGGTGTGATACGAAAGTCATTGTGGAAAAGCAGTGCGTCGGCTCGCATGGTTCGCTGGAGTGACTAGGTGCGACCAGTCTAGGAGCGCTTCCGTCATCCGGTCAAATACGGCCAAAAACGTCTGCTATTCATTTTTGATATGACAAGCTTCCATATGGACCGGGGTGAAAGAAGGGAAAGGGGCACATATGAACCAAAAGCAAATAGAAGCGTTCAGGCTGGTGATGCTGAGGGGATCGATGACGGCCGCAGCCGAAGAACTCGGCACCTCCCAGCCTAGCGTCAGTCGCCTGATTGCGGAGTTGGAGGCGTCGACGGGACTGGCGCTTTTCACACGCAACGGCGGCCGGATCCAGGCCACCGATGCGGGCACCGCTTTTTATCGCGAGGTCGACCGCAGTTTCGTGGGGCTCGAAAAGCTCGGGCATTCAGCGCGGGAGATCCGCCAGTTCGGCAGTGGCCGGCTGCGTCTGGTGGCGCCGCCGGTGCTGGCATTATCGTTCGTACCCCTTGTGATCGAGCGCTTCCTTGCGGCGTATCCGCGCATTGCGGTGTCGCTGGAAATGCGCAGTGAGGGCACGATCCAGCGCTGGGCATCGTCGGCCTATTGCGATGTCGGATTTGCCACCACGACGCCTGATGCATTCGGCGTGACCAGCGCGGAGTTGTATCGGCTGGCCGGGGTCTGCGCGCTGCCCGCCAAACATTCGCTCACCGCGCGCAAGCGGATCCATGCGCGTGACTTGAGGGATCAGAGTCTCATCCTGCCGTCCTACGCCGACGACACCCGCTCGTCGCTCGATCGCGCGTTGCGGCAAGCCGGCGTGAACCAGGCGCCAGTGATCGAGACGCCGTACGGCGCCACCATTTGCGCGATGGTCGCGCGCGGCCTGGGTGTGGGCGTGGTGAATCCGCTAGCCACTTCCGAGACCAATCCGGCCCGTATCGTGTTCAGGCCGTTCTCGCCGGAAGTGATGTTTCGCGGCTTCACGGTCTGTCCTCAACTGCAGCATCCGAATCCTCTGGTGAAGGCGTTCCTTGAGTTGACCAACGAAACGATGGCTATGGAAGTGGCCCGCTTGCAAGGTCTCGCAGCAACTGTCTGACCTATCCCGGCGAGGTGTTTCGTCGATTGGTCCGGACGTCGGATATTTTGTATCGGAAGTGATTCTGGAAAGGACGCACGACGGCCAGACAAATGGTACGAAGCACCTTCGAGTACGAGAAGCAACGTGCGGCGGCCAAGATCCGCAGACCGCCGCAAGCCACCTCATTTCCGCTACGAACGCTCTACCCGGGCGCTCCTGCCTGCCGTTTCGGATCGGCCTTCATGAATGCCGGATGCTGGTCACATGTAGCCATGATCCGGTCGATAGTCGGTACATCAGGGATCGCGATCTTGAACACGCGCGTCACCGCGACAATGCTCGCGAGGCAGATATCCGCCATGGTAGGTTCATCGCCATGACAGAACGTGCCCGTTTCCGGCGCGCCCGCCAAACGTTCTTCGACCGCGGCCAGGCCCGTGCCGAGCCAGCGGATTTGCCATGCGCGCCACGCTGCATCGTCGAATCCGCCGGTTGTCTGAAGATACTTTTTCACTCGCGGCACGACCATTGGATGAGTATCGGCGGCACACATGGAGGCAATGGACCGCACTCGTGCGCGACCGTATAAATCGCTCGGCAACAAGGGTGGCGAAGGCTGGAGTTCGTCGAGGAATTCGAGGATGGCAAGCGATTGCGTGAGTGGTTCGTGCCCTTTTGCAACCAACGCCGGAATGGATCCTAGCGGGCTGATTTTCAGGAATTCGGCGCTGCGTTGCTCGCCTGCGTCGAGATCGATGTTTTGTTCGTGCGCGCTCAGGCCCTTCAAATTGAGGGCGACACGCACGCGAAACGCGGCGGACGAGCGCCAGAACGCGAAGAGTTCGAATTGCGCTTGCTCTGACATGAGGATCTTCCTTCGTAGTGGACGGTAGCGGCGACGTTGACTAAGTCGACGGCTCTCAACTATGCATCAAAGTGCTCTAGCCTGCGTCCGCAGCTTGAATGTCGGGAAGCTCAGAAAGGTAGCAAGGTCCACAAACACCGATGCCCGGCGAACCTGAGTTCGCCGGGCATCGGCTTGCTGCTAAGCGCCAAACTTCGGCTTTGATCAGTTATGGGAGAAAAGCGAACGTGTGTCGTTAGCTTGAGTCCGATCGCCGGATTGCGCAGTGGTGCTTTGCACGCCACCGTAAGCGCTTGCATCGGAGTTGTTCACCGCATTTTCCGCTGCAATGGTTTGTGCGCTTTGGCCGCGTTGCGAAGAGGGTGCGCCAACTTGCGGGTTATAAGACGGTGCCGGACCATAACCGCTACTGGCAAATGCGGGTGCTGCGAAGGCGGCGGAAACGGCGACTAACAACGATGCAATAAGGGTCCTGTTCATGATGTGCTCCGATGCGTATGAGTGGCTCAGTGACTTCATTTCATGGGCTACGCAGCGATCCTGCTGGTTGCTGCGCTGCGTCGATGGAATGGAGTATATGCGCGCACTATCGAAATATTGTACCGATAGAGGGGAATAGTGATTCCGCGCAAAACGAACAATCGGATACAACCGCCTTAGCTGAACTTGTTAAGAAAATTGCGCGTGATGACGCTAATGAAAGAGGCTCGGATCAGGCTTGACCGCAAAGAGAAAAACGCCAAGCGGCGTGGGCAGCTTAGATGGTTTAGGCCGCTTAAGGGCCTAACCACCTTGGAGAGGCAGTTCCTTTAACTCCACGTCGGGCGCGATGGTATTTCCTGCGGCCGCGGCGGGGACATTGACGAATGACTGCTCAAGCTGGTTGCTGCTCCTGCTCGCTAGTGCGGCGCAATCGCCCATTGGCAAGCGCTTGACCACGACATACGCCGCCAGCATGGCCATCGTGCCGAAGATGGCATTGCCGGCGGCCTGTCCGATCATCACGCCCACAGGTCCATGCTGCATCCCGGCCGCGACGAACGGCACCGTGCCAATTGTCGCGCGCCCCCAGTTGAAGAGAGTCGACAACAATGGCCGATCGAGATTGTTGAACGTCGCGTTCGCGACAAACTGGCAGCCGACGAACGCATAACTTGCCACCAGCCACGAACAGAACGCTGTGATGATGACGGCAGTGTCGCCACGGGCCGAGAACGCGCGGATCAGGCCGCCTTGGGCCAGCGCCAGCACGACCCAGGCAACCGCGACCGTCAGCAGCACGAATACCAGGCTGTTGCGGACAGTTTCGCGAATCCGGTCCGCGCGGCCCGCGCCAAGATTCTGGGCGATGATCGGACCGACCGCGCCGGTCAGCGCATAAATCACCGCGAAGGCCACGGGCGTGATGCGGTCGATGGTCGCTTGCCCCGCCACGGCGGCAGCGCCGAACCGCGCCATTGCATGCGTCACATATGCGCTGGCAACGGGCGTGGCGAGGTTGGTCAGCACGGCGGGCAACGCGACTTTCATGACCGGCTGGCTGTTGGACCACAAGCGCGCAAAGCGGAAACGGGCAATGAGATCGTTGACCCGGGTGGCGCCATAGAGGCCGACAAGTGCGAGCGCGACCCGCGCAATATCGTTCGATATGGCCGCACCCGTCAGCCCGAGATGAAAGCCGAAGATCAGGATCGGATCGAGGATCGCGGTTACGACTGCTGCGCTCAGCGTGACGGTCATGGCTCGGCGGGCATCGCCCACGGAACGCATCAGCGCGGCCGTGCACATGCCGATGGCGAGGAACACGTACGTGGGCGTGGTGATCAGCAGGAAGCCGCCAGTCATCACGCGCGTTTCGCCGGCCGCGCCGAGCGCGTTGAGGATCGGGTCGAGGAAGAGCAACGTGGCGGCGCTCAATATGACGGTGATGACGATCATCAGCACCAGACTCGCCGATGCCACCTGCCGCGCTTTGGTCCGCTGGCCTGCACCAAGCAGCCGCGCGACGGTTGCGCTCACGCCTATGGTCATGCCAATGGAAATGGCCGTGTGGAAGAAGTTGATGGTCCCGGCGAATCCGACGGCCGCGGCAACCGACGTGTCGCCGAGCAGCGATACATAGAAGAGATTAGCCAGATCGACCGCGAACACGGCCATCAATCCAATCGCCCCGGTTCCTGCCATGACCACGACATGCCGCAAGGTCGAGCCGTGTACGAAGCGAGCGGAGTCAACCTGGCGTTTTGTTGTCATGGAGGTGCATGGTTAGAGGTATGCGCATCATGTGTGCGAATCATCGCACGAATGAAGTTTGTTTCCCTGGGCGAAAGGATGATCGTCAAACGTCACTCACGAGTAGAAAACGAAACGATTGCAGCGTAAAACGCCTGTCGTGGTAACAGTATCCTGCGCGCGTGGCGGCTTCTCCCTGTCACGACATTTTCAAGATGATCGATCGCCTACAATGTCTGGGTGGCCGTGCGCTGGACTCGCAACATTGCATTGAATGTTGCGGGAACATGCCTTGCGCAGCGGCTCCATGAAGCGGCGAACGCGCTGCTTCACAACGTCCTTCTTCACGTCGACCAAGGGATAAACATCATGAGCATTTTCGGCACAATCCTGAGCAAGATTTTCCCTTCAAGCCATCCTGCGAATACAGCGCCCGCCGATCCGGCCGCGCCCCCTGCGGCAGACCCGACCGCGGCGCCTGATGCTCCTGCAGCACCGGCTGCGGCCGCAGAACCGGTGGATGTTGAAGCAGTCCTGACCGGCATGCAGGCGAATACGTCGGAGCAATTGAACTGGAGGACATCAATTGTCGACCTGATGAAATTGCTCGGCCTCGACAGCAGCCTCGGTGCTCGCAAGGAACTGGCCGGCGAGCTGCACTATACAGGCGATACCAACGATTCCGCATCGATGAACATCTGGCTGCACAAAGCCGTGATGGAGCAGCTTGCGGCCAATGGCGGGAAGGTGCCGGACAGCCTGAAGGGCTAAGCTTGGCGTCGCCTTGCGGCGACGGCTGGCACGCGCAGGCGCTTGGCAACTAAGGCAAGACGGCAGGCGTGCCGGCATGACCTCGCGACTGTTCAGTCTGCGCAGCGTTATGCGCGTGTCGTATTGTTTTTAGACGCGTGCGGTGTGGAATGAACGTAGTTCGTGACTACCTCTCCAGCTTCAGCGCCTTCCCATATCCTGTCAGTTCCAGATAACCGTGACCTGACGTTTTACCGTCACGACTCACCAATACCGCTCCCTCCCAATACACCGCGCCAGTCGACTGGCTGGAGTCGAGTTCCTGATCGTCCATCAACGGATCGAGCTGCCACGTGAGCGTGCCCGTCCTGACCGTCTCCGATACCGGATAAGACGTGCCGGTGCGTGGCGAGCGCCATGTCCTACGCGGCGCGAAGTCGACTTGGTCCCCATCGAATGCAGTAACGTGCCCGTTCGCTTCACGAAGCGCAGCGTGAGACCAGACTGTCCCGCCGTTTTGTCCGCGCACCTTGAAAGCCATCAGCGCCGATCCGTCCGACAAATTGGCGCCGAGCCAGTCCCATCCCGTGGCATCGCTGCTAAGCACCGTGCTTGACCATTCGTGATCCAGCCACGCGGAGCCGGTAACTGCTGCGTCAAGTCCAGGTTCGCCCTTCCCGCTGGAAGCGCGTGTGACCTTGCCGCTCACGCGCAGTTGCGGTTCGCTGTAGTAGTAGCTCGCTTGCGCGGCCAGCGGACCTTTTCGCGAGTAACCTTTTTCGCCCTGCAGTAGCGGTTCCTGGGTCGGCGTGAGCGACAGGTCCAGTGTGAAATTGGCGGCATTCACTGTGACGGTGTAATGACCATCGGCTGCGCGCACGAGATGCCAGGCGTCGAGCTTGACGTCGGTGTTACCGGTCTTTGCATAAGCGAGGCCGAAGCCCTGACGTGCAATCTTCTGATCATGCACGAGGCGTCCCAGTGAAGGATCGCTGAGCGCCGCATGAGCGATGATCAACTGCGACGGCGCGAACGCACCCGGATCCGCGGGATCGTGTCCGGTCGCCGAACGAAAGAACGTGATCTGAAAACCGAGCGGCTTGCCATCCGGTTGATCAAGCCAGCCCGTTGCGTACCACCACTCGGTGCGAAAGGCCGGATGCGCGCCTGTGTCTTGCGGAAAAACAAGCGGCTGATCGGGCGTGACCGTGGCGAACTCGGCTGCCCTTGACGATGTGCTGGCGATGCAGAAAACGCACGCCATCAAGGCCCATCGCTTTGCCTGATTCAAGGATCGTCGAAGACGGCGCATTACCAGTCCTCCTTCACCGCGCGCACGGCATCGAGAGAAACCGCCTTGCGTCCTGCGACCACCGCTGTTGCACACGATGAAATCAGCATGACAAGGGCCACCGTACTTACTACATGCCATGGAATATGCATTGACATGCTCCAGTGGAACGACTGGGGATTAACGACAAACACCAGGATGAGGCTGATTGCCCACCCCAGGATGAACCCGACCGCAATACCAAGCGCTGTCAGCATGCCGGCTTCCGCCGCGAGGATTGCGAGCACCTGATGACGTGTCACGCCGACGTGCCGCAACATGCCGAACTCGCGCGCACGAGCAAGCGTCTGCGCGGAGAACGTCGCCGCCACGCCGAACAGCCCGATCACAATGGCCACCGCTTCCAGCAGGTAGGTCACCGCGAAGCTCCGATCGAAAATGGTCAGCGTCCGCGCGCGGATATCGCCGGGTTCGGCGAACTCCATGGCGGCACCGAAGGGCAGTTTGCGCAGGCTCGCGATGACACCTTCCACGCTTGCACCTCGGTCCACGGTGACGGCGGCATCGGTGGCGCCGGTGTCGCCCGTGAGGCGTCGGTAGTCGGCGAGCCGTAGCTGGATCGCTCCCGTTTGCCGCACATAATCGCGCCACACACCGGCTACGACGAACGTCCCGCCGTGCGTGCCGATAGACAACTTGAGCCTTTGCCCCAGCTTGTAGCGGTACAGGTCGACCATCGCTTCCGACACCCATATGGGTGTCTCGCCATCCTTCAGGGCGGACGGTGGAAGCACGGGGCCGGTCATCTGCATGGCGGCGCCCGGATCGGCTGCATCGATGTCACGCGCGAGCAGCGCCACCGCGGGCCGTGCAGGGTCGAGTGTCAGATGCGACGTGCGGGTGAACGCGGCACGCCCGATGCCGGGCGTCGCGGCGATTGTCGTTTGTTCGCCAGGGCTCAGGCTCGCTGTGTCGCCATTGGCCGCGACTCGAACATATAGGTCGGCCGACAGGAGGTGGGTCAGCCATTCATCGACGGATACACGGAAACTCGCGACCATGATGGCCATCGCGACAATCAGCGCAAAGCTGGACAGTACCCCGCTCATGGCGATCGATGCCTGGCCGGGTGCATTGGCGAGCCTGGCAAGTGCCAGCGTCGTCACGGCGCGCGTACGGCGTTTCGCGTGCGATCGGCTGAGCGCAGCGAACACGATCGCCGTGCAACGCGGCATCAAAGCGATACCGCCAATCAGCAGCAGCGCGACGGCCAGATAACCGAGGATGGGGATATCGAATAACGGCGGCAGGAGCGCCAGTATTGCCGCGACCGCGAGGCAAATGACTGCGGGCCACGGCGTCGCCAGCCGCGCCAGCGCGCCTTCTTCGCTGCCGGCCTTGAGCGCTGCCGCCGGCCGTGCGCGGGCTGCTTCCAGCGCCGGGACGAGACTGCCGAGCACCGACACGCCGATACCCAACGCAAGAAACAGGGCGCTCGCAACAGGCTCGAAACTGACATGCGGCTGCACGCCCGGAAAGTAGCCGCCGCCCAGATCGCTACCGAAGAAACGCAGAGCGATGCTCGACAGCGCGTAGCCCACTGCAAGGCCGAGCATGGAGCCGAGTACGCCGAGCAGCGCTCCTTCCATCAGGATCTGGCGTAGCAGCTGGCCGCGCGTATAGCCCAATACGCGAAGCATCGCGAACTGCGCGCGGCGTCGGACGACTGCTAGCGCTTGCGTGGAAAACACCAGAAAAGCGCCGGTGAAAAGCGCCACCAGCGCAAGCACGTTCATGTTGATGCGATAAGCGCGCGAGAGACGGTCGGTGCGGTTCTCATCGTCGCGTGTCTCGGCTACGACCAGTTGACTGCCAAGCCGATCTTGCAACTCACGTTTAAAGCGTTCCCGATCGACGCCGCGTTGCAGTTGCAGGTCGATACGCGAGAGTTTCCCAACAAGTCCGAAACGCCACTGGGCGGCGGCAATGTCCATTACCGCAACGCGTTGTCCTGGCCGGGTCCTGACCAAACCGCCGGCCACCCGAAAACGAATAATCGATGTACCGCTAAGCATCGCGACGTGATCACCGGGGGCCGCGTGAAGCCACTGTTGCGCAGCGGGTGAGAGGAAGATCGCGTCGTCGGAAAGGGTATCGAGCGGACGCTGCACGGACGGCACGCCGATCAGTTCCGGCGTGATGCGGCTCGCCCTGAAAACGTCGATGCCAAGCACTTTCAACGCAGCGGTCTGGCCGGGAACGGTCACGTCCAGATCCAGAACGGGGCTGGCTAAGGCTACGCCCGGCGTTGTTGCGAGACGCGGGTACCAGTTTTCATCGAAGGTGGGCTGCGCGCCTCGGACCTGTAAGTCAGCCTCGCCGGAAAGACTCTTGGAGGCCGCGGAAAACTCGTTGAATGCGGCACTGTTGATGAGTTGCACGGCGTAGCCAAGCGCCACGCCCAGCGCAATCGTTGCTATCGCCACAATCGCTCGAGCCGGATGACTGCGCCACTCCGCGCCGAGCAGCCAGCGTGCGAGTAGCCGGCCGCCTGCAAAGCGCCGTGAGGGTTCTGTCTCGAGCCCGCTCACTGACGCTCACCAGCCGAGCGCGCCGGTTGCCCGGCATGCAACCCATGCTCGCTCAGGATAAGTATCCGGTCCGCACTCGCTGCCGCCGCCATGGAGTGCGTGACCATGATGGCGGCGGCGCCGTTCGCCTTGATTTCCGCACGGAACAGCGAGAGCACTTCGTGCGCGGTCTCGGGGTCCAGGTTGCCAGTGGGTTCGTCGGCCAGGATCAGCGTGGGCCGGTGCACCAGCGCGCGGGCGATCGCTACACGTTGCAGCTCTCCGCCCGATAGCTGCCGTGGGAAGTCGTCGCCACGGCCGCCCAGGCCGACGGCTTCGAGCAAGTCGAGCGCGCGGGCCGGGGGTGTGTTATTGAGCAAGAGTGGAAGCGCGACATTTTGCATCAGCGTGAGATGCGGCAGCACGTGAAATGCCTGGAAGACGAAGCCGAGCTTCTGCCGCCGAAGGCGAGTGGCGGCGTTGTCGTCGAGACTGGAAATTGACGTTCCGTCGATCAGCACTTCACCGCTGTCGGCTTGATCGAGGCCCGCGATCAGGTTCAAAAGCGTCGACTTGCCGACGCCCGAATCGCCCATGATCGCGACGAATTCGCCCGGATCGAGCGAGAAGTCGAGGCTTGCCAGTAACACGCGGCCGGCGCCGTACGCTTTGCTCAAGCCGCGACATTCGAGTGCGGGAGGAACGCCATTGTTGCGAAGGGTCATGAAGATCGGGTCGTCAGTGAGTGAAACCGGCTTGCAGTGCTCCACTGTGACAGAGAAGTGCCGCACGCGTGCAAGGCATGCTCACTGCGGCCCACTCCTTTTATGGACCCTGAACGTCTTCTAGCGTGCTAGCTTCTTGACGTAAAACGCCGAGGTTTCGTAGGGAACCGTGACCACGTCGTTGCCCGCGAGCAGCGGTTCACCCGCGATCAACGCCTTGACCTCGCTATCGATTTTATCGCGCTCGTCGGCGCCCAGTGCCGCTATAAAGCTCATGGAGCGGACCCGATTCAGGATCACGTCTTCGGGCGAACCGGTGTGCCCGACATTGAATTGGTGTTCATTGAGCGGGCCGAAACCGTCGAAAGGAAACGCGCAACGCCAGGCGCCAGTGTAATAACGCGGCGTGTCGCCTTCCACCCGATTCACGATCGCGTCGAGCCGGGCGACCCACGGCACCCTAGCGTCCCGTAAATTCCAGATCATGCCGAGCTTGCCCCCCGGTTTCAAGACCCGAAGAATCTCCGCAAGCGCGGCGTGGGTCGAGAACCAGTGAAATGATTGCGCGCAAACCACGGCATCAACCGATGCATCAGGAAGCGGGATTGACTCGGCCGTACCGGCGCACGTCTGCACTTGCGGGAGCGCTGCGGACAGCTTGCCGAGCATCGCGGCCACGGGTTCGACTGCGACCACCTTGGCGCCCGTGCTGATCAGGCGCGGTGTAAATTTTCCCGTGCCCGCGCCGAGATCCACGACGGTGGTCCCGGCGCGCAGCCCGAGCTGATCACGTAACCAGTCCCCGATCTCCGGCGGATAGTCCGGCCGGCCGCGCACATAGGTATCCGCCGTTTCTGCTGTCGCGTAGCCGTCCGCTGCGGCGTGATGCACGCCATGTATTGTCTTGCTCATCATGTGCTCCTGTTCAATTGATCCCATACGGCGTTGTCTGGAAACTGGAAACAGGATAAGCAATCGCAGCTTGATTTACCATGCAAACCAACGTCATTTTTGCTACTTTCAAGGTGCGGGAACCATCGATCTCCACGGGTTTCTGGCGCGGGTAGACGCGAGCTCGCTTGCTCAACACCAGCGTGCCCCCATGCGCCATTGCGATGCTTTTCGCAATGCTCAGCCCCAGCCGGGTCCCTTCGGTTTTGCCCGGCTGCGCGCGGAAATACGGTTTGACCGCCGTACCTTTCTGACGGCATTGCAACGGACCTACGGTGCACGCGTGAATTATTCGATTGGAGCAGGGAAGGTGGGGTTCGTCTGGACGCGCACACCGTCGAGGTGGTCATTCGTCACCCATCATTCGTAATTCGAGAACCGCGACTCAGGCTCAGGCGGTGAGGGCAATGGTGTGTAGCCGGGAATGCTCGCTTTGAATTGCTCGGACAGCCCGTTGTCGATCTTCGTCAATCCCTTGAGTTGAAGCTGCAACAGGACGCGAGTAGCGCTGCTGGCAGCGGTCGTGGTGGTCGACACATTCGTATATTTTTGCACCGCGAAGCTGAGCGACCAGCAATCAGCGTCATACTGAACGCCGAGCAATCCCGCAACCAGCCGATGAGCGACCATGTCGAAATTGGCCTGGCCAACAGCGTAAAGCTTGCGGCTCAGTGGCCATTGACCGGACGCCACGATCTGGTTTTCCGCCTCGTTGTCAAGGTCTTCATCGGCACGGGTATACCGGTAAGCAATGCTGATTACTTCCCGGTCCGCCGGCTTCCAGGTGAAGCCGGAGGTACCCTGGTCCAGCTGGTTGCGCTGCTCGTCGTACTGGACGGCCTGTTCGGTCGTAAAGCCCGGGCCAATCTTGAGCGACGCCCCGACAATGACGTCGCTGCCGCGAATGTCGGTCACGGATGCGCCCGAATCCAGCGTCACTTGCGGATTAGTGAAATAGTATTCCTGCGCAACCACAAAGCGAGCTCGTTCGTCGCCGGTCGCCTGGTTGATGAACCGAGTCGTCAGGGCAGCCGTGACACGGTTCAGGTCGGCAACCCGGTCGCCGCCCACGAAGGTGTTGTCGGTGAAAATCTGGGCGAGTCCAAAGTCCTCCTCACCTGTGTCGAAGACCGGTGCGAACGTCTGGTTCCGGTAGGGCGTATAGACGTAGTAGAGGCGCGGTTCCAGCGTCTGGATATAGTCCGTTCCGAACAGGCGAATGCTGCGTTCGAACACGAGCCCCGAGTCCAGGCTGAGTGTGGGCACATTGAACGAGAAACTCTTGGGCTGTCCGGTTGGCGCTGTGCTTCCGATCGACGACAGGTCGTAGGCCACGTAGTGCCACTGAACCTTTGGCGTGATGAACCATCCCGGTCCGGACAATGGATAGCTGACGTATGGATTGAACGTAAGACGACTGCCCTCCGTGGAGTCCGCCGTTGAAATAGTGAAGCGCGTGGCGTCAGCCTCGGCGCCGAAATCAAATCCGCCCACGTTGTACTGATTGTATTTGACGTCCAGTTCCGGCGCCCGGTTGTAGGGCGGCGCGGTACTGAACGATTGCCAGCGCTGCACCCGCGTCAGCACTGACCATGGACCGTTGTTGTAAGTCACCCCAGCCTCCTGCTGGAAAATGTCCTGCCCATTGACCAGCGATGCGGTATTCGAGTTCAGGTCCGTCGTGACGTTGACGTCCGACACCTGCGAATAGTTAACATACGCAGCTAAGCCGTCGCCGAAGTTCTGGTTGTGCTGGATGTTGATCGAATAACGGTTGGTCTTGGTCAGCGCATCGTCGGGCAGATAGGCGATAGTGACCGAGCCCGAATACGTGGGCGACAAATAGCGGAAATTCGTTGTCAACATTGCGCCGCGTTTTGACATGTAGCGCGGCGTCACCGTCAGGTCGTAGTTCGGCGCAATATTGAAATAGTACGGCACTGTGAGGTCGAATCCATTCGTCGAGCTCAGCGAGAAGGTCGGCGGGAGAAAGCCGCTCTGGCGAGCGTTGGACAACGGAAACGACAACCACGGACTCGCGAAGATGGGCACGCCCTGGAAGAACAGCACGCCATTGTGAGCAATGCCTTCGTTCGACCCTTGGTCCATGTCGAAACTTGCCGCCTTGAGATACCAGGCGGGGTCAGTTTCGCACTGGCACGCGGTGTACGTGCCGTGATGCACGACTGAACGTTCGTTATCGATCAGGTCGATGCTGTCGGCGCTCCCCGAGCCGCCTGTCAGATTGAAGTGATAGCTCGGCGTTGTCATGGTGCCCTCGTTCGCCTCGACCTGAAGATGTGCTTCGGGACCGGCAAAGACGTCGTAGTTGTCGACTATACGCACGTGTCCGTACGCATCGACCACGTTGCGGTCGATGTCGTAGTGAACAGCGTCGCCTCTGACAATGGTCGCGTCGCGCCGAAGCTCTCCGTGGCCCTTGAGCGAGAGGTCGCGGTCCTCGTCGCCGTCTGCCGCATCGGCGATGCCGAATATTGCCGCAGACGTGTTAGCCGGCAACGGATGCTCCGTCATTTCCGGCGCCAATCTAAGGCCCCAGGGCGGGTCGGCCGGCCCCGCCTGTGCCGCTGCGCCGCTCAGTTGTGCACGTGCGGGCGAGGGTGCGAGGGACATGACTATCGCCGCCGCAACGGCGATATGACGCATGCGCGGCGTGAACCGGATGAGCGTATCTGCTGACCGCACGGGTTAAAACGACGTGCCGATCTGAAACTGGAACTTCTGGTACTGGTCTCCCGCGTGCCGCACGATCGGCAAACCGAAGTCCAGCTTGAGCGGCCCTATCGGGGAAATCCATTCAAGTCCGGCGCCATAGCTGTAACGCAGGCCGTTGGCGCCCACACTGTTGCCCTCGTCGCCCCAGACGTTGCCGCCATCGACAAAGGTAAACACGCGCAAGGTACGGTCGTATCCCGTGCCTGGCAAGGGGAAGGTCATTTCTATATTGCCGACGACCATCTTCGACCCGCCGATCGGGTCGTTGGTCGTGGCGTCGCGCGGCCCTAGCGAACCGGACTCATAGCCCCGCACCGAGCCAATACCTCCGCCGTAGTAGTTCTTGAAGATCGGATAGGCATCGCCGCCTATGCCGTGACCATAACCCGCCTGGAAATTCAGGCCGAGAATGAAACCCCTGGAGGGCGTGTAATAGTACTGGGCTTGAAGATCTGATTTGTAGTACTGGGTATTTCCAGCCGGTGTTCCCAACTCTCCGTTAGCCTGGAGGAAATAGCCTTTGCTGGGTATGAGCGCGCTGTCGCGTGCGTCATGCGACCAGCCGACTGTCACCGGGACGTTGTTCACCACGCGCCCGAACTCAGCAACATAGTCCAGGTAGCTTTGTGGCGTTGACGAGTCCGTGTTGAACCGGTCCTGCTCGAATCCGGCACCAAAATAAACCACGTCCGATTCGGAGAACGGTATGCCGAACTTCATATCGGCGCCAATCGATGTAATTCGAAAACTCGTGTCGCTGAAGTTGTAGAGCGGGTAGGTGGTCCTGTAATACATGTCCGTAATGCGCTTGATGCCATCGATTGTAAAGTAGGGATCGGTTTGCGTCACCGACAAGGTCCGGTAGGTCTGCGCTGTATTGACGTTGACAGCCAGCGTGGTCCCCGAGCCGAACACGTTGTCCTGCGACACGCCCGCGGACAACACGACCTTGTCGCTTGAGTCATAGCCTGCGCCTAACGTGATTGCACCCGTTGGTTTTTCTTCAACCTTGACGTTAATGTCGACCTCGTCGGTGGTACCCGGAATCGGCACCGTGGTTACGTCGGTGTTGGTAAAGTAGCCCAGCCGATCAATCCGTTCCTTCGAGAGCTTCACGCGGCTACTGTCGAACCATGAGCTTTCGATCTGACGCATTTCACGACGTATCACCTCGTCGCGCGTCCGGGTGTTGCCTTCGATGTTCACGCGGCGCACGTACACGCGGCGTCCCGGATCGACCTGCAACGTCAACGCGACCGTATGATGGACCTGGTCAATCTCGGGCTGCGCATTGACCTGGGCGAACGCGTAGCCGTACTCCCCCAGCTTGTCTACCAGTCCTTGGGTCGTTGCCTGCAATTTTTCGGCTGAGAAACGCTCGCCCGCGCGGACCGACACGAGCTTTTGCAGCTCAGCTTTGCGATCGAGCAGGTTGCCGCCAAGCCTGATGCTGGAGATGGTGTACGGCTCGCCCTCGTGAATGGTGATGGTCAGGTACATGTCCTTCTTGTCGGGCGAGATCGATACTTGCGTGGAGTCGATGTTGAACTCCAGATAGCCGCGGTTCAGGTAATACGAGCGCACCTTTTCCAGATCCCCCGTTAGCTTGTCCTTCGCGTAGAGGTCGTTCTTCGTGTACCAGGAGAACCAGTTAGGGGTCGACAACTGCATTTCGTCGAGCAACGTCGACGAGCTTGCAATCTGATTGCCCATGAAGTTGATCTGACGAATTTTCGCGCTCGGACCTTCCGTTACCGAGAACAGGATGGATACCCTGTTGCGGTCGATCGGCGTGACCGTGGTGGTGACCTCGGCGGCGTAATAACCGCGCGTCAGGTATTGGCGTTTCAGTTCCTGTTCGGCTTTACTGACAAGGGCTTTGTCATAAGTGCTGCCTTGCGACAGGCCGACCGAATGCAATGCTTTGGTGAGGTTGTCCTTGTCGAACTCGTGGATGCCAGCAAAGTCGATTGACGAGACGGCAGCGCGCTCCTGTACCTTCACAATGACCACACTACCTTGAGTCTCGACCTGAACGTCGTCGAAGAAGCCGGTTGCATAGAGAGCACGAATGGTTTCTGACGCTTTGTCGTCCGAGAAGACATCGCCCCGCTTGAGCGGGACGTAGGCGAAGACCGAGCTCGGTTCGATGCGCTTCAGGCCCTCGATCTGTATGTCGTTGATGACAAAACTGCTGGTCGCCGCGTAGACGCTCGGCGCAAGGAACACGTTCAATGCGATGACAACGGCTGAGTGAGCGGTGCTTAAGGTGCTTAAGGTGCGGAAGGTTCGGAAGGTTCGGAAGGTTCGGAAGGTTCGGAAGTTGAGTTTCATTGGATGTACTTGACGAGCATATCGGCCCGAATGTGTTGCGCTGCTTTTCCGCGTCGCTTTTCGGCGTCGTTCCGGACGTGACCGGTGCCGTGCCTGGCCTGGACGTGTGTCTCGTGGATGCTCAGGAACTGCGTTGCATTAGCCGTTTATTGCAACGGGCCGCTCGCGTGGGCTGGAATCTGAACCAGTCGTGCTGCCGATATAAGCGCGTCGACCATGGGAGGGATCTGCTCCCGGGGAAGACAAAAGGAAACGTCGGCGCCGCCTTGCAGCCGGAACGTAAGGACGAGGCTTTTGCCGTTATCGATCGCGCCGAGCTCCCATCCTTCGCAGCCCATCGCAAAGTTGATGTGCGGCGTTCGCTGAAGCATTCGCTCTGACTGCATGATCGCGGCGGGAAGTACGGCGAGCAGTTCGCGAAATACCGAGTAGTGGAACGTCAGGGTCGACCGGTCGCTATGCACCACCATATGTTGGCCGTCGGGTGCAAGCTCAATGCGCTCGATGGAAGCAACCCGCACGGGATCGGGCAGGGCGTTCCTTTCGATCCCTTCAGCATGAGCCGGACTGCGCTGAGGATCGATCTTTCCTTTCACTAACGGCATACTATGTATTCCTTATTTATTGCGTAAGATATTGAATTGACAGGCAGCGGCCTTGTGAAAGGCTAGCTACCTTGCGGTTCGATTGCGAGCGGATTCGAAAATGCGGCGACGTCTGTTCCTTGTCCGCAAGCGGACAACGGAGATCCCCGGCGTTAGCGGCGGCTGCTTCGCCGCAAGGACGCGGCGCTGGTGGAACCATCGCGAAAGAAAGTTGCGCGTTGTCGCCCCGCTGACATGGCAACCAGCATTTCCGAAGATAACGGCGTTGAACTGGCTCGCAGCACTGCTGCAAGAACCTGTGCGGAAAGAATGTGTTTCATCATGGTTGCTGCCCTCGCGTGCAAGTCGCTAGACGAGTCACTAAAGTAGCTCGCTATATGACGCGGTGCGTTACGGCTTCATTACCGCATTTCTCACTGGAAATAGGGGGTACATCGGCTGAGCAGCAGGGCGCCGTAACGGGCGCGGTACGTTGGCTGGTCGTTCAGGCTTGTGGCTCAAGCCTCCGATCATGTTTGCCGCATGCTGTGGCTTCTCTTTCTCATGAGAGAAAGGAGTTCAAGGTGTCGTTCGTGACGAATACGGAGTTCGTGCTTAGAGACACAGTGAAATGCTAGGTGAGGAATTAGCGCGGCTTGGCTTAACTAGCGAAGCAATGGGGTCAACGTCTTTAGCACGATCCCATGCGCACGTTTCATCTTGGTTTGACGATAGAACGATTATGCTGTTGCACACTAAGAACGTCAGCGCGCACGCGCGCAGCGATGACCTTTCTCCCCTTACATGGAGCGCCGCCTGACGGCGTTCTATGCATCACCAAATTGTTCCAGAATGTTCCCCTTCATGACCGCTGGGTACGCGTCGCACAATTGATCACGCCTCGCGTCTCGCCGGCCATTGCACGGGAGTACCCGCGCATGCCTTGCCAGAGAACGCTTCGCTGGGCTTGGGCATTCACTGAGGCACCCTGTCTTTCGCAAATTATTACGTTACCGTTTTGGCCGAGTGCAACGCTTGGTAACGATGCTTGTTGTCCGCTTCCAACAGCCCGCGCAAAACGCTGCTGTTTAATGGTGCCCGTCTGATCGACGCACGGCGACGTCGGTCAGTACGTGCAGCGATGCACGTTTATCTGACGAGATCGCGGTGTTTGCAACCCTTGGCACTGGGTCAGGCAGACCGCGTTGCTCAATCGTATTTTCGGAGAAATTGAAATGAAGAAATCCCTTCTTGCTCTCGGTGTCTTCGGCACCTTCGCCGGAGCGGCACACGCTCAGAACAGCGTGACCCTCTATGGCCTGATTGATGCGGGCATCACCTACACAAACAACCAGGGCGGCAGCAAGAACGTCCAGGCAACTAGCGGCCAGGTCAACGGCAGCCGTTGGGGCCTGCGTGGCTCTGAAGACTTGGGCGGCGGTCTCAAGGCCATCTTCACTTTGGAAAATGGCTTTAATATCGACACCGGCAAGTTAGGGCAGAACGGCCTGGAGTTTGGTCGTCAGGCATTCGTCGGTTTGTCGAGTGATCAGGCGGGTGCAATTACCCTCGGCCGGCAGTATGACTCAATGGTTGACTACGTCGGCCCGCTGGCGCTTACGGGCACACAGTTCGGCGGCACGCAGGCCGCTCACCCGTTCGACAACGACAACCTCGACAATTCGTTTCGTATCGACAACTCGGTCAAGTACCAGAGCGTCAACTATGGCGGTTTCAGGTTCGGTGGCCTGTATGGCTTCTCGAACGACGCGGGCGGGTTCTCCGACAACCGCGCATACAGCCTTGGCGTGTCATATAACTATGGTCCTTTGACCGCCGCCGCCAGCTACATGCAACTCAACAGCGCGGGCTCCACGTTGAACTCCTCCGGCGCGGTGAACACCGATGCTACGTTCGCAGCGGGCCGTCAACGCACCTACGGCGGGGGCGTCAACTACGCGTTCGGAGCAGCGAATG
This sequence comes from Caballeronia sordidicola, assembly GCF_002220365.1. Lineage (GTDB taxonomy): Bacteria > Pseudomonadota > Gammaproteobacteria > Burkholderiales > Burkholderiaceae > Caballeronia > Caballeronia sordidicola_C. The sequence continues at coordinate 49,373 of NZ_MTHB01000029.1, read as the reverse complement.
TCGGTTTTGTGTTCTCGCAGACCCAGTTGAGCGACTTGACGGGTATTGGCGCGTCGGCCTCCGGCACGACAAACGGCATTGCCCTGGCAGGTGGCGGCGCGCGCTTCACCAATTATGAGGTGAACGGCCGCTACAACTTCACGCCTGCGTGGACGCTGTCGGGTGCCTACACGTTCACCAATGCGAGCCTGGATGGGGTCAGCCCGAAATACAATCAGGTGACCCTGCAGACGGCGTATGCGCTGTCCAAGCGTACTGACGTTTATCTGCAAGGCGTGTATCAGCACGTGAACGGTACGGGTGATTCGGGCTTGACCGCCAACATCAACGGCTTGAGCGCGTCGTCGACCAATAGCCAGGTTGCTGCAACCATCGGCTTGCGTGCTCGCTTCTAAGTGAACCGCTAAGCGAATGAATGCAGCCTTTGGCGTGAGCGACACGAAGGCCACGACTTAGCGCGGTGTGCTTGGCAGGATGCTTTGCTAAGCCGGGAAGTTCTCCCGGCTTTTTCCATTTTCAGTCTGCGGTTAACTGAAGACGGGACGAAAGAAGCTGCGCTCGTAGCTGACAATGCACTGCGTTTCTTCCGCATATTTGAATGCTGCCTGGCATTGCGGGTCAAGCTGCGATTGTTGACGGTAGCCTTCGTACGTTGTCAGGCTCGGAAACGAGAACAGCGCCAGCGCGACATTGTTCGCGCCCTCCGACGGAAGGAAATAGCCATGATGCTGGCCACCGAATTTCTCGACCAATGGAATCCACATCTTTCCATAGGCTTCGAATTCTTTGAGTTTCGATGGGTCGATCATGTAGCGAAGGTAGCAAGTGATCATGGTATGTCCGTTTAGGGAGAGAGGATCGATCGGATAATATCGTGTCCATTGATGAATGACTTTTCTCGAGGGACGCACTAAGCGCGGGCACCGGCTGATCAGGTAGGTTTTATTGCCAAGCACCGGATATGAATGTTCCCCTAGCGTGATCCCGGGCCGACCCCTTCGGTGATCGCCCGGCAAGCGTCCTTCAATGGCGCGATGTAAGTTTCCAGCGGCGTCGCGCTTTTTCTATAGAGGGGAATGCTGATGCTGATGCATGCGATCGGTTCGCCATTTGCTCCCAGGATCGCGCTGCCGTAGCAGAAGATCTGCTCCTCGTTTTCTTCGCGATCTTGCGCATAACCGCGAGCCTGGGTCGCATCGAGCTCGGCATCGAGCGCCGTGCGTTCAACGATCGTATTCGGCGTGAAACGCTCGAAGTTCAGGTTGGCAAGCAGCGCGTCGCGATCCGGCCGCTTGAGCGAAGACAAATAGGCTTTGCCGACAGAACTTGAATACAGCGTGACGCGTGTTCCTATTCGCGACGCCATGCGCACGGCGTGCGGACTTTCGAGCTTTTCGATGTAGACCATTTCGGAACCGCTGCGCACCGCCAGATGAACTGTTTCCTGGGTAAGGTCGCGCAAGGTCTGCAGCGCCTCGCTGGCGGCCACGCGCAGGTCGGAGCGCTCCCAGCTCCGGCTTGCCAGGGATAACAAACGAGGACCTAGCGAATAACTGCCACCGCGCGGCGTTTCGACTACCATGCCTTCGGCGATCAAGGCTCCGACAATGCGGTAAACCGTTGGTCTTGGATAGTTCGATGCAGCGGTAAGCTGGGCGATGCCGGGTGGCGCGGGTGCGTCGGCTATGCACTGAAGTACCACAAGGAACTTGGAGAACGCGGCGGTGCCGGTTGGCTTGGCATCGTCCGGCACGGGCTGCGCATGTGAGTGTCCGATTGCGGACTTAAGTGGTTTTGGCATGGCTTCCCGAGAGAACTTGACGGTGTACCGGTGGTGTTGAAAAGCAGTGATCGAGGCGCCGGAGATTATATTGGGCCCCCCTACACAACCAAATAACCCCCATCGACGGGGACTACCGCCCCGGTCATGAACGCCGCCGCTGGCGAGCAAAGGAACGCCACCACTTGCGCGACGTCGTGAGGCTGGCCCCATCGTTTCATTGGCGTGCGATCAAGAATTGCTTGCGAACGATCGTCGCTATCCTGCAGAGCCTGTGTAAGCGGCGTAGCTATCCAGCCTGGCGCGACTGCGTTGACGCGAATGTTGTCGGGGGCATAGGCAATGGCCAGCGACTTGGTCAATTGCACCACGCCACCCTTGCTTGCGCTGTAAGCGGGTACAAGACCGCCGCCGAAAAAGCTCAGCATCGACGCCGTGTTGACGATCGATCCCTCGCTAGCCTTCAACCGCTCGCGTGCCGCGGCGCAGACACGCATTGTCCCGCTTAGATTGACGGCGATCACACGTTCGAATACGTCGATAGCCAGTTCATCGCCGCGTCGGATCATGCCTGCGCAATTCACTAGCATGTCGATGGAGTCGGCCCTCGCCATCAGCGACGCTACGCTCGCGTCGTCGCTGACGTCGAGTTCGACGACTTCTATCTCGGGGCCTAGCGCCTCGCGTTGAGCATCGGCCGGGGCGATGCCCGCAGCGAGCACGCGTGCTCCGAGCGCCGCGAAGCATTGGGCGATGCCGGCGCCAATGCCCTGCGTGCCGCCAGTCACAACGGCGGTTTTACCTTTGAAAAGATCGGTCTGGAAGGTCATGGTCGCTCAGGGAAGGTCCGATAGCGCAACGGGCGAAACGACGGTCTCGCTATCCTCGATTCTCGTGCGCACCACGAATATATAAACCAGCGCCGCGGCGAATGCGATGCCCGCGCTGATCAGGAACGCGTTGACGAAGGAATGCGTTTTATCCACAACAATGCCCGTGATGAACGGGGCAAATGAACCGCCGAAATACCCGCCGAAGTTTTGAATGCTGCCCAGCGAGGCCACCATGTGACGAGGGGCTGCGACAGTCGCCAATGCCCAGCACGCACCGCTTGCCATGTTGACGAAGTACATGGCGGCGCAAAGATAGATCATTGCAAGCGTCAGGTTCGGGGTGAACGCCGCTGGTACCGTGAAGAGCGCAGCGCCCAGCAAGCCGACGCAGATCGGCCACTTGCGGCTTCTCATGGGCGCCATGCCGCGCGCCATCAGGCCATCGGCTACGAATCCGCTGGACAGCATTCCAAGCGTGCCGAAGAGGTAGGGAATCGATACGAGCCAGCCTGTATGCGCAATGGTCAGGTGGCGTTCATGCTCGAGGTACGCGGGCAGCCAGGTGAGATAAAGCCACACCATATAGATCACACCCATGTTGCCGAAGATCATGCCCCATGTGGTCGATTTACTGAACAACGCGCGCCATTCCCGCATGGTCATGCGGCGATCGGCGCGCTGCTCCGGTTCTCCCTGGGTCAGGAAGGCGACCTCTTGAGAATCGAGGGGGATGTTGCGGCGATCACGGTACGCGAGGTACCAGCCAATCGACACCGCGATGCCAAGCACGCCCATGACGATGAACATGGTGCGCCAGCCAAAGGTCAGCAGGAGCACGGTGAGAACGGGCGGTGCAAGAGCAGGTCCAATGGTCGATGACGTGATGAAGATGCCTGTCGGACGGCCGCGCTCATGCACGCCGAACCATTCGCTGACCACCTTTGCACCGGCAGGAAAATTCGGCGCCTCGCCAATACCAAGCGCGACCCGCGCGACCAGGAACTGGGGCAGGCTCGTCACAAGACCACCGCACAATTGCGCGGCTGACCACACGAACATGCCCAGGCCGAGCATCACGCGTGCGCCGAAACGATCAAGCAGAATGCCGATGGGTAACTGCGAAAACGCATAGGCGAATGAGAAGGCGGACAGCAGCAAGCCCATCTGCGATGCGGACAGCCCAAGTTCCTGGCTAACCGAATGATTCGCTATGGAAAGCGTGCTCCGGTCGAGATAATTCACGATCCCGGCCAGTGTCAGGAATGTGATTGCGACCACCTGAATGCGCTTGAGGCGCGGCGATTTCTGCAACATGGTGTCTCCTCCGGTGCTCGTTGAGAGTCTGGGTGGAAGGTGCTGCGGGTGTTAAGTTTTGCTCCGGCTTAACGGATGAACTGGTCGACGAAATCTTCTCCCAACCCTACCGATGAAAAATGCCTGCGGCACATGTCGACCTTGGTGAAAACGTCTTCGTAGCCGGTGTAGTTGCCATACGGATCACAATAGAACATCACGCCATTGACCTGGAAGTAGGTGATCATTTCTTCTACGTCTTCAGGCACATATAGCGTATGGGTTTCACCGGGCGGCTCGAATACATAGCTGCCCTCGGTGGCTTCCCAATTGTGTTCGAGATAACGCCAGCGGCCCTTGAGTACCATGCCGTGCACCGCTTGCGGATGCCGGTGCCGGCTTAACACGCCGGATTTGCGCACGCGCAGCAGATTCATCCAGTACCCGGTCGAGACATTCAGGCACAACGGGCGGAACCAGACGTTCTCAGCTTGAGGGACCCAAAGGCGTTCGTCTTTAGGGATCGCCGATTCAACCACGATCTCCTTGGCCGCTTCTTTAGGGAATGGAAGCTGATACGGCGTCATTGCGTCCGCGGGTTTAGCCTCTGCCATGAGCTAGCTCCTTGTCCATATTGTGGATATATCAATCATTTTGTGGACACACTATTCTTCATGCGAACCCTCTCTGTCAAGAGGCGCTGATCGTGCGGTGCGTCATGAATTTTCCTTACGTAGGTCCGCTGAAAAGACCCTTGGTCGCGAAGCTTTCGACAATGCAAGGACTGAATCCGCCGTGATGCCGGGCCGCCGAACGCGTCCATGGCCCATGACATATCGCTGAGTGTTACGCGATAATGCCGAGCGGGTTAACGCGTATCCAACTGCGTATCTTGCGCAAGGCCCTACGATATCGCTGGATCTATCGGCGCTGCAAAAGCGTCAATCTCAACTATCGCGCGTCGCCCAAGGCGACGTCGCCGCTCAACCCGGGATTCTCGATGAGCAACAGTTCGTTGCCAACATCCTCTGTCACTCGCTGGCTGCCTTACATAGTCGCGGGAACGTTCTTCATGGAATATCTGGATACCACGGTCATCGCGACCGCGTTGCCGCAGATGGCACATTCGTTTGGTGTTGGACCGAATGCGCTGAGCATCGGGATGACCGCCTACATGCTCGCGCTGGCGATCTTTATTCCGGTAAGCGGTTGGGTGGCTGATCGAGTCGGCTCACGCACGGTGTTCTTTAGCGCGATCGTCGTGTTCGTGATTGCTTCGGTGTTATGCGGCTTATCGAACTCGGTTGCCGAGTTCACGGCAGCGCGTTTGCTGCAAGGGGCAGGCGGCGCGATGATGGTGCCGGTAGGGCGACTGATCGTGGTCCGTAGTACGGAGAAAAGCCGCCTTATGCAAGCCATCTCCACCATCACGTGGCCTGCCATTGCCGCACCAGTGATCGGGCCGCCCGTTGGCGGTTTCATCACGACTTACGCGACATGGCGTTGGATTTTCCTGTTGAACGTGCCGTTCGGAATCTGTGCGTTGGTAGCGGTCGCCATGCTGGTCCCGAACCTGCGCGGCGCTGAGCGCAAGCCTCTGGATATAGTCGGCCTTGTGCTTAGCGGCGCAGCCCTGACCGCCATTCTCTACGGCGCCGAACTTGCCAGCCAGCCCGGCAGCAGTCCATGGATTGCTGGGGGCGTAGTCCTGGCCGGCCTCGTGGTTGGTTTTGCCGCGGTTCGCTATGCGTCGGGTCATCCGCATCCGCTGATCGATTTTTCGACCCTTAAGATTCCGACCTATTCGGTAACCGTCCTGACCGGTTCGCTGACGCGTATCGGCATTGGCGCTGTGCCGTATTTGATGCCGTTGCTATTCCAGATCGGCTTCGGTCTTTCTGCTTTCAAGTCGGGTCTGTTGCTGCTTGCCAGTGCGCTGGGCAATCTCGGCATGAAAGCGCTGACCACGCGAATTTTGCGGCGTTTCGGCTTCAGGTACGTCTCGATTGTCGCCGTGGCGACAGCGGGCATATTTACGATCATATGCGGCCTCCTTACGCCTTTGTCTCCGCTGGCGTGGGTCTTGATCGTGGTATTCGTCTATGGTGTGGCGCGTTCCATGCAGTTTTCGTTGCTGGCGACGCTCGCTTATGCCGACGTAGGTGCCCCGCAAATGAGCGCCGCGAGCACACTATGGAGTGCGGCTGCACAGATGACGATAGGGCTAGGCATTGCCTATGGCGCCGTCGCCTTGCGGGCCGCCGCGCTGCTTAACGGCGAGACGGCTAGTGCAGAAGGTATGCATTTCACGCTCGACGACTTCCGGCTCGCGTTCCTGTTCGCCGGCTTGCTGACGCTGCTCTCCGTATGGGGTTACTTCAAGGTTGCGCGCGACGCGGGGCAAAGCGTAGGCGGAGGATCTATGCGGCAGAATGTGCCGCGAAGGGGCAGTTAGGACGCGAATGGGCCAGTTGAGGAGGAGGGCATTGCAGTAGCCCCTTGAGTTCGGCGTACAGCGGAGAATGATCGTAGGTATGGCTAATGAAATCGATACACCCGCGTGGTTGTCCCTGGCTTTCTCCGAGCGTGGGGTTAGGCGCTTAGGCCCGGGAGAGAGTAATCCGCGTATTGTCGAATACAACGCGCACACCAATCTGGTGGGCTACGACGACAAAATCTCGTGGTGTTCGTCTTTCCTGAATTGGTGTCTTGCGAATACCGGCCAGCGTGGTACGGGGTCCGCGCTTGCGCGTTCCTGGCTTGAGTGGGGCCGGGCCTTGGACGGCCCCGCTTACGGTTGCGTCGTTGTCTTGTGCCGTGACGATCCCGCCAGTTGGAAGGGGCATGTCGGTTTTTATCTTCGCCACGACACCGAATCCATTTACCTCTTCGGCGGTAATCAGCTTGGAGAAGTACGCGAGCTTGACTATCCGTTGGAGTCGGTGCTGGGTTACCGCTGGCCTGAGTCTATCTGACATGGTTCCTCCGGGTCCGCCTCGCAAGACGTACACGGATCGATATTCCGCTCAGGCGGGATCGTGGCAGCACACGCAGATCTTGTTGCCGTCGGGGTCACGAAAGTAGGCACCGTAGTAATGCGGGTGATAGTGCGGCCGCAAGCCCGGCGGCCCATCGCACATGCCTCCGTTCGCCAGTGCGATGGCGTGGCATTGATCGACGGTGTTGCGGTCGTGCGCAAGAAGGGCAGTCATCTGTCCGTTGCCGGGGCTGGCAGTGTTTCCATCGAATGGCGTTCCGATCAGGAATAGAGGCCGCGGCGCGTCGGCCGCGACCCAGCCGGCCCACTGTTCGTTATCGTCGCGGAATTTTAATGGCAGCCTTAGCGTTTCCATGATCGGCGAGTAGAAACGGAAAGCACGAGGAAAGTCGGTAACCCCTACATGGACGTGTGAAAACATCTGGCCATTCCTTCTAACGGTGGGTGACAAGCGAATGAGCGCATGATCCCGCTGGCGCTGCCCGATGGCAAGCCGTAGCGCGAGCTCATCGAATGCGGCTTTGTCTGGTAGCCGCCGCAACCCGCGCTCAGGCGGTGACGAGTTTCGCAGGGCGCGGGCGTTTCTACGCTAAGCCTTCATACAGCTAGCGAATCAGGTCAGGGATTGGATGCACACGGGAAGTCGTGGCTGTCGGAAAAGAGCACCGGCAAGCTGCATCTATTCGCCAGAACGTGTTTCGAATCGTGATCCGCGCCCGGCACCAGCACAAGACTCTGATGCAAATTCGTCGGGTGCCGCATGCGCATGTAGTTCATATAGGAAACGCTGCGGCTAAGGCGGTCGGATCCTTGCAGTTCGCCCCCGCAGGATCGGTCCAGTTCCCTGTGATCCGGGTCGTTGTCCGCGGTCCCAGCAAGGTAGACAACATCGCGCGCGGCGTACGCTGCCTCAACGGCTTGCGCGGATTGACCGCTTACATACGGCGGCGCGTTATCCAGGCCATAACGCCACTGGGTGGCGCCAGGACAGGTAGCCGGATCGACCGCTTTGAAGCCCCCTGCGGCGGATGGCCGGAGGGCGTCGAAATAGAGAAAACTACTGGGTTCCACCACCACATAACGGGTGTGTATTCCTAGCGCGGTCAACGCTTGCTCGCCGTGTCCAACGGCTGCGTATCGTTGCACGAGTTGCGCCCCCGCCGAGTGGCCCACAAGTACAACGGTGCGCAAGTCCGGGTATCGCGTACGGTCCGCAAAGTGGCCTAGTAGACGATCAAGTACCTCGAATCCGCTAACAGGCACGGGCGATAGTGCCGGCCAGCCGCGCGACCAGTCATGCATCTTCCAGCGCAACACGGTAGCAGGCAGCTTGTGGGCGGTGATGTCTTGCGGGACCAGGAACTGAGGGCCGACGATCAAGGTTGTTCCAGTCACCGCCGCCATCCTTGCCGCCTCAACGGTTGAGGACCAGTTCGATTTCGCGTTGCGGCTCTCCCCATGCACGACGATGACAACTCGCTCAATACCCGCAGCGTTGGTATTCAGCGGGATGGTTGAATACACGGGAACGGTGCCGTTGCCGGATGCTGTTTCAACGTCGAACTGCTCGGCCGGCGTAGCCCGGACCGGCTTGACTGGACCGGTCTCGCGGTCTGGATCGTAGCCAGCCAGGATGATTGATCCGCGGTGTTCAACTGCGCCTCGCATGTCAGGGGAAAGCACGAGGCTTTTCGCTGGCGCATTTATGGCTTGAGCACTGACTTTGTGGGGGATCGTCAGGCCGAATGCGACGCTGCATAGCAAGGTAAATAAAAGCGCTAGTCTCATGCACTTCCCTGAGAGTTAAACGAAGCTTGCATATCATGGATTGAGCCGATACATACTGACTCTGCAGCATGCAGATATGCAGATATTAGAATGAGCAATCAAGCCTGCAGTCGAAAGCGTTGAAAGGGAGTCACGCTTGAATCTGCTTGCCGGTTTGCTGGAGCATCTTGGCAGGCACACTGCATTAAACGTACAGGATCGAGAAATCCGTCGCTGTAAGGACGTTCGTGAGAGGCGAGCCACGCTTAAGCAGGGTGGCCTGAGAGTAGCGAGAAAAACGACGAGAAAACGGGGTCTTCTGTATGGAGGCACGGCGCTGGGCGCCGTCTATTGCGCAATCGGCCTCTGCATGGTTGTTCGCAAGCTTCGCCGTAGCACCTGCGTTAGTAATTTTGCTGACGCGTCGAATTACAAAGGCGCGTGTCTAACCACGCTAACCAAAGAAGCTGGGAATTTGACTAAAGAAGCGCCCTGGTCAATGAGTGCGCCAGCAAACCTTTCAATTCGGTTGGCCGCAATATTCGCACGATCCTGAACGCGCTAAATGCTCATCGGGCTTTTGCATGTCGGCCTAACGCTGTATAAGCATTAGGCCGGCGATCGACCGACCGCTCATGCTGTCCTTACAAATATTAATAAAATGGCTTTAGCCATCCAGCTTATTTGCGGTCGATAACCTCGGCGTCTTAAGTCCGCCATGCGTTCTTTGTAAATGTCACGTCATCGTTTGCAACGGAATGTATGTAATGTGAAGTGTGTCATCCATCGGTGGCAAACCTGCGTTAGACAGTGCGTGTCTTAGGTCGAAGCTAACCTGACAAACTGAAAACTAACCGGAGATTGCACCATGAAGGTAAGCTTGCGCCGCACCCATGCAGCAGTCCTTTCTGCCATTGCGTTGTTAGCGGTGGTCTCGCCAGGATGGGCTCAATCCGTCCCGTCACCTACCGCGTCGGCAGCATCCGCAATCGATCCCCCGGGCCGCGTCGCCCGTCTTAACTACTTCGACGGCAGCGTGACCATGGAACCCGCCGGTGCAACCGACTGGGCTTATGCCGAATTGAATCGTCCGCTTACCACCGGCGATCAGTTGTGGGCAGACAGTGGTGCGCGAGGCGAACTGCACGTCGGCTCGACCGCGTTACGGCTGAGTCAGCAGACGGCCTTGAGCATTGTCGATATAGATGACAAGAACCTGCAATTGAAGGTAACGCAAGGTGCACTTTCCACGCGGGTGAGGGCACTGCCCCCCGGACAGAGCGTCGAAATAGATACCCCGAACGTCGCGATGCAGGCGTCGAGCCCGGGCGAATTTCGTGTAGACGTGGCGCCCGACGGTAACTCGACCACCGTGACGCTGCGAAGCGGCACTGCCAACCTTTATGGCGACGGCGGTGTATTTCAAATGACCGCAGGCCAGCAGATCACGTTCATCGGCGTGAACCTCCAGCAACAGGCAAGCGGACCGGCGCCGGCTCTCGACGCCTTCGATCAATGGGTCATCAGCCGTGATCGTTTGGAAGATGGTTCGGCCTCCGCACGATACGTATCGCGAGAAATTCCCGGTTACGAAGACCTGGATGCGAACGGCACGTGGCGCAGCGACCCGAACTACGGTGAAGTATGGGTCCCGACGGTTGCAGTAACGGCGCAATGGGCGCCTTATCACCAAGGCCATTGGACGTGGATTGCGCCGTGGGGCTGGACCTGGATAGACGATGCCCCCTGGGGCTTCGCTCCTTTCCACTATGGTCGCTGGGCGCATCTGGGCGATGCTTGGGCGTGGGTTCCGGGACCCGTGGTCGTCGCGCAGCCGGTGTATGCGCCGGCGCTCGTGGCCTTTGTTGGCGGCGGAGGCGGTTCGCATTGGGGCGTCGACCTGGCGATCGGCGGTGCAGTGGGCGTTGGGGTTGCATGGTTTGCATTGGGGCCGCACGAGCCGTGGCACCCGGGCTCGGGTTATAGCCCAAGCTATTACAACCGGGTCAACAGCGTGAACATCACGAATGTGCACAACACGACCATCGTCAACAACATCACGAACGTTCACAACACCTATATCAACCAGCGTGTGCCGGGTGCTATTACGGCCGTGCCGGCGAACACGTTTGTGCAGGGCCAGCAGGTGGCGCAGGCATCGCGCAGGCTGACAGCACAACAAATTGGCGGCGCGCAGATTGGGGCAGGCATGCCCGGTATCGCACCGGTAAGAGGAAGCTTCACGGGCGGGATGCGACCCGCTTCTGCAGGTGCGCCCGCGATGGCCATGCAACGTCAAGTGGTCGCTACCCGCGCACCGGCTGTTCCAGCGGCATACCGGGACACGCTCGCGCAACACTTCGCCAGCAGCGGAGCTCGCGTCGCTGGCGCAGGTGAGCCGATCGTGCGCACGACCGTACCCGCGGCCTTCACACGTCCGTTGAACCAAGGCGCGTCTGCGGCGCCTTCGCCGCAAGGTTATCGATTGGTGAACCGGGCACAGGCTCGTCCTGTCGGAGCGCAAGGCACGCCAGCCAGGAACGTTCAAGCGAATGCTCCGCGCGAAGAAGTGCGGCCGCCGCAAGGTGCCCATCCCGCCGAAGCCGTGCAGCAGCGGGCACCTGCAGCCGCTGAAAATGTCGCGCCGCGTCCGGCCGGCGTAAACGCTGGCCATGAGCCCGCGGTCCATGCCGAGCGTCCGGCTCAGAACGAGCCGCAAGCGCCCCGGCAAGAGCAAGCCATGCATGCGCCGAACGCTCAGCAACAGCATGCCGTGCCGGAAGCCGCGCCTCGTGCCGAGGAGCATGAAGTGCAGCACGCGCGTCCGGTCGAACCGCCGGTCTCGCATGCGGAAAGGCCACAGCCTGCTCGTCCACCGGTTCAGCAGGAAGCGCATCGCGCGGAGCCGGAGCATCCGCGTCCGGAAGCACGTCCGGAACCACGTCAGGAACCACGCCAGGAACCGCATCCGCCGGCAGCCAAGGGTGGTGAGCATCACGACGAGCAACCGAAGTGAGCTTGTGATTTGCTGACGGCTTCCCGCCAAAGCGCGCATGTCGAGCCGGGGCGGGCGCCAATTGCGGCCCGCGTTGTGCTCCCCGGGGCGTGCCTTTGGTCGGTATCGCCAACCGCGCGCTAGACGCTAAGCGCGTTGACTGACAGGCATGGGGTCGCTGACGGCATGCAGGTAACACCAGGCGTGAACCTATAAGCCTGTTTCCTGATCTCCAGCGCTAAAGCCTTTTTTGTCGCATCACCAAGCGCTGCGATAATCGCGGACCTCCCTTGGCAGGACACGCGTCATTGCCTTGCGGGAGCGGCACCAAACTCCCATTGCCACGCGAATAACCAGTCTTAACGGCGGAAACCTGATCCATGTCGAATGAAAATGCCCCTCACGAGCATGCGGTTGAACATGCAGCGCATTCGGGTGATCCTTTATCCCGCTGGGTTGCTGTATTCACCGCCATTCTCGCGGCGCTCTCGGGCCTCTTGCACTACGAGGAGGGGGTTTTGCAAACGCAGTCCCTGCTGTTCAAGAACGACGCTGTGCTGCTGCAAAGCAAAACCAGCGATGAATGGAATCTGTATCAGGCGCAATCCAGCAAGGGTCATCTGATGGAGCTTGCCGCTGAATTGTCCGGTCCTGACAAGCAGGCGTACTACCGCGACCAGATCGCCAAATACGAGCTTCGAAAGAAAGAGATCCAGGCCAAGGCGCACGACATGGAAAAGCAGGTGGAAGAAGCCAACCTGCAATCCGAGCGCAAGGGCCATCCGCAACACATGTTCGGTCAGGCGTTAGCGTTGATCAACGTGGCCATTTCACTAGCGGCAATTACATCGCTTACAGGCAGTCGCAAGCTGTTCGTTGTCGCCGGGCTGGCGGGTATCGCAGGGATCGTCGTGTCGATTCTCGGGTTCCTGAATATCTGAGCTCGTAGGCCCGGTTCGCTATTTGGCTGGGGCGTTAGCTAGGCGCCCGGACAGGTCACGGAGCGATGATTCAGGCCCTCATGGTCAACGCTGAAGATCGCGTTGACCTTGTCCGCGCTTTGCGTAATACGCAGCACATAAATGCTGTCGTAATCCGCGCTCGCCCAATGAGGCACGCTCGCCGCATCGCCGCCGGCGTCGCTGACAATCTTGCGGGCAAGCGCCTCGATAATCTTATGTTCCCAAGCGACTACAACCAGACTGCTTTTGTATTGAGGGGCCAGCAGGGTCGCATGCAGGTCGTCGGTCCTTGAAAATCCAATCGATGCGTTCACCGGCAGACCAAAATAAATCGCAGTCGGTTCGATTGTCGCTAGAGGGCGGACATAGTCATACTTGATGCCGCTATCGTTCTTTTCCTTAGCGGGGTCAGGCGCAAAAATGAAGTCCGGTTTGCCGTATTTGCTTTCGATGACTCTCGGTAACGCGAGCGCACGATTCAGGCCCTGACAACTTAGCTGACCGAGGCCGGCGGCGGGCTTCTCCCCGTGCCGAACCATGACGATGGTTTCAACCTGGTCGCTGGCGGCGCAGGCCGGTATCGACCCAAGCGCCATGATGGCGAGCACCAGCGATAGGACGCCTGACGGCGGGCGGCTGCAATTTTTCATGAGGGGTCGGCCACGTTGCGTGTGAGCCGCGATTCTAGCAATTCCCGGCCCGGCAGCTATTAAGCGAGGTGGGACGACGTGCTTCCAGGTGAAACACGCTACGAAATTGCGCGGTCGCTCACTGGGAGCAAGCAGTCGCATGAAGCGACCGATCATCCGCTACCGCTTCACTGCAAGATAAGCTCGGCTCAGGGCTGGCCGGCTATGCACCCACAACCTTGATGCAAGCCATGACGGCGGCCGGTCCCGCACCTCCAGCCGATAAATCGATCGTTCGCCGGCTTCTTTCGCCCCGCGAATGTTGGGGGCCATCTCGCACGTGTAGAAGTGTCTAAAACCGGTTTCGCGGGCGACTTGCCGGTAGTCGTCGTCGTAGAAGCCTTGAGGCCAGCACAGGTGGTCAGAGACCTCACCCATACGCGTCTCGAGTTCTGCACGCGCAGCGAGGAGGTCACGCCTTAGCGCCGCACATTTCTCTTCGCGGTTGCGCGCAACCTTATCCCAGCGCACATGGCTATGCGTGTGGCTATGAAATTCGAACGTCCCCGCGCGACGCATTGCATCGATCTCGGACCACCGCAGGATGGCGCGGTCCGTTTCGCCCCTCTCGATAGCCAGTTCCCCTTCACGATGCCCAAGCAACTCGGGAAGTTCGCCGCCCGAGTGCGCGTGAACGCGTGGCGCGCCGTCGCCGGGCCAACTAGTGACCAGAAAGCACAGGGCGGTAAAACCGTGCCGCTGCAGCACAGGATGGGCGTGCACCCAATTGTCGAGATAACCGTCGTCGAAGGTCAGCACGACCGACTTTGCCGGCAACGATCCGCCGGCCAGGTAGGCACTCAATTGCGCGGCCCCCACTGTCTGATAACCCGCTTGCGCGAGATAGGCCATCTGAGCCGCAAAGCGATCGGGCGAGACAGTGATCATTCCCGGTGACGTACTGATGTGGTGATACATCAGTACGGGCACCGCATGCGCTTGTGCTGTGCCTTGCCTTCTCACGCGTTAAGCCGCCGTTCGTTGATGCCACGCTCGTAGAAGTCGATGGTTTCGTCAGCCATGCCGTCGACCGTAAAGCTGGCATCGGTCAGGAGCCGCCCTGCAACGCCGAGTTGCACGCGCAGCCTCGGGTTATCGATCAGGCGGGCAATGGCAGCTCGCAGCGCTGCAATATCGTGCGGCGGCACGAGCAGGCCGTTCACGCCGTGCGTGATCAGCTCCGGCACGCCGTCGACGTCCGTGCCGATGACCGGCAACCCTGCCGCCATAGCTTCTATATAGGACTGCCCCAATGCTTCCTGATGCGTCGGCAGCACGAAAAAATCGCAGCCACGCAGCACATTGGGAATGTCCGTGCGAAAGCCTAGTAGATGGATACGATCGCTAATCCCCAGACTGTCGACGATATTCTTGATCTTGTCGAACCACGGCCCGTCGCCGGCCATCACGATATGCAGGTTCGGGCGCTCAGCGAGCATGGGCCGCACCGCATCGATCAGATCTTCGTGGCCCTTCTTATCGCGCACGATCGCAACCATGCCTGCGATGATCGCGTCTGCTCCGAGCCCGAGTTCACTGCGCAACGTGGAATGCGAAAGGGCCGGAGGCTTGACGATGCCGTCGTAGATGGTTTCAACGCGGCTCTTCGATACCCCGGCTGAAATCAGGTACTCGCGCACATGGCGGCTCACCGCGATGACGCGATGCGGAATCCACGTGTAGGTGGCAAGCGAACTGATGGGCAAAGCGAGGTGGCGCGTGCGAACCACGAGCGGCGTGCCGGCGAGCCGTCCCGCAGTGCCCGCAACAATACTGTCGTGTCCGCTATGCGTGTTGAGAACGTCGAAATTGCTGCGTGTCAGCAGTGCCTTGATTGTCAACATGGACGAGACATCCGCGCCGCCTTTCATCCTCGCGTGGTGGACGGTGAAACCTTCCTCCTTCGCGCGCACCCCGAGGCGGGCATCGACAGGGCAGACGACTTCCACAGCGTGGCCCCGGGAGCGCAATACGATCATTTCCTTGAGCGTCCTGTGCTCCTGGCCGCCCCAACCCCTGGACGACTCGCTATGTAGTATGCGCAATGCTTTCATCTGTTCGCTGCTCCCCGGCAGTACGTAAACGTTCTGTAGCGCTCGTAATATATCGTAATAATCCAAGAAAAAAGCAGCCGGTTTTAAAAAAACCTGGTGTTAATGAAGAGGTTACAAAGCCTTACCCAGCCTGCGGTCAGGCGAATTGATCTCATGTGGAAATGCAAACGTTTGCGCGGCGATCGAGCACGTTTTTTGATGGAATTCTGAATAAATGAATGCTTGACCGCGGAAGATCATCGCGGGCGAATTCATTCGGACTAAGAATGAAATATCGGGGCCCGAGGAGCCTGAACGTGGAGTCGGGTGTAAGCCGTGGAACTTAGTATTGGAGTACGAGTGTCAGCGGTGGACCATGCGGCCGGCAGGCTAAGAGGATGCAGACAGGCCCCAATCCTGACCCACACAGGTATATGGAATTAATATGGCAATAGCCGATAGAACATATTTTACATTCTGATCTTCGCTTTGTACCCTGTGCGCTTTTCCGGTCGATCAAGTCGGCGCGCCGGGTAAATTCACTTGGGCTGCTTAGCCCGACAGGAGCGTTGAATGTTTCAACCTGGGCCGCGTCACTTTCTATTTCGCATGTTGCTTGCAGCCATTTGCTGTGTTGCCGGCACGCATGCCTGCGGACGTGAAATAGAGTCGCGTCACTCCTCACCGGACAGCGTCAAGGCCGTGGAGGTATTGTCGGCCGGTGAGGGCTTAGTGGAAGACCTGCCTTTGCAAGGCGGAGGTTTCCAGCGTGTTTTGTACACTGCTGCCAGGCGCGAAACAAAAGGCATCATCGTGATGTTTCCCGGCGGCACCGGCGAGATCGACATCGAGAAGAGCGGGCAGGTCAAGAATGCGAAAAACTTCGTCGTGCGCTCGGACGATCTCTGGCGTGACCAGGGTTATGGCATCGTGCTGGTCGATGCGCTGGGTCACCAGTCCATGCGAGGGCAGCGTAGCAGCGCCGCGTATGCAGAGGTAACGAAAAAGATCATTGAGTTCGCCCATAGGCAGGCAAATGTCCCTGTATGGGTGCTTGGTACCAGCCAAGGTTCCATCGCCGCCATGAACGCCGCATCGCATGCGGGAGGAAGTTCTCTTGCCGGCCTGATCCTGACCGAGTCCGTGTCCATTCTCGGCGGCTCTCATGAAACAGTGTTCGATGCACATCCTGACGATGTCCGTGTGCCTTCGCTGGTTGTTGCTAACGTGGATGACCGATGCAAGGTCGCACCGCCGTCCATGGCGCAGTCAATCGCGCAATCGATTCGCCACGCTCCTGCAGCAGTCCTGACCGTGAGCGGCGGCGCTCAACGTACGCAGGATGAGTGCGGCTCCCTAACCCCGCATGGCTACTATGGAATAGAAGGAAAGGTAGTCGATGGCATTGCGGACTGGATGCAGAAGACGCAAAACCGGCCTTGATGCGAAGCGGTTTTGGCGACCAGCAGGGCAAACGGACGATGGGTCGTCCAGGACCCGGCCCGACCTTGACCGGAGTTCCGTGGTTGCCCCAAACCGGAATCTCTTGTCCGGGTTTGACTTATGATTAAGGCCCTCAAAAGCAAAGTTGCTGGCCATGATCCCTGACGTTTCCCATGATATCCAACCTACGCTGACCGGTCCCAGCATTGAACTTCGTCCTTTGCAGTCATCGCATCAGGGGGCGCTGGTGAACGCCGCGTCAGATGGTGAATTGTGGACCATGAAGGTGACGGTCGTTCCCGGTCCCGAGACGGCAGGGCAGTATATTGCCACTGCGCTGGCAGGTCAGCAGGCGGGAACGGTGATGCCGTTTGTTATTGTCAAGCGAGAGACCGGAGAGGTGGTGGGCAGCACCCGGTTCTGGAAGATCGATCGCGTTAATAGAAAGCTCGAAATCGGCCACTCCTGGCTGAGCGCCTCGGTACAGCGGTCGGGTGTCAATACTGAAGCGAAGTATCTTCTGCTGACCTACGCGTTCGAAACCATGAACGCTGTGCGCATCCAATTCACCACTGACGAGCTGAACGAAAAATCCCGAGCGGCTATCCTGCGCATTGGCGCGAAGCAGGAAGGCATTGTCCGGCACGAGCGCATCATGCCCGACGGCCGCAAGCGCAACTCGGTGCGGTTCAGCATCATTGATTCAGAATGGCCGGAGGTAAAGGCATTGCTGCGGCAGAAGATGCGCTTGAAATAAGACCGGACCGGCAAACCAGCGGATTATGCAGTGCAGCAAAAGACTCACGCGTGGCATTTTCGCCTCGTTGCGAGCCATATTAATTATGAAAGAAAACAGTAAGCTTTAGTTAATGAAATTATTATATCGCCCATATTCGTTTCTTAAGATTAATGCCACGAAATGATTCGGTTATATTTACCCATAAGATTAACAAAAGGTAACGTCATACGATTCCATTTAGTTAAATAACCAATAATTCGCCCAGCTGCATTAAGTTGAGAATAGATTTCCTCTTTCTCGCCTCTTTTGGGATGGCGGTCGTTCATCGCATAACGTGTGAGGAACTACTACTTATTTCCCAGTCTTCGCGAACGTTACATGAATGAAACGTTTTTTTGCGAATATAATTCGTTCATCCAAAGTGCACTGTAACTAATACCAGATCGCAGCGAGACGACTTCATATCAGAAGTATTTACCCTATGTGAATTGATTGCTGCTTTCAACGTGCGAAAACCTGTGCGCCCGAACCGTAGAAGGGTATCGCAGTGCAGCATTAACACGCTCGCCTCGGATAACCGGTCGTTTCGCCTGTATGACGTCTTCGGCCAGGGCGCGCGCTTGGCGCTCTGTGAGTGGTCATGCGTGCGGCACCAGGGCGGCCGCGAGAGGTGAGTCGATGCACGAATTGGCGATCAGGCATGCCGTTACCCTGCCGTTATCTATCAAGGCTGTGCATTTTTTTCGTTTACATGGAGTTGATTTTACATTTTGTATAAATAGGTGTGCAAACGACTTGAGCGAAACCATCACCTGCTGAGTTGCTGATAGAACGCCGCGTGCGGCCTAGCCGCAGTCGGGCATGTGACAGCAGGACGATTTCGCCTGACTAGATTCCGTGAAGCAAGCCCCGTTTCCTGTCTTTGATCCTATAGAGACGGGAGGGATCAATTCGCCATTAATCAGGATGACAAATTATATGAAAGCCTATTTCATGTAATTGGCCGATTCTCCACTCGAGAGCCTCGGTCGGTCGGAACCCGTAAGGGCAAGCGCGTTCGACATTGTCGAAGGGCGCCGTTGCTGCAGCACGGTAGCGATCAGCAGCATCCTCGCATCAAATCTCTCAGCTCCAAAATAAACGCGAACGCGGGACGACTTCGGTTGATCTTGTCGATCCTCGGGGAATACTTGTAGCAGCACAACAGGGACTATGATGAAATATTTAAGACTACTTCCGATTTCGGTCGCAACGACGCTGGCTATCTTCGGTGTCGGTCACGCCCATGCGCAAAGCAGCACCATCACTGTCAGCGGCGTGAAATACACGTTCTGCGGGAGTGAGAACGACAACTGCACGTTTTCCGGCAAGGGCTCCGTGGTGTTCGGCGCCGTTCCGCCGAACTCGCCGTCCACCATGCTGACCAGCCCGCGTGCCTTTACGAATGGGGTCGGCTGCTATGTCGGTGCTGTCTCTCAGACCGATCCCGCTTACGGCTACGGGAAATCGTGCTGGGTTAGCCTCGCATCTACCACCAAACCTGTGACGCCTCCTGTGACGCCGCCGCCCGTCACGACGCCGCCTGTGACCACGCCGCCCGTCACGACGCCGCCGGTGTCCACGCCACCGGTTACGACTCCGCCTGTGACCACGCCACCCGTCACAACGCCTCCCGTCACAACGCCGCCGGCTACCACGCCGACTCCAGGTACTTCGGCCATCTCATGTGGCTCGCCTGCACAAACGTCAGGTGGCACCGCTAATGGCTTGATCAGCGCCGACACGCCGACAACTGACGGCATGCGCATTTTCCCGAATAACACAGCGTTCAACATAGCGGTCACGACCAACTCGCCGAACGCAGACACGGTCATCTGGTCGGTCGCCGATGCTAACGGCGCCACCAAGACGCAAGGTAGCTTCGCTGTGAAGTCCGGTGTGCAGACCGCCACCATGTCGTGCAAGTCGACATGGTCCGGCTATGGCTCGATTACTGCCACGTTGCAATCCAATGGCGGCACGTTGCCGAACATGGGTACACGCCCGATGGGCATTGCCACTTTCGGTGTGTTGCCGAACCTCACGTCTGTCCTTGGCACGGTGACGTATGCACACCAGGATCAGCATCGGTTCGGCATGCAGGGCTTCAACGACAACATTGCCGCGTTGCACGATTTGGGAATTTCGTGGACCATCGACGACCGCGAAGTGTCGGCCATGGAGCCGAACGGCCCCAACACCTATACGCCGAGCGTCAGCGACCTGGACCCGTTCTACAAGGCTCACCCCGACCAGATGCGCATTGTGCGTCTTGACGGACTGCCGGCATGGGATTCGAAGACGGGTCAGTTCAACGACAGCTACTATGCGCCGGTGAACATGACCGAGTTCCAGAACTTCATGGGCCGCGTGGGCACCGACACGAGCCTGATCCGTGCTGCCAATTATCCGACCCAGCAGAACAACTACTACCAGGTGACCTGGGAGCCAAGCCTCGGATGGGCTGACAGTCAGGCAAACTTTGTTGCGATGTACAAGGCTGCCTATCTGGGCTTGCACTCCACTGATCCGAACGCCATCGTGATGGGTCCCACCAACCCATTCCCGGCCAATTGCGACACTTGCACGACGGGTTACCTGCAGACCTTCGGCGCGCTCGGTCTGTGGAACTATATCGACGCAGTGTCGACGCACGGTTACTGGAATGCCGGTACCTATCCGTCCCATCCGCCTGAACTGCAGGATTCGGATCCGAACCCGGCTAATCAGGCAAATGCGCTCGACAACCTGATGAGTCAGTTACGTTCCGTCATGCAGGCCGGCAAGCCAAACATGAAACTGTTCGTCACCGAAGCGGGGACTAGCTACGATCCGGGCATCAACTACGGACCTACGTCACCGTCGCAGAATCAGCTGTTTGCTCAAGCTGCCGTTGGCGTACGCTCGCACATCATTACACTGGGTGGCGGCGCGCAAGTGTCCACGTTCTTCTATGGTGCGGACTACCCCGGCGAGACTGGTTATGGCACGTTCTTCGACCTGAACGACGCTCAGGGCGCGTACGGTGCATCGAACCTCTCACCCAAGCCCGAAGCACTTGCATTCGCGACACTGACCCGGGTGCTTGACGGCACCAATACGCTTGGCCGCGTAACAGGTACGGCCGCCGGGACGTATGCCTATGCGTTCCAGCAACTCGGTAACGGCAAGGTCGTGACGGCCGTGTGGGCACACAGCAATGCGCAATGGCCGGCATCGGGCGGGCTCTATAGCCAGACCTACTCGACCAGCTACTCGCTCCAGGTGGACGCGGCCGGCGCATCGGGCAACGTGACGGAGATCGATGGTTATGGCAATGTCAGCACGGTGCCCTATACCAACGGCAAAGTGACGCTAACGCTGACTGAAGTTCCGCAATATATCGTCTCGAGCAATGCGACGGTTGCCAAGTCCAACGCTACGGTTCCTGTCGGCTACACGGGTCAGTAACGCTTGATGGGACTATGCCTGACGGGCCGCTGGTGACTGCAGCACCCCGTCAGTAAAAAGCCAATGCCTCGCGGTTGAACGCGAGGCATTGGCTTTTATGGCTCCGGTTCCGTTTCGGCTCAGGTAAGCAGGCTTTCGGCGGCCACGTAGGCAAACCCGAGCGCGCGTGCAACGGCCTTGTAAGTGACGTGCCCCTCGCACACGTTCAAGCCGGCTCGCAGATGCGGATCATCAGACAGCGCACGCCGCCAGCCTTTGTCCGCGATCGCCAGCGCGTGCCCGATTGTTGCGTTCGTAAGCGCGAACGTCGAGGTTCGCGCCACAGCACCCGGCATGTTGGCCACGCAGTAATGCACGACATTGTCCACGATGAACGTCGGATCGGTATGTGTCGTGGGGTGGGACGTCTCGAAGCAACCGCCCTGATCGATGGCGACATCGACAACAACGGCGCCCGGCTTCATATGCGAAATCATGTCGCGGGTCACGAGCTTCGGCGCCGCGGCGCCGGGAATAAGCACGCCGCCGATCAGGAGATCGGCGGCGTGCGCTGAGTCCTCGATCGTCTGCACATTCGAGCACAGCGTGGTGACGCGGTTGCCGAAGATTACGTCCAGTGCGCGCAGACGCTCTAGGTTCTTATCGATTATCGTCACGCGGGCGCCCATGCCAACTGCTATCTGCAACGCGTTGGTCCCGACCACGCCTGCACCAATGATCACCACGTGCGCCGGGGCCACGCCCGGAACACCGCCCAGCAGCAACGCCATCCCTCCCTTCGATTTCTCCAGATGCGCCGCACCTGCCTGGATCGACATGCGGCCCGCGACTTCGCTCATAGGCGCGAGCAACGGCAAGCCGCCGCCAGGACCCGTGATTGTTTCGTATGCAATGCAGATGGCCTTGGAGTCGATCAGGGCGCGTGTCTGCACCGGGTCGGGGGCAAGATGCAGGTATGTATAGAGAATTTGCCCCGCGCGCAGCATCGCGCATTCGGCGGGTTGGGGCTCCTTCACCTTGATGATCATCTCCGCGCGCGCGAAGACCTCCTGCGCCGTGTCGACCACAGAGGCGCCCGCAGCCTTGTAGGCATCATCCGATAAACCGATCTCCGCACCCGCCGCTGTCTGGACGACAACTTCGTGCCCGTGAGACACCAACTCGCGAACGCCCGCGGGCGTCAGCCCGACCCGATATTCGTGGTTCTTGATTTCTTTCGGCAGACCGATACGCATGATGCACTCTCCTCCTGGGAAGACCGGTGCGGGCGTCCGCGGCCATGGACGCCCAAGCGAACCCTTGTACGCGGATACACGGCGATCCGCAGCCGCCAAGGGTGTATTGCTGCAAAGCCAGGGCAGTCGCCGTCGCGCATTGACGATGCCCTGTGCAAGATTACTTTTACGCCTTACCGGGAATACCTCGCCCGCGCAGCGAACAGCCGGTGGTCTCTGTCACGAAGATCAAGGCTAGCGCACCGATCACACACGAGCCCATCATGTAGTAAGCCGGAATAAGGTTGTTGCCTGTACGCCCGATGAGCCATTCGTTCACCATGGGTGCAGTACCGCCAAAGATGGAGGTCGACACGTTATAGGCGATCGCCATGCCTGCATAGCGGACTTGCGTGGGGAACATTGCAGGAAACATCGCCGAGATGCTCGCTAACTGAGGCACATAAAGCAGACCTAATACCGCGAACCCTATCAGCGCGCCAGCCGTGCCATGCGACATGAGCAGGAACATAGGCACCGCGGCAATGAAGAGACCAATCAAGGAAAACCACCACACGTTCTTGCGGCCGACTCTATCGGAGAACGTGCCTGCGAAGGGCAGGAATACCATCATTGCCAGCATGCCGATCAGCGGCACCAGCAATGACATGTTGTCACTCATGCCCAACTGCTTTTGCATGAAGGTCGGCATATAGGCAAGCAGCACGTAGTTGACGACGTTCAGTGCCACGACCAGGCCGCCCAGCAATAGCAGTGGCTTCCAGAACTCGGTCAACAGTTCTTTCAGGGATATTTTAGCGTGCTGCTTCTTTTCGGCCGATTGTTCCATCTCGAGGAATACGGGTGTGTCCTCCATCCTGGCGCGCAGATAGAACCCGATCATGCCAAGCGGTGCGGCTATCAGGAACGGCAGGCGCCATCCCCAGGCATGCATGGCTTCGTTACCTAGCAAAACTGAACAACCGAGCATCAACAGCGCGCCGAGAGAGAAACCGGCCAACGTGGCGAATTCGAGGAAACTGCCGCAGAAGCCGCGTTTCTTGTCCGGAGCGTATTCGGCCATGAAAGTGGCTGCTCCGCCGTACTCGCCGCCGGTCGAGAAACCTTGGACGAGGCGCAGTACGATCAGCAAGGCCGGCGCCCATAAGCCGATGCTGGCGTAGGTGGGCAGCAGCCCTACGAGAAGCGTGGCGGCCGACATCATGATGATTGTCAGCGCGAGCACATATTTACGTCCCAGCCGGTCGCCGAGCGGCCCCCAGAAAAGACCTCCTAGCGGCCGTACGAGAAACGATATGGCGAAGGTCGCCAGCGCGAACAAGGTGGCTTCGGCGGTGCTGCCGGGAAACAGGGCGGCCGAAATGTAGGTGAGACCGTAAGCGTAGATGCCATAGTCGAACCATTCGGTGGCATTGCCTAGCGCTGACGCAGCGATTGCCCGCCGCAGAAGATTGGATGGGGTGTGTCGAGCTGTATGTTTTGCCGTTGGCTGTGCGTAGCTCATTGTCTTCCTCCGGAATCATGGACAGCGGCAACACGAGCGCCACTGCTGATTCAAGATACCGCCAGTGTGATCGCAAACCGATGTCCTAGGACGATGAATGAGCCGGGGTTTTCCATGAGACGGGCGAGGGTGGCTGCAGGTCGCTCCAGCATTCAAGGTAAGGCTTGTCTGACTGTGTTCCTTGCGGATTCTGACACCACGAATTGACCGGAATATCCGCTAAACGCTCGTCAAGCCTGACGCGTTGTTCTAGGACATTCATGGCTGAGTGCGCCAACTCTCTACTTGTTTAAGACAATAGACGACTTGATTGGGAGTCGGTTTTTTCCGAACGGAATGCAAACCTGAGAGCGCCCGGCCGCTTGCGTCTACGGGAAAGCGCCCCGCGAGGGTTTATGCAAGTCTCACACGCGGAACCGGCGAGATTGAAATCGACGGCGGATTGGGGCAGATCTAAACCTGCTGCCATGCGCAATAAAGTATCTGACTACTCGCCGCTGATCACTGACCGCTCACCGCTCGGCATTCACCGCTGACTCTCGCGATGCCGGCACGGTCAGCACCTCACCCGTGCGCTCATGTTGTGCGTGTGCGAGGCGTTTCGTGGTCCATTGCACGGCCATTGCCAGGATGGCGGCTTCCACGAATGCCAGGGAAGCCGCTTGTCTGGGAAGTGCGAAGATAAGGCAGAGGCAGAACGCAGCGAATGAGAACCGGCCGAGTACCATGCCTCGCAAAAGCGACACTACGAAGTCAGGGCCGTGCGCCCGATGCGACGAGACAGAAAGCACGATCCCCAATAGCGGGAACACCGCAAGAAGTCCGCTCCATTTGGCGCCAAGCGCAGACGATAGCGTGGTGACCGCAACCGTCAGCGCAGCGCCGGCAATCATGCGTCCTGCTAGGTCGTTGCGGCTAAGCGGTGCAACTCTGGCAATGGCATTGCTGCGAGGGAGAAAGGTTTGTCCAAACGCGACGGCAACAAGCGCGGCCGCGATAGCCCACGCCGGGGATGCCGGCATTGAAGCGAGGGCAATGGCTGCTACGAGCCAGCTTCCCAATCCTGCGGTTAGCGCAAGGGGCCACGACCTGGTTCGGCAGGTCCATGCATACGCGAAGTTGAATGCCTCGGAAGCGAGTATGGCTGACAAGGAGAGGGTAGCCGCATGCGCTCCGAAAACCGGTCCATGATCCAGGACTAGAAGGAACAGGATCGGTCCGGCAACAAAGGGCAATCCAGCAAGCCAGCCGGCGATAGTCGGTCCCCACCATTTGCCCGACATGGAAACGACGAAGAGAAAGAACGGGACCAGCGTCAGCTTTAGCGCGAGCATGGCAAGCCAGGCAGATTTAAAACCGGATCGTACACGAATTCGCAGTGCGCTTAGCCGGAATGAAGGCGATGTCTATTGAAGGGCGCTTCGCTCCAACAAATTTCTGCCTCTATCTGCTAAGCGTTGCATCGAGATAAACACCGCAACGAAAGACGCATCGCTTGATCAATCGCTAGAAAAGATGCTGTATCCCGGCGTATGCGCCCGACTGGCTATGACCGGGAAGCGGGTTGTCGGTACTGGTTGTATCGCCGAAGGAATTGGCGTTCAAGCCAAAGTTCGCATGGGTGCTGTTGCGGGCGGTCGCAATCTGGAAATCGAGCAGGGTACGCTTCGTCAGGTTGTACGTGCCACCGACTGTATAGATGGTCGCGTTGCCACCGCCGTTGTTCGCATTGACGTGATACACCGCGGCAATCAGTGCGGCCGCCGGCGTAGCTTGCCATGTCACGCCGCCCCATTCTTGCTGGGTGAGCGTGATGCCGCCCGATAAAGCGCCGGAACTTGAATGCGATTGCTGATAAACCGCCTGGAGCTTGAATTTCCCCAAGAACACATTGACGCCGCCGAAGTATTCGCGAGAGAAATTGAACGCATCGTCCAACGTTCCGTTAGCGGCGTCGCGCCATTCGTCGTAAATTGCGCGGATCTGAAAAACCGGCTGTGTATAGGTTAACTGGATAGCGTCCGCACGGCCTTGCCCAGTAGTGCCGTTGCCATTCCAGTTGGTCGCGTTGGACAGCGCGTATTGCCCGCTGATGTCAAAGCCGGCAATGGTAGGAGACTGGTACGAGATGTTGTTGCTCGTGTGATTCCAGTTACGGCCGCGAACAAGTGATGCCGATGACCAGTTGCTTTGCCCAAACGGGTCGAAGTCCCAGACCCCATTGGAGAGGAAAAGCTCTTTGCCAAGCAGCACCGTACCAAAGCGGTCGTTGGCGATTCCCACCGTCGCATACCGGTCGAACAAGCCGTTGTTCGAAGGACCTTGACCGGTCATGGTGTTGAATGCGCCTTCGAGGTGGAATACGGCCTTGGTGCCTCCGCCAATATCCTCCACGCCCTTGATGCCCCAAAGACTCGTTCCCCAGTCTCCGCTTTCAGCCCTGAAGCGACTACTGCTTCCGGTCGCTGCACCGGTCACGGGGTTTTGTCCCGTGGGTACGCCACTCATGTACTCCACGCCGGCGTCTATCCGCCCATACAAGGTCACGCTGCTTTGAGCGCACGCGGCTCCTGCGCCAGTAGCCAACACCGATGCCAGCGCAACGGCTGCGAGCTTGTTCATGTCTCCTCCAATAGTCCATTTTGACTGCGTTGTCGGTTTAACTGACGTTGCAATTACGCAGCTGTCGTCATGTTCTTTGCGTTTATCGAGCTCACAACGGGTAAAAAAGCCCCGGATCTCTTGGGTAAATCCGGGGCCGGCCGTGGAGGCAGGGGAGGATTTTCCCCCACGGGTTAAAGTGCTCATTAAGTTATTCAAACATCGACACTAGATAAAGGCGTTTGAAGCGAATAGATTTTTGTTGCTACGCGAATAATCTCGCATCTTGGAACAGCACGGTGGCAGATCGACGGGTAGGCCGGCAGAGCGGCCGGCAATCACCGCACGCCTTGCCCGAGTATTTCTTGCGCCTCTAAAGAGAATAGAATCTGCCCGGGAGGAGTCTCGCTTGACGTACGAAGCTTGCATCAATCGATCAAGGCACGCGAACGATCACTCGTTGCATAGTTGCAGAAGATTCACGCAAGGAAAACCGGGGGCGTGTAACCCGTTGCCTGAAGTCGCCGAACTAGCATACAGGTCGCCCTTTATCATCCGACACCGCGACACCGCTTGACGACGTTTACAGATGCCTTTCGAGGAGAAGCGTCACCAGATGGATATCAATTTTGAATGCACGATGTGCGGCAAATGCTGCCATGACCTCAAGCTGCCTTTGAGCGTCGACGAAGCGCTCGTATGGCTTGAGCGCGGCGGCGATGTCCAGTTTCTCTGCGAAGCCGTTCCGTGGCCTGACGAGCCCTCTGCTGACAACCTGCAGGCGCAGCATAAGCGGCGCCGGTCGTTCGCCGCTTCCAGCGGCGAGCTGCCTGTGCGGGTGGTGGTGGTCCTCGCGGCATCGTTCGAGGGCGCGTGTCCGCACTTGCAAGCGAACATGAGTTGCGGTGTGTATGAGCAACGTCCGACTGTCTGCCGGATCTATCCTGCGGAGATCAATCCTTTCAATGAATTGAAACCTGAGCAGAAGGAATGTCCGCCGGAAGCGTGGGCCTCGGACAAGCCGCTTCTGATGAGCGCACAACGCGTGGTCGATCCCGAGACGTTCGCGTTGATTGCCAGATCGCGCGCGACCGATGTCAGCGACGCCCCGGCCAAAGCGCGCGCATGTGCTGATCTGGACATTGATGCGGCAGCGCTGGCTAACGAGGGACTCGTTGTCTACTCGCCGCCTGGCGACCTTGCCATAGCCGCGTTGAAACGCGCTCGCGAGAGCCGTGATGCAAGCGAGGACGTGCTGCAGTGGAAGGTCGTGTCAAACCGTCGCGAAACAGTGGACACGCTCACGTCCATAGGAGCAACAGGCGTTCATTACGTGAAGACCGACGCGCCCGCATTCGATTACCTCGGCTTCTTCCCCGCCTCCGCGTGATCCACAATCAATGCCCGGACCGATCGATCAGGATGGGTCCGGGCTCACTGGGTTCACACTGGATTCACGCTAGGTCGCTTCCCGGACAGCACGCAGGAACTGCTGCGTGCGCTCATGTTGCGGTGCTCCGAAGAACTGCTGCGGCGGCGCCTGTTCAATGATCTTGCCTTGCGAAAAGAAACATACGCGGTCCGCGAATTCTTTCGCGAAACCCATCTGGTGAGTCACCATCAGCATGGTGAGATCGTGCTCGTGGCCCAGCCTCCGAATCACGTTCAGCACTTCGCCGCATAACTCCGGATCGAGTGCCGAGGTCACTTCGTCGAACAGCATCACTTTCGGCCGCATCGCCAGCGCCCGCGCAATGGCTACGCGCTGTTGTTGCCCGCCTGATAGCTGCGACGGGAAGTGATCGCACTTGTCGTCGAGCCCGACCATGGACAGCAGCTCCCGGCCACGCTCGTTCGCATCGCGCTTGGACATGCCGAGTACCCGCAGCGGGGCCTCGATCGTATTTTGCAGCGCCGTCATATGCGGGAACAGGTTAAAGCTCTGGAACACCATGCCAATCTTGCGGCGCACTTCGCGGACATGCCGTTCGGATGCAGGCACCAGCACCCCATCGCGGCGCATGTGCGTGAGCGGCTCGCCCTCCACCTCGATCACCCCGTCGCTTAGCGGATCGAGCGTCATCAGCACGCGCAGCAAGGTGGATTTGCCCGACCCGCTTGGGCCGATGATCGCAACCTTTTCATTGCGGGCGACCTCCAGATCGAGTGCATCCAGGACGGTAAGCGAGCCATAGCGTTTCGTGACGCCGGCAAAGCGCACCATCGGCTGGACGTTGGGTGCGACAGCGTTTGCGCCGAGCGCGGGGTCGAGATCCCGTTTCATCTGCTTCTCCTGGAGTTCCATCAGCATGCCCCTGCCGGTCGTTCGAATAGAACATGTGTCATGGCAATCTCACGCGACGTTCGAGGTGACGCACGCCCGAGGCGAACGTCACGCTGATCAATAAAAAGAACAGGCCGGTCATGGTGATCGGTTCGAGATAGCGGAACGTTTCCGAGCCGATGTTTTTCGCCTGCTGCATCAGCTCGACCACCGTGATGGCCGACAGCACGGGCGTGTCCTTGAACATGGCGACCAGATAATTGCCGAGCGCTGGAATGACCGGGCGGATCGCTTGCGGAAGAATGACGCCGCTGTACGTGCGCCATGGCGACAATGACAATGCGCAAGCCGCTTCCCACTGTCCGCGCGCCACGCCGTTCAATCCCGCTCGATAAACCTCGGACACGTAGCATGCGTAATGGACCGCAATGCCGATCGTGCCCGCGCTCAGCGCCGACATCGTGAGACCGTAGAGCGGTGCCACGTAGAACAGCACATAGACCTGGATCAGCAACGGGGTGCTTCGAATGAACTCGACAAAAAAGCCCGTCACCCGTGCGACCGGCGCAATGGTGCTGCGTCGCAGGATAGCGAGAACGAGGCCAAGTACCAGCGCGATTGCGAAGCCGACCAGCGTGATGCCGATGGTGTACATGGATGCGCGCAGCAACTCGGGCAGGATGTGCACTGCATACTTGATGTCGAAAAAGGAGTTCATTTCGCCATCCTCTGCGTGATGCCGTGACTGACGCGGCGTTCGAAATGACGCATGATGGTGACCACGATCTGCGCCATGACGAAATAGATCAGCAGCGTCAGCGCAAAGATTTCAGCGGTCTTGAAGGTCGCTTCGTCCAGTTGGCGTGCGCGGAAGGTGAGGTCGGAGAGGGTGATCAACGAAACCAGTGAGGTCCCTTTCAACAATTCGATCATCAGGTTCGTGGCGGGCGGCAACGCGTTGATCATGGCCTGTGGCAAGACAATGCGCCGCATCCTGGTCGACGCGGGCATGTTCAACGCAAGCGCCGCTTCATATTGTCCACCTGGTACTGAACGCAATGCACCGCGCAGGATCTCGGAGCCATAGGCGCCGTAATGCAGCCCAAGCCCAACGATGGCAACGGTGAGCGGCGTCAGCTCCAGATTGAATGGCGGCAAGGGCAACACGAAGAAAAGCCAGAATAGCTGTACCAGTAGCGACGTACCGCGAAATACTTCGACGTACGCGTTGGCGGTCCAGCGCAAAATGCGCCATGTCGACGCGCGCAGGACGGTCGCCATGCCGGCCATCACAATTGCCAGCAAGATTGCGGACACCGCAATCTCGACGGTGACGAGCGTGCCCTTCATCAACAGGGGCAAGAGTTCATGCAAGTCGCCCATGGCATTCCTCGCTTAAGGCTTGAGGCGGTAAGAGGAGGTGATGACCGGCACATGCCGGCTCGTCAAACGAAGGCGGTCAGCCGCCGCAAAGTTGCGCGGTGGTCTTGTCCGTGAGGTTGCTTTTGTCAAAGCCAAACGGGGCCACTGTCTTGAGATGATCCGGCGTGCCGAGCCACGCTTTCAGTTGCTGATTGACGGCGTCGCGAAGGTCCGTGTCGTCCGGGCGGAACGCCAGCGCGCCGTAACCGGTGTGCTTGGGATCGTCCGTGAACTTGGGGATGGCTTCCACCGTCGGGCCCGCCTTGGCGGCAAGCCCCTTCATGGTCAATGCCGTGCCGGCGGCAGCGTCGGCGCGGCTTGCACGCACGGCCTGCAACTGCGCGGTGGTATCGGGTACTTGCAGCAATTGCCCGTCCTTCACGCCGGAGTCTCGTGCGTAGCCCAACTCGACCGAGCCCGCCATGACAGCCAGTTTTGTGTCGGGGTTTTTGGCTACGTCAGCGTAACTCCGCAGGTTCTTGGGGTTGCCATTCAGCGTGAGCAGGGTGTCCTTGATCTGGTATTGAGGGTTGGCGAACGCGACTTGCTTGCAGCGCTCCGGCGTGACGTACATGCCCGCTGCAATCACGTCGAAGCGTCCCGCGCGCAATCCGGGAATGAGCGAGCCCCACTCCGTCAGGACGGCATCGACTTTGTTGACACCGAGCTTGGCGAACACCTTCTTCGCAATCTCGGGTGACTCGCCGGTGACGGTGCCGTCCGGCGTGGTGTACGCAAAGGGGCTTTCGTTTGCGTAGCCAATGCGCACTTCTCCCGTGCGCTGAATGCGCTGCAAGGTCGTTTCAGCGTTCGCCGCCGCTGAATGGGCCACCAACCCCGCCGCTACTGCCCCAATGCACAGCATGGACAGCGCTCCCACCATTCCAGATACTCGTTTGAGTTTCATGTCGATCCGTTCCCGATTCCGTAGCGTGGTTGATTGCGCCGCGTCCGCGCGGCACTAGTGGCGAAAATGCTCGCAAACCCTTGGTTTTATTCCAATTTCGAGGCTGCGTTACACCGCCATGAACGCAGCATACAAAGCCATATTTTTGTTCCAATTGCTCTAGGACAATAATTTTTGCGGCCGCTTCTGCGCCACTATGGGAGCTACTGAACGGAGGCGAACGTGAACGAGCGGTGGCGTGACGCAGTGCGTGCAGTGCATGGCGTCGAGTCGAAATACAAACGTCTGGTGAAAGCGATCGCGGCGGATATCGAAAGCGCCACGCTTGCGTCAGGCGCTCGCCTGCCGCCGCAGCGCGAGGTCGCGGCGGACCTGGCTATCAGCGTGCAGACAGTGACGAACGCCTATAAAGAACTGGAGCGCCAAGGGCTGATTCGTTGCGAGGTGGGGCGAGGCAGCTTCGTCGCGGCGCGCGTGACCGAGACCATGTCGAAATACATGCTCGATACTGCCGAGCGCGAGGTCATCGACTTTTCCATAGCGCGGATCGTGCATACCCCTGAGCACGATGCCATGTGGCGCAAGGTGTGCGCGACGCTTGCCACGGTGGAGGATCAACCATGGATACGCGCGTTTCGGCCGATTGCCGGTTTTGATCATCACCGCCAGGCGGGCGCGGCATGGCTCGCCACGCTCGGCATGCCGGTGAATCCCGAAACACTGTTGGTCACCAACGGCGCCGCCCATGGCATCTTCCTGGCGCTGGCATCGTTCGTCGGCCCCGGCGACACCGTACTCTGCGAGAGCCTGACTGACCATGGCGTAATTGGCTCGGCCAATGTGCTGGGCTTCACGCTCAAAGGTCTTGAGATCGACGAATACGGCATACGTCCCGAACATTTCGAAGAGATGTGCGACAGCGAGCGTGTCAGCGCGCTGGTCTGCACCCCGACGCTGAACAACCCCACGGTCGCCCTGATGCCGGATTCGCGTCGCCGCTCGATTGCACGCATTGCCGAGCGTTATGGCGTGTACGTGATCGAGGACGACGTCTATGGCGCGTTACCGGCCAAGACGCAGACGCCTATCTCCAGTCTGATTCCAGAGCTGTCGTTTTACTGCACGAGCATGACGAAGTCAGTGTTGACCGGCTTGCGGATCGGTTATCTCACCATGCCGCGACGCCTCGCGCTGCGCGCTGAAAGCGTGCTGCGCGTAAGCAGCTGGATGGCGACTTCGCCCATGGCCGAGGTCGCCACGCGCTGGATCATGGACGGGACCGCGCAACACTTGGTCCAGGTGCAGCGTGAGCGCCTTGGGACCCGGCAGGCAATGGTTCGAGAGGTGCTCGGCCGTTATCTGCTAGGGAGTCATCCGCAGGCGTTGTCTGCCTGGTTGAAGGTGCCCGATTACTGGCAAGCGGACCGCGTCACGCGCGAGTTGCGCAACCGGGATATTGCGGTGACATCGCCCGATCCGTTCCTCGTGCGTGGCGCCGAGAGGCCGAACGCGGTGCGGTTGTGCGTGGGCGCCGAAGTGACGGATCACACCTTTAAAACCGCGCTTGAAACCATCGGCGAAGTGTTCGAGCAGTACCCGCATGTGCACGACTTCAGTTGACCCCGGCAATTGACCGGGCGTCGACGTCAGGCACCTGCCGTATCGATTGAACTAGGACATTAAAAAGCGCTTTTTAGGACATTAGACTCGATCGCATCGACTTCATCCATGCGGTTGCGTTCATGCCTGTTCTCTCGCTTGCCGATGTCTATCGTGCGCGCCGCCGTATCGAGGGGCGTGTGACACACACGCCCTTGCTCGCGTCAGCGTCGCTGTCGCGGATCGCCGGCACGGAAGTCTATCTGAAGCTCGAAACCGTGCAGCCGACCGGCAGCTTCAAGCTGCGCGGAGCGACCAACGCGCTGGCCGATCTCGCGGAGCGCGGCATCGCCAGGGTCGTGACTGCATCGACGGGAAATCATGGACGTGCCATCGCATATGCCGCGCGTGCACTCGGCATGGAGGCTGCCGTGTGCATGTCGGCGCTGGTGCCAAAGAACAAGGTCGATGCCGTCACTGCGCTCGGCGCGCGTGTCGTGATCGCGGGGGAGAGTCAGGATGAAGCACAGGCGCAGGCGTTGCGTCTTGCCAGCGATGAGGGCTTTGCATTCGTCCCGCCTTTTGACAACCTCAATGTGATTGCGGGGCAGGCGACTATCGGCCTGGAGATCATGGAGGCATTGCCGGACACGGCGAGCATTGTCGTGCCCTTGTCGGGCGGCGGCTTGTTCAGCGGCGTCGCGTTTGCCGCCAAGCGGATCTGTGCCGACGTCGCGATGATCGGCGTAACGATGGAACGCGGCGCCGCGATGCACGCGAGTCTCGCAGCAGGGCGCCCCGTGCTTGTCGACGAAGTCGAGACGCTTGCGGATTCGCTGGGCGGCGGGATCGGCCTGGACAACGAACATACTTTCGCGCTGACACGAGAACTCGCCGATAGCGTCGTGCTGCTGGACGAAGCGTCTATTGCGCGCGGGATCGTGCATGCGTATCGCGAAGAACGGCTTGTGATCGAAGGGGCGGCGGCGGTGGGCATCGCCGCTTTACTCGACCGACGTATCGATCGCGCCGATCTTATGCGCGGCCCGGCCGTACTGGTCATGAGCGGCGCGAATATCGATATCGGCCTGCATCGCCAGCTGATCCTGGAGGCTTGACATGTCCGCCATCACACTCGTCGGCGAAGCGCAGTTGCGTGCACTCGTGCCACTTGATCTCGCCGCGATCGATCAGGTTGAATCAGCATTTCTTTCACTCGCGACTGAAGCCGTGGCCATGCCGCCGGTCCTTCGTCTCGACCTTCCCGAGCATGCCGGTGAAGTCGATGTAAAGACCGCGTGGTTGCCGCGTTTCGATAGCTTCGCCATCAAGGTCAGTCCCGGATTCTTCAACAATCCTGCGCTCGGTTTGCCGAGTCTCAACGGCCTGATGCTGGTGTTGTCGGCGCGCACCGGATTGACCGAGGCCGTGCTGCTCGACAACGGTTATCTCACCGCGGTTCGCACCGCTGCGGCGGGCGCGGTCGCCGCGCGCTGGCTCGCACGCAAGGGTGCTAGGCGTGTGGCCGTGATCGGGGCGGGCGAGCAGGCACGCCTCCAGTTGGAGGCGTTACGGTTGGTCTGCGAGATCGACCACGTCACTGTCTGGGCACGTGACATGGAACGTGCGCGGCGCTTTGCGAAGGGTCTGCAAGGAATTCGCGGCGAGGTAGCCCCAAGTGTGCATGAAGCGCTTGCGCTTGCCGATATCGCCATCACGACTACACCAAGCCGAAGCCCGTTGATACACGCTGAAGACCTGCACCCGGGTTTGCATATCACCGCGATGGGATCTGATGCCGAACACAAGAACGAGCTCGCGCCGGCGGTTCTCGTCGCCGGGCGCTATGTCTGCGATCGTCTTCAGCAAACGCGCATTCTCGGCGAGCTTCATCACGCTATCGAGGCTGGTGTTATTGCAAAGGACGCCGGCTTTGCCGAGTTGGGACATGTCATTGCGGGTAGCCGTCCGGGACGCGCGCATGACGAGGACATCACCATCTGCGACCTGACGGGAACTGGTGCACAGGACACGGCGATCGCCGCATTGGCGTTGCAACGCGCCCGCGGGCAAAAGGCAGGGATCATCTTTAACAACGACGTGACGCTCTGAGAGGGGACGATGTCATTCATGACGCAACAAGCACAAGAGCAAGAAAGACGCGCAGCGGCACCCGCCGCACGCCTGTATTTCGAACAAAGCGAATTTGACGCGCGCATTGCCAAGACGCGGCGAGCGATGCAAAAAGCGGAGGTCGATCTGCTGATTGTCTCCGATCCGACCAACATGAGCTGGCTCACCGGCTACGACGGGTGGTCGTTCTATGTGCACCAGTGCGTGCTCTTGCCAATGGAAGGGGAGCCGCTATGGTTCGGTCGCGGACAGGACGCGAACGGCGCGAAGCGCACTGTTTTCATGCGTCACGACCAGATAGTGGGCTACCCTGACCACTACGTACAGTCACAAGTTCGGCATCCTATGGATTATTTATCGCGTGAAGTGATTGCTGCACGTGGCTGGGATAAATGTCGAATAGGCGTGGAGAAGGATAACTACTATTTCAGCGCGGCAGCGTATGCATCATTGATGCATCATCTGCCGCAGGCAACATGGGTCGACGCCACGGGCCTGGTCAACTGGCAGCGGGCGATCAAGTCGCCTCGCGAGATCGAGTACATGCGAGTTGCCGCGCGGATTGTCGAGAAGATGCACGCACGCATTCTCGAGCGGGTCGAACCAGGCATGCGCAAGAGCGATCTTGTCGCGGAAATCTATTCGGCAGGCATCACGGGCGTAGAGGGATATGGCGGAGACTATCCCGCGATCGTACCTTTGCTGCCGACAGGTTCTGATGCAGCCGCGCCGCATCTGACCTGGGACGACTCCGAGTTCACGAAGGGCGCAGGAACATTCTTTGAGATTGCCGGCTGCTTCAGGCGGTATCACTGTCCGCAATCGCGCACGGTCTATCTCGGCCGTCCGCCGCAACATTTCATCGATGCAGAAAAGGCCGTGGTGGAGGGCATAGAAGCAGGACTTGCGGCGGCGAAGCCGGGCAATCTTTGCGAAGACATAGCCAACGCGTTTTTTGCGGTGCTGCGCAAATCCGGAATCGAGAAGGACAGCCGCTGTGGTTATCCGATCGGCGCGAGCTACCCGCCCGACTGGGGCGAGCGCACGATGAGTCTTCGTCCGGGGGACAAGACGGTCCTCGAACCCGGCATGACGTTTCACTTCATGCCGGGGCTGTGGCTCGACGACTGGGGCCTGGAGATCACGGAGAGCATCCTGATTACCAGCACGGGCGTGGAGACCTTCTGCAACACGCCTCGACAATTGTTCGTGAAGGAGTAGCCATGCGTGCGTCACCCATTACGCCGACGGTGGATCTAGCGGCCGTTGGCGAGCAGCACGGGTTCCTCAAGCTGCCGTATTCGCGCGACGATTCAGCGTGGGGCGCCATCATGATTCCCATTACCGTGATCCAGCGCGGCGAAGGGCCGACCGTGCTCCTGACGGGCGGCAATCATGGCGATGAATACGAAGGGCCGATCGCGCTGTCCAAGCTTGCGTCAACGCTCAAGGCAAGCGATGTCACCGGACGCGTGATCGTCGTGCCCTTCATGAACTATCCGGCATTCAAGGCCGGCACGCGCACCTCGTCGGTGGATTCGGGCAACCTCAACCGGACTTTTCCCGGCAAGCCGGATGGCACCGTCACAGAAAAAATAGCGGATTATTTCCAGCGCCATTTGCTGCCCATTTCCGACTACGTACTCGATATTCATGCAGGTGGCCGCACGCTGGATTTCCTGCCGTTTGCCGCCATTCACGTATTGCCTGACGCCCAGCAGCAGGCGCGATGCGAAGCCGCGATGCGTGCGTTCGGCGCGCCCTATTCCATGCGCATGCTCGAACTCGATAGCGTCGGACTGTTCGATTCCGCGGTGGAAGAAGCGGGGAAAGTGTTCGTTTCCACCGAACTCGGCGGCGGCGGAACGGCGACGGCCGCAAGCGTCGCGATTGCCGAGCGGGGTGTGTACGGCTTTCTCGCGCACGCGGGAGTCATCGACCGGGAAGGGATATCGCCGCGGGACGATCTGCGGGGCAACAACCGGACGACGACG
Source organism: Caballeronia sordidicola (assembly GCF_002220365.1). Taxonomy (GTDB): domain Bacteria; phylum Pseudomonadota; class Gammaproteobacteria; order Burkholderiales; family Burkholderiaceae; genus Caballeronia; species Caballeronia sordidicola_C. The sequence continues at coordinate 12,673 of NZ_MTHB01000029.1, read as the reverse complement.
TTGTTGGACATGCCGGACGGCACTTGCTACACCACGAGCGAGCATAGCGGCCTGCTCGAAATGTGTCGTCATCTGGGGGACTTGGTTGATGAGGGCGATGTGCTGGCCCGTGTCTACGACGCCACGCGTACTGGTGCGCCGGCAGTTGAATATTTGGCGCGGCGCAGCGGCTTGCTGGCCGCGCGGCACTTCCCAGGACTGGTCCAGATCGGGGACACGGTAGCGGTGGTCGCCGATCTGGTGGAACGTCATATTCCCGTGGCCGTCTGATCGTGATCAATCTCGACCGCTACGACATCGCCATCCTGCGGATCCTTGCACGTGATGGGCGCATCACGAAATCGCGGCTCGCCGAGGAGGTGAACCTATCGATTTCCCCTGCGTGGGAACGTGTGCGCAAACTCGAGGAAAGCGGTGTCATCAAGGGGTATCGGGCAGAGCTCGATTGGGTGGGCGTGATCAAGGCGAGCCGGATTGTGGTGGAAGTGACATTGGCAAAACACACCGCGCACGACATGCGGCGCTTCGAAGACCGCGTGCTGGCCGCGCCGGAAGTTGTCCAATGTTATGCGACGGGCGGCGGCGTGGACTATGTGCTGCATGTGGTATCGCGCGATATCGATCATTACCAGCGCTTCATTGACTCCCTGTTGATGGATGAAATCGGGATCGAACGCTATTTCACGTACATCGTCACGAAGGTTGTAAAAAGCATGCCGGACAGCGTTCCGGACTGGGAATAAAGCAAACCCGAGGCAAACCCCAAGAAAAACTCAGGAAATATCGCGGAAAGGGCCCGCAGGACAGAAAAAACGCCATGCCTAGCGGGTCACATCGAAAAAATCGCGCGGCGGCGAGGACGAAAATGGACGTCATACAGTGCAATCAGGAGCCTCTCATGTTGCTGGGTCATCCCGTCCTTTTCAAGTCGCTTTGTTATGTAGATGGCCGCTGGATCCATAGCGACAGCGCGGCAACGATCGCCGTGCAGAATCCCGCCGACCAGGAAGTGATCGGTCATGTGCCCATGCTGGATCGCGCGCAAATAGAAGCGGCGATTAGCGCCGCACACCATGCGTTTGAATCCTGGCGATGGGTGCCGCAAGAGCGCCGCAGCGCGATCCTGCTGCGCTGGCACGAATTGATCTTGCGTCATCAGCACGATCTGGCCGGCATTCTGTCGCTGGAACAGGGCAAGCCTTTGGCTGAGTCAAGGGGAGAAATCACGTATGCGGCGAGCTTCGTCGAGTGGTACGCCAATGATGCTAAACGCCTCTGCGGCCGCACGATCCCCACGCATGTCAATGGTGCCCACCTCGGCACGGTGATGGAGCCGGTCGGCGTCGCCGCACTTATCACCCCGTGGAATTTCCCGGTGGCAATGATCACCCGCAAGGCTGCCGCCGCACTTGCCGCGGGTTGCACGGCGATCGTCAAACCCGCGCACGAAACCCCATTCTCGGCGCTTGCGCTGGCTCAACTGGCCGAAGAAGCGGGGTTTCCAGCGGGCGTATTCAACGTCGTGCTGGGGGAGCCGCAAATGGCGATGGAAACACTGGTACGCGATGTGCGCGTGCGGGCCGTCAGCTTCACCGGATCTACTCGTGTGGGTGGGCTCGTCGCGCGCGCGTCGGCCGAGTCGGGTATCAAGAAGCTGGCGCTGGAACTTGGCGGCAACGCGCCGTTCATCGTCACGGAGGACGCTGATCTCGATCAGGCCGTCAAGGTGGCCATTGGCGCGAAGTTCCAGACGTCGGGACAGGATTGTTGCGCGGCGAACCGCATCTTCGTGGCCGCGCCGTTGTATGAACGGTTTGTTCATCAATACAGCGAAGCGGTGCGAGGGTTGAAGGTTGGGACTGCCTTCGAGGCAGGCGTCGAGGTGGGACCGCTGATGCATCAGGCCGCGTTCGATACCACCGCCGCTCGCGTGGCCGACGCCCGGACGAAGGGCGCGCGGATTACCGTGGGCGGGCAAGCGCATGCGCTTGGCGGGTGGTTCTTCGAGCCTACCGTGGTCGCCGACGCTGCGCCCGGCATGCGTATCTACGATGAAGAAAACTTCGCGCCGACATCGGCCATATCGTCGTTCAACACGCTGGACGAAGTGGTGGCCAGAGCCAACGATACCGAGCACGGGTTGGCCGCCTACATCTGCGCCACGCGCATGGACACGATCTTTCAACTGGTGCGCCGGCTCGAGTTCGCCATGATCTCGGTCAACGGCGTCAAGTTCACCGGCGCGCCTATCCCCTTCGGCGGCATGAAGGCGTCGGGCCTCGGCCGTGAAGGGGGAGCGGAGGGTTTCGAGCCGTTCGTCGAAATCAAATATTTTTGCCTCGGTAACCTCGGCTTGCCGCTCAGCGTCACGGCTTAGTGGAATTAACGCAATGACAGGAATCTAAGGAGCAACTCATGACACAGCAACTCGAACAACTGTTCAACGAAGACCGTGCACACTTCATGCATCCGTCGACCCATGCGCACGATCACGCAAGCGGCGCTCTTCCCGGCAAGATCGTTCGGGGAGCGAAGGGTATCCGGATTGAAGACCACGAGGGCAAGAGCTATATAGACGCTTTCGCAGGCCTGTACTGCGTGAACATTGGCTATGGCCGTACCGAAGTGGCCGAGGCGATCTACGAGCAAGCCAAGAAGCTGGCGTACTACCACACGTATGTGGGCCATTCCACCGACACCATCATCGAGCTGTCGTCGCGGATTATCGACTGGTCGCCGGCGGGGATGAAGAAGGTTTATTACGGCATGTCCGGTTCGGACGCGAACGAAACGCAGATCAAGATTGTCTGGTACTACAACAACGTGCTGGGTCGCCCAAACAAGAAAAAGATCATCTCGCGTCAGCGTGGTTACCACGGTTCGGGCATCGTCACGGGCAGCCTGACCGGTTTGCCGAGCTTCCATCAGCATTTCGATTTGCCGGTCGATCGCGTGAAGCATACGGTCTGTCCGCACTGGTACCGGCAGGCACCGGCCGGCATGAACGAAACGCGGTTTGTCGCGTATTGCGTGGAAGAACTCGAGAAGCTGATCGCGCAGGAAGGCGCCGACACGATTGCTGCGTTCATTGGCGAACCGGTGATGGGGACCGGCGGCATCATCGCGCCGCCGGAGGGTTATTGGGCCGCGATCCAGCAAGTACTGAAGAAGCACGACATCCTGCTGATCTCCGATGAAGTGGTATGCGGTTTCGGCCGGCTCGGGTCGAAGATGGGCGCGCAGCACTACGGCATGCAGCCGGACCTGATCACCGTCGCGAAGGGTCTCACCAGCGCTTATGCGCCGCTGTCGGGCGTGATTGTGGGTGAACGAGTGTGGGACGTGATCGAGAAGGGCTCACAGGAACATGGCCCGATGGGACACGGCTGGACTTATTCGGGCCACCCCATTTGCGCGGCGGCCGCTATCGCGAACCTGAACATTCTCGAACGTGAGAACCTGACGCAGAACGCCGCGGATGTCGGGGCTTATCTAGGCGCGCAATTGCATGCTGCATTCGACCAGCATCCGCTAGTGGGTGAAGTGCGCCAGACCGGCATGCTGGCCGCGCTTGAATTCATGGCGGACAAGCCAAGCCGCAAGCCTTTCGATGCAGCGTTGAAGATCGGGCCGAAGGTCTCGGCGGCCGCATTGCGGCGCGGGGTGATCGCGCGGGCCATGCCGCACGGCGACATCCTCGGGTTTGCACCGCCGCTCGTGATCACGCGGGCAGATGTGGACGAGATCGTCGGTATCGTGCGCGAAGCAGTGGATGAAGTCGCCACGCAGACGATCGCTTAACGTCGCATTACCGCTGCATCACGATCTCGTCTGGTGTTGAAAAATCAGGCCGCCGGTTTTGCCCGGCGGTCTTTTTTGTGCCGAATTTTTGCGCCGACATTGCCCAGGCCGACACGACCGCGTTCTCCGTGGCGCTTGAAAGAGTGAATGAAAGAGTGAATGAAAGGCTCTATTGCGACGCAGCATTTTCGCGCACAGCAGAGCGTGTCTCCGGCTGGCGCGCTTCTCTCACTCTTCCGGATTGACGATATCGCTTGCGACTATCTGTTCGCCGCGCATCACTGCCGCCTCGCGCGCCTCTTCTCGCGAAGGGTATGGTCCCAGCACGGGCGCTCCCTGGAACGGGAACAACAGGCGGCCGTCGGTTTTTCTAATAACCTTTAGCGTTCCTACAAACAATCCACCGGCGTTGATCTGGTACGACGCGTACACGGCGAAGTCATCCGGGTGCATGTGTTCGCCTGATCCCCGGCTTTGCAGTTGATTCACGGATAGGACAATTTTCGGCTTTTTCATGGCTTTTTACGTGGTTCAATCGTGTCCATAAACAGGCATGGCGTGTGTCCGGCCGAGCGCTGAAGCGGTCGATTTTTCCTGTCCGCGGACATCACGATGTTCACTGCAATTGCACAACATTTATCGTTTAGCAATTACCAGTCCGCGCTCGCAGTACGCTTCTTGCCCGTAAGCCGGGGCGTAGGCAGGGTGACGGTGGACAGCGAAATGCACCGCGTCCGGCGGTCGTTCGAGTGTTCAAAATCCGCGCTATCTGGACGCGTGCGGCATGCTTCGATTCACGAGATGCCAAACAGACAGGAGCGCACATGAACGCCCTCATCGCAGCGTTCGGCAGTGGCCAAGACCTCGATTCGCTACAAATGGCGGCTCGCGCGGCCGCTGCCTTCATGGGCGCGTTGGTCTGTATTCGAATCTGCGGCCGGCGTTCGTTCGGCCAGCGCTCTCCGTTTGACTATGTCGTCGCGATACTTCTTGGCGCGACGATGAGCCGCGCGAATCGTGGTGCTTCGCCCGCGATTCCGACGGTGGTTGCCTCTGTCGTGATTGTCGTGCTGCACCGCGTGCTTGCATGGGGCTGCCTGCATTCGCCGACGCTTGAGCGGCTCGTGGGCGGCGCCGAACGAGAGCTGTATCGCGATGGCCGCTTCGACGAGAAGCAGATGTCCGCTGCGCTCATTACGCGAACCGACTTGTTCGAAACAGCGCGGCAACAACTGGGCGCCGACGACCTGTCCGGCGTGCGCGCCGCTACGCTCGAACGCAACGGGGAAATCAGCCTGATCCGCGACAAGGGCACCCACTAGGGAAGTCTGCGGGGCTCGGTCTTACGCTAGCCGGGAGCGGGGAAGGATCGGGCCAGGAGACTGCTGGCAGCAAGAATCATCCCCAGGCGCGGCAGGTTGGAAATCTGTGCCGGAAGCCCCTGCGGCCCTCTACGAGCGGATTTTGGAAGGTAAAATAAATGTCTATCTACTGACGTGTCAAACTCTGCAACGCTTAAGCGCGTCGTGCGGTTAAACGTTTCTTATCGATTCCTGGACATGAACGAAAGACAACCGATCGCCGACCTGAATCACGCCTTCCTGGAGGGCGGTGGCGAAGTCGCCAAGATCATCGCATCCAGAGACTGGTCCGCTTCGCCACTGGGACCGGTAAAAGACTGGTCGCAGACGCTGACCGGCACTATCGCCCTGATTTTGCAGTCGCCCGTCCCGATCGTGACGCTCTGGGGGGTGGATGGCGTCATGCTCTACAACGACGCCTATTCCGTTTTCGCAGGCGCCCGGCATCCCCAGCTTCTCGGCTCCAAGGTGCGGGAAGGGTGGTCCGAGATCGCGGATTTCAACGACAACGTGATGAAGGTCGGCCTGGCCGGCCGAACGCTGCGATACGAAGATCAGGAGCTCACGCTGCACCGCCACGGACGCGGCGAGCAAGTATGGATGAACCTGGACTACTCGCCCATTCGCGACGAGCAGGGTGTGCCGGTCGCGGTCATCGCGATCGTGGTGGAGACCACCGCAAAGGTGCGCGCGGAGCGCTGGCTGAGCGGCGAGCGCGAGCGGCTGCGGCGGATGTTCGAGCAGGCACCCGGATTCATGGCCATGCTGACCGGCCCCGAACACGTCATCGAATTGACGAACGCATCCTTCACGCAACTGGTTGGGGATCGGACAATCCTGGGAAAACCGGTGCAAGAAGGATTGCCCGAACTGCGCGGGCAAGGGTTTGTAGAGATCCTGAACCAGGTCTACGCCTCTGGAATGCCCGTCTCGGGCAGTGCGCAGTCCATCGTGCTCAATCGGCTCCCCGGGGCGCCTGCAGAGCAGCGTTATGTCGACTTCGTCTATCAGCCGGTACGCAACGAAGCCGGCGCTGTAATCGGCATCTTCATCCAGGGAACCGACGTGACGGACCGCCTGGTCGCCGAGCGCGCCGTCCATGAAAGCGAGGAGAAGTTCCGCACCTTCGCCCAGGCCATGCCCAACCAGGTCTGGTCGGCGCAAAGCGACGGCGAACTCGACTGGTTCAACGACCGGGTCTACGAGTACAGCGGCGCGGCGCAGGGCAGTCTGGACGGCCAGGCGTGGGGCAACATCATTCATGGTGACGATTTGCAGGCCGCCGCCGGACAGTGGGCCGACGCGGTGGCATCGGGCACGACCTACGAATTCGAGTTCCGCATTCGACGAGCCGACGGCGTGTTCCGCTGGCATATCGCCCGAGCGCTGCCGATTCGCGACAACGCGGGATCCATCGTCCGCTGGATCGGCACGAATACCGACATTGAAGGCCAGAAGTCCGCGGCACGGGCGCTGGAGCGCCTGAACAAGACGCTCGAACAGCAGGTGGCGGAAAGTGTTGCCGACCGGGAGCGCATGTGGCGGCTCTCCACCGACATGATGCTGGTCGCCGATTTCAAGTCGAACATCGTGGCGGTGAATCCGGCTTGGCAGCAGATCCTGGGCCGGGATGAGAAGAACCTTATCGGCCATTCATTCCTGGAGTTCGTGCATCCCGATGACCGGGTTGCGACGCTCGCCGAATTGGGCGAACTGAGCGAGGGGATCCGCACGTTCAAGTTTATCAACCGGTACCAACGGCAGGATGGCGCGTATGTCACGCTGTCGTGGACGGCTGTGCCCGATGAGCATTTCATCCATGCCGTGGGGCGCGACATCACCGCGGATCGCGAAGCGGCAGACGCGCTGCGGCGTACCGAACTGGCGCTTCAGCAGGCGCAAAAGATGGAAACGATCGGCAAGCTCACCGGCGGCGTCGCGCACGATTTCAATAATCTGCTGCAGGTTATTTCAGGCAACTTGCAGCTGCTTGCGTCGGACGTGGCGGGCAGCGAGCGGGCAGAGCGGCGCCTGGCGAATGCGCTTGCCGGCGTGAGCCGCGGCGCGAAGCTGGCGAGTCAGTTGCTGGCCTTCGGCCGCCGGCAGGCGCTCGAACCGAAGACGATCAGGATCGGACGGCTCATCACGGGCATGGAAGACATGTTGCGGCGTAGCCTGGGCGAAGCCATCGAGATCGAGACGATTGTTTCCGCCGGCCTGTGGAATACATTCGTCGATCCCACCCAGGTCGAGAACGCGGTACTCAATCTCGCCATCAATGCGCGCGATGCCATGGACAACGCGGGCAAGCTGACCCTTGAAGTAGGCAACGCTTTCCTCGACGACCGCTATGCGCTCGATCACGCCGAGGTGAGCGCCGGGCAATATGTGATGCTCGCGGTGACGGATACCGGCTGCGGGATGACACCCGAAGTGCTGGCCCAGGCCTATGAGCCGTTCTTCTCCACCAAACCGGAGGGCAAGGGTTCGGGGTTGGGACTCTCCATGGTCTATGGCTTTGTTAAACAGTCCGGTGGACACGTCAAGATCTACAGCGAACCGGGCGAGGGCACGACGGTGAAGTTGTATTTACCGCGGACCCACGACAAGGAGGATCTAGGGGGGGTGATGGAAAGCACGCCGGTGCTCGGTGGCGCCGAGACGATCCTGGTGGCGGAAGACGACGAGCAAGTCCGGGTGACGGTGGTGGAGATGTTGTCCGAACTGGGATATCGCGTGCTCAAGGCGAGCGACGCCAGCAGTGCGCTTGCGATCATCGAAAGCGGCGTGTCGATCGACCTGTTGTTCACCGACGTCGTCATGCCGGGCCCACTGCGAAGTCCCGAGTTAGCTCGCCGTGCGCGGCATCTCATTCCCGGCATAGCTGTGCTGTTCACGTCAGGCTATACGGAAAATGCGATTGTTCACGGCGGCCGGCTGGATGCCGGAGTCGAATTGCTCGGCAAGCCCTACACGCGGGAGGCGCTCGCCAGAAAGATCCGGCACGTGCTCGCAAACCAAAAACAGCACGCCGCGCTCACGGACGCGCCGGCGCCTTCAAGCGTGCCGTCGGCAGTCACGCTCAGCGCGCCTGCCGGACGCGCGCTAAACATCTTGTTCGTTGAAGACGATGACCTGATTCGCTCCAATACGAGTGAGTTGCTCGCGGTGCTTGGGCACGTGGTCCACGAGGCCGCCAACGCACAAGCGGCTTTGGCGCTCATGCAAAAGGAGGCGGTCGATCTGCTCATCACGGACATCGGCTTGCCGGGCATGTCGGGCGAAGAGCTCGCCATACAAGCGCGTGTTTTGCGCCGTGACCTGGCGGTCATATTCGCAACCGGTAACCATCATGTTTCGAGGGTGTCCGGATACTTTGTCTTGCGAAAGCCCTACGATACCGTGAGCTTGGCTGCGGTCTTGCGGCAGGTTCAATGACGGCTGCCACGCGTTCGGGCAAACGGTTGAACGTGTTGCAGCCGGTCCATCACGATATAGTCCGAACGCCTGACCTTGTTGATCCCGTACGCGGGAAAGCAGGTCGCCTGATACAAGCTCAAGCCGAGGTCGAGGAACAGCAACGGCACGATCAACCCGTAGATGAAAGGCGCAACCACGGCAGTGGAGGGACGGCTCTTGAAGAGCCACTGCAGCATCCCTGTCTTCGAGCGCCGATGTACCTGCCTGACCGCCTTGTCGAACGTGATGCGCTTGCCGTCCATGCTATGGAGCAAGGGGCACTTCCGCCTGATGCACGACGGTTCTCAGCTCATCTTCCAGCACGTTGATCTGCGCCATCAGTCGACGTATTTTCTCGTTCACATGACCCCCGTTCCAGCTGGATACGCCGGACAATGCTGCCAACTCATGGCTGTTCGAGAAAGGCAGCAGGGCCCTTTCCGCATCACGCACAGCGACTCGTTACGCACAGCGACTAAGAGGAGGCATTCGCGACGGGGGCCTCATCTTCGCCGGCCGCCTTCCGGAGATAAGCGGCTGCAAGTCGCCGGAGCTCCTCTTCAGAGGCATCCTCGATGCCGATCAGGTGATTGTCCGCAGACCGGTGAGACGCAAGTAACTCATTGAGTTTCAGGTGAAGCGCGACGCTGTCCTTGTTCTGGCTTTGCTGGATAAGGAACACCATGATGAAGGTGACAATGGTCGTCCCGGTATTGATCACCAGTTGCCAATTTTCCGAGTAGTGGAAAACTGGCCCGGTCACGGCCCAGACCACAATGCTGATTACCGCAAGGCCGAACGCCACGGGGGAGCCGGTCCAGCGAGTCACGGCGCTCGCGAAAATATCGAAGGCGCGGGTAACAGGGTGATGGGTCGCGTACGCAGGACTCGATGTGTCAGGGACTGTGTCCAGCGCGTCCGTTGACGATTGCAATGGGGGCGAAGTTTCCTTTCGCATCGCTTTCTCCTGGTTATCCTTGCTTCGTGTCGTCAGAGCCTGAGCAAGAAGCATTCCGGATAGGCAGGCGCTTGAAGTTTGAAGATATCGCGCCCGGACAGAGACACGTGAGGGCCATCAGGCTTCATTCACCGAGCAGCCGCGCCCCACTTCTGATCAAGACGCTGCGCCTTCGGGAAGCGCCGACAGTTGCGTGACAGGAGACAGAACAATCACCCCTAACTGGATCGCGAAAGCCACGCTCGACACCAGCAGACACGCGCCCACGCCTGTTTGCGTTGCGAGGGCTGCACCGAGCAGTGCGCCAACGGGACGCGCTCCATAGGTTGCTGTGCTCATGATGGCTGACACTCTGCCGAGCATGGCGTGAGGTGTGATCGCCTGACGCAGGGTGGTTGACCCTATCGTCCACAGTACCGGCCCGGCGCCAAGCAAAAAGAAGCTCGCGCAAGCCATCCATACTTGCGGGAAAAACAATGTAGCGCTCATCAGCACTGATGCCAGGAAGCCGCATACAGGGCCGATCACGAGTGTCCGGCCGAAGGAAATTCGCCTGGACACGGCGGGTCCCGCCAGCGCACCGGCCACCATGCCCGCGCCATAGGCCGCCAGGCTCACGCCGATCACCCATGACGACATATGCAGGTGGTGCGCCGCGTAAGCCACGTAGATCGCCTGCAACACGAAATAGCCCAGGTTGAAGAAAACCGCGGTCAGGAGAATGGGGCGGAGCAGCGGGTCGCGGAATACGAAAGCGGCGCCCTCGCGGAGCTCAGCGAGGAAATGCCTACCCGTCCTGGGCAGATGCGCTGAGACGGGCAACGCGCGCAGCAGTGCAACGGCGAAGGCCGACAACATGGTCGCTAACGCGTAGGCCCAACCCGCGCCGACCGAGCCCACGATCACCCCGCCTATCGCCGGCCCCGCCGAATACGCGACGCTTCTAGCCAATTCGATACGGCTGTTTGCAGCCGGCAGCGCAGCCCGAGGCACGAGAGATGGAATGAGGGATGGTGCCGCGACGCTGTAAGCGACCGTACCCGCCGCGCCGATAAAACCGCAAACTGCAAGCAGCGGTAGTGTGAGCAGATGGGTTCCGATCAGCACGAGGATCGTGATCATTGCAAGTACGCGAACCGCTTCTGCGCTTGCCATCAGGGCGCGTCGCGAGTGACGGTCGGCATAGACACCCATTGGCAACGAGAGCAGCAGGAATGGCAGGGTCTGGGCGGTTTGCAGCAGGCCGGTTTGCGCGGCGCTTGCACCCAGCAGGAATACGGCAACGAGCGGCGCGGCGGCAAGACTGATCTGCTCGGCGGATTGTGCAAGCAGGTTCGACCATGCTAAACGGTGAAATGCGGGCGGCAGGGTGATGCGATGGTTTGACGAAGAATGCATGACGTGAGGCTCCTTGGAAGGCGGCCTGACCATCATGGTGTGCGAAGGCGTTCGATACGCCCCGGATCTTGCGCTTACGTTCAGCTACGCCAAAGGTTTCGTCACGCACGGCTAATAGTAGTCGTCTTCTAACTGATGTCGTACCGCCAAGATCGTCACTGTGTCGCTGTCGTCTATTTCGAAAAGCGCTACCTATCCAGATCGTCCGAAAGGAATGATCTGCTCCCGCAGAAAGGGAAGATTCGGCTGCGCTTTTCGGCAGGTAAAGGGTGAAGCGCGAAGCGTGGCGATACCCTCATGGAGTGCGTGAAGAGCGCCACGTGGACTGAAATGACCGCGTGGCGCTTTTTGCTTTGCGCATTTGGCCGCCGTTACCGGACGTTCGCTAGCGCTGCGACCTTGCGGATCGTATCGGCGCAAGCGGTTGCCGCTTCAACGCCCTTCACGACGAAATGCTCGCGGAAGAACTTCGTGTGTTCTTCGCCCGAGTGGAAGTGATGGGGTGTCAATACAGCGGACAAGACCGGCGTGCCGGTTTCCAGTTGCACTTGCATCAAGCCGGTGATGACAGCCTGCGCCACGAATTCATGCCGGTAGATGCCACCATCCACCACGAGACCTGCGGCAACGATAGCCGCGTAGTCGCCACGTTGAGCAAGTAGCTTCGCGTGCAGCGGGATTTCGAAGGCACCGGCGACTTCGTAGAGGTCGACGTCGTCGCGGCTGAATCCTTGTGCCTGGATGGCATCGAGGAAGGACGCTTTGCATTGGTCGACAATGTCGCGATGCCAGCACGCTTGGATGAATGCGATACGCGCACGCGGCTTGGCTGCCGAGCTAACGGCGGGATTATTTTCGAGAGTTGTTGCGAGCGTCATGAATGTAAGCCTGTTTGTGTGAACAGGGCGAAGGACGGCATGGCACGCAAGCGCAAATGCAGCAAATGCAGCAAATGCAGCAAATGCTTTCGCGCAAGTGGACATACGCCGTCCCGTTCTCTTTCATCCGGACTATGACCGTCGGCCCCGGGATCAAACCGGGTCTGCTGACCTTTGTGTTTCGCCATGCTTTCAGGGGAAACACAAAGCGCTCGCGGGCTACGCGCAGAAGCTGTACGCGATCACCGCCGGTGGGGAGTTTCACCCCGCCCCGAGAACTCGTTCTAAGTGAACGGAACGTAAATTATCACGATTTTTAAAGATGCGCCGATACCAATTGGGTTTTCGCTCACGCCGGTGGACGGGGTTTGGGGTTCTGGCGGTCGCGGGTTAGCGGTTGGGGGTTGATGTCGGGGTGCCAGGTTGTGGTGTTAGCGGTCGGAGTCAGTGCCGGGTTGCCAGGTTCCTGGGTTAGCGGTCTGGGTCAATGCCGGGTTGCTGCTGTTAGTGTTAGTGGTCTGCTTGAGTTGGCTTATTTCTTTAGCACTATTAGCCACTGCGCGTGGCGGCGCGTCATTTCTTTGTCCAAAGCGACAAAGAAACGAAGCAAAGAAAACGCTTTCAAACCACGCTACCCTAAGTGTCCACAGCGTGCAGTTTCCATTCATAGGTGCCCCAAAAGCACGGTGCTCGCCAGAGCCACGGATGTGTGAACCCCTCCTTCTCCGTACACGGGTTCTGACACGCTTCGCCACCAGTGACTGAACCTGCCCAAGGTTCACCCCGCGCTATCCGCGAACAACCAACCACCAAATTAG